>JBGTNJ010000121.1:0-5533 GCA_041743145.1 Nitrospira sp. | reverse complement strand
GTCAAGAGAAACACATTCGGTTTACCGTTCCACCGGCCATCGAGACCATAGGATTGAGCACCCAGTTCGATCCTGGCTACATCTTTGAGGCGGATCATCGATCCGTCTGGAAGCGCCCGTACAATCATCTCCTCAAAGTCTTTCACGTCCGTGAAACGGCCGTGCGTGATCACCGGGATCGTCAGTTCGGTGCCTTTGAGCGCCGGCTCTCGCCCGATCGTCCCGGCTGGAAAGTCCCGATTTTGTTCACGGACGACATTGGCAATGTCGGTGGGAATAAGTTTGAGTTGCGCCATCCTGGTCGGGTCCAGGATCAGGCGCATCGCGTAGTTCTGTCCGCCGAACACCACCGCGTCTCCGACGCCACGCAACCGTTTGAGATTATCGATCACGCGGAGGGTCGCGTAATTGGAGATAAAGACGGGATCTTTCGTGGGATCGCTGGAGCTGAGGGCAACCACCGCTAACAAGTCCGGGGACACCTTCTTGACGCTGATGCCTTGGCGGACAACTTCGGGCGGCAACTGAGGCTCCGCCAGCTTCTGACGATTCTGGGTCTGTACCTGCGCGATGTCCACGTCCGTCCCGATTTCGAACGTAAGCTTGATGGTCATGTGTCCGTCGTTGGTGCTGGTCGAGTCGTAGTACAGCAGGTTATCGATGCCGGGGAGTTGCACTTCGATCGGGCGCGCAACTGAATCCGCGATCACCTCGGCGCTCGCACCGGGATAGTCGGCCTCGATCTGCACGACGGGAGGGGTAATTTCAGGAAATTGGGCGATGGGCAAAGTCTGCAAAGACACGAGACCCATCACTACGATGACGATCGAGAGGACCGATGCGAAAATCGGACGGTCGATGAAAAAGTGTGAGATCATTGTGCCTGCTCTGGCTTCGCATCTGCCGGCGAGCCGGGAGCGGCTGGGTCGGATTTTTTATACGGAACGGCTTTCACAGGCGCGCCAGGCGCGATCATGTGGAATCCCTCCACGATTACCTGTTCTCCCTCATGTAAGCCATCCTCGATAGACCACTGACCGCCTCGCCATGACGTGGCCTGAACAGGGCGGATCTCCACCTTATTGTCCGCCCCCGCAACAAATACGATGGATCCCTTGGGTCCTTGCTGGACGGCGCTTTGGGGGACCAGGATAACACCAGTTCGCACGGCGCCCAAAATGCGGAGTTTCACGAACTGCCCTGGGAACAGGACCCTGTCCGGGTTGGGAAATGTCACGCGAAAGTCTCTGGTGCCGGTGGCCAAACGCACACCGACTTCGAGCACATCAAACTTGCCTTCATGGGAATAGATGCTACCGTCCGTCAACGTGATGGCACCGCGCAGTTCATAGAGTGTCGCACCTTGGATTCGCTTCGTTGCACGCTCCCGGAAGCGTTTGAGGACAAACATTTCCGGGGCACTTGCATTTACGTACATGGGGTCCACCTGATGAATCGTGGTCAGCAGATCGGTCTGAGCCGAGACCAACCGTCCCTCGTAGTAGCGGCTGCGCTCGATAATCCCGCTGATGGGGGCTACAATAAGCGTGTTATCCATATCAAATTTGGCTTTAATGAGATCGGCTTGCGCGCCTTCCAGTGCGGCGTTTGCCGACAGTTCTTCGGCAATGGCATCGTCGACATCTTTCTGACTGACCGCCTGTTCCGCAAGCAACGGTTTCACCCGCGCTAGATCCTGCTTGGCTTGAACCACACGAGCCTCGGCCTGCGACACCCTCGCTTTGGCACTACCCAAGGCTGCTTTGAACGGGATTGGATCGATTTGATAGAGCCGGTCACCTTGCTTGACGTTGCGTCCCTCCACAAAGAACCGCTTCTTGAGGAGACCCGTCACCTGTGAACGGATTTCGACCAATCGAGACGCTTCGGTCTGACCGATGAACTCCGGTTCGTCCGGCATCGTGCCAGGCGACACCGTAATCGCCGACACCTCCGGGATGGGAGGCGGCGGCGTGGAGGCCGCCTCCTGTTTGCAGCCGGCCCATCCCATAGCAACCAATACAAGCAACGCGGCGATATATCCCATCAACTCATGACTCCTCACGATACGATCTACCCTACTCATTGACTCTCATCAATTTCCTGCTGCAAGACAAAGGTCTCATTTTAACGGGGCAGACGAGACAGCCGCAAGCCCAAGACGGTCGAGACGTTCCAACCTCTTCATCTGGTAGAACGATGCACGGCCCACATTCAATCGCATCCTGTATCACCTTCTAGGCGGGCTCGTCGCAATTCCTGCTTGGTGAATCAAGTCTGCCTACCCCGGTGATCTCCTCAACAACACACCTGGTCAAACAACCTGATGCCTGCAATTTCGCCCCCTGCCGCCACAGCCGAGCCAAGAGCGCCTTGCCCTCGCCATCGATAAACGTCACACCCGTCAAGTCGATCATCGCGCAACATCTATGACTGGCGGACAGTCGCTGACAGCAGGCATTCAACTCCTCTACCCATGGACCGAATAGTCGCCCCTCAAGAATCAGTGATAGAGAGTCTGGCCCTGACCCCCGTTGTTCAGTAATCTTCAACATGGTCGAAAAATGGCGTAGAAGGCTGGCACCTTCACGACTTCACCCGTCGGAAGCGTGTGGACGGTCCGAATATGACTCGAGCCGGTACCAAGAAGGGTAAATCGATCCGATGGGAACAATGATTCCATGTTACTTTCATGTAACAAACCTGGTGTAATCTGATGCTGAAAGACCCGTGCAAGACCAGGGGGCATTCCATTCTGTTTGATCAGCTGGTCAAAGAAAGGCTCTGCCGCGGACGAGAGCTCGACCAGATAGAGAATTCCCTTCTTCCCCAGCAACCGCCGGATGGACTGAACCGCCGTCGCGTGATCGGCAGGTGACAGCTGATGCAGTACCGCCCGCATGTACACATTCGCATCACCTATTTCTTCGTGAAGGGCGCCCGCATCCTGCGGGTTCAAGACATCAAGCACCCGATATGAAGCATTGGGGGCTGCATTGTTCTTCCGGGCAATCTCAACGGCGGCGGGTGCAATTTCAGTACCGATCGCCCTGGAAAAATGTCTTGCAAGAAAACGCGTTTGTGTTCCGTTGCCACAGCCCAGATCAATCAATGGAAGCCGCGAGTCAGCGTAGCTTTGAAAAAGGGCTAGATCTTGTTGGGCTGCATGAGCAGGATCGGCGTCCCAAAAGATTTCGCCAGGGGCTCCAGTCGTGGTACTCCAAAAATTTTCCCAGGATGTCAGATAACGATTCGCTGATGTCATTCACCACCTCCTTCTAGGTTTT
Source organism: Nitrospira sp. (assembly GCA_041743145.1). Classification (GTDB taxonomy): domain Bacteria; phylum Nitrospirota; class Nitrospiria; order Nitrospirales; family Nitrospiraceae; genus Nitrospira_D. The sequence continues at coordinate 2,246 of JBGTNJ010000121.1, read as the reverse complement.
ATCAAATGCGAGGCTGTACTTCGCCCTCATAAATCAATGAATCAATGCCCCCTCGTGTTTCCTTACGCTTGCGTTCGATCCAGATCACCTCCAACCTGCAATCGACGATTCTGCAGAATAACCGGATCGATGACTTCGCCGCATTGCACACATCGTCGAAGCGGAACATCATCCGGGCCGGCACCGATCAGTGAATCGAAACCCTGCTCGACAACCATGAGCCCTTTGCATCTGGAACAATGAATGGAACCAGTGACAGGCTCTCGCCTTGTTCGATCGTTCGCATTTAGTTTTTTCTCTGTTAACTCCACCATCGTCGCCATGGTTGACCTCCCTTGTTGAAGAGTTCATCCATCGCAACTCGCAACTTATGTTCCAGCAAAGCTTGATGAAGGCGACACTGTCAATTGCGTTGAATTTAAAGGAAAGAGGCTTTCTGAAAGAGACTATTTGACCAAAAAAATACGAGGGTCTGCCGATCCCACGGCACGCTGCCGAAAGATCGGCGCGTGCTTGGATGATCGTAGTTCTTAGAGCAACGTATAGATCAGATTCGGCCAGGCCGCATACCCAATCGCTTGAGCGTTCTTCCCTCCCTGCTGCTCAAAGATGACACTGGTTTGAAAAGGGGTTGTTCCTAACATTCCGTTGAGTCCTCCGGTGCCGCCGGTGAATGTAAACTCGCCCTGACACTCTTTCAAATTTTCAAAGCACTTACAGTGGGCGTAAGCGACGCCCACCCTCTGGATTTCAGCTAGGACGAGGCTTCTGATGAAGGATGACGATCGGAGTGACGTGAGATCGTGAGGTCACAAAGTCGGCCGTCACTCCAGGGGGCGAGTGATGCTGAGTTTCTGCATCTTGGACTGGAGGGTAGTCCGTTTCATACCAAGCTTAGCAGCGGCACCGGTGGGACCACCGATAATCCATTTGGACGCCTGAAGCGCACGCATAATATGGTCGCGCTCGGCTTGTTCCAGTGTCGTTGGTTTGGAGTTCATCGTGTGACCCGGCGCATGCTTTAATTCGTCGAGCGAGACCACCAGATCCGGTCCTTGGGTTAGAATCACCGATCGTTCGATGAAATTCTCCAACTCCCGCACATTGCCGGGCCAGTGATAGGCTTGTAGCGCATTCATGGCCTCCGACGGGATCGTCTCGATGCGTTTTTTCATGCGTTGGGCGAATTTCTGAGCAAAGTGTCGGACCAGCAAGGGGATATCCTCCGGGCGGTCTCGCAGGGAAGGGACCGTGATCGGAAAGACCTTGAGCCGGTAATAAAGATCGCTCCGAAACTTCTGCTCTTCCACCATGTAATCTAGATCGCGATTGGTTGCGGCAAGGATGCGAACATTAACACGTATCGTCCTCGTACTCCCTAAGCGCTCAAATTCCTGCTCTTGAAGCACGCGGAGTAGCTTCACTTGCAGCTCCAGGGGAACCTCTCCCACCTCATCGAGGAACAGGGTTCCACGGTCAGCAAGTTCAAACCGGCCGATCTTGGTGGTGATTGCACCGGTGAAAGCGCCTTTTTCATGTCCGAAGAGTTCGCTTTCCAACAGCCCCGTCGGAATCGCAGCGCAATTGAGCTTGACGAATGTGCGTTCCCGCCTATTGCTGTGGTTGTGAAGCGCCCGGGCAACCAGTTCTTTCCCGCTCCCTGTTTCGCCCAAGATCAGGACCGTCGAATCTGTCGTCGCGACCGTCTGGATTTCTTTGAGAACCAGCTTGAGCGCCCGGCTGTCCCCGACAATTTCCTCGAAGTTATACGCGGTCTGGATTTCCTCCTCCAAATACAGCTTTTCCTTTGCCAGCTTGTCCTTCAGCGATGAAATTTCCTGATAGGCCATCGAATTCGCCGCGGCGAGCGCGACCTGCCCGCCGATCCGGCTGAGCAATGTCGCATCGTCGTCGGTGAACGCGTCCTCCTGCATGCTGACAACGCTGAGCGTGCCCAGTGCTCGCCCGTGTAAGATAAGGGGAACCGCACACCCCGACCTCAAGCCTTCGGCCTCTGCCCGTTTCATGATCTCCGTAGGAAACTCCGTGAGGCTGAGACGTCTGACATGAACGGTCTGCTGAGTCGTGAACGCTAACCCTTCCGGGGTTCCTTCCAACGGAATGGGGTCTCCCGACTCGACAAAGTCTTGATTGCCGGGGAAGTCGAGCGCATGAGCCCGCAACTGGTGTATCTCAGGATCATAGAGACAAAACGACGCGAAATCGTGCGGGATGACACGACCGAG
>JBGTNJ010000120.1:0-15163 GCA_041743145.1 Nitrospira sp. | reverse complement strand
CGCATCGCGCGCTTGACGGACGCACGCCCGATCGCGTGTACTTGGACAACCAGCCTGCACGGCCCACCGCCGCGTAGGCGCACACCGCCAGGCGCCACTTATGAACTGGCAGAACCTGTCCAAACAAGCGGAGCCACCTCTGTGGTCCCTGAGTCAAGAGGAAGAAGACCTCCATCGTCAGGGTCTGTTTCGTAAGGCGAGAAAGGGCGACAAGAAAGCCACGCAGGAGTTGCAGGATGTCTATGGCGTGCGGCTCTGGTCAGAGAAGGACCGTGCGAAGTTGGTCTATGAGAATCCCAAACGCGGTAAACAGAAGGCTCGCAAATCTTGATCGAACCTCGAATAACCACCTTGGTGTCAACGTCGCCTGCGGTATTACCGTCTTTATCCCCCCCGAAGATCCTCTCACTTTTCAGGCTTGCTAACCGCCCTTGGTGATCGAGTCTATTTCCGTCGAATAAGCCCATTTGGACTCTTTTGGTTCGCCCCGCGCACTTTACGTGCGACAAGAGGTGCCCTGCTCGTATCGATATGAGTGAATCGCCCCAAAGACATAAACTGTAAGAACTTCGATTTGATCGGGCAGGTCGTGTCAGAACACATGCCCGGTGACCGGCAGGTCTCGACCCAAAGCAGAAGTACACGACTTACCGCTATCAGAAGGGGGGGCTTACGCCGATCCGCATAAGACGACGATCTCATAGCGGTAGTGGAGCGGAACTTGTCCTGCTGCAATGGGTTAGGGCTGGCGATCGGTCGCTTACCCGCCGGTTTAGGCAGAAGTGGACAATCTGCCGTAACGGGATTATACAGTCGGTCTAAATATTGTTAGGCAAAAGGACAAAGCACAGTGAATAGGATCAAGAATTGGTTACGGACTGCCAATGGTTGGAAGCGGGTATGGTTTGTTTTGTCCGCCTTTGGCTTGTTCTACATAGTTCTTATCAATCCTTTTGTGCTCAGTAACCAGAGCAGTCTTTCCCGATATCAGTATCGGTGGGCCGTAGAAAGAGAGTTAAAGAATCCTGAGTGTCGGCAGTATTCAATAAAACCTTTGGTGGAACTAACTGAACCTGAATATCAGGATAGTGACGGCAACAAAGGTTGCTACCACATCTACAACTACAGAAAATTCAATAATCCAACTAAGGTCCCGTATACATCTGATGATCTCGACAGCGATTTCAGACATGAGGTATGGAGTGAAATCCTCGGGCTGTCTGGTCTCGGTGCAGTAGGTGCCATAGTGCTTTCGACTTTGGTGTATTTTCTAGGTGTAGTGGTGGCTTGGGTAATAACGGGTTTTAGAAAACAACCTCGATAGCCGGATAAAAATGCCTAACAAATGCTCCGAGTCGGACTCGCTACGTCGGCGCTTCGCGCCGCCTCGCTCGCCGCTCAAGCTTTTCGTTAATTCGGCAGGGCTGAGGATCGCTTTATGGCAGTGCGATCTCGACCCAAAACAGAAGTACACGACCGACCGCTATCAGAGGGAGCTTACACCGATCCGCATAAGAACCGGTGAAATGGTCCCACCGTCGCAACTCTATGAAATGGAGCTAGTTACGGCGTATTATTCACCAACCCTTGTGGCGTTGTATGCGGACAGAACATGGCAGATCTGGTTCTTATGTGGATCCGCCTAAACATTGTTCGGCATACATGACAACATGACGTTACTTATTAGTCGAATTGTTCTTACCCTCGTCCTCCTAGTCATGATTTACCTAGTCTGGGTAAACAACGTTGACTTGTTAAAGTGGGCAGAAAAGAAAGCCAAAGAGTACCTCCCAATTTCCGAGCAGTCAGATCAGGGCGAACATTCAGAGAAGTTATCCGGCTTTATAAAAGAAGCGCAGCTGTTACGCAAAAGATTGAATGAAAACCCCCTTCCAATAAAAGATCACAACGAGTGGGTTGAGCGCGTGAACAAGTATCTCAAAGAAAATCTCGGTAGTGCGTATGAAGTTAGGTTTAACGACTTCAGTGGCATGACGTTCTATGGAGATAATTCAGAGAAATCAAAGATGTCGCGCTCTCTGGAAGGACGCTCTCGACGACTTCATGAATTTATTTCTGAAAAATCTCGCTGAGAATGTAACTATGTTTTTGCTTCTGCGGAGCAATGTTTGAAAGGTATGCCGAACAAGGGCTTTGAGTCGGACTAGCTAGGTCGGCGCTTCGCGCCGCCTTCGCTCGCCGCTCAAGTGCGGCGTCAAGGCGACAGGGCTGAGGACCGCTTTACGGCGGTACGACCTCGGTGCCGAACGTCCGCTCGTGGCCGTTCTGCGACCGTCGACACCCGACCGAAGTCCACGACCGACCGCTTCCAGAGGGGGGCTTACCCCGATCCGCATAAGAACCCGTATTACATGGTCGCCCAGTCGCAACTCATTGAACAAGCGTCGATTACGGCGTATTATTCACGAACCATAGTGGCATCGTATACGGACAGAAAATGGCCGAACCGGCTCTACTCAGAAGACAGCAACTTGAACAACAAATTGATGCAGAAATGCCTTATTTGATGGCGCTACGCACTGACAGGCGTTGTCTTAATTGCTGACCTCTGAGTAATGCGGATCCGCCTTAAATATGGGTATACCCTAGAAGCTGATAAGGATATCGATACGTGATGAACGAGAAAGCGACTCAGAAGAACCAACTCATCTACGAATTCGGGATTCTCATTCAGCCTCTAGAAGCAATTGCCAAAGCAACGAACATACCCTCCGTTGGCGACTATCGAATCGCCGTCGCGAAGGTTCAATCGGGAGACTCGACGTGGCGGAAGACCGTAAAGGCATTCACGACATTTACGCCAGACGTCATCTTCAACCAAGAATTCCAAGACATTTCCCACGTACCCGAAAGATGTTGGCGCCAGATCGGGGAGCTGATAAGCGATGAGTCTCTCAAGCAAGATCTAGTCTTGCTCCATAAACGATTTGCAGAACAGCTCGATCTATCAAAAGCAACCTTATTCGAGCTTATCAAAAATATCCCAGTAGAATGGCAACCAGTCGTATTTCAGGCAAATACACCGTTCACGTCGTACCTGAAAATCAAGGAAGCATTCGCCTCTGTAGAGAATAGGCTTGACTACTTTGATCGATATCTCAAGCCAGACTTTTTCTCATTATTTCTTGCGTCCGTCGATCGTTCCGTCGTGGTCAGACTCGTGACCACGGCGGGAAACCCAAGATATGGAGCGGAAGCTGTTGCCGCAATTTCTCGACTTGCAGCCCATGAGTTCTCGACGCTTCAACTAATCGTAGTCGAACCAAAGGATCTTCACGACCGTAATCTACGAATCGACGAGCACAATTTTACATTAGGCACGGGTGTCGATCAGGCAGGTATGGCTTTAACAAATTTTGGACCCTCCGACAGTACTGAGTATGCTCATCGACAATTAGATCAGATCATTTCAAATGGTCGCGTTGTGGTCTGACCGGCCTGGTCGCCACTTTCCGTATTATAGCCATAACAAACAAATGCACCGGAGTCGCAAAGCCGGGCGTATCTGGACGATCACTCGCCGCGGACCGGAGATTTTAGACGTTAATGATACAGGGCGTAGGACCGCTTTATGGCGGTGCGATCTGGGCGCTGAACTTCCGCACTTGGCCGAGACTTGCCAGTCATCGTCTGTCAGATCAAACCTAAACTCAACACCTAGGTGAATGGTCTAATAGATTTCGTCCATCGACCAGGGTAGAGTTCCGTCCGTCAGTCGTGAGCTGACCTTAGGTTCGTGCGGCGGATCTAGCAGAGAATAGATCCGGGGTGAGGCTCTCGCCCTCACACTACACCTTATAATTTATTAAATCCCTTACATCTCACGGGTTTTAATATTTTTATAAGGTTGGGTGTGCCCCATGGCCAAGCGTCCGGCTCTCGTTTCCCGTCATCGCCACTCGATTACCCCTTCAACCCCGTTTAAACGCCTTCCGGTCTGGCTCTCGAAAGCCGATGTCATTGCCTATTTCCGGCTGGGTGGGACCGACGCGCAAGCGATTTTCGACAGCGCCGATCGGCGATGCCTGATCCACGGCATTGAGAAAATCAGTAAGTACCAGCTCCAGGCTCCACCCTACCCTGATCTGATTCGGGTTATGCAGCGCCATCCGTCGCGCCCGTCGGTTCGGCGGGTATTCCGTGCCGCCATCGAAAAGATTCTTGCCGACCCAAGCCATCCGCAGCACCACGCGTTCAAAAATGAATTCGAGAAGTATCAGTTAGGCGGTGCGCGATGAAGCGCCGGGCTACGCCTATCAACGGGGCGCTGCTGGATGTGCAGTCAGCTGCCGATTTTTGGGGCGGATCAGAACGCTGGCTGCGGCGTCTGCTGGAGCGTGGCATCGTGCCGCATCGCCGGATTGGCCGAAACGTGTTCTTCAAACGGAGCGAGTTGGAGCAATTCGTGGACGACCTGCCGGGCATCACCCCGCGACAGGCCCGCTTTAATGGAAAGAAACCAGCCGCGCCAGGTTGAGCCCCAGACGCGGCGTAGAGAAAGGAACGACATGGAAAGCCTACGCCAATTTGACCGGAAAGGAAACCCACTGTTTGGTGTTTGCGGGCTCCCTATCGCGGACTGTGCGCGGGAGCATTTTTGCGCTCGATGCACCTGGGAACTGACCGTGCGTCTTCGCGTCCCGAACGGCGCGGGCGGCTATCTCCATCCGCGTTGCGTGAAGCGAAAGAGAACCACGCGATGACCGCCGACGATGACCGCGCATACATGGCTGAGGTGCTGGAGTGGGCGCTGCGTTATGCGGAGCGGGGGTTCCACGTATTCCCCTGCCACGGGATACAGACCGATGGGTCGTGCACCTGTCACGATCCAGCCTGTGAGGCGATCGGGAAGCATCCTCGTACCACGAATGGATTCAAGAATTCCACGACCGACAAAGCACAGATCGAGAAATGGTTCGGCCCGAAAGCCAAGCTGAGCAACGTCGCAATCCGGACCGGCAAGGTTAGCGGGTGTAGCGTTGTGGATATTGACTGTGGACCGGAGAAGATCGGGGGGCAGAGTTGGACGGAATTGACCCGGGAGAAGGGCGAGCCAAAGACCTTATTGGCCACGACCGGAGGCGGCGGGTTTCATATGTTCTATCAGTACGAGCCCAAGATGGGGAAATCCTGCAGTAACTATTTAGGAGATCACTACAAGCATGTGGATTTAAGGGCTGACGGAGGTTACGCCATCGCCACGCCAAGTCGCCATAAGAGCGGCAATTCGTATGCATGGGACGACTGGGGCGTCGAATTGGCGGGTGTTCCGCCGCATCTCATCCCGAGCCAGAAGGAGAAGAAACCGAATCCTGGCGCTCAGCAGCCCCACCCACTTGAGCCAGAGTTCACGCTTGATGAAGTTAAGGACATGTTGAAGGCCATCCCGTCCGACGACCGGGACACATGGCTCAAGGTTGGGATCATCCTAGGCCGGACATTCCCTGACAACGACGAAGCCTATGCCGCCTACCACGAATGGGCCGATACGTGGGGCGGAAAGAAGGGGCCAAAACACGATCAAAGGATGCACGAGTACTTCTATGTCCTGTCGAAACGGGAATCCGAATCTCAATTAACCATCGGCACCTTACTGAAGTGGGCACGGGATAACGGCTGGGTCCCGAAGGCCGTGCTGGAGATGAATAAACAGTACGGCGTGGTATGGATGGGCGGGGATTGCGTCATTCTTCGTGAGCACATCGCTCCCGATACTGGTCTCCTGGACATTAGTTTCTGCACTAAAAGTGCACTGAAATTGTTCCATGCCACGGATCCCAAGATCGGCAGGGCGAACAAAGTTGAGTATTGGCTTGGGCATCCCGAGCGCCGAAGCTATCAGGGTCTGGTCTTTCAGCCAGGACACACCGCATGTGATCCATCCCTGTACAACCTCTGGCGCGGGTTTGCGGTAGAGCCGATGAAGGGAGATTGCTCTCTCTATTTAGAGCACCTCTGGGAAAATATTGTGTGCGGCAACCAGACCCTCTACCGATATGTTCTCGCCTGGATGGCGAACATCGTCCAGAACCCAGGTAATCGCCCTGGCGTGGCGCTCGTCCTTCGTGGCTTGCAAGGCACCGGGAAGGGGGTCTTTGCAAAAGGGTTTGGATGCCTCTTTGCCCCACACTTCGCGCACATTACGCATAGCCATCAACTCGTGGGTCGGTTCAATGCACTCCTGAAGAAGGCGGTCGTGGTCTTTGCGGATGAGGCATTTTGGGCTGGGGACAAGCAGGCAGAAGGAACCTTAAATGCACTCATTACTGAAGAGACGCATAACATCGAGCCAAAAGGGATAGATCCCTTCTCCGTGCGAAATTTTATGCATCTCATCGTGGCCTCGAACCACGACTGGGTCGTCCCGGCGGCGAGCGAGGCCCGGCGATGGCTGATGCTCGATGTCAGCGAGGCCCATCTCCAGGACCATGCTTACTTTAAGGCAATCGATACCCAGATGAAGAACGGTGGAAGGGAGGCCTTGCTCTATGAGTTGCTGAATTATGACGGGAGCGGAGTGGATCTGTGGACGGTGCCCAAGACAGCGGGGCTCGGCGATCAAATAGTCCATAGCATGAAACCGGTCGAAAAGTTTTGGTTCAACTGTTTGAAAGTCGGTAGCCAGATCGGTGAGCGAACGATAAAGCATGAGGCAGCCTACTATCCTGATAGAGGATGGGAGACCTCCCTTCGTGCCGCTGAATTGTACGACTCGTATGTCAGGCGCTCCCAACAAGCCGGGGTTCCGCGGCGTGCGATGGAGATGGAATTGGCCGATGCGCTGAAGAAGATGGTACCGGGGGCGAGCCACGGACGCATCTATGCAAATGGGGTCCAGGATCGGGGGTGGCAGTTCCCTCCCCTACAGGAATGTCGAACGGCTTTCGACCTATACATGAAGTGGACCTATAAGTGGGAGAAGGACGAAGCCCCCAAGGAGGCGACGGTAATCCAACTCGAACTATTTGACCGAAGGCTGTACAGGCGAGAGACCGACCTAGTCGTCCTTGGGGCTGACGTCGTCTCGCTGAAAAGTGGCGCATAGAGAGGCGAAAGACGACGTAGTACGACCTAGACGACCTTTTCTTCTTCTTAAGAAACAAAAGAATAATAATAAAAGGAAAAAAGCGAGGACGGCGGGAGGAGAGAAGAGGCCCGTGTGTATAAAGGAATCTTCCTAAAAGGTCGCCTAAGTCGCCTAGGTCGGCTATGGACGCTCTAGGAGCTTGGTTCGAGCCTTCCGAGCTCGACTAGGAGGTCGGCGAGGGTCGTCTTAGGAAGGGAAAGCCGGAAGCGCCCCGGCAACCTTCCTAGACGCCCAGCAGAGCGGCGAGAGACGAGTATCCTGACTAGAGAGAGGGTCGCATAACCACAACCGGTTTCGATAACCGGGATGGATTCCTCTAACTCGTTGATAAGATACGTATATTTAAGTAGTGTCTAGATGACGGGGGGATATTCGAGGGGAATAAGTCCCGAACAGGTAGGATCTCGATGCCGAAGGGAAAAGGTACAAAACCAAGGACGGTAGCCAGACGATTCCGGCCCTCCTTCCTCAGCGATCTCGACGGGCGCTATCCCGTCGTTCGAGGATTGAAACAACGGTTCGCGTGCTACCTCGCCGACTTGGGCGGAACGGGGAACCTCAGCGCGATGGAGCAAACGATCGTCAAACGGATCGTGCATCTTGAGCATTTAGTTGAACAGAAAGAATCCGCGCTTCTCGCCGGAACCGGGACGAACATCAATGAGTATCTCGCGAGCATCAACACGTTGTCCGGGCTCTTGTCGAAGCTCGGCCTCCGGCGACGCGCGAAAACGCTCAGCCTGAAAGACTACCTCACGGCTCCCCACCTACAGGAGCCCCAACCGGGCGTTCGCGCCCATAACGAAAAGGAGACTTCCATATGACCATGTCCGCGCAAACCCTCATCGTAAACCTCTCGCATTACCTAGGCCAGTCGGGGAAGGGCTGGTCCCCGGCCACCATCGAGATGCGGGACAGCTTAGTGAATCAGGTCATTGCCGATTTGAAGGACTACGACGCCGATGAATTGAAAACGCTCCGCAACGAACACCTCAACGAAACAGGCAAGCTGGCCTCCATCGCCGAGAAGGGCACGAAGTTTCTTGAGACGGTGGCCTACCTGAAGACGCGTGCAGCGAGGCGGGAAGACGAGGACCAACGGTTACGCAAATTTCTGTATGCCGTGAATCCGCCGATCAAAGACGAATTGCGCCGTGAGCTGCGCGATGGAGAAATTCGCCACGTTCTGGCCCCTCAGAACCAAGCTGAACGTGACCGCCATTTCCTCCTGGCAGCAGAACAAGACCGTGACGAAATTCTCGACGCAATGCTGACGGGGCCGATGGGGCCGATGGTCAGCGACGAAATGAAGCACCGTGCCTTGCATGCCCGTGCTCAGCGGCAGCACCCCAACGATTATGCGGGATTTCAGCAAAATACACTTCTCCTTGATTTTATCCATATGCTCCAACAGCTGATCGGACGCCGGTTGTATGGCCTCGGCGTCGATGGCATGAAGATCAAGGACGTGCTGGGCGTCGCGGTTGCCAGGGAGGACGTGACACCCCAGCAATTTGTGGGGGCAGCGAAGTAACACGTCGCGGCGCGCGCCCCGACCGTGGCGAGATAGGCATTACCGGTGGTGGTGCCTGTCTCGCTACATTACAGGAGAGTGCCTGTGACCATCATCGATGCGATCCACGACCCGCAATTGTTTCGCCCGTTGTTTAAAAACCTCGACACGTGGCGGACGTGGTTCGTCGTGCTCAAGGCCATCTTCGCCTTGCCAATGAGCGAGGAGGACCTCACCCTCTTCCGTCACCTCACAGGACGCAATAGTCCACCCGCCAATCCGGTCACCGAAGCGTGGCTGATCTGTGGCCGACGCAGTGGCAAGTCCTTCATCGTCGCCTTGATTGCGGCTTTTCTCGCCTGCTTTCGAGACTATCGTCCATTCCTAGGCCCAGGCGAACGCGGCGTCATTATGATCGTCGCGACCGATCGCAAACAGGCCCGTGTCATCATGCGGTACCTCACGGCCATCTTGCAGTCCGTGCCGATGCTCGCCGCGATGATTCTGCGACAGGATGCCGAAGCCATTGATCTTGATAATGGCATCTCGATTGAGATAATGACCGCGAGCTATCGCAGCATTCGAGGCCGCACCGTGGTCGTGTTCATTGGCGAAGAGACGCCTTTCTGGCGGGACGAGAACAGCGCCAATCCCGCCGAAGAGATTCTTGCCGCAGTGCGTCCGGCGATGGCGACCATCCCAGGGGCCCTCTTGATCTGCATCGGCTCACCCTATCGTCGGAGCGGCGTGGTGTATGACGCCTACAAGCGCCATTACGGAAAAGACGAATCCTCGATTCTCGTCGTGCAAGCCGACACCCGCACGATGAACCCCACCGTACCGCAATCGGTGATTGATGAGGCAATGGAGCGTGACCCCGCAGCAGCGAGTGCCGAGTATCTCGCGCAATTCCGATCCGATGTCGGCAGCTTTCTCGATGTGGAGTTAATTGAGCGGGCGATTGAGCGAGGACGCCACGAACGGGCACCAATCGCAGGCATGGTCTATGACGCATTCGTCGATCCATCGGGCATGGTCCATGATGCGTTTACGCTGGGCATCGCGCATCGTGAGGGCGAGCGGATCGTGCTTGACGTGTGCCGACGAATCAAACCGCCCGCCAATCCCTCGGACGTGGTTAGGGAATACGCTGCCCTGTTAAAGTCCTATCGCTGTTACACCGTGACGGGAGATCGCTACGCCGGTGAATGGGTCCGTGAACTGTTCGAGAAAAATGGAATTACGTACCGACATTCCGAGCTGACGAAATCTGAAATCTATCTCGAAAGTCTTCCCCTCTTTTCACAAGGTCGCATTGATCTGCTCGACGTCCAACCACTCACCGTTGAACTGATGCAACTGGAACGCCGCACCAGTCGAAGTGGGCGAGACTCCGTTGATCACCCACCCAGTGGTCATGACGATCTAGCGAATGCCGCGTGTGGAGCGTGCGTTCAAGTTTCCCAACAGGGTCGGCATCAAATCCAAATGTACAATATCGCCACCGGCCGTCCTTTCACCCAACGTGAATTGTGGCAACGTGGATTGCTGCCTTGACACTCTCTTGTGATCCTTGATAGATCGGCAAGGATGGCAAGCAAAGGTCGGAAAATGATTCCGCATAGTAACGCCCTTATGGAGGCGATGTTCGCACACATGGCTGAGATCATGGTGGAACACGGCCTTGTTGACCCTCAGGACGATGCGGAGGCCTTTGCCAGTGACGTGATGACTCTGCTGCAGTCCCAAGGCCATGTGAATGACAATGGCGATGTTATCCTGGGTCGATTCATCTTACTTCCTTCCCAGAGCCATGTGGTCTCGTTGTTACTCGTTTCACCGTTGCCGACAGATCCGTATGATGATGAGCTTCGACGGAAACCCTCACCGATTCAATTCGGTCGGACTGCGAGCGACCAAATCGTGTTCCCAAGTCGAATGCTGCTGACGATCATCGAAGAGTTAGCGAATAATCCCGTCTTAGCTGAAGACTTGCAGGTGTTATTCATGAACTTTTCTCGCCGTGCTCTCCCATTCCCCGATATCATCCTGCCTCCCGATGTAGAAACCGTCGCCCTCCCAACCGAGCAACACGACATTGTCGAAGCCCTGGTGCCGGGGTGCATTCTCACCGTGAATCTTCAGACGCAGGCTTGAGTCTATTTCGTCCACTTGCCGTTCCTTCGCAGCACGCTCGTTCAAATAAAGACAGCTGAGAAAGCTCAGTAGTCGCCGGGCTCCGAGGTGACTAGCCACGTATATACCGATTGGCGTATAGTTACATATATATGACTAGGTATTATTATTCACGGAAGGAGTCCGCGATGGATAAGACAGTCCTGATCAAACTGCCCCGTGCCATGAAGGTGCAACTCGATCGCCTGCGCACTCGTAAACATATTAACATCTCAGCTTTCATCAGATCGGCTATCGCTCACGCTCTGAGGAGGGCCGCATGAGCGACCTCGATGAATACCACCGGTTAGTCGCCTATTGGCGTGCGAACGGGTTGAGCGAGTCAGCGGCCCACGCGAAAGCCGAAGAGATCCTGGAGAGCCAACCGTCCGAAGAAGCCGTGAGAGCCAACTGAAATGGGATATTCTGGCGATGGGCTTTATCAACGAAACCACAGCTGGTATTGGGAATCCTGGATCGATGGCCATCGCTTCCGGCGACTCATCGGCAGGAACATATCCAAGAAAGTCGCAAGGGAAATTGCCGTCAAGCTTCGCTCCGAGATTGTCGCTGGCAATTATGGCTTCGGGAAAAAAGTTAAACACATCACGTTCGACGAGGCGCGAGAAAAGTTTGAGGCGTGGGCCGAAGCGAATAAGAAACCGCAGTCCGTTCGCTCCTATAAGGAAGCGTTGCGACGTTTGAACGAGTCGTTCAGCGGTAAGACGTTGAACGAGATCTCGCCATTTGCTGTCGAGGGGCACCGCCAACGTCGGGTCAAGGCCGGGGTTCGGGTCCGCGTGAATAGAGAGTTGGCGGTTTTGAAAAATTTATATAACCGCTGTCGTGAATGGAAATTGTACGAGGGCGACAACCCTGTCGTCACCGTGAAGCAGACCAAGGAACCGAAGCAACGCCTCAGGGTTTTAACGCCGGAAGAAGAAACCCGCCTCCTAACCGAGTGCGCGGAACCGCTCCACACAATGATTTTGATCGGCCTGTACTGCGGCGTGCGGCTAAAGAGCGAAGGGCTGACGCTTCGATGGCAAGACATCGATTTTCGCCTCAAGACGCTCACCGTCCAGGCGGCCTATTCGAAAAACTCGAAACCTAGGACGATCCCGATGAACTCGCTCGTCCTTGAGGCCCTCTCCCGACTCCCGAGGAAAAGCGAATGGGTATTTACCAAACCGAACGGAAAACCGTATACTGCCGTCCGAGGATTTATTCAAGCGCGCACGACAGCGGGACTCATCGACGTGGTACCGAATACCGAAAAATGCGCCGTCACGGTCCATACCTTACGGCATACGTTTGCGACCCGATTGATCGAGAACGGAGTCGATTTACGAACGGTTCAGGAGCTCGGCGGGTGGTCGAATTTAAAGATGCTCGAACGCTACGGGCACGTCTCCCCGTCTCGAAAGGCGGCGGCGGTGGAGGGGCTTGTCCCCCCGAATTTCCCCCCGTCGAAAATAGACAATCTCGTAACCGCTTGAAAAAATAGGTCGGAGGGGTGACGGAGTGGCCGAACGTGCCGGTCTTGAAAACCGGAGATGGGGTAACTCATCCGCGAGTTCAAATCTCGCCCCCTCCGCCATATTTTCCCGGGTCATTTTCGTCTTTTCAGCCGGAACCGTGGCCAAACTGTGGCTTAAGTCCTCTTTTGTTGCTTGCCTGCTGGCTGCTTGGAAGTCGCTGAGTGCCGCAAGTGTTTTCAATCCCCCTGCTAGATCAGCCTCGCAGACGATGGCGTAGCGCCGATAGACCGCCTCGGTTTTGTGCCCCGTCAGCTTCATCGCGACCGAACGAAGCACCCCTGCTCGCTCAAGATTCCTAGCAGCGGTTCGTCGGAAGTCGTGTGGGATTCGTTGGAGCACTCCTGCCAATCGGCATGCTTATGATAGAGCAGCTTTGGATGGATAGGCTTGGTAGTGCCTCGACTCTTCCAATGAAAAACCGTGGGAACCGTCAAGACCTACCGGGATGGTCTGATTGTTAGCCTCTTGCCACTGACCCGGCCTGAATGCTGCCAGATCAGGAAGAAAAACATCCGTTCCGGGATCTCGGGAGTCACCAGGATTGACACCTTGGAAAAGAAGCGAGGACAGATCTATCATCGGCGGTACTGGTTGGCACAATGGCCATCAGCAACGGCAAGGCAAAAATGAAGAAGTGCTCGATCACGCGGTACGGAGAACGTGGAGCCTTTCAGCGGGCAATACATGCGAGACAGGAGGCGCTGAAGCGTCTCCCTAAGAGTGCCTAGCTTCCTTGACCGCCATCAGAAATGATGGCAGCGAACTAAGAAACCACAGGTCATCACCGCGACTGAGTCAGTTGTCAGGATACTCACCAATTCAATCGTCACCCTGAGCACTTTTGAACAACTTATTATCTATCCAGAGGTATCCTCCTTAGTTTATCCTGTGAGTGACAGTCGGCTCAGCACCATTCTGACTCCCCTGAAGGAAATTGCTGGACTAGCGACAATCATCATTAACCGGTTACAGGGTCTCCCGATACGTCCTATTCCTTGGATGTCTCTAATCAAGGACAAGATGCTGGGCTACAAAGTCTTCATCACTCATGCCAAGCAGCTGCCGTTAACGACTGAGCAGAGACTTCGAACGTTCGTAAGAGATCATCATCCCGCCACAATTGCCTTTGTGCGATCCGGTGACGGAGGTTTGACCATGATAGAGGTGGCTACTCCTGAACAGGCCAAGAAGGTTGCGGCAGCACTTGCCTCTAGCAGCCTCAGTACAGAAGCTCTAGCCATTGTTCTGGGCGATTCTCTGCAAGGCCAGCACCTTGCCGAACTTTTCACTGAGCTCAAGCAACGAGAGCTGGAAATCAATTGGACCAATCGGCAATGGTGACGACTGACTGCTCTCGTCGAACGCCCGTATGGTTCGAACATAATCTATTTGGGGTTGCCCAATTTCACGACGCAGACGATGCCGTTAGGGCAAATCTCAAACAACCGACCCTCATCTTGCCGGTCCCTCAGAGTGACCTACCCCCAGCGATTAGTCCACCTGTTCCCTTAGCACGCGCACCTCGTGCATCGTAAAGAACTATTTCCCGTTCAACATCTAACGCTTCACACAGCCTAATTCCGCCAATAGCCGTTTTTGGTACCGGAGTACATTTCCCCTATGGGACCCCTTGCCCATGGGGGTGGCAGGGTGTGCCGATGGGAGGGGAACTAGCCACACGAGATCGACCATGTCTTCTAGGGTCTTCAGCTCTACATGATTCCTGGGAGTGGTATTGAAAATGAACCCAAGCGGAGAATCGGACCTAGTGTGTATCCGGGACTGTGCAGCTTTAAATTCAAATTTCTGAACATTGAATCAACTGGACAAGGTTGTTACAAGACCGGCTCCGGCTCAATGTGTACATCATAGGTATGCCGGTATGTTACTCGATATTGCGAAGAACGACTTCCAATCTGCTGCAGATCAGTCGCGTCATCCTGCAACGTGCCAGGCGAGGACCACTAAAGCACCTAAGGCAGGGAGAACGCTCCTCTGAAGGGGAAGACTCCTACACCTCGGTAAATATATGAGCAGTGATCGGCCCAAACGTGAAACGATGTCTCTTGAGGAAGCCACGATCTCCAACATGTGGGAGATTTCCGCAGTAGTAGAGTTGCTAGAACGGAAGGGACTGTGCACGAAGCAAGACCTCTTTGACATTGTCACCGAACTAAGAAAGAAGAATCCTCGCGCCAAGATCCCGGAAACGGCGTTTCCTGAGCCATACCTCCTCACCGAAACAGAGAACAGAATCATTGACGAGATCCTCGCGCTGTTGAACCAGAACGGCTTGACCTCGCACCAGTCGCTCAGCTTGCTTGAGCGATTGGGCGGGATCATTGAGATGGGACAAAGGTTAAGTAAGGAGACGACGCACTAGATCAAGCAATTGGGGTGCGAAAGCGAAGCCTATTCTCCGTTAGATACAATCCGTTCTCCTGCTCTTTACTCTCCCCAATACCCTAGAAAACTGCTACACGATGGTCGATGCCAGGTGCCACGTTAGGAATGGCATACACTGGCAACCAACCGGAGCCACCTCTATCCTGCCCTCCATCAATTTCCTACTTTCAAGAGCCATCCGTCGCCGCGCTCACAGAGATTGGGGCCTTTCCCCATAATAGCAATTCTGACGAAGGTGCCTTTGGCCGAGGCGGGGATCTTGCCGCTGACTAGAAATCCATCGAAGTGAGGCGTCACGGTGACCGGGACGCTTTCGTCCTTGATCATCACCGTAATGGGTTTGGGACACGTCGACTTGGATGCCACAAACGAAAATGCCGACTGCGGCGCGACTTCTGTACTGTTGTCTGTTTGTGAGTA
>JBGTNJ010000119.1:0-4453 GCA_041743145.1 Nitrospira sp. | reverse complement strand
CGCGGTTTCGGGCGGTCCGCTGGCGGCCGATTCCCAAGAACAATGACTCCGGGCCAGCGAGTTTCCAGCTGAGTACCCGTATTGATCCAGGCGAAAACAGAGATCTTCGTGTAAACGTGAATTAATCAGACGTTCCTTAGGTGATGTTGGTCACGAACCCCGAGGGAGTCCAGCTTGATGACCTCCCAGCGATTGCGAGTCGCTGGTTGTGAAGCTGCGCCGATTGAGGTGCCAGATCTATCCCGTACTGGAACCGTCACAGTCACGGGCTCGTGCGCCTGTTGCACGAATGCCACCGCATCGCCCCGTTGCACCTGCCCCTGGTCAAACGCGCGGCTCAGATCAACACCCCAGATCTCTCGTTCACCACGGTCTGTCGCCACCTTCACAACATAACTCTTGGCATTCTGGACATCGTGGTTGTAATGATCGAGACCATGGTCCACCACCGTGCCCACTATGACCCGCTCACCCTGCAAGCGCGCCATCGCTTCTTCAACGGCTGCCGCGATCATCGTGGGTGAATCTCCACGAGCGCGTAGAATGGTTTCCAGTGTGGCCAGCGCGACCCGTTGACCATCGCTCATCCTCTTGTCCGATCGCTGCGAGGAGTCACTCGCTTCCTGGCTCGACGCCACGCGGTCGCCGTGGTCTTTCGAGGTAGCACGGGGCACAGGGCGCTGCTCTCGTCGATCTTCGCGCTGCGCCAAATCGATTCCACGGGGGGTGTAGCCTTCGACCTCGAGGCCAGCGATGGTCGCTTGCACCCAGGCTTCGGTTTTGAATTCAGCGGTGCCGTTCACCCGTACGGTGGTCCAGCCCTTGGATTTGGCACGCAGCACCATCCCCTGAATGACGCTCGGGTCGTCATGTTCTGTGACCAAGCGCTTCCCCTGATCAGTAAACGCGATCTTCGTCGGCTCACCGGGCGCGGTGCGGTAATAGAATTGCTCGCCCGCTTCGAGGAACCGCTTCCGCAACGATTCGGCGGCGTCACGGCGCTGGTTGAGGCTCGGCTCCTGGCCGTCCTCGGTCTGGTTCCTGTGCGTCGATTTCGGGGTGTCTGTCCGCTTGGGCTCCGGTTCGTCATGGATCTCTATGTGATTCATCGTGTTCCCTCCTCTTTTCTATCCGTACCACTGTGGCCAGATGGAGGCCGGGTTCTGCTCCGTCACTTCAATCTCCACTCGTCGGTTCTTCGCCCGACCGTTCTTCGTCGCATTGTCGGCCACATGTTCCCCGATGGGGACGATGGTGACCTGGATGTGTTCGGGCGCAAATCCCTGTCGAATCAAATAGGCGCGGGCCTTGTACGCCCGCTGCTTAGCCGTTTCACGTTCGATCACGCGATCGATGTTGCCGTCCGTATAGCCACGCACGTGTAGGCAAGGCCCACGTCTCCTGATCTGTTTCAGGTGGGATTGCAGAGGCTTGCTGGGAAGAAACTCAGACCGTCCTGTCCGTTGCGACAGACGGAAGATGATACTATGACGATGCAGCTCGACCTGTTCTCGTTCACTCAATTCAATGACGCGCGGTCTCCATGAGTCGGTCTGAGCTAGCAGGATCGTAGGTGGAGGGGAGGGGGAGGGCGCTGCCGATGGTCCGGTATTGCAGGCAGGTCCTACCAATGTCGATCGCTCTTTCTCACTCTGCGCCGTCTCGGTCCGTGACAGGCTCTGACCAGATGCAGCCGGAGATGTACCACCATCGGGCGATGAAGCAGCGCTCGTCACTGGACTTTTCCACCCTGGTGAAAGGGGATTGATCGGGAGTGTCGCTGTTGTGATCTTGTTGCCAGACCGGGATTTGCCTTTCGCCACTTCTTGCTGGTGGAGTTGCATGAAGGCCAGGGCGGCACTCAACTCCTGGACCTGTTGTGTGAGGCTGTCTATCTGCCTGGTGAGGAGACTCCGCTCCTGCTTCTCACGCTGGTCGCTCTTTACCCGTTCGCGGTACTGCTGGATCATCTCGTCGCTGTTGATCGGCACGCGAGCCGCACCGGATGGCACCACTGGCTTTTGCGCACAGGCCAGCGTCGCGGTGTAGGCGATGAGGATGACAAGACCGTGAAGCCCTCTCCGTGTTCTGATGCATGTCGTCATACGTCCCTCTCTTCTCTGTCTCGATCCACCAGGGACCGATCAACGTGCTTCTCTGTTCTTCGGGCTTTTCCTCCTTCTCTCAGAGGACTCATCGTCTCTGAAGTGTCGTCTTCTCGGTCCACACCGCTGACTGCCGTCTCGACCCTGTCAGTCCATTGCAGCTGGGCCACGAAGGCATCGACCAAATTGTTCACTTCTTCGGCCGTCGGTGGGTCGCGCGGCACCACCGGCGGCAGGGTGGTGAGGTCCATTGCCAACTTCGACAGGTCGATCGGCTCATCCGGTTGTACTGGACGCACCCGTCGTTCCACTGTGGCGCGATGGAGTTCCAGGTCGAGTCGGGGAATCTCCACGGACAGTTCGCGGCGCACGAACGCCGCCTCTTCGAGTTCAGCTTGGGTCGGCAACCGCTTGCCTACCGACGCAAGGAACGGACTGATGCGCTTCAGCCGATCGATGAAGACCGGATCGGCATAGAACCGGGCCTTGTCGCAGAGGATCGGCTTCGTATGCATCAGGTTGATGATCGCCCGCTGGTCCCCGAGTTCCTTCACTTCCTGTGGCAGCAGCAGAGGCCGCGCCTGTTCCGAGCGGGTGGCACTGGACGACGCCTGTTTACCGTTTCCCCAGGCCAGTGGTCGGCTCGTGCCGGTCGAGACCGCCTCGGCCGTATAGGTGCCGAGCAACTGGGAATAGTGCTGCGCGTCTCGTTGTTCGCGAGGAGCAAACAGGATCTGGCAGGCATGGTTCGTGACGAAGGTGCGGGCGTCCTTTTCCCCATAGACCGATTCGAGCTGCGAGAGGCTCTGAATGATCGGGAGCAGACGCAGATTGTAGCCGGCCATGAACCCGACGGCTTTGGCGAGAATGTTGACCCGCCCAAGGGAGGGAAACTCATCCAGGATCACGAGGCACTGGTGCTTCAAGCGGGGATTCGTGGCGGGCAAGTCGACGGTGTTGTAATGAATCAGTTGCGAGAAGAACAGGTTGACCAGCAGTGCCGCATCGCTGAGCCGATTGGCCGGAATGCCGACATAGATCGACATCCGCTGCGCGCGCACTTGTTTTAGGTCGAAGTCCGTCGCACTCATTGCCGCATCGACAATGGGATTGCTGAAGATGGTGAGGGGAGCCGTCAGGGTCGCGAGAATACTTGCCATCGTATTGTCGCTGGTCGCGCAGAACCGGTGCAGGGCCGCCGTACAATCGTCGCTCAGCGGGGCG
Organism: Nitrospira sp.; assembly: GCA_041743145.1. Taxonomy (GTDB): domain Bacteria; phylum Nitrospirota; class Nitrospiria; order Nitrospirales; family Nitrospiraceae; genus Nitrospira_D. The sequence goes on along the minus strand of JBGTNJ010000119.1, from coordinate 1,124 downwards.
TTACTCTTAGCCCTGGTGCTGATGAGGTCTTGCAGGTAGTCCTTGATGGGCTGCCCCTTGCCGGAGGCCTGGCGAAGCGTTTCCCCGAGACTGCAGGGTAAGGATGGAGTCTCCATTATATAGAGGGTCAGGCCAAGAAAGAGGTTGCGGGCGGACTCGTTCCAGAAGGCATCCCGTTCATTATGGTTCGGATAGAGCACCTGCCCGATGGCTAGGATCTCACCCACACGGCGCTTCGAGTCGCGATCGACCGCATCCAGTGGGTTCCAGCGATGGGTCTGGCTGTCCGCGCCAAAGGGATTGAACAGGTAGACCTGATGTCCGTGCGCCTGTCGGAACTTCGACGTGTAGGCGAAGTTCTCCATCTTGATGTCTAACACCACGACCGACTCATCGTAGTGGAGCAGGTTCGGGAGCACGATGCTCACGCCTTTGCCTGATCTGGTCGGTGCGGCCAGCAACACGAATTCCTGGCCCCCATAGACCAAGTACCGCCGTCCCACCTTTCCCACGATCACGCCCCGCTCTCCGTAGAGTCCGGCCTGTTGAATTTCATCATGAGAGGCAAAGCGCGCCTCGCCATGGAGCGGCTTCTTCTGGTTGGTCAGAGATACCAGCAGCAGCGCCGGGAGACCAAAGCCGATGAATCCGCCGACTGCGGCGGAGAATTGCAGCCGCTTCCGCTGAATCGGATCCTCCCGATAGGCTCGCCAGGATTCGGGCCAGCTGGTCAGGGAGAGATCGTCAGGCATCTGTTTGTTGGCGAGGGTGAAGACGGCGCCGGCGAGGGCATCCGCTCCGCAGAGCCCCAGCGGAAGATAGAGCAACAAGGCCATCGCGATCTGCAGACTCTTGCGTGACATCGGTTCCTCTACGCCCTCAGCAGGGTGGCTTCTCCGAATCGCGCGACGAGTTTCGCGATCGGGTCATAGTGGACTTCCGCGACGTAGCGTTCTTTTCTGATTGGCCGTCCGTCCTTGTCGGCGTGATTCTGTGCAACCACATGAATGATCACGTCGATGGTCAAGGCCACCAGGCGTTTCAGAGTCGGCACATCGTAGGTTGCCGCCTGTGGATGTTCTTTACACATGAAGACATAGCGTTCGGCCGCGAGGGCACAGGAC
>JBGTNJ010000118.1:0-6539 GCA_041743145.1 Nitrospira sp. | reverse complement strand
GAGCGCGCCTTCGGCGCTGGCGAGTTGCTTCATCGCGGCGGGGTCACCGGGATTGGCGGCGGCGCCTGTATTGGCGGACGCCGCGGCATTGCGCGCCGCGATGACGGCTTCGAGCGTGCCACGTTCGTGTTGGAGGTAGCCCTTGGTGGTCTCGACCAGATTCGGAATCAGATCGTAGCGCCGCTTGAGCTGCACATCGATTTGCGCGTAGGCGTTTTTGAACCGGTTGCGCAGCGCGACGAGTCTGTTGTAGATGCCGACAACCACCATCACGGCCACCAATGCCAGCACAGCCAGCACGATGATGACGATCAGTAGTGGATTCATAGAATTCTAGCTCCTTTGCTGATTCCAAAAGGTTGATAGACCAGTTTCAGCCCGTATTTTCTTCCATTGGTGATACGTCCTTCTTGGTTGTTGTCACTGTCTTGTTCATTGTGGTTTTCACCTTTGTTTCGTGTTAATAGCAATTCTTGTTCCGTTCTCCAACCACTTGGTCATTCCGTCAGTCTCAGCAGTCGCGCATTGATGGCCACTATCACCGTGCTCGCCAACATCAGCATTGCAGCCAGTGCAGGATTGAGCCTTGGAGAGATTGAGGAGGGCCACGAGATCCAATGGATTGCTGCGCACCAGCATTACGTCAATGGTTTCGACCACCACATCCGAGCCAGCCCCGATGGCGCTGCCCAAGTCCGCCTGCGCCAGGGCAGGGGCATCGTTCACGCCGTTGCCGGTCATGCCGACGATGTGACCACGCTTTTGCAGGACATCCACAATGAAACGGCCATGGCCCATCTCCATCGGCCCGCGCCACGTCATTGTCTGTTCCCCTGGGAAGGCCTTCGTGGTGCCCCCACCTCAATTAGGTCGGGGTGGGGCAACCATGCGGTGAAGTGAAGGTTAATGTGGCACGTGCTTCTTTAGAATCTTGTTTCCGGATCGTTTCTGGGGTCCTCGACGTTGCAGTGCTTGGATCAAGAGCCCTTCTGCAGCACCCCGCTCTTCCACGGATCCACGTTCAACTTTGCGGGTCAGCCACAGCTCATACGCAAGTGGATCCTCTTCTGTATTAACAGGAGGGTTAGGTTCTGTTGGTTTCGTCTGAGCCTGCTTCTGCGACATCTCATACCTCGCTTTCTCACACACAACGTTACCTCTGTTAGATTCTGTCTCGTATGCCATCCTCCGAGGCTGTCATTCTCAGGATGCTAGCACTCGCGAGCACCATGAAAATCTATGCCGACTTCAATTCTTCAGTCGCTGAGTATGCCTGCGTTGCTCAAGACCCGAGGTCGACCGGCACTGCCTTTTTGCAGCTGCCGATCTTCTGGCCCAAGGCGTTGGATGGCATGGCCCAGCGACTCGAAGCCCTTGGCCCCTTCCTCGCGCGCCCAGGTCGCACGGGATGCGAGCTTGTCGCTCAGCGCTTTGGTGTCGGTTTCTATTCCCTGGAACGAATCGATCACGGCCGCTCCCATCGCACCATAACTGCTTGTCGTTTCCACTCTCCAATCCAACAGGTTAGTCCATTGCTCCAACACACATGCTCAGCCTCAGCAACACAGTTCGATAGGAGTAAGCCACCGCGCGCGCACCGATTTCTCGTACGGTCCGTGCGCGAGGCAGCTACGGCCCTCCTCGTGCGGACGACGGCTTGGAGATCCCCTGCTTCACGGATCTCTCGGCGCAGACTCGCCGTGGAGCCATGCATCACGCCTCTGGGAGTTTCACCCCAGGCGGTGGTGGGTCAGTCCTTTGACGCTTTTGGTCGTGCAGTTTCTCGAGGGTGCTTTCGATCATTCGGGCCATCTTATCGGCTGCGCCGTCAACGGCCAGGTCCACCGTGGCGTCCTGATGTGTGACTGCGATGGGCTGGCGGCCCTCGAGCCTGGCTTCCACCATACAGCGCTTGTCCTTCTGGCCGCTCTTGTGGCTGTTCTCATCGCTCACGTGCACTTCCACTCGCGTGATGTGTTCATGGAACCGGCTCAGAGCACTGTCCACAACACCACTGATTTGAGTGGCGAGTGCCTCGTGCCCTTCGATGTTGCGGTCGGTATTGATTTGGATTTGCATCGCGTTCTCCTCTGGTGATGGTGTGTGGCTCAATGCCGATAGATCGCGGCCAATCCCGCCTGCGTCGGCATCCGCTCGGCCGGAATCACCAGGACCCCGCCGCCCATCTTCCCAACCAGCCCGCCCAGATCGTCGAGCAAGTCATCGACTTGCGGGTGGCTCAGGTCAGCGAGTTCGGCCTGACCTGTCGCGCTGTCCAGCCGGCCGGCAACCTGGCGGTCAGCCTCAATCAGCAGCGTGGCGACCCGCCCAGTGGCGGCCGCCTGGGCGACCTGCCCCAGGTCGTCACTGCCAAGGCCCTTGGACTTCGCGGCTGCAAACTCATCAGCCAGTGTGGCCAGTCGCGTGTGATACTGTGGCTCAACCACCTGCCAGGCGCGCTCCCGGAGTTCATCGATCGACAGGGCATCGGGATGGATAGGGAGCCCTTCCGTCATCAGAAACGGGTTGTGGCTGACCTGGTGGAAACGAGCATGATGCTCCGGCAGCGCCGCCAACATCAGGGGTAGGCCGGACGGTTGCGAATGAGACTCTAGGACCGCCCGGTCGATGGCACGGAAGAACCGGTCTGCGTCGATGTCCACCTCGTCTTTCTTCCCGCCTTGGCCGTGGTGCATGGGCGCGCTTCCCTGACCGACGCCGCCATAGGAGGCGACGGTCAAATGTGGCTCGGATCGCTCGTCGCCGAGCGCCTCGGTGATCGTCCGCGGAACTCCCGAGGCTGGATCAATCTCGTCGAGTGCGTCTCGAGTCCCCTCGAAGAGTTGGATCTTGTGGCGGCTCAGTCCCAGAACCTGATAGCGATCGACCGATTGCTGGAAACGCCGCAGGGGCTTGGTGTGGAAGCTGTCGGCCACGACGGCCAATTCGGCGACCCGCCGCTGCAGTCGGAACACGTGAAACAGGCCGGGCCCGCCCAACACGGCCAGTCCATCCAATGTGTGGTTCCAGAAGTCATGATCGTGGGCGAGGGCATCAAACGGTTCCAAAAGAAGCCGAGCCTCGACGGCTGCATACTTCTGCCGAAGCGAGGTCTCCAGCTGCTTCACCAAATTGCGAAACCGGATCGAGTCCTGCTGATTCTCGGGATGGCGCCGGTGGGTCGGCTGATAGAGTGAGAGACACGGGGGCTGGTGATCTGCCCCCAACTCGGCCACCAATTCGCTCGTGAGCATCGTCCATTGCTGTTTCATTTCCTGCCTCCCTGTTGTAGGACTCATTCACTGCACGGCAACAATAATGGCTTCACGCCTGATCCTGTGCAGCAACTGGCTTTCCGTCGCTCGACATGCAGCTTGGTTCACAATTGACTGGGTATTCATCACTGACTATCCGTCGCTATTCACGGCGGAAGCGCACGACTTTGCCCTCTTCGAACTGCAGCACGAGGTGTTCGCCTTCAAACGAGTATTTCGCCGTCGTTCCGCCACGAATGGCCTTCGAGCGAATCGTATCCCCATGGATCTCATAAGGCTCTTTGAGATCCTTGACTTTACCGGCGAATGGGATATCGGACCACGCAAGAATGGTCAGGGACCCTTCTTTCCGAAACCTGAGCTTGATCTTCACTTCGCCCAATTTCGCATCCACGTCGTTGGCGATCCAGGCACCATAGAGTTTCTCGTGCGGACCAGATTCAACTGTATTTCCTCCGTCCTCGCCTCGGCTCGCGACGCTGGTCGTAATGGATTGGAATTTCAATGCGTCGCTCGCGGCCCCTTGAGCGGGGTGGTAAGTCATGAACGCCGCTATCATCATCACTGCGCACAATGCTTCCCCACCGGTTTTCCGAGCGTTCCAATTCCACTTCTGAATCATTTTCATATGCCTCCTTCTATGCATCTTGGAATTGTGATACAGAAGACGTGACTTATGCATACATCTTCGATCCGGAGTGACCAGAACCCTCCGACCTCAGGACATTGAACGAAGCAGTTTTCCATTGGCGTTGTAGAGGGCGAACACCGGACTCCCGTCGGCCAGCAAGTGCAATCTGGCCCGAGGGATATCGTTATTGTTCCGCAACACAAACGTCGCAATAAGCGCGGTGCCCTACTAAACTCCACACTTGGCCGACTGATGGTTCTCAGGATTCTTCTAGTGCCAGGTTGCGCTGTGAAGAGCACATGAAGAAGATGTTCTGGGTTGAGTCGAAAGGTGTCACGAATCTTCCCGAGCCTACCATCAACAGCCATCTGTAGTCTGAGCAATAGTGCACATGTTCGACAGCTTCCCAACTTTTGACACCTTTCCACGGACAGCCCGACGGTTGACATGGCGGTGATACTCTGACGCCGGCCGGGCACCGATCCGACCGGCGGCTGTGCTTCGTTCCCCAGGTCGTTCCATAAACCGGATCGGCGCGAACGCCCTACTCGTTCGCGTCGGGATCGCGCGCTAGATAGGCGCATTGGGGATCTGGTGAAGCTTGCTCAAGAGCTGAAGCAAAAGAACGCGGGGACTGAGGAAGAATTGAAGGTCTTTCGACAACGACTGGGGAGAAGGACGATGGAAATCGACGCGTTGCTAGGCGCGCTGCCGTGGCTTCTGCGGTGTCAGACTTGGTTGGGCGCGTACCGCGCCGATCGAGGCAAGACTCAAGGGTACACTGAATCGCAGCTTCACCAATTCACGCACAATCTGCCGCATCCACAATCGACATAGAATCCGTACTGCCTGGAGTTCTTGCCGTTGACCCAGCGAAACACCTGGGCGCTTGCGGGACCGTTACGATACGTGGGCATCCCGTCCCGGGCTTGACGCAAGAGCCCTGAGGCCGTTGCCGCGGCCGCGCGCAGCCCTGCGCCAGCCATAGGTCGTGCTACGGTGAAAGCCGTAGTGGGCGATCTCTGACATTCAGGCGGTCGCCCGATATGTGCGAATGGGCTCCACGATCCTATGATCCCGTGTCCATCCGTCTCGCGTCGTGGCGGAACGGAGCATCGCCCAACATGCTGACCCATGAGTAAACTCCCACGTACCCGCTCGTCTCGTTCCTCGCCTAGAAACTCTCGCCAAAGGGAATTAGTAAATTTCTACCAAGTGATTAAAATTGCTCCGCTAGCAAGACTCAGAAGATGGGATAGTGACACATCGCGGTATGTACATCTAACCGAGGAGGCTTCCCTATAGTACTCATTCCCAAAGTCGTCAGTGTCCTGTCGTGCGGGTACGTGCTGTGCCTGGGTTTGCCCAACGCGGCACAGGCAGAGCATTCGCATTCGCCTTCGCCATCAAACGTTATGAACACTACAAGAGTACGGATCGCCAAGGCTTGCAATCTGCCGATGACCTGCAACAGCACGGTGTGCGGGAACGTAACCGTGCAGAAGGTGCAAGACAATCGAGGGCGAACTGTTCCGCGTCAAAGACGGGAACTATTTCGTTAAAGTGAAGGACGGGCAGGAAGTCCGTTTGCACACAGATAAAACGACCCGGATGATGGGAGAAATCCAGAAGGGTGATCGTATTGAGGCGACGGTGAACAAGCAGAATCACGCGCTGTCGATTCGTTTGGCCCGAGGAACCGATGCCGATCACGAAACGGTAGCCGACAGTCCGAGAGACCCTGACTCCGCTCTCAAATCAGGCACAAGGGCTGACTGGGATGGTACCACGTAGGTGTCTCAGTGGGAATCAAGGGATGCAAGAAAGTGAGTGAGTGATCCAACCATATTATTCAAGTTGTCAAAGGAGCGCGTCATGCACACAGGAATCACACCAGGGAAGGTACTCGCCGGATTAGTCCTTGCAGGAGCATTGGGTTTGGGGCTGTCACTGCCGAGTCAGGCAGTAGAGGAGGGGCTATTAACATACCAGGACCAGGCATCGTTTCTTGATCCTCATTACGCGAATCACAAGGCCGACTTGCGACTGAAATTAGCTGTCAAATGGGAGCTAGCATTACGGCCTTATGTCGATGCCGATTTCATTCACGTCACGGTCAGAGATGGCGTGGTCACGTTCAGAGGGTCGGTCGAGGATCAAGTCGCCGCCAAGGTTGCGGCTCTTAACGCGTTGGAAGCCGGTGCCAAGAAAGTCATCAACAAGCTGACAACTGAAGAGGGTAAGTGAAGACGTGAGGCGCACCTGATGGCGGGAGCTCGCGAGGAGTGCCAAGGATGTTATGAGGATGTCCCCCGGAGAATAGCCGCGTCCCACGCTCACACTGTATTCGTATTCCCGAGGCGCGATGGGGATTCCCGCTCATCCCGTTCAACGCGGCGGCTTGGCCACATCGATGACGTGGTTGTCGGAGTCGATCAAGATCGTGAGACGTTCTCCCTTCTTGAATGCGCTGACCCGTTCCTTGATGAACGGTCGCAAAGGGTAGGTCCACTTCTTTCCCCCGGAAGTCTCGATGGTGATCATATTGTTCTCCGACGGATCGAATACGATGCCCTCGATGCGTGTATGTGCGGACATGGGATTAGACATGCGCCGGTATTCCTGCGAGGCCT
>JBGTNJ010000117.1:0-19215 GCA_041743145.1 Nitrospira sp. | reverse complement strand
GCGGTTTCGGGCGGTCCGCTGGCGGCCGATTCCCAAGAACAATGACTCCGGGCCAGCGAGTTTCCAGCTGAGTACCCGTATTGATCCAGGCGAAAACAGAGATCTTCGTGTAAACGTGAATTAATCAGACGTTCCCTAGCTGCATCCCGGTCGGTGCATTAACCTATCGGGGGGTATTAAGCATATGCAACCGAAAAACCACAGTAAGAACATGCCACGTCACAACTGCCTATTCATGAAGGAGTCAACGTTGCTGTGGTAGGCGCTCTTCGCGGTTCACGCAAGACGGAGAACTGGGTGTGGTGGGCGGTGGCTCTGCCACGGTCGACAAGAGCATAAGGAAGTGCGGGGTTTCACGCCGCGCCTCTCATTTGTTCAGTGACGTTGCCACCGGCCAGACCGGGATACCATCGTTCAAATTGCGGCCGCAGCGTCCCGTCGAGCGCTCCCGTTCGCGTTTGCAAGAGGAGATGGGCACGGCGTCCACTGCATCTGCTGGCGCTTGGCAAAGCGCTGGCTGAGCCCGGCGTTGACCGTAGATTCCGCCAAACAGGATGAGATGCGTTCGCCAGCACAGTATCGCTCACCATAAGTTGATCAGGTTTCCAGTGTTCGAGGTTATGTAGATTGCGAACTCGTGCACGGTGCAAGCGAGGTTACTCTGATTCGAGTAACCGACATCCAAATCGTCGAGTCTGAGTCGAAGCCCTCGATCGCTGCGAACGCGCGTTGCAGTTTGCCGTGCCAGAGCAGCCATTTAATCCGTGCTGATGGGAAGGAAATCCTAGGACACGGAGATACCATCTCTCATCGCGAACCTTCACGGGTAGTTCCTGCCTGATTGCGCCATGAAAACGCGAGGGTTCCTCTCAGCCGATAGGCACATGTCTATCGCACCCTTCTCGTATGCGGACTTTGGTCGCAGGCGCACCGTTTCGTCATCGAATTAATAAGGACTGCTTACAGCGTTGCTTGCTAACTATAGGCTGGTAGGGTTTGTTTCAAAACCTAGGTCAGTACCTAGTGTTGACTAGCTGCGTTCTCTTCTAGAGTGCGGCACCGACGGGTGTTCTCATTGCCGCGCAGTATAAGAAAACGTGTTCCTCTCCCTGTATCGATTTCGATTCACTCTACACGTATCCAAATCGATACAAGGCGCTCTTGCCTAAACAGGATGCAAGAGGAGAAATGTAATAAATCCATCACTTGGGTCCAAGGATAGGGAGGGTGCAGTTATTGCTTTTTCTCGTTAGCAACCCTGGCTGGCAATGACATGTATGCAAGGAGCTAATCGGATGGACCACATAGAAGAAATGATTGGAACGAGTCCCGCTATGTGTGTGGTGTTCGACTTGGTCCGCAAGGTGGCCAAGGCAGACATGCCTGTCTTGATCACCGGTGAAACGGGCACCGGCAAGGAACTCACTGCGCGAGCGATCCACGAGCAGAGCCTGAGAAAGCAGGGTCCGTTTGTGCCGATCAATTGCGGTGCTATCCCCGAAACATTGTTGGAGTCTGAACTGTTTGGACATGAAAAGGGGGCCTTTACCGGAGCGGTGCAACGAAAGAAAGGCAGGTTGGAAGGAGCAGCCAGAGGGACCTTGTTGCTGGATGAAGTCGGCGATCTGCTGTCGTCTTTGCAGGTTAAACTGCTCCGGTTTTTGCAGGAAGGCACATTCGAACGAGTCGGCGGTCAGGAAACCCTACACGTCGATGCTCGAATCATTGGCGCGACCAACGTTGACCTGAAGGCCGCAATCGAGAAAAAACGGTTTCGAGAGGATCTCTACTACCGGCTGGGTGTGCTGCAGATTCATCTTCCTCCGCTTCGGGAACGTGGGGAAGATACATTACTCATGGCTATGCGCTTCCTAAGATACGCCGCAGATTCGAATCGCAGGGCGATATGGGGGTATACCTCCGAAGCTCTCCAGGCGATTCGCTCCTATCACTGGCCCGGGAACGTGCGGGAGCTCAGCAATCGAGTCAGGCGTGCCGTGATCATGGCCGAGGGGCGGGAGATTACGCCGCACGACCTGGGTTTGACCCGCGACACCACCCAAGAAGGAGGGGATCCGCTCGATTCCTTAAAGGTCGCCCAACGTCGGATCGAAGTGGAGATGATCGTCAAGGGGATCAGTATGCATCGAGGGAACCTGACCCGCGTGGCCCGCGATCTTGAAGTGAGTCGAACGACGTTGTATCGCAAACTTCGGGAATACAACCTCCAAAGCCTCGTGCCTCCTGTTTCATCATCCAGTTCCGTCAGCATTCCCAATTAAAACACTGTCTTGACCAGACTGCCCATACGCAAGGCAAACTTCCTAGCCTGTCGCCTTCTGCAACAGTGGTGATTTTCGCACTGTCGCAAGCCTCCCCTGTGGCCGAGCTTTCCTCACTGCTGCTGTTGTTCAACTCGCGAATTTTTCAACCGAAATCCGTCATAGTTGGGCCTTTCCCCTTCCCGGCTCTATCTTTGCAGCCCTGCAGTCCAGCGATCCTAATAAGCACGAAATACGTTCATGTGGGCTTCTATACGCATACGACCACACTGCTCAGTCGGAGGACTCGTCCTTTTTCTCCTCCTCGTCATCCTCTCCTGTGGGGCAGGGGCAGGAAGCGTTGCTGCAGAGGAGTCTGAGCCAAACCCTCCTGAACTCAAACTCAGCCTCCGCGACGCTATTCAAGCCGCGATCGACAACAACGTCAACGTGCGGTTGCTGAAAGAACGCATCGCCGCAGCGCAGTCGGCAGCGAACACAAGTTTTGGGGCCTTGTTGCCGAATGTCTCGGGCCACGCGAGCTGGCGTAATCAAACGATCAACCTCGCCGCATTTGGCCTCCCTCAAGACAGACTCGGAGCTCTTGGACTATCTGGCAGCGTGACACAGCCCTTCAATGTCTACGACGCGCGTGCCAGCCTCGTTCAGAATATTTTCAGCTTGAGTCTTATTCAACGATGGCGTGCAGCGAAGTCAGGTGTGGATGTGGCAAACCTGGAAGCCGAAGTGACGAAGCGCGATGTGATGGCTACGGTGGGCCTGTTGTATATGGAGGCCACCAGAGCGGCGGCGGCCGTGAATGCGCGTCAGGCGGACATGGAGCTTAGCCAGCAACTGCTGAAGTTGGCTCAGGATCGAAAGAAGGCCGGGGTGGCAACCGGGCTCGATGTGACGCGCGAAGAAGTCCAGCTAGAAAATACCCGCCAACGACTCCTCGTTGCGGACAATGACCATGAAAGTGCGAAGCTGAACCTGATTCGGGCATTGGGAATCGATTTCGATGTGCGACTGACGTTGACTGATGAGCTGGCATTCGTCAGGGTGGCTTCCCAGACTCCTATCGACGCACTCCTGGCCGCCCGCGAGAACCGCGCCGAACTGAAAGCGCAGGTCACGCGCCAGAAACTGGCGTCACTCAGCCTCAGCTCCGTCACAAGCGAACGGATCCCCTCATTGTCCCTGAACGGCGATTATGGCTGGATCGGGCTGAAACCAGACGACGCGCTCGCGACACGCTCAATCGGGCTCATGCTGTCGGTGCCGATTTTCGACGGTGGGCAGAGGGAAGCTCGAATCTCGGAGACCCGCAGCCGTGTGAGACAGGAGTCGATCCGGATGGAGGATGTGTCCGATCAGATCACCCTCGAAGTCCGCCATGCGCTGCTCACACTCGACTCATCCACGCAACAGGTCTCGGTTGCCGAGAAAGGCATCGAGCTGGCGATGAAGGAACTAACCTTCGCGCGTGATCGATTCGCCGCCGGCCTCGCCACCAACATCGAGGTGACGAATGCTCAGACCTCGGTGGCGCGTGCGCGTGACAACTTAATTGAAGCCCTGTTCCGATTCAATGCCTCGCGGATCAATCTGGCGCGGGCGAAGGGAGAGATCGAACGGTTGTTCTAATGACCTTTGAAAATTGGCAATGGCGCAGACTCCATGAAAATAGGCCGGAAAGAACTTGGGTTGCTCGTGCTCGCGATTGCCGTAGCGGTCGGCGGGTATGTCGCGCTCGACCAGTGGGTTCTGGACCATGGGCTTCCCGAAGGCCTGATCCAGGCCAACGGCCGGATCGAAGGCGATCACGTAACGGTCGCGAGTAAATTTCCGGGGCGTATCCAGGAACTGCTTGTCAGGGAAGGAGCGACGGTTACGAAAAATCAGGTGCTCATACGACTCGATGATAGCCAGACCGACGCTCGTGTTCAGCAAGCAAAGCACGCAGCCGAAGCGTTGGAAGCGCAGGTGCAGGGGGCGCACATGACATTGGCCGTCCTCAATCTGGATGTGCCGCTCGCGATTGACCGAGCTGATGCACAGGTGGCTAAAGCGAAGGATGCAGTCGACAAGGCCCTTTCCGTGGAACGAGAAGCGCATAACGATGCCCAACGCTTCCGGGATCTCGCGGAGAAAGATCAGGCCTCGATCCAGCAGCGGGATCAAGCTGTGATGCGATGGGAAGTTGCCCAAAAAGACATCGCCTCTTCGCGGTCTGCGCTGATCCAGGCGACCAAAGAACTTGCCCAGGCCGAGCTGGGATGGAAACGAATTCGCGCCAAAGAAGCTGAAGTGACGGCGTTGGAGCGGCAGCGTGACCAAGCTCATGCAGTGCTTGATGAAGCTGAAAGCGTGCTGAAGGATTTGACGATCACGGCACCGACCGGAGGAACGATTACGACGCGCATGATCGATGTCGGAGAAGTCGTCTCGACCGGTGCTCCCCTGCTGGAATTGGTGGATCTCGATCGATTGTATCTAAAAGTATTTGTGCCGGAGGTGCAGATCGGAAAGGTGCGGCTGGATCTTCCGGCGAAGATCTATACCGATGCGTTTCCCGACCGACCGTTTGACGCGACGGTCCGGTACATCGCGTCGAAAGCCGAGTTCACTCCGAAAGAGGTCCAAACTCCGGATGAGCGAGTGAAATTGATTTATCCCGCCAAACTGTATCTCAACGAGAACCCGGATCATAGCCTGACACCAGGCCTTCCAGCTGATGCGATCATTCGATGGAAAGAAGATGTGGCATGGAGCAAGCCTCGGTCATGAGTAGCGTGAGGGCCGAACCGATTGTTCGGGTGTCCGCCTTCGTCAAACGTTACAAGAAAGACCTGGCGGTTGATGGTGTGGATCTGACGATCCAACGAGGAGAAATCTATGGACTGATCGGGCCGGATGGGTCAGGGAAGAGCAGCCTCATGAAGGCGATCGCCGGCGTGTTGACCTATGACGGTGGCGTCGTCGACGTGTTCGGGACCAGGGTCGACTCTGAGCGCGCTGCCGAACAGATCAAGCCGAAAATCGGCTTCCTGCCGCAAGGACTCGGGTTGAATCTGTATCCCGATCTCTCGATCGAGGAGAACATCGATTTCTTCGGGCGGCTGAGGTTAGTGCCGGAACCTGCTCTTAGGGAACGAAAGCAGCGCCTGCTAGCCATGACCCGGCTCGACAAGTTTCGCGATCGGCCGATGAGAAACCTCTCGGGCGGCATGAAGCAGAAGCTCGGGTTGATCTGCACGCTCATTCATGAACCGGAACTGGCGATTCTTGACGAGCCGACGACCGGCGTCGATCCTGTGTCACGACGGGATTTTTGGGCCATTCTCGCCGAGTTGCTACGGGAACGTGGTATGACGGCGTTGGTCTCCACGGCCTATATGGACGAGGCCGCACGCTTTCATCGGCTCTCATTCTTATCGAGCGGCAAGATGGTGGCATCGGGAACACCGACCGAAGTTCAAGCGCTGGCCCCTGGTTCGATGGTGACGTTTGAAGCCACGCCTCAATTGGATGCGATTGCCAGGCTCAAGACAAGGTACAAGCAGGTCGAGGCCTTGGGTTCCCTTCTGCGTGTCTTCACGGAGGAGACCGTTCACGCTGCCGCGATGCAATCGATCATCTCGAGCCTGGGCGCTATCAAGCCCGTGCAACTGCGAGTCGATGAGCCGGAGCTGGAAGATGTCTTTGTTGCGCTGTTGCTTCGCCAGGGTGAACAGCCGACAGCCATCGAGATGCGTCCCGCCGCACCTCTGACGTCGAATGATGCGCTAGCAATCGAAGCGAAGGGTCTTATCCGTGAGTTTGGAGCTTTTCGCGCGGTGGACCGCGTCAGCTTTCAGGTGAAGTCGGGGGAAATCTTCGGCCTCCTCGGGGCCAACGGAGCAGGAAAGACGACCGTCATCAAGATGCTGACCGGCATCATGCCGCAAACCGGGGGAGAAGGATGGGTCGCGGGGGCGGACATGAAGACCGCGGGCGGGGTCATCAAGGAACGGATCGGCTATATGTCTCAAGCCTTTTCGCTGTATCTGGATTTGACCGTGGAGGAAAATATCCGGCTCTTCGCCGGGATCTATGGCCTCGATCGGCCGGCGACCATCACACGGCTTGAGTGGATCCTGTCGATGGCCGGCTTGAAGGGATACGAGTCGAGCTTGACCAGTCGGCTGCCGATGGGGGTTCGCCAGAGGCTGGCGCTCGGCTGCGCGCTCGTCCATCAGCCCCGGGTATTATTTCTAGACGAACCGACCTCCGGCGTCGACCCGATCGGCCGGCGTCACTTCTGGGACATTCTGTCGAGGCTTGCCCGTGAAGAAGGGGTCGCGATTCTCATCACCACCCATTACATGAGCGAAGCAGAACATTGCGACAACCTCGCGCTGATGTATGCGGGCCGAATCGTGGCGGAAGGGTCTCCGGCTGAGATGAAGCAGCAAGTCGAGAAAGAAGCTGGACAACTCATCGAAGTGGCAACAGATCAACCGGGGTTGGCTCTAGGGCGGGTGACCGGGGCAGGATTCGCCGCCGCCGCACTCTTTGGCACGAAGATTCACGTGTTCTCGATTGATCCTGTGCAGGACGAAGTGCGAATTCGGCAATCTCTTCTCTCCGACGGTATTGATGTGCACGCCATCGCTGTACGTCCTCTGAGTCTCGAGGACGTCTTCGTCCAGCGCGTCATGGCGCTCGAGCAGCAGGGACGAGCGACAACTAAGGGGGTGGCTGCATGAATCTCCGGCGCGTCGCAGCCGTGGCTTTTAAAGAGTGGCGTGAGGTGACGCGTGACCGAATGTTTCTGCTTCTGGCCTTTTTCATGCCGGCCGTCTGGATGTTCGTTTTCGGCTACGGCCTGGTGCTGGATGTGGAGGACATCTCGTTTGCGGTGGTGGATCGGGACCACAGTGCACTCAGCCGAGACTACCTCTACCGCTTTATCCAATCGAGATATTTTAACTTCGAAGGTGAACTCGCAAGCGAAGGTGAAGCCGATGTCTGGTTGAAAAGCGGAAAGGTGCGGGCGGTGCTCATTCTGCCGGAACAGTTCCAGGAGCGCCTGCTGTCCGGACAGTCAACTCATGTTCAGACGCTCATCGACGGCACATTTCCGCTTCGAACGGACATCACCAAGGGCTACGTCATCGCGATCAATGGTGCCTTCAACGAGGATCTACAGGTGGACTACCTGGCAGGGGCTCGAGGTATATCACGCGACGAGGCGCAGCGGCGTACTCGACCTCTCAGGCTCGAAGTGCGGTATTTGTATAATGAAGAAGTCCGTAGCACGTGGTCGACCGTACCCGCGCTCGTCATGTTCTCGCTCATGGTGGGATCTCCTCTGTTGACGGCCTTGGGAGTCGTCCGTGAGAAGGAAACCGGCTCGATCTACAACATCTACAGCTCCACGGTCAGCCGGCTGGAGTTCCTGGTTGGCAAGCTCGCCCCGTACGTCGCCATCTCCGCCGTGAATGTGGTCGTGTTGTGGCTGATGGCCGTGCTCCTCTTTGCCGTGCCGTTTAAGGGCAGCTTGTTGTTGTTTGCGGTCACGTCCATGCTGTTCGTCTTGACCAGCACCGGGATCGGCCTCGTCGTCTCTTTACTGGTGAGCACGCAGCAGGCGGCGCTGATTATCACGGTGGTGGTGAGCACGGTGCCGACCATCCTCTTCTCCGGGCTGATCGTGCCGGTCTCGTCATTGAGCCAAGCGGCTCAGTTTCAGGCGCATCTGTTCCCCGGGATGTACTACACCAACATCGTGAGGGGAACGTTCTTGAAGAATGTCGGCCCGTCGGTCCTTTGGACAGATGTGTTCGCGCTCGGAGTCTATGCCGCGGTTTTGGGAGTACTTGGCTATTGGCTATTCACAAAGAGGCCGCTGGCATGAGACCGTCCGATCGCATCGTCCTCTGGAGTCGACGGCTTGCAGTCATGACGCGCAAAGAGCTGCTGCAATTGTTGCGTGACATCCCGCTCATGGGATTTCTCATCTATTCGTTCACGTTATCCGTGTACGTCACCGGCACCGGGCTTCAGACGCAATTGAGGAATGCCGGTCTGCTGGTCTCCGATTCCGATCGGAGTGTCTCCTCACGCGAGTTGGTCTCCCGATTTCATCCCCCGTATTTTCGTTTTGACGGCGAGCTGACCCATCCCGACGAAGGATTCCTGCGGTTGGAGCGAGGTAGCTCCATGATGGTTCTGGACATTCCTGCCCGCTTCCAGGAGGACTTGGTCGCAGGTGAGCCGGTGGCCGTGCAATTGCTCGTCGATACGACCAACTCACCGCAGGGACTCTCGGCCGCCGGCTACGCCGCTCGCATCGTGGGGCGATTCGGCCATGAAGTGGCATCGGCAAACAATAACCGAATTGGTTTGTCCTCGGCGACGATGCCGATGATCGTGAGTGACCATCGCGTCTGGTTCAACCAAGACCAAAACGAAACATGGTTCGAATCCATCTCGCATCTGTTACGGATGACCACGATTTTTGCGGTCTTGCTGCCGGCGGCGGCCCTGGTGCGGGAAAAGGAGCGCGGTACAGTCGAACAACTGCTGGTGTCGCCGCTGACGCCGATGCAAATCATGTTGCCCAAAGTTATGGCGATGACGCTGGTGATCCTGGTTGCGACGGCGGTCGCCCTGTTTGGAGTCATGCGGCCCGTGTTTGGTGTGCCGATCAGGGGAAGCGTTGGGCTCTTGTTCTTTTTGACAGCGCTCTTCATTGTCGCGACATCCGGGATCGGGGTGTTTGCTTCGACCGTCACGAGGAATCAAGCGCAAGTGGGGATGATGACGCTTCTTGTGGTCGCCCCGATCCTCTTGCTATCAGGCATCTTTACACCCATGGAGACGATGCCCGCCTGGGTTCGCTATCTGATGGCGTTGTCCCCACTCCGATACTTCATCGAAATCGAGACCGGCATTCTGTTGAAAGGCGTAGGACTCGAGATGCTATGGAGTCAGGTCCTCTCGATGACTGCGGTGGGAGGGTCGTTGTTCGGGCTGGGGCTGTGGCGGTTTAAGAGGCAATTCCAATGACGTGGGCTGTGTCGATGAGACACGGAGGAGTCGTAGTTGGGCTGCTGACTCTGACAATTCTGACGGTTGGCCAGGTCAGCGCCGAGGAACCGACGGAGAAGACAGTCAGCGCGGGCATTGATTGTCGATACGAGCAAAGAGATGGCGGCACTCGTCAGTCAGCGTTCCCAAAGGACGATGTGTTCCGCCCCCTGCTCGCTGATCCCAAGCAACCTCAGTTCTTTGCAAGCTGGCAGGCAACCCGTGTGAGGAGCAATCAAACGTCCGCCAATGTCGGATCGGTGGGATTTGGTGAGAACTTTGGTTTCTATACGAGACGAGCCGGGAGGAACGGCGGGTTTGGTAGGGTCGATCATCACGGGGGCGAGTGGAGCGTCCGCCGCGGCGGCTCCTGAGGGCCTCTCGGACGATCCGACACGAGTGCCAGGCAAGGCGCCCACGGCGTATGGACAACGATCGACCTTTGAAACGGCCACCCGTATCCCCCGTGCCTGGTGGGCTTCGCTGACACCCCTTCAAAACTCCCACGGGATCCTGACCCCCTCTGCTTTGCATTTCGAACGACATCATAACGGGGTGCCGATGATCAACCCGGCGCACCACCGACTCCTCGTTCACGGGTTGGTGGACCAACCATGGACCTTTACCTTGGACGACCTGAAGCGGTTCCCCGCCATCTCACGGCTGGCCTTCATTGAATGTTCGGGCAATTCAGCGATCGAATGGAAAAGACCGACCGGAAAGACCGTGCAGGAAACCCATGGACTGACGAGTACGAGTGAATGGACCGGTGTTGCCCTGAAGACCGTACTGCGGGAAGTCGTGGTGAATCCTGAGGCCTCCTGAGTGTTGGCGGAAGGCAGCGATGCGGCTGCCATGACGCGCAGCCTTCCACTGGCGTCCATTTTGGATGAGGCGATGCTCTGCTATGCCCAGAACGGCGAACCGCTTCGGCCGGAACAGGGCTATCCGCTTCGCCTGGTCATCCCAGGCTGGGAAGGCAACACCTGCATCAAATGGTTGCGGCGGCTGAAACTCGGCAGGGCCCCTTATATGACCCGCGAAGAAACGTCGCAGTATACAGACTTGATGCCGGATGGCACGGCGCGCCAATTCACCATGATCATGGATGCGAAGTCCGTCATCACCTCTCCCTCGGGCGGACAACGCGTCCAACCGGGGTTTTTGGAAGTCCGCGGCTTGGCGTGGAGCGGCAGAGGCCGCATCACAGGGGTCGAAGTGAGCATGGACGGAGGAAGATCCTGGCAGCAAGCGGCGTTACAGGATCCTGTATTGCCCAAGTGCCATACACGGTTTCACTTGCCCTGGCGGTGGAGCGGAGAGAACGTGATCCTGCAAAGCCGCTGTCTGGATGAGACAGGGTACCGGCAGCCGGATCGCACCACCTTGGTGGCGGTACGGGGGATGAACTCCGTCTACCATTATAATGCGATCCAGAGTTGGCAGATTGCCACAGACGGGCAGGTGAGCAATGTGCATCCGTAACATCCTGATAGTGGGACTTGCCTCCATCCTGAGCCTGGCCTTCGGGAATCTGTGGGCCAGCGAGACAACCGACCAACGAGAACAAACACACCGCTACGGAATAGGACGGGCCGCCACGGATCAGGAGATCCGAGCGTGGAACATTGATGTGGCAGCGACAGGGGAGGGATTGCCTCCGGGACAGGGGACAATTAAGGAGGGAGCGGCCCTCTTTGCCGCTCGCTGTGCAGCCTGTCATGGTGCGACGGGGCAGGAAGGCCCCATGGATCGGTTGGTCGGCGGCGCTGGCACATTGGCGAGTCAAAAACCGATCAAGACCATCGGCAGTTACTGGCCCTATGCCACAACGCTTTATGACTATATTCATCGCGCCATGCCCTTTCCCGCTCCGCAAAGCCTCTCACCGAACGAGGTCTACTCGATCGTAGCCTGGCTGCTGTACCGTAACGGCATCATAGCCGAAGCTCTCGTACTTGATGCCCAGTCACTGCCTGCCATCTCCATGCCGAACCGGCAAGGTTTCGTTCCGGATCCCCGGCCGGACGTGCCGAAACCCTAACCAGAGCGCATCTCGGTGCGTCGGAACCAGACGACGCCCTGTCTGTCATGATCACTGTTTAATGCCCCCATTGGGACGACCTTGTCTTCACGATCCAGGAAGGTTAGACGACGGACTGGCGGCGAGTGATCGATACGAGCCTGTGCAGCCCCGAAGACTTCCGTGAGCCGGGACAAGAACAGGCCATCCAATCCCTTGACTATCGCGTGAAGGCCAGATCGATTGTCGTGCTGCGGTCAGAATCATTAATCATCGTTCCCAGCGGGTTGTGATCTGTCTATCCTGGCCTAACCGAATGTAGTCTTCCGCCACAGTGCCTATTTTGAGCACTGTAGCAAGACTCCACGCGCTGCTTTCCCTCTCGTCCAAGAGAACCCTGAAAACCCTGAATGATCTTGAGCCCTTCGATCGCAAACCGGGCAGCGAAATAAAGGTGTCTTCCTTGCACCACCGCCCGACAGGGAAATCCCACAAGCGTGGAATGTGGTGTTCGCCCTACTCATCGTATGGGATGGCCGTCCACTTTCTGAGGGTGAGCTGCGATATGTCCGGATCACACCCGCGCAACCTGTTGCGGATGACTAGGAGGAGTGTTATGAGCGCCATGTTCGTGGTGATGGCTTGTCTGTCAGTGCCCTCACTCGTCTGGGCAGAGGAATCGTCGGAACAAGCCAGGTGGCGTGAACGGGTGGTGCTGAGTGCAGGGCAGGAAATTCAGGGCGATTACTTTGCCTTCGGCCCGCACGTGGAGATCTCGGGCACCGTGCATGGGGATGTCTATGCGGCAGGGGGTGAAGTGTTGGTGGACGGCCTTGTCGACGGGGATCTGATTGTTGCCGGCGGCGATGTGACGGTATCGGGCGAGGTGAGTCAGGATGCAAGGGTAGCGGGCGGGAATGTGACCGTCACCGGGACGATCAAGAGAAACGTAACGATCGCCGGAGGTAATGTCCATGTGACCGAATCAGCACATGTTGCAGGCAACTTCCTGACGAGTGCCGGCAATCTCATTGTACGGGGATCAATCGATGGTGATGCAAGGATCGGCGCAGGGAACGTCACGCTGGCAAACATGATCGGTGGCGATCTGGCTGTCGCGGCGGCGGCTATTCGTCTCACTTCCAGAGCTTCGGTCGGAAAGAACTTCAGATATTGGAGCGACGACGAACCCTCGATCGACGAACGCGCGGCGATTCTCGGGACGGTGACAAAGCGCCAGATCCCGGAAGCCTTCAAGGGCGAGGAGGTCCGTCGGGGCCTTGCCGGATTCAAGCTCGTTGCCGGAATGATCAGCTTTGCGTCGACCTTCTTGCTCGGCCTTCTGCTCCTGCGCATCTACCCTGTTTTCACGCCGAGGGTCGCGTCGACGATTCAAGAACAACCCTGGGTCGTGCTCGGCGTCGGCGGAGCGTTGTTGTTCAGCGTTCCGTTGCTGATTCTCTTGTGCATGGTTTCGGTACTGGGAATCCCCATCGGGCTGATGCTGGGCGCGATGTATATCGTGACACTGTACCTGGGACGGGTGTTCGTGATGCTGTGGCTTGGACAACGACTGCTGGGATTGGTATCAGACTCACCTTCGGTGGCATGGGCGTTCCTAACAGGTCTCGTCTGCTATTTCATTGTTTCGGTCGTTCCACTCATCGGGGGGCTGGTCACCATGTTGACCATGGTGGCCGGACTCGGGGCCATTCTGATTGCCAAGAAAGAACTCATTGCAAAGTTGAGAAGGCAGGAGATGGTGTAGTCCGCTGTCCATGGTCGGTTTTGCGAAAAACAATCAAACCTGCGCATTTGGGTTGTCTTAAGGAAGAGACCTCCTTAGATTAGAACTGTTGGGAGGTATCGAGATGTCTGATGGACTGATTGGAGAGATGGGTGGAGCAAAAAGCCAGCTGGTCGCCTATTTCTCTATGGAAATCGGCCTTGACCCTGCTATGCCGACTTACGCGGGTGGACTGGGTGTGCTGGCGGGAGATACGATTCGATCGGCTGCCGATCTCAAAATTCCCATGGTAGCCGTCACGCTCCTGCACCGCCGCGGACATTTCTATCAACGGTTGGACGAACGGGGCTGGCAGCGTGAAGAGCCGGTGGCTTGGCCGATCAATGACTTCTGCAATCCTGTGAGGCAACGCGTCACGGTCGAAGTCGAAGGCCGTACGGTGCATGTGGGGGCCTGGCAATACCACGTGAGAGGTGAGTTGGGCGGCGAGGTGCCTGTCTACCTGCTGGACACGGATCTCCCCGAGAATCAGCCGTGGGACCGGACTCTCACAGACATGCTCTATGGCGGCGACGAGTATTATCGACTCTGCCAGGAAATCGTGCTGGGATTCGGCGGTTACCGCATGCTGCGGGCGCTCGGCTACGGACACCTTCGCCGGCTCCACATGAATGAAGGACATGCGGCCTTGCTCGTCCTTGCCTTGCTGGAAGAAAAACTGGCATCTCGGTCCCATGAACAGGGGGTTCCTGTCGATCTCATCGACGCCGTCCGGGAACAATGTGTGTTTACGACCCATACGCCGGTCCCGGCGGGTCACGATCAATTTTCCCACGACCTTGCTCACCGCGCGCTCGGCGACCGGCGCTGGGCATGGCTCAAGGCCTATGGTCCTGATCACAGTTTGAACATGACGCACCTAGCACTGCGCGGTTCACGATTCGTCAACGGGGTCGCCATGAAACACGGCGACGTTTCGAACAGCCTCTTTCCCGGTTACCCGATTCATTCGATTACCAACGGTGTCCATGCGGTGACCTGGGCCGCTCCCGCCTTTCAATCGCTCTATGACCGGCATCTGCCGGACTGGCGGCGCGATCACCTCTCGCTTCGGTACGCGATCAAGATTTCGACTCAGGAAATCTGGGGCGCGCATTCTACCGCCAAACGGACATTGGTCGAGTATGTGAATCGCGAGACGAATGCCGGGTTCGATCGCGATGTGTTGACGATTGGATCTGCCAGGCGCGCCGCAGCCTACAAGCGAGGGACCTTGATCTTTCATGACATTGAGCGGCTGGCCAGGATGGCCGAACAGGTCGGACCTGTCCAAATCGTCTTCGGCGGCAAGGCGCATCCATGTGACCAGGATGGGAAAAACATCATTCATAGAATCCATGAGTTCCGCGATACCTTGCGGGGTAAGGTTCGAGTCGCGTATCTCGCAAATTACGACATGACGCTCGCAAAGCTGCTCTGTGCCGGAGTGGACGTGTGGCTCAACACGCCGCTTCCTCCGATGGAGGCGTCAGGAACCAGCGGTATGAAGGCGGCGGTCAATGGAGTGCCGAGTCTGAGCGTTCTCGACGGGTGGTGGGTCGAGGGCCATGTGGAGGACGTGACCGGGTGGTCCATTGGTGATCGGATCGAAAGCTGTATCGAGCCGAGCGGAGACATCGATGCCTGCCATGCTGCGGCGCTGTATGACAAGCTGGAACAGAAAGTCTTGCCGTGCTACTACCAGGATCGCGAACGATTCATCGAGATCATGCGGCATGCGATTGCCTTGAACGGTGGGTTCTTTAATACCCAGAGGATGATGGCCCAGTATCTCCATAATGCATACCGACTGGTCGGGGAGTATCTCCGACATGAGTAGCGGCACGTCCTGATCGAAAGTCTGAAGATGGAACCGTCATGACAGATTCAACTTCGGCTTCCAGTACCGGCTGGATTCTGGTGATCAATGGAGGATCATCGACGCTCAAGTTTGCGCTCTTTCGCATCGGAACGGCTCCGGTTCGTGAGCTGGCGGGTTCGATCGATCGCATCGGATCATCGGAAGCAACGCTGAGATGGACGCCTGAGGGAGCCGGCACCATCGGGCCTCGGTCGGTAGACGCTCCGAACCATGCTGCCTGCATCGAGCTCCTGCTGACGTGTATCGCCGACCGGTTGAGGCACTGTCCACTGGTCGCGATCGGACATCGGGTCGTGCATGGCGGCCAGCACTATCGTGCTCCACAACCACTGACGCCGGCTGTGATGGACGAGCTGCAGCGGTTGAGTTCCAACGATCCTGAACATCTCCCAGCTGAGATCGAATTAGTCCAGGGGTTTGCGCAACGGTACCCTCATCTCCCCCAAGTCGCCTGCTTCGACACCGCATTTCACCGCGACATGCCGCGTGTGGCTCGTCTCTTCTCGATTCCCAGGCGGTATGAAAAGCTGGGCCTTCAACGATACGGATTTCATGGCCTGTCCTATGCCTTTCTCATGAGAGAGCTAGAGCGGGTCGGTGCTCCACACGAAGTCAGCGGTCGCGTGATCATGGCCCATCTAGGAAATGGCGCGAGCATGGCCGCGGTCAAAAATGGACGAGCTGTCGACACGACCATGAGTTTTACGCCGACCTCCGGCCTGCCGATGAGCCGCCGATCGGGGGATCTTGACCCGGGCCTTGTGTCCTATCTGGCTCGGACGGAAGGCATGAGCGTGGATCGGTTTCATCGGATGGTCAACGCCGAGTCGGGCTTGCTCGGAGTCTCGGAGACCAGTTCCGATATGCGCGATCTCCTCAAGGAGGAACGGAACGATGTGAGAGCGGCCGAGGCGGTCGCGCTGTTTTGTTATCATGCAAAAAAAGCCATCGGTTCGTTGGCTGTGGCCTTGGGCGGGTTGGATACACTGGTATTCAGTGCGGGTATCGGAGAGCACTCGCCGATCGTACGAGCGCGGATCTGTGAAGGATTGGAATTTCTCGGTATCGTCATCGATTCTGCGCGCAACGAGGCCGGCGAGGCCGTCATTTCCACGGAAAGCAGCAACGTAACCGTGCGGGTCATTCATACCGATGAAGAAAGTGAAATCGCCCGATCCGTGGTGGAGGTGATAGAAGCCGAGTCATGACGAAGCCATACGAGGAGACTATGCAACGAACAAAGCCGAAGACGTTGAATCAGGACCAACTGAAGAAATTGGACGCCTATTGGCGGGCGGCCAACTATTTGTCTGTCGGTCAGATCTATCTCTACGACAACCCGTTACTGAAGAAACCGCTCACGCGGGCTCACATCAAGCCGCGCCTGCTCGGCCATTGGGGCACAACGCCGGGGTTGAACTTCATCTATGTGCACCTGAACCGCATCATCAAGGAACAGGACCGCAATATGGTCTATATCACCGGGCCCGGTCACGGCGGTCCCGGACTCGTCGCGAACGCCTATCTCGAAGGCACTTACAGCGAAGTCTATACGCATATCTCGCAGGACGAGCAGGGGATGAAACGCTTGTTCAAGCAATTTTCCTTCCCGGGCGGTATTCCCAGCCATGTGGCGCCGGAGACACCGGGTTCCATCCACGAAGGGGGCGAACTGGGATATGCGCTCTCACATGCGTACGGAGCCGTCTTCGACAATCCGGATCTCATTGCGGCCTGTGTCATCGGCGACGGCGAAGCGGAAACTGGCCCGCTCGCGACGAGCTGGCACTCCAATAAGTTTCTCAATCCGGTGACCGACGGTGTCGTCCTCCCCATCCTTCATCTGAACGGCTACAAGATCGCGAGTCCGACCGTGCTGGCCAGGATCAGTTACGACGAGTTGGATCACCTGATGCGCGGTTATGGGTATAGCCCTCTTTATGTCGAGGGCAGCGATCCGTGGGAGATGCATGAACGTATGGCCGCCACGCTTGATTCCGTCCTGAAAGACATCGAAGGTATCAAGGCCGCTGCACGCCGAGGCAGTTCTATAGAGCGGCCGCTCTGGCCGATGATCGTACTCCGGACGCCCAAAGGCTGGACCTGCCCACCACAGATCGACGGGAAGCGGACCGAAGACTACTGGCGGTCCCATCAAGTCCCGATGGGGGACATGGACAACGCCGCACATATTAAGATCCTTGAACGATGGATGAAGAGCTACAAACCCCACGAGGTGTTCGACAAGACAGGGGCTCTTCAGTCTGAGCTGGCGGCGCTGGCGCCAAGAGGAAACCGTCGTATGAGCGCAAATCCCCACGCGAACGGCGGCCTGTTGCTCAAAGATCTGCGTCTGCCTGATTTCCGCGAATATGCCGTCAGGATTCCGGGACCCGGCGTCATCGAAGCGGAATCCACGCGTGTGATGGGAGCCTTCTTACGGGATACGATGAAGCTGAACTTGAGGAGTCGGAATTTCCGCCTCTTCAGTCCGGACGAAAACAACTCCAATCGCTGGCAAGACGTCTTGGAAGTCACCAACCGGACGTGGATGGCGGAACGCCTTCCGTATGACGATCATCTGGCGCCGGACGGAAGGGTGATGGAGATGCTCAGCGAACACCAATGCCAGGGGTGGCTGGAGGGTTATCTCCTGACCGGCCGGCACGGCTTCTTTTCCTGCTACGAGGCCTTCATTCACATCATCGACTCGATGTTCAATCAACATGCCAAATGGCTCAAGGTCTGCAACCATATCCCATGGCGACGACCGATCGCCTCGCTGAATTATTTGTTGTCTTCCCACGTCTGGCGGCAGGATCACAACGGCTTCAGTCATCAAGATCCCGGTTTTATCGATCACGTGGTCAACAAGAAAGCCGAGGTGATCCGTGTCTATCTACCGCCCGACGCCAATACGCTCCTGTCCGTCACCGACCATTGTCTCCGCAGTCGCAACAAGGTGAACGTTATTGTGGCGGGCAAACAGCGGGCACTCCAATGGCTCGACATGGATGCTGCGGTCACGCATTGCACGGCTGGCATCGGCATCTGGGAATGGGCCAGTAATGACAAGGACAGCGAGCCGGATGTGGTGATGGCCTGTTGCGGCGATGTCCCCACCCTGGAAACGCTGGCGGCCGTGTCCTTAATGCGGACCTATCTGCCAGATGTCCGGGTTCGCGTGATCAACGTGGTCGATCTGATGAAGCTGCAGCCGCAAGCCGAGCATCCGAACGGATTGTCGGATAGAGATTTCGACGCACTGTTCACGACCAATAAGCCGATCATCTTTGTCTTTCACGGCTACCCCTGGCTCATCCACCGACTGACCTACCGGCGGACGAATCACAAGAACTTGCACGTGCGCGGGTATAAGGAAGAGGGAACAACAACCACTCCCTTCGACATCACAGTGATGAACGATATTGATCGCTTTCATCTGGTCGCTGACGTCATCGATCGAATCCCCCTGCATGGGTCCCAGGCCGACTATGCTAAGCAAGCCCTCCGTGACAAGCGCATCGAACACAAGCAGTACATCGCGCAGCATGGGGAAGACATGCCGGAGATTCGCGAATGGCGGTGGCCCTCAGGGCAGAGACAGGGCAAACGGCGACGTTCGGGATAACCGAGTTCTAGGATTCGATTGCGACCGGCGTCCACTCGGACTGATGCGTGACCGCGGACGAGTTCGGAGTGATGACTCGAAAGCAGGCCTGCTAACTCGCCTACCACTCTGCCGACCGGACTGTCCTTCTCGGGAAGAGGTCCATGAGGTTCGCCTGGGCCGGAACTTGTGTTTGCCCCGCACGCCCCTCTATCGTTGAGACGTGACCTCTGGAAATAGAGAGGCAAGGACGAACGCCAAACGCTCGATGGCAAGCTGAGTCCGCACGGGGTGATCATTCCGCAAGTGGTTGAAGAGGTTGCCAGTGGAATATAGCGGTGGGCGTCATGGCGAAGGTGGGCCCGTCGGCTCACGCGAAGACATGACCGTGAACCTCTGAACGAAGGAAGTGATATTCATGACGAGCGCCTTGTTCTACGATCGCGTACAGTTTGCCGTCACGGTCATCTTCCATTACCTTTTCCCGCAATTGACGATGGGCTTGGCGGCCTTGATCTTCTACCTGAAGAGCCGCGCCTATTGGAGACAAGATGCTCACTACGACGATGCAGCCCA
>JBGTNJ010000116.1:0-6038 GCA_041743145.1 Nitrospira sp. | reverse complement strand
CGACCATTGGACAGGACTGGCCAGCTAGTATTTCGAGCACGAAGAGAAAATGCACTGGGAGTTTTGGTTGGAGTTGCCGTGCAAGTTGTTCTGCGCCACTGCTTTTCAGTCTTCCACGCCTACGCCGATGACGATGAACACCGCAAAGTCTTGGTTCGTGCAGCTCTCGACCAGAGGCATCGTGCCTCCTGGCGCAACGGGAAACGCCGTCTGCTTTGCGTTGGCCGGTGAGCACGAATCACCCACCGCCGCCGGTGTATCGCGCGTGGACCGGTTGGTTACTTCATGGTCAACCGAGAATAAAGAAAGACTCCCGAGCCTCTTTGAATTAGATTCTCAGATTGCGGAGATGACACGCTGACGACACGGCGCGCCGCCGTGTCGTCAGCAATCTACCAGGCGTCAGGTTAGGAATGGCCTACACCGGCCAAGCAACCGAAGCCATCTCTATCCTGCCCTCGATCATTTTCCTACTTTCAAGAGCCATCCGTCGCCACGCTCACAGAGATTGGGGCCTTTCCCCGTAATAGCAATTCTGACGAAGGTGCTTTTGGCCGAGGCGGGGATCTTGCCGCTGACTAGAAACCCAGCGAAGTGAGGCGTCACGGTGACCGGAACGCTTTCGCCCTTGATCATCACCGTAATGGTTTTGGGAAACGTCGACTTGGATGCCACAAACGAAAAGGCCGATTGCGGCGCGACTTCTGTACTGTTGTCTGTTTGTGAGTATGGCTTCGGCATGAACGTGGAAAACGATACGCCGCCGCACCCATCCGAGCTCCTAGAGCCGGAAGGAGCCGAATCATAGCCAGCCCCGACATCGCCGATGTTGCCGAAGGCACTCAGTGCTACAAGGATCGCTATGGTATGTCGAACATTCACGATGACACCTCTCTGTTGATTGTTGATAGTGGCCAGAATGGCGGAGATCAATGAGTATGCCCTATTGTGTAATCCCTGAGGGACAAAAAGCAAACCCCGGCGGCAGCCTGACCTACGGTGCGACGATGGCTATAGCTAGCCCATTACTTGGCAGGGTGAAACCTATTTCTTCATACCCAGCGACTAGCTCAGAATCCACACTCCCCGCTTAACTTTTCAGCCACACTTGAGCCCACAAGGCACCTAATAGCATAAGCATGACACTCTCTTAGGGAGAGGCTGTGAATATATAATTCACATAATCGTTATCGCATATATGAATCGTGGGACTCGTTTGGAAAAGCCAAAGTGATTTCCAGGACGGATGCCTAACCGCGTGGTTCAGTCTCATCCAAAAAGCATCGAGTCTGGTCAACCAGTGACTCTCAACCTATCAACCAGTGCTCTAGTAGTGGCTGGGCATTGCCTTCACTCCGATTGTTCACGATGACAGAGGTACTGCTCGCTTCTTTGTGGGGAACATCGGAGCACCATACCCCTAGAGTTTGTACATCACATCCGTTCGCAGCACGTATTTCTCTCCGCTAAGCACGACCGCTCCTTCGTGCCAAATCGAGTGCAAAAATACCAACGCGGTTCCTGTGGTCGGTTTGACGGATAAGTAGGGACGTCCCTGCATGGCTTGGTCTGCATCAGCAAAAAATCGAGTTTCCCCACCGGTCATTTCATTGTTGAGATAGATCATAAATGTCACTTCGCTCTGTTCGTAAGTTTGGAATGACATATATGCCCCATCCCGATGAGGCTGGAATGTCTGCCCTGCTCGATATCGGTAAAACCGCCACCGTTCATTGAACCTTACAAGGTGACGACCATCAATCTCCTTCGGAAGCCACAGCGCAGCCCGGTCAAGCAAAGCGTCCGCCATCGGTTTGTCATCGAACAAGATTCGTTCATTGTTTCTAAGTCCCTCAGCGATGACACCACCGACGGTTCCTGTTTCATAGCTTAAATCATTGCTCCTGCGGATCAGCGCCACGCACTCATCGCTTGAAAGAAATTCGTGTAGGACAAATATCCTGTCGGAATCTAGTTCTTCCTTGATCATCTGCTGTACTCCGTGAGTGCCTCGCCAGGAAAGGGGGTGATACCGCACGCTCCAAAACTATCATCCATGCGGTCTGGTCGATAGCTTTCTCGATAAAACTTCCTGGTCCTATTGAATACGTATCGTGCTGACCCATGCGTCTCACAGTACGCTCGTCTCGTCCTCACGCCACCAGGCGAATCCCTACGAAGGTTGATTCTTAACTCACTAGGTCCAAGGGCTTTATCCAGTTCTCGACGTGATGATCCTACGCGACAATCATGCAACACTATTATATGGAGGTTTTATGAAATCTATAATCCTATCGATGATAGCGGTTGGACTGTTGGGCTCTGGAATTACAGTGACCCATGCCGCCGATTCATTGGAGGAGAAAGAAGCGAGTCCCACTATTAATAAAGAGCGCCTGACGAAGGATACAATCAAGGGAACCTTAATGGGCATTGAGGGCGAGTATTACTCCATCAAAGATAATGACGGGAAACAGTATAGGATTCATGTCGACAAGAGTACAAAGTTGGATATGGTGCTGCCGGGCGACCTGGTCAAGGCCTATGTGACGGACCAGGGCCATACGACGACGCTGCACCGTGATAATTGAGGGGGAGTCTTCAGCGTGAAAGGACGAAGGGCTGCACGTGAGATTCTCACTCGTAGTTCTCATCGTGGTCATCACCTATTGTTCGGTGCTGGTTCCTCCGGCTTGGAGTCAGACATCCCCCCCTGACATACAGCTAACCGCAGCCGCCGCCACGATCCTCTATTTCCCCTTTAAAGCGGCATTTGCTCTCGGGGGTGGAATCGTCGGTGGACTCTCCTACGTGTTTTCGGGATTCTGTGAGACCACGGCAAAAAGGATCTGGATCCCCAGCATGTATGGGACCTACATTATTACGCCGGAGCATCTCAGTCGTGATCGTCCAATACGTTTTTGTGGCGTTGAAGCCGAAATTGGGGGGATGCCAACCACCCCGATGGCGACAAATAGCTGGGGGGCGGAAGGGCCTGTTCACAGTAACTTACTTGTGGGTGAAATCATGACGGAGAAGGCCCGGTGGCGAGGGGACGTCCCGCCAAGTTGACGACAGCGGTTGGGTCCGGAAAGACTTGACATTGGGCGGAGGGCTGGCTGCTTGGCGTTCGGTGTGCAGACGATTATTGCCGGGACCAAAACCGCCATGCGTTCTCGCCTTCCGCTAATCCTATCGTGGTTGTTATTCGCAGTCTGGTTGCTGGCACCGATCGCGCTTGTCGTGGATTCGGCGAAGCGCGGTGTGGTACCGATCGACTTTCTCGCTTATCAGCGTGCTGCCGAGGCGATCGCCAAAGGCCAGCGCCCGTATGCGACGGCCGGGGAGAGTCGCGAGATCTTTCGGTCGTTCAATCGTCTTGAATCGGAGCTGCAGGCTGCGCAGGCGCGTGGCGAGGGGCAGGTCTTTCTCCGCGAGGCTCTCGCCCCACCCCAACAACCCGGGCCTTACGTCTACCCACCGACGCTCGCGCTCTGGATCAATCAGTTCAACCTTGACGGCGTGGCCTTCACTGGCGTGATTATGGCGTCCGTTCTGGGGTTTGTGCTGATCTGGTTCCGCGCGACCGGCGTGCGCGCCGGCTGGCTTCTGCTGGTGATCGGCTCACGGGATCTGTTGGCCACTATACAGGGTGGCAACGTTGAACTCGTGCTTCTGTTCGCCACTCTGGCCGCGGCCCGACTCCTCTGGGGCCACCGGTTGATCTGGGCGACACCGCTCATCGCGTTCGTTGTGCTGATCAAGCCCTTTTACGCACTGTTCTTCGTCGCCTTCCTCCTCTTACAAGCTGTGCAGCCGCGCGGCGCGGAGCGAGAAAACCCGAGGGCGCTGATGGCGGCCAGCGGAATCCTGCTGCTGCTCCTGGCAGCGGAACTCTACCGCTGGGGATCGGACCTGCGGGCCGAGGCGCTCGCCTTTTACCTCAACGCGGGGGATGCGATGTGGACGGCCCTACCGTTAGCCGAGCAATCCCCGCTCAGCGTATGGAATCGAACACCGTTGCAGGGGTTGATCAATCTCGGATTGGCCTCACTTCCAGCGCAGGTTGCCGCGTTGGGGCTCTGGGGCCTGTTCCTTGGAGTGAGCCTCTGGTTGGCACGCCGTGCCTCGCTCAATTTCCCGTTGGCCTTTGGTCTGGCCCTGACACTGCTCTACTGGGGCCGACCGGCGGGGTACGGCTTCAATTATCTCGAGTTGGTGGTCGCGATCGCGGTCTGGCCGAGCCTTGTGCGTTGGCAGAGGCTTGCGGTGTTGGTCGTCTTGGTAGGGATCATGGGGTCTCGCTGGTGGGCCTTTGCCGAGACGCTGCGGGGCGAAAATCTGTCGGCGCTGACGATGCAGACTGCGGCATGGCCCTGGGAGACCTGGTTGGTCCTCCCATTTTTCTGGCTCCTGATACTCTGGGCGATGACGCATTCCCGCGGTTCCGACCAACATCTATAGTGTCGGTATCAGAAGGCTTCAAATCTCGCCCCCTCCGCTTGTTTCCACCGATGATAGAGCACCTTTGGATGGATAGGCTTGGTAGTGCCGCGATCATTCCAATGACAACCCGTGGGAACCGTCAAGACCTACCGGGATGGTCTGATTGCTAGCCTCTTGCCACTGACCCGGCCTGAATGCTACCGGATCAGGAAGAAAAACAACCGTTCCGGGCCACTCAGCGTGTAATTTACGGGCATTTCCATGATATACTTCATGCATGCCTTCGAAGAAACACTTCAAGTCCCGTTTCGTTGCCAAGCGCAAAGGCAAGGCCTTCAGTGGGTTCGACAAAAAGACCACCAAGCCCCTTCCCGATACCAGCCGCATACCATGGTTTCCAGCCATGAAGAAGACGGGAACGAACTCATAGCCTGTCTTAGTCTTTTCATCGGGTATCTAAACCCTCAACCAGTGCTTGAACCGTCGTTGGTGCATTGCCCTCTGCTCGGTTGTTCACTAGGACATAAGCTTTCTTTACCTGCTTGATTGATTGTTGGATGAGCATCACGGTGTCTTTCCGCATCTCCTGTAACTTGCCGACAATCTTGTTGTAGGGTTCTGCGCGTTTCTTGGCGGCCTCATAGGATATCTTCAAGGGCGTCAATAACCGAAACACCGTAAATGGAGCCGTGAAGGTCTCCTCCATCCGCTTATGTTGGTCCGCCAATGGCGGCATATAGGACCAGTGATTGTAGACGTGGGCTACGCCATGGTCTTGTAGGACTTTGCGATAGGCAGGACCTAGCAACCCAGCATTACGGATCTCGACCGCATAGCTAAAATCCTTTGGGAGTTGGCTGAAAAATGCATCCAGCTTAGAACAAAACTCCACGACTGAGAGGCTATGCCGTTGGAACTCGAACAGGAGCAGCCCCGTGTGTGGCTCAAATTTCGCCTCACGAAAGGGTGTGAGTACGAGATCCTTAAATAGCTGAGCATCAAGGAAACGAGGGTTCGATTGCTCTGCATGGGTCCCATATCGAGCATGCTTGGCAAAAGTAGGAATCGTGATGGATTCCCAGACCTTAAAACACATTTCAAAATCTTCGGGGATCTGCTTCAGGTAGTGGCGAAGTTGATTGCTGGTTGGCGGTCGGTAGAACGTTGAATCATTGCCCACGGTTCGAAAGAGCGGCTGCCCCTTGTAGAGGTATTGACAGTATTCTCCAAGACATTCCCTGGCAAATCTAGTCTTCGCATACGGCTTAAGATAGACCTGTCCTTGCCAACCTTCATAGGTCCACGTTGAGGTACCAAACCTGACCAGTGGGTGAACCATGGTAAGAGCACCAGTGTAGTACTGTGAATGCGTGTGTTCAATGTCAAACAGGGCGTGGTATGCGATAGAAGCGAACGATGGGGTCAGCGAGTGTATGGACCGGTCTTTCGCCTTTAGGGAACGTCTGATTAATTCACGTTTACACGAAGATCTCTGTTTTCGCCTGGATCAATACGGGTACTCAGCTGGAAACTCGCTGGCCCGGAGTCATTGTTCTTGGGAATCGGCCGCCAGCGGACCGCCCGAAACCGCG
>JBGTNJ010000115.1:0-10832 GCA_041743145.1 Nitrospira sp. | reverse complement strand
GCGGTTTCGGGCGGTCCGCTGGCGGCCGATTCCCAAGAACAATGACTCCGGGCCAGCGAGTTTCCAGCTGAGTACCCGTATTGATCCAGGCGAAAACAGAGATCTTCGTGTAAACGTGAATTAATCAGACGTTCCCTAGCTTGCGCTCGCTATTCCGAATGGGTCTCCGGTCTAGTGCATGCATTGTTCAGCTACTCAGGCTCAGGGTGGCAGCCGAGCCCATTTGCTTCTCACATTACTTCCAGGAGGGTTATTCATGGGGAAACCACGGTCTCGCTTAGTTGCAGTCGCGACGGTTCTTGCTCTTTGTACGATGGGGCTGCTTCCTGAGGCCCAGGCCGAGGAGTCCATTGTTGTAACGTGGAATAAGGCAACTCTCCAAGCCATCCGAGATACGCGTCCCGGTCCTCCAATTGTCGCCCGCATGCTGGCGGTCACCCATACCTGTATGTACGACGCCTGGGCCGCCTATGACAGGGTCGCGGTAGGGACACGTCTCGGTGGGACCTTGCGCCAACCAGTCTCCAAACGGAATTCGGAAAACAAAAAGAAAGCGATGAGTTTTGCAGCCTACCGAGCTCTGGTCGACCTCTTTCCCACTGAACAGGCCAAGTTCGATTTTGTGATGACGCAACTAATATACGACCCCACGGATACCTCGAAAGATACCAGCACGCCGGCAGGGGTCGGAAATGTTGCGTGCCAGGCGGTCTTAGACTATCGCCACAACGATGGCTCAAACCAGAGGGGCGATCTCGGTGGAGGAGCCTACTCTGATTACACCAGCTACGAACCCGTGAATAGCCCGGATCAAATTAACGATCCCAACCACTGGCAGCCTCTCCGCATTGGCAATGTGACTCAACAGTTCATCGCCCCGCACTGGAGCAACGTGATCCCCTTTGCGCTCAAGCGTCCGGACCAGTTTTCACCCAAAGATCCAAATTTCTGGCCCAAAGATGCGGCGCAGTATCTGAAACAAGCCAAACAAATTCTAGACTACAGCGCCAACTTGACTGATCGAGAGAAAGTCATTGCTGAATATTGGGCCGATGGCCCGAGCTCCGAGTTGCCACCCGGCCACTGGACCTTGTTTGCGGAGGTTGTGTCAGCTCGCGATAACCACACCCTGGACCAAGATGCCAAGATGTTTTTTGCCATGACGAATGCCGTGTTCGATGCTGGTATCTCGGTATGGCACTTCAAACGCTTCTACGACTATGTCCGTCCAGTGACCGCCATTCACTATCTGTTTAAGGGACAGCAGGTTCGAGCCTGGGCCGGCCCAAGGCTCGGTACCCTCCTGATCGATGGTGCCGATTGGCAACCGTATCAGGCCTTGACGTTTGTGACGCCTCCTTTCGCGGAGTATGTGTCCGGTCATAGCGCCTTCAGCGCGTCAGCTGCCAAGGTCCTCAAACTGTTCACAGGAAGCGATCGATTCGGCTACTCGGTCACCATCCCGGCCGGTCAATCGTTCGTAGAGCCAGGGTTGGTACCTGCATCCGACCTCACTTTACGCTGGAGAACCTTCAGTGACGCGGCCGATGAGGCAGGAATTTCTCGGCGGTACGGTGGAATCCATTTTGTGGACGGCGATCTGCAAGCCCGCAAAATGGGGAAGAAGATCGGGAAGCAGGCCTGGCGGAAGGCCCTCACCTACTTCCATGGCACAGCTGGAACGCCGCTGGACGACAGCAAACGTGACCATGATGACAAGGAGGACGACAACGAGGAGCAGGACGAGAGGGATTAGGACAGTAGGCAATCGCGTTTAAATTGGGGGAGACAGAGATCTCTCTGTCTCCCCATTAGATCGAGACGTCCTTTTGAGGAGCAATCAGCAGAATTGCTGAATGTCATTGGGAATACCGAAGGTCAGGTAACACACAATTCCCCCTTCTCATTTCGCTAGAGCTCTCCATTAATCACCCCCAACACTCGTCGCCCGTATCGTTCAGCTTTCATCTCGCCGATACCTGGAATCTCTAACAGAGCCGCTGTCGTCCCTGGTTTGTACCCGGCGATCGCCTTCAACGTTTTGTCATGGAAAATGAGGAACGGCGCGACACCCTCTTCCTCGGCCAGTTCCGAACGGAGTTGCCTGAGCCGTTCAACCAGTTGTCGATCAGGCAGCATAGCCCCAGGGACACCAGCCAGGACAGTAGATGCGCGAACTGGTTTCATCACCGACACACTGGACGGATAGTCCGCCGCCTGTCCCATGGCTACGGAACAAAGCCCTTGCAGAACCTCTCGTCCTTTGCGCGTCACATCGAGCGTGGGATACTCCGTGCCTTCGACCTGAAGATATCCTGAGTCGATAAGGGCCTTCACTCGCGCAGTGACAGACGGTTTCGGCTGCGTACGGCAGATTCCATAGGTCGGACACTCCTCCGCGCCGCAGGCCAGCAGCGCTTTCGAGCGGCCTCCACGAAGGATGTCGACGATTCGATTTAGGCCAAACCGTCCCATACACCAGGAAACCGTGTCCAAAACTTCTCGTGCGCAAACGACCACCTCCTGAGAGACTGTTCGACTCGGCTGTCGGACCGGTACGACGCAGCGATCGCACAGGCCGCAAGGGCCCAACACCAGCTCGGCGTCGTCGCTGAAGTACCCAAGAATCGCGAGCTGCCGACAGATCGACGTCGAGACATACCCCAACATTTCTTGAAGGAGCGTCTTCATTCGCCCAGCACGACCGGTGCCCTCAGGATCTTTTGATGCCTGCTCAATGAAGTATTCCTGCGTAGCCACATCACGCTCATGGAACAACAACGCACAAGCCGCAGGCCGTCCGTCACGACCGGCACGCCCCACCTCCTGGTAATAGGCCTCCAGACTTCCCGGTACGTCGAAATGGACGACCAATCGGACGTCCGACTTGTCGATGCCCATGCCAAAGGCATTCGTCGCGGCCAGGATTCGCACCGTTCCTCGGCGAAACTCCTCATGGACCATCCGTCGTTCTTCATCTGAAAGACCGGCATGGTAATAGTCGACCGAGGGGTGAGACTGTCCCAACCATGCAGCCACCTCCTCCACGGCTCGGCGAGTGGCGCAATAGACGAGGATCGTCCCCTTCTCCGTCTCGCGAACCAAGCGTCCCAGCGTCGACAGCTTGTCTTGGCGAGACTGAGAGAGATGGACGGAGAGGGCTAGGTTAGCCCGACGAAACCCTGCGACGAGTCGAAAGGGATCGCGAAGTGATAGCCGCTGGCACAGATCCGTTTGCACACGAGCGGTGGCCGTGGCCGTTAGCGCCAGGCACGGTGGATTCGTAAGTTCCTGACGCAAGCGGCCGATCTTAAGATAATCCGGCCTGAAATCATGCCCCCACTGAGAAATGCAGTGCGCTTCGTCCACAACCAGCAGCGACACCCAGAGACTACGTAAAAGTTGGAGAAATCCCTCATGCTGCATCCGTTCCGGCGCCAGATAGAGCAGCTGCAACCGCCGCTGCGTGAGATCCTGCATGACCCGGTTCTTTTCGAACCCAGTGAGGCCCGAGTGGAACGCCGCCGCAGCGACCTTCCGCTGCCTCATAGCCGTTACTTGATCCTGCATCAACGCAATGAGCGGAGAAATCACCAACGTGAGCCCGGGTAACAGAGTCGCCGGCAATTGATAGCAGAGCGATTTCCCCTGCCCCGTCGGCATGACCGCCATCGCATCGCGCCCAGCTAGCACGGCGCGAACGACGTCCTCCTGGCCGGGGCGAAACGTCGCAAACCCGAATCGTTCATTGAGCTGTCGAGTCAGATCATCCACGGGGAGGTGAATCAGAACGATAGAGTGGTAGTACAAATCAAAGCGGATGGAGTATAGACGACTACCCACGGGCAAGTCGAGCGACCCGAGAGCGCACAATCGGAATTCAGCCATTCACTGCAATCGGCAGTTTTGTAACGCTCTCGGGCGAAGTCGTAACCGGGCGGACGGCAGCGCGATTGGAAACGGAGGGCTTTGTTGCAATAGTGGTCATGCTGCCAGCGAGCCGGATGGAGCAGCATGGTCCGCCCTCCGGTCCCGTGCGTCGAGTCGCTCGCCCTTGGGCTGATAGGCGCTCACCTTGCGCAGAATCATGCTCCTCAAGTCTTCATCATCAAGATGAGAAAGCGCCTCCCGCACCCCTGCGACATCTCCGTCCTGTGCGAGATGGGCGGCGATTCCGATGAGCGGTAAGGTTCCAGCATCGCCCATGGCCTTGGCGATCTCGATGGCCCCGGATCGATCCCCAGCTTTGACAAAGACCTGAGGAAGCTCAAGGTAGAAGTGACTCGCCAAGAGGGACGGATCCGGGCATGAGACGATCGTGTCCTTGACGGACTGCACGTTTCCTCGCTCAGATTCGATAAAGAGCATCATTTGCCAGGCATCTCTGAGGTACCGTCTATCGACCACTCCGCTGACAGTTTCTCGTGCACCAGCGATGTCGCCCGCCAAAGCTTGCCGAATCGCCTGGTCCTTCAACTGTTCATCCGTAGACGTTTGAATCGTCATCATCGTTTGCCTCCTCCCTGTACGGCTTGAAGTAGTACACCGAAAAGTTTTGAAGGTCTCTCTAGAAATGTAGCGATGAACGCCGTTCTTGTCGACTTTTTCACGCCAAATTGACAAGCCCATCGGCTGTACTACAAGGAGGATACCTTCGACGACACGTCTGCGCTTTGCGCGTCGAGCATTTTCTTTGAGAGACGCTGCAGAAATCGCAAACCCAGATTCGCCACGCGCCTCAAAATAACCGTCGGCCAGAGCGCCGGTTGATCGCAGTTTCGGTTGGGCGTAACATCAAAGCGTGACCGTTCCGAACACGTTCTCACTGGAGGATACCTGGTGGAAAATCTAGTCAGGATCAGCCGGTCTTCAATTATATTCAACGCCTCGTCGAAGAGGAACATCGATTGCACGAGAAACGGGCACACTCCAAAGCCGATCGGAAGCGGCTCTCACAAGTCCAGATCGAACTCAATCAATGCTGGGACCTCTTGCGCCAGCGTCGTGCCCTCCGTGAGGTCGGGCTTGACCCGGGCGACGCAGAAGTTCGCCCACCAAAGATTGTCGAGAATTATGAGGAGTAGGGATTGAGACGGAGTGAGTACCGGAACAAGCAAGCTGGACCGACACCCGCCACATAATGGGTTCTCGCGTCGGTTTATTTCCAGAAATTCAGAAAGAGCGTATTGAAGGAGGACCATGGCTAAGCTCAAATCCGATGACCTGAAGAGTTTCCTCGAGCTCCCATACGACGAACTTGAAGAAATGAATCTCAAGGCGTCACAGCGCGCTGCGACGGCCGGGGCTAAAGAGCTGGAACAGGAATATACCGCGTGGCTTAGGAAGGAAACGCACATCAAGGCCGTGACGCTGTGCTTCTCCGATATTGAAGGCCGCCTTCACATGCTCGACTACGACAAGAAGTTCCTCCTGGAGTCACTGGGAAATCTTACCTTTGACGGATCGTCCATTCGCGGGTTTACCCCGCAACATGAGTCGGACCTGCGGCTTGAAGTTGACTGGTCCTCCATCCGCTATTTCCCGGCCGACGTGATCGGAGCAGGGAAAGTGACCTTCTTTGCGTCGGTTCTAAACAGTGATCGCACGCCCTATTATAGCGACTTCCGCAGCATGCTGAAGACATATACGAAGAGGCTTAAGAAAGAACACGGGCTGACCGCCTATGCGGCCAGCGAGATCGAAGGCTTTCTTGTGGATGGGCAGAACGCCGAACAACGCTTCGGCGAGGACGGGTTTAGACTCATCTCAACGGGCGGGTACTATCACTCGCTCCCCCTGGACACCCTTCGCCAGTTCATCGATAAGTCGGCGGAGGCACAGCGCGCACTGGGCTTCAAGAATGAAAAAGATCATCCGGAGGTTGCCCCCTCGCAGTTCGAGATGAACTTTTCCTATGCGGATGTGGTTCGTGCAGCGGACAATGTGCAGCTGTACAAACTGATCTGTCGCCAGGTGGCTCGATCCATGGGGCACACGGCCACATTCCTTCCCAAGCCGTTCGTGGGGATCAACGGCTCCGGCATGCACACCAACTTCTCGTTGAGCAAGAATGGGAAGAACATCTTCTACGATGCAAAGGGGAAAGACGGCCTTTCCGAGGTGGCGTGGGACTTCATTCTCAAACTCCTGAATCATGCCTCCGAGATTTGTCTTGTATTCAACTCGTCGGTTAATGCATATCGCCGTCTAGATCCGCATTTTGAAGCACCGAACCAGATCAAGGTTTCGGCGATCGACCGCGGTGCTATGATCCGCATACCGATGGCCAACGAAAAGACATCGCGCATCGAACTGCGTTCGGTCGCTCCCGATGCCAACCCCTACCTTGTGTTGTACACGATGCTCAAGACCGGTTTTGAGGGGGAACGTCTGGAAAGCAATGAGACGACGCGCGACCGAGTGCGATTCCTTCCGAGTAATATCAATGACGCGATTGGGCTGTTTAGCGCGTCGAAGTTTGTCGCCGAGATCCTCGGGGAGGACAGCGCGCACAAGTATGCGAGCTTCAAGCAATCGGCGGCCGACCGTTCCCCGAAAGAGCTCGGCACGCGGGTGAAGGCTTCAGAGGTGCTGTTTCACCACGAAGTAACCAACCAAATGCTCTGGAATCAGTTCTAGGCAACGTCGGAACTCGTTCCGGGTGCCACAGATCGACCTGAGCATGGGAAAAGCAACGGATTAGGAGTCGTTGCTACGTGGTATGGGGCTGTCTACCAACAGTGGATGAGTTGTTAGGAAACGACTCTTTTTTATCCTGCCATGTGAGGCATTACCGCCTCCTAAAGATTCGCTGTCGTACAAAGCGACCGGTTTGCACCTCGTCGATTGTGAACGCCCCAAATCCGCGCGACTGATCGTGGATAGCAACCCGCTTCGAGCGAGGAACCGGTCTGCACTCGACCTTGCGGCGGCGAATCCGTTAGTCGCCGCGGTTTCACGATAGTCCAATCCAACTGACTCGATTCAACGAGGCATTCCTTCTCTTCTCGATCTCGCGCGGACTGAGGCTGCCATCTTGCAAATGCCCGAGCCATTCATTCCACGGGACGCGATCGGGTGGGCGCAGGTCCGATCATCGCGCCTGTTTGACAGACCAACCGATGACAATGGTCCCGGCTGTCGCCGTCGTGCAGAAAGCATCTGTATAGGTGGGCGTGGTCCAATCATGCAACAGACTGCCTTACTGTCGGCAATTGTTTCAATGACCCGATCAAGTTCATTAAAGTTGCCTCGGACAATCCAACCATTGACGATACCGCCTTCAACCATACTCGTCGGGCGCACAAAACCACAAACCTCCCAGTCTTTCGAGCCGGCGACCTTGGCGAGTTCGCGTCCGGTTCGACCACTGGTTCCAAAGATAGCCAATTTGTGAGGCATCGGATGGCTACCTTCCACCTTAACCAGTTGCTCTGCAATTGAGATTTATCTGAGCGGAACCAAGAGAGGAGAATGAGCCGAAGTGTTTTTGATTCGAACCGATCTCAAAATTGAAAACCGACGTTCAGATGCTACCCAGCACTCCCCGATTCACCTTACTACTCTCAGCCGATTCCAAGGTGCGTTGAGATGTACACATATTATTACGCAGTGTGTGCCCAGAAATCTGTACATGGGAAAGAATGGTAGAAGCTTAACCTATTGGCTTTCTTGATGCTTTTTGCTGGTCACAGTCCTCTGGTTTTTATTTCATCCCTTCACTTGCGCCCCTCAAAACTCCAGCTATACTTTCCCAATGCATTCCACCAAATACATCATCTTCCAAGAGGAGAACGGGTGGCGTGGCTACTTGGAGGGCTACCCGGAGTATGAAGTCCAAGGGGAGTCGTTCGAAGAACTCCAGGTCAAGCTGTGGCAACTGCACCAGGAGCTCTCTAGTCAATCGCAAGAACCAGAAGAAAACCACTATCAGACCGTGGAACATGACCAGTATCACGGTCAGACCCCCACGATGTCCCGTCTTGTGTCGGCTGCCTATGTCAAACGCCGAGCACGGGTTGAGCAACTCCTCTTTGCGATGATCAGCAATCGCTGAAGACAACCGCCTTTCGCTCTCGATTTGTTCCCACCACCGACCTTCGATAGCCTCCATGAATCGGCCGCACGACTGGATTCACGCGGTTCCTTGACCGAAGGACAATCATGTGTTCGAATTTAGTATGGACTTACAACGTCACATAAGCCGGCACGACTGTCCGGCGCTTAGTTGCTCAGATGATGTTTCCATACAAGGGGTCAACTACCACTTCGTGGAGGATGAGGAGCGGTGGATCGGCTGTCTACGAAAGCATCCTGACTTCTGGGCGGAAGGAAGCTCGTTTGCTGACCTGCAATCCAATCTACGTAAACTGTTCTTCGACCTTGCCCTGGTGCAATCCCTCAAGGACGGGAGGGTTATTCAACTGCCCCCTCTCCAATGAGGCGCGAGGTCGTGAAGAGGCTGCGGTGAAAATAGGCGCTTCGTGTTTGCGCGGCAGGGTAGAATGGGTAGACTATACGAAGCTCACCAAGCTCTGACTCCGCCATCCCAGTCCTTCCCATTCAAGAGAAGACCCAAGCTGCCAAATCGCCATCTGGTGTATGGAGAAAGCTGATGGTTCGAGCACGTCTCAGAGCCCTGATCCTTGCGGTTGCCCAATCCCAAGAAGGGTATCGCAATCCTAATCTCCTGTAGCCCAGCTTACAGCTTCTCTTGAAGCGACGGGTATACGCTTCGGACATGAGGCAGCGTATCCATCGTGGACCGTGACGGCACATCGGCTCTTGGAGGATGAAGTGAAAGCGATGAGCATTAAGGCTCTACCAGCGATCGCGATCAACGGTATCCCGACCCTTTTCGGCACGCCGAGCAGATAATGGCTACTGGAGACCATTTGGATGTGCGACCAATGAATCCAACGTCGGGAGCAGCAACAGCGGCATAGGTGTTTCATCCGGAGACCCAGGGGTTCAATGGCCCTTGAGAAGTGGCGCCTTT
Source organism: Nitrospira sp. (assembly GCA_041743145.1). Taxonomy (GTDB): domain Bacteria; phylum Nitrospirota; class Nitrospiria; order Nitrospirales; family Nitrospiraceae; genus Nitrospira_D. The sequence continues at coordinate 1,834 of JBGTNJ010000115.1, read as the reverse complement.
GCACCGGCGGCATTCACGGCCTGGACACTCGCTAAGCTCAATGCGACAAGCAACGCTGTTTCGTTGACCTCGCGAACAGGCTTACCATCCAATCGTACATCACCACATCCTCAACATGTACTCACCTTTCTACAACGCGAGAACTTCAGATTCCTAACCGAGTGTGGTTTCAGTGCTCAGTGGCACCCTTACATCTTACGGATCGAGCTAACACCCCGCTGTGAGCCAGCTTACAGTTCGGAAAATGAGTCGAGCAATTGATTCTCTTGATTTGGCTTGTTCCACTCGCCTGAATCCATTCAACTTTCTGTGCCTCTCACTCTGTGAAACAGGAGTATGATCGCCTGATGAACTAGATGTGGTCGCAAGGAAGGTAGGTTGATGGAATCAATAGATCTCATTCGGATCGGATCGTACGTGTCCGTCCTAGGCGCGATGGCGACGTGGGAACTGTTGGCGCCGCGGCGGAAGCTGACGGCGTCAAAGCTCTGTCGTTGGGGCGGCAATTTAACGATCGTGGTCTTGAACACTGTCCTCGCCCGGCTGCTTTTCATGGGCGGCGTTGTGGCGACAGCGGCGATGGCGCAGGACCATAGCTGGGGACTCTTGAACTGGGTCCAAGGCCCAGCCTGGCTCGAACTTGCCTTGGCTATTGTCGCACTCGATTTCATCATTTATTGGCAGCATCAGGTCTTTCATTACGTGCCGATCCTTTGGCGCTTCCACATGATGCACCACTCCGATCTGGATCTGGATGTGTCCAGCGGGGTGCGCTTTCATCCCGTAGAGATCATCATTTCGACGGGCGTGAAGGCCCTGTCTGTACTCGTGCTGGGCGTGGCTCCGCTGGCAGTCGTGATCTTCGAGATCGTCCTCAACGGCACGGCCCTGTTCAATCACAGCAATGTTCGGATGCCTGTCGCCCTCGATCGGGTGCTTCGGTGGTTCATCGTCACGCCGGACATGCATCGGATTCACCATTCGACGGATGTGCGAGAAACCAACAGCAACTATGGATTCAACGTGCCCTGGTGGGATCGCCTATTCGGCACCTATTGCCCCCAACCGGCCTTGGGGCAGACAAGCATGAAGATCGGCCTCGAGCATCTCGGTCCACCGGTCTGCCTGAACCTGTTCATGATGCTCCGCTTTCCATTCGTGACGCAGTTAGGGCGGTACGCAAGCCGTGCACAATCGTGAGTCCTGTTCGGACCGACATCACTGTTTAAGGACAACTGACGGTGAGTTTTCCAGTCTGAAGAGAGTCCTTCTTTTTGGCAGCTGATTAGTTGCGCCCCGTCATCACTCCACCATCGACATCCCAAATAGCACCGGTCACCCAACTGGCATTATCACTGAGCAGGAATGTTATGGCTCTGGCGACATCTTCGGGCTGGCCGATCCGACCGATCGGATGAAAGCTGTTGAATGTGGGGAGTGTATCGTCGATTTATTCCGGTCAATGAATGCCGAAAGAGCCCGACCTGTCCCTCAGGAAGAACGCTCGTTCTACCCAACGTCGAGGAGATGTCTCTCCCGACCGCCTAGTTGTAAGAAATTCAATGCTCAAACGACTCATCACTATGCTGTTCTTCGCATTCAGCGACACTGAAGGGCATCTCGTCACTGTAAGCCACCTTACAGAATCGCGTTGTTCCCTTTCTGTAATATCGTCGATTCCTTGTCCACCACTCTAGAACCTATCTCAAAATTGCTTGAGGAGCATCGTGATGCAGGCGAGCTGGACAAACCCGAGAAAATTGGTGGCGTAGTACTCCCAGCGAATGAGTAAGCGCCGCTTCCACTGGAGCCAGGCAAAGAAGCGTTCGACGAG
>JBGTNJ010000114.1:0-3853 GCA_041743145.1 Nitrospira sp. | reverse complement strand
ATCATCAGAACATGTGCTCTCTCTTCCCTTCATTCAAAATTCAACATCCAAAATTCAAAATTCTAATTCCCCCTATTCCTTGGCGAACTCTTGACCCGGCATAGCCCCGAGGCGGCGACGGTTGGCGCCTCTTGTCCCGGCGAAGTGTGCGGAGACGGATGGCGTTTCAACCCATTCCTCTTCCTCCGCGTCCATCCGCGTCCATCTGCGGTTCTAATTTTCACTTCGGCTGCCAAGAGATCAGAGATCAGAGATCAGAGATCGGAGATCGTGGATCGTGGATCGTGGATCAATCAGCCCCGCTTCCAAGGAAGAGGGTGAACCACGGATGACACGGAACACTCGGATGATAAGAGAATCGAAAAAACTTATGCGCCCTTTGCGCCTCATTTGAAATTCAATTTCCCTCATCCTTCTGCGGCTCTTCGCATTCGTTAGATTCGCTCGATTCGTGGTGCCTTGTCCTCTTCAATCTTCAACCTTCAATCCTCCCCTCTCTTCTTCTCCACCAACCGATCCAACGGACTTTTCACCCCCATCGCTCCCACTCCTTTCGCGACGTGCGTGTAGATCTGGGGTCGCCATAGCGTTCCGAGATCGCGCAAAAGCCACTGCCTTCGAACAATACCTCAAGAGTCACTTAGGACGTGCCTTCTCAAAACGCCATTTCTAGCCAAAATTCCGCCACAAATCACAAAATTTTTCCCAACGGTCTCGACCTCGCCCCCCAAAGACCTCAAACGTCCCCACCTCAACGGCCACTCCAAAGCAGGGATATTGAGGAGCCTAAGCCATCCGAATCTTTAAGGTTTCTTAAGCATTTATCAAGCTCGCCCGGACAGCCCCCACCCCACCTATTTCATTGACATAGAGTCACATTCACGCTTTCCTCTCTAGCGAAAACCGACGAGGCATATTGATTCCGATCCGGGTGCACGTCGACTAATAAAACTGTTCGCCATTGAAAACATGAGACGTCGCACGAAGATCATTATTGCAGCGATGTTGCTTCTAGTCGCTTTGGGTTCCTATTCCTTTTTCGGGCGTATTGAATACTCGAGGGAGAAGTCGCCCGATGGAAGGTATTTCGAGATTGTTTCCGTTCGTCCTATGTATTACCTCCCACTGCCAATTCTCGGATGGGGAGTTCATTCGGATTCGTCCGGATTCATTTCGATCGAGGACCTACAAGGCAACTCATTTGGTGAGGCACCAGTCGTGCTGCTCCAGTCTGCGGAGCTTACTTGGGATTCAGGACTGGCATACTTGGGAGCATGGGCGGAATGGGATCTTGACGCTCGAACTTGCTTTTACTGGAATGAGGATCAGACACGCAAGATCTACTCCAAAAGATGACGAAGGCGAACAAGACGGTAGTGGCAACGGCGGGCAACGTCCCTCGTTCGCTTCGCTCTGTAAGTCCTCTTTCCGCCGTGCCACACCTTTGACGTTGATATGGCTGAAGATCTGTCAAGTGGATATAGTGGTTTTGTCCTATCATTTTTCTGATGGGCTGAATTTGGGGGGGGACAACAGAGTAGAAACGAGGAGCGGGGCGGGGTGATGCGATTTCGCGCAGACGGGTATGCTGATATGCGTGGACTTACCTGCTCGAAGGCGGGATTTACCGACCGTTTTTTGTCTTCACCGGTGGCCTTGTTCTCTATCTCGGATCGAGGGCTTGGTTCGCTTTCGCGCACCATCTCATAACGTCATCTAGTGCTGGCCTTGCGCCTGGGAAGCTCCTCGTCTCTATTCTGTTGTCGGGGATTGTTAGTTTAATGTTCTGGTTCGTGGGAGGGTGGGCTGGGCGGTGGAGTCAAGCGCTCTATCAGAGCGGAGCACCTGTATTGGAATGCGGCTTCTTTAAAGGTCTCCCCCCGCCTCCCCTGGGGGACGGGAGGGGAGAAGTCCCCCTTGGGGGATTTAGGGGGGTGGAAACGGGGTCGAGCTGCCTCAGCTCGGCGGGGTTTGGGGCGGCAGCCCCATGTGGGACGGGTGTGACCGCGCCGGGGATGGGGAGCTTGAGTTTGACCTGCAACTCCCAGATGAAGGCGGAGAGTTCGCGGGCAATGGCGACGATGACTTTGTTCTCGTTTTTGCCGCGTGCCTTGAGTTTTACGTAGCGTTTGTTCAGCCGGTTCTGCATCCGCCATGAGAGTTCCTTGACCTCGTTGCTTTGCCCTATCTGACGCGTGGTGAGCGCGCTCCCTACCTTCGGCGCCTTTCTGAAGTGCTGGGCACATTCAATCAGCATCCATCGACAATGGCTGTTGCCACATTTGGTGATAGAGCCCTGCCGGTGTTTGGGTCCACTGGAGTCCTCTCCGGGAACGAGCCCGAGAAAGCCCATGAGTTTGCGTGGATGATCGAAGCGACGCAGGTCGCCTAGCTCGCTGATGACGGTCATGGCTGCGACTTCCTGGAAGCCCTTGCAGGCCATGAGCGCCCTGACGACAGGCTCCCATTCCCAGCCTGCAAGCAGTTGTTTCATGCGATCCACGAGCCGCGCGACGCGGTCGATGCCGGTGTCGATGGCTTGCATGTATTCCTCGAGGACGAACTTGTGGGCATCGTGCGGCATGACGAGTTCGCGCAAGTAGCGCATGTGGGCGGGTGTCCATTTGCTGAGTCCCGAATAATTGAATCCGTTGCGCAACAGAAATGCGTTGAGACGCTGCTTGCTGCGGGAGAGGTCGTCGCTGGCATCGGTGCGGGCGCGGCAAACATCACGCACGGCTTCGTCAAGGGCCGGGGGGATGCGGACTTCCGTGATGTCGCCGTTGCGGAAGAGCCGGGCGATCTTGCAGGCGTCGCGCTTGTCGGTCTTGATCTTCTCATTGGGTTTGCGCTCGGTTTTGGACGGTGACATGAGGACACAATCGAGTCCCAGGCGGATCAGGCGGCGGGCGAGGACGAAACCGGTGGGACCCGCTTCATAGCAGACCTTGAGGGTGCGGAACTCGACACCGAGTTTCTCGGCGAGTTTGCGGAGCGCTCTTTCAGCAGCGGGAACGCTGCCTCCGCATGGTCCGTGATAGACAGAGTCCTCGCGATTTCCCCCGGTGGCGTAGGCGATGGCGATTGATTCCTTGTGGACGTCGAGTCCGATGTAGTAGGTATGGGTCATGGTGTGTCTAGGTGCTCAATTGTTGTCGGATAGGTCGCGGAAACCCTGTGTTCTCGCGGCAGCCCACGGAAACCCTAGGCACGCCACCTCTTTTTTCCAAGGCCGCGTCCGCCGTGAGCTTCAGCCATAAAATCTCGGCAGAAATCATGGGCTACCACGTAACAATCACGCGTGAACGCAACGGTGTGGAATCACCAATTCCACTCGATGACTGGCTCTCCCACGTTCGCGCCTCACCCGAACTCCATTTTGAGACGCCGACTGGTGATGATCCAATCAGCCGATTCACTCGCTCCATCCACGCCGCAGCTTGGAACAGCCGAGATGACGCGTGGCTTGGTTGGTCGAACGGCGAAATCTGGACCAAGAATCCTCCTGAGGAGCTTATTAGCTATATGATTGAGGTCGCGCCCAAGTTTGCAGCTCGCGTGCGCGGCGACGAAGGCGAATATTACCGTTCGTCGGCGGAGGATTATTATTACGAGGAAGATGGCCGTGAAGTATCGCGAACAGAATACGAACAGCGCGCTTCCCGCCGGGCCGCAAACCCATGGAAGCGCCTCAAAAACTTTTTTGGCTCAATCTGGCTTTCTGCCGTTCTCATAGGTGGCCTTCTTCTGCTCCGAAACTGTTTACCTAATACAACCAACTAGCCGAACAAGACGGCTCATCCAACGGCGGGTAACGTCCTTCTTTGAATTCGGGCTTCCTTCCCCGCCGTGG
>JBGTNJ010000113.1:0-22323 GCA_041743145.1 Nitrospira sp. | reverse complement strand
TTCGTGCCGGAGGGATTGCGGCAGAACGGATGGACATCAAAGGGTATGGAGAAAGCAAACCGATCGCGGACAATGCGACGCCTGCCGGGAAGGCCCAAAATCGCCGGGTTGAGATCGTGCTGGTGCCGACGAAACAGTGAGCGTTAGTGAGTAGAGAACCATGTTGTGTTGTCAGGAACCAATGATTCGAGGTTCGCTTCGAGGGGCTAAGGACGCGGAGATCTGGAACTGTACTGCGAGGTGTAAGAAGAGAGGGTAGACGTAACCGAAGGACCTGAGCGAAGGGAGGGAGCGAATGACCATCCGAACTCCAGAAAAATGGAATATGCGAAACGATGTGGATGTCATTCCTCACCTCTGGTCGATAGTTCTGGCCGGCGGAGAAGGAACGAGATTAGCCCCGATGATCAAGCAGTGGCTCGGAGAGGAGCGCCCGAAACAATATTGCACATTCACGGGCACCAGGTCTATGCTTCAACATACTGTGGACCGAGCTGACATGGTTGCTGCTCCAGCCCAGAGGGTGACCATCGTCCATGCGACCCAGGAGGAGAACGCCCGCAGCCAGTTACATGACCGCGGAGGATCTCTCGTGGTGCAACCGGCAAACCTCGATACGGGCCCGGGAGTCTTTCTCCCTCTCACTTATGTGCGAGCAGCAGATCCTGACGCTACCGTGGCAATCTACCCATCCGACCACTTCGTCCATCCCGAAAAGCAATTGGTTGAGGCGGTCAGGCATGCAGTCCGTGCGATCGATTTGCTTGAAGATCAACTGATTCTCTTGGGTATCCAGCCGGATGGGGTCGACCTGGAATATGGCTACATCCAGGTGGCTCGGTATGTCGGTGGGTACGGAGCCCATTCCTTGTGGCACGTCGGACGGTTTGTTGAGAAACCGGAACGACCCGTGGCGAGGACATTCGCGGAGGGACAGGTGCTGTGGAACACCATGATCATCGTGGCGAAAGTCAAAACTCTCTGGAAACTGGGAACGAAAGTCCTGCCGTCGATGATGGGCCTTTTTGAAACTTTCATGCTGGCCGTCGGCAGGCCAAAGGAATCGCAGGTTCTCGAGAGTTTGTATGAAACCATGCCAAAACGAAACTTCTCTGTGGACTTTCTGGAGCACGTGCTTCACAAGGTGTCCGTGTTGGACGTCAAAGACGTGCTCTGGAGCGACTGGGGGAGACCGAAACGGATCGCTCAGAGCCTACGCAGAATTGGGAGGGCTCCGGCGTTTCCGGTTGAGCTGGTGGGGGTTGCATAGCGATCGATCATGAGCAACGATGAAACGGTTCAGCCCAGTATTGCCCCGGGCGTGGTATTCACTCCGGTGGAGAATGCGAGCGCAGTTCATGGATGCTAAGGAGGAAGGAATGAAAGAGCCAGTGAAGAAAAAGTCTTCTTCGCCTCGACCTACTCGCACACAGAAGGGACCCAAGAAAGAATCGGTCGTGTTTGAGTATTTCGATCCTTCGGCCCAAGTCGTGGCCTTGGTGGGAGACTTCAATCAGTGGAACTCGGAAGGCAAGCCGATGAAACGAGACGCCGGTGGCCTCTGGAAGGTGAAGGTCTTGTTGGCTCCAGGTACCTACCAATATAAATTCGTGGTTAACGGGGAGCGATGGGAAGAGGATCCACTCAATCTCCAACGGGTCATGAACGAGCACGGCACCTTCAATTCCATACGCAACGTCGGGATCAATGTCGACGGGAGTCTTGGCCCTACTGCTACTGCATAGGGAGATAAAGGGGGCGGCGATGAATACGCTGGCACAGGCTGACGCGTCGCTTTCACGAGTCGAGCGACGAAAGGCAAGAACGAACAGGAGGCTCTTGGAAGTCGCACGGCGGCTGTTTTCTGAAAAGGGAATCTATTGGGCGAAGATCGAAGACATCACGGAATTGGCCGACCAGGGTAAAGGGACCTTTTACAAGTATTTTGATTCCAAAGAAGCGATCATTTGCGCCCTACTCAGAGAGGGATTGGATACATTGATGTCCAAGACGGAGCAGGCAGTTCAGAAGGTCCCGAAAGGACCGAAGATTCTTTCGGCGGCCATTGAGGCGCGCGTGGACTTCTTTCTGAATTGCCCGGAGTATTTGCTCTTTTTTCACCAAGTCCGGGGTCTGATGCAGCTTCAGGTCGGTGTGGCGAATGACTTGCGGGCAATTTACAACGCTCACCTGGACCGTCTTGCGCAACTTGTCAAACCGGCCACGGGGGATGGTCAGCCTGACAGCGCGCGAGATATCGCCCGGGCGCTGGCGGCCTATACATCGGGAGTCTTGACCTATGATGTGTTGTTTGAAGGCCAAGAATCTACCGAGCGCAGGCGCCGATATTTTGTGGACGTGCTCGATCGCAGCCTTCAGCCGCTGTTGAACGCAAGCTAATGGATCTTGGTGAGAAACGGCCGACCAAACAGCGGATCGAAATTGCCTCCGTACCGGAGGATCTAGGGAATGTTGTCCAGGTAATGACGTTAGAATATCTTCCGAGGGAGAAGCCGCTTGCGGAACGGATGTGGAAGGGGCAGTATGGGGATGCGGCCGCATTGCACGGTGCAATGCATTCATGAAAGCCATTAATTGGCCGGTGGTCGAACAACGATTTTCGATGTCGCGATAAGATCCCGTGCATGTCGGAGCTGTTCGGAGGCGTGCGTCATGAAGGACGAGAGGCTCCGATGGGTAAGTTACGCGGGAGAGGTGTGGGAGGAGGTGCATTGAGCAGCGCGGGCAAGCGTGTGCTGGCGATCGTGATGGCCGGAGGTAAAGGCGAACGGCTCATGCCGCTGACGGACGTTCGCAGCAAGCCGGCGGTGCCGTTCGGAGGAAAGTATCGCATCGTCGACTTCGTGCTGAGCAACTTCTTGAACTCCGACATCATGGCGATGTACGTGCTGGTGCAGTACCGTTCGCAATCGCTGATCGAGCATTTGCGGCGAGCGTGGCGAATCGGGGGACGGATCAAGCGGCAATTCATTACGGTCGTTCCTCCGCAGATGAAGGCTGGTGGGGGCTGGTACGAAGGAACCGCCGATGCGGTTTTTCACAACCTGAATCTCATCGAAGATTTTTCGCCGGACCTCGTGGCGGTGTTCGGCGCCGATCATATTTACCGGATGGATATTGGCCAGATGGTACGGTTCCATCAGGAACGCGGGGCTGATGTGACGGTCGCGGCACGGCCGGTCCCGCTCCATGCTGCGCGTGGTTTTGGAATCATCGAGACCGATGCGAATGATTGTATCGTGGGTTTCGCGGAAAAACCCAAACATCCGAAACCAATGCCCTGTGATCCGGAGCATGCCTTCTCATCGATGGGCAACTATATCTTTGAGACGGATGTCTTGTTGAAGGTACTGGCGGAAGATGCCAGAAAAGGAGGGTCTCACGACTTCGGTCGCGACGTGATTCCCTCCATCATGAAAAAGAACCGCGTGGTGGCCTACAATTTTATGCAGAACGTCGTCCCGGGATTAAAACCCTATGAAGAACGTGGATACTGGCGGGATGTCGGGACACTGGAGGCCTACTGGCAGGCCCACCTGGATATTCTTGGGGAATGTCCGATTTTTGACCTGCGAAATGGAGACTGGCCCATCCTCACTGACACATTCGATGGACCGACCGCAAGTTTGGCAAAAGCCTATGTCGAGGATTCCATGATTGGGCAGGGGAGCCAGGTTCTTGATGCCGATATCAGGCGTTCTGTCATCGGTCGTAATGTGCGCATTGAATCCGGCACCAAGATCGAAGAGTGCATTATCCTCGACGGTTCAGTCGTCGGCGCAAAATCGCATCTTCGACGAGTGGTTGCAGATCGGTTCAACGTGATTCCCGCCGGCTCCGAAATGGGATTGAATCCGGCACAGGATCGCAAACGATATCACGTCTCACGGTCCAACCTGGTCGTGTTGCCCAGACAGTTCCGCGGAATTCCCCATGATCGACCAAGGAAGGAAGACACACAGGGAGGAGCAGTATGAACAGGAAAAGGCTGAGCCTGACGAGGCCTGTCAAGATGTTGACCATCGTGGCGCGTCCTGATCCGTCACTCAGGCCGGTCGGGTCGGAACTGGTTCCACTACGGACTCGAGTCCATCTGTCCTGTGGGCGGGCGCAACGTGTTGCACAGGCCTGTGTCCAACAAGCGGCCGTATTCGTGAGTTGGTTGCACCGAAAGTCTTGGAGAGCGACGGAACTAGGTTGGAGTACCGCCAAAGGTCTGGGAAGTGGAGTGTCTTTTATTCTTCAGGGTGCAAGCACGACGGCTCACGCTCTTCGAGATGGAACGGCGAAGGCAGCTGGATGGGTTCGACCTCGACCCCGAGTGTCTGAAGAGCGGCTCCAGATCGCTGCATCGCCCGCTCTGGAAGCCGTGCCACGTGAGCCAGACCTCATTCACGAGGTCCGAATGTTACGGGCGCAGGTACAGGCGCAGAACAAGATCCTGGCGGAGTTGACCTATGTATTAATGGAGGACAGGAAACGAGTTCGCGAGACGGATCAGCGGATAGGACACTACGACCGACAAACCGAAAGCCGATTGCTGCGCGTCCTACAGGCGAACGCGGGCACCGAGGAGAACTGGGGGAACACCAAACCCACCAGCACGCACGTTATCGCCGACTAGCTGTACCATCTCGTTCGAGTCTTCGGGTGTTGACCGGGTTGATCCAACGTGCTCAAGGACATGTTTTTGACACCAATCACAATGCCACGAATCCCAGTCGCCACTTACCGCATTCAGCTTAATCGCACATTCACCTTCCAAGACGCGACACAACTCATCCCATATTTGGACGACCTTGGTATCACGGATCTCTATTGCTCCCCCTATTTCAGGGCAGTACCCGGTAGTCTCCATGGATATGACGTGGTCGATCCGACGACGCTGAATCCTGAGATTGGAAGCGAGGACGACTATCGGGCGATGATCGATGAGTTGCATCGACGTGGTATGGGGCATCTGCTGGATGTTGTGCCGAATCATATGGGCATCACCCAGCAAATCAACGCATGGTGGCAGGATGTGCTCGAGAATGGACCCATCTCACCGTACGCGTCCTTTTTCGATATCGATTGGGACCCGCTTAAGACCGAACTGCGGAACAAGGTGCTCCTGCCGATCCTCGGCAATCAATACGGCGTCGTGCTGGAAAACCAAGAATTACAGATAGAATATCAGGACGGGCGATACATCATCCGCTACTACGAGCATTGTCTTCCAGTGGCGCCCAAAGCGTCTGTCCTGATCCTGGGACATCGTCTCAAAGAATTCGTTGACGTAGAAGGAGCCGGCAGTCCCCACGTGATGGAACTGCAGAGTATCATCACGGCTCTCACGCATTTACCCCCGCGCGACGCGCTCGATCCAGAGGCGGTCGTCGTACGCTATCGAGAGAAGGAGATTATCCGTCGTCGTCTGTCGGCCCTGATGGAAGGTCATGCGGCCATCCGGAGTTTTCTGGACGAGAACGTTCGGCAGATCAATGGGATCAAGGGCGACCCACGCAGCTTCGACCAGCTCGACACGCTGTTGAACGATCAAGCCTATCGCCTGGCTGACTGGCGAGTAGCAGCCGAAGAGATCAACTACCGGAGGTTTTTCGATATCAATGAGCTCGCCGCCCTCCGAATGGAGAATCCCGAGGTCTTCGAGGCGTCGCATCAGTTGGTGTTTCGACTGCTGAAAGAGGGGGCGGTGACCGGCCTTCGGATCGACCATGTCGATGGTCTCTACGACCCGCCCGACTATCTCCAGAAACTCCAGGGGTGGGCGCGAAAGGAATGGCCGGAGGTTGCCGACTCGGAAACCAGACCGCTGTATCTGATCGTCGAAAAGATTCTTGGCGCCAACGAAAGGATTCCCGAGTCATGGCCGGTTCATGGCACCACGGGGTACGACTTCTTGGCTCTTATCAACGGGCTTTTCGTGAATCGTGCCAACGAGCGTTCAATCGACACGGCCTATGCCCGTTTCGTCGGCAAGGAAAAGATTTTTGAGGAGTTGGCCTACCAGTGCAAACAGTTGATCATGAATGTTTCGATGGCGAGCGAATTGAACGTGTTGGGGCATCAGTTGAATCGCTTGTCGGAGCGGAATCGACGGTTCCGCGACTACACGCTCAACAGTCTGACGCATGCGATTCGAGAAATCATTGCCTGTTTCCCTGTCTATCGGACGTACATCACGGCGTCGCCTGAGGGGATACTCGATCGAGACCGGGCTTTTATTTGGCAGGCCGTGACCAAGGCCAAACGTCGCAATCCTGCGCTCAGTGGGTTGGTATTCGAATTTGTTCGAGATCTTCTCTTGCAAGCGGCGGATTCGCGCGAGGCGCACGATGCCGAACGGCTTCGGTTCGTCATGAAGTTTCAGCAGACGACAAGTCCGGTTACGGCGAAAGGTATCGAAGACACCGCATTCTATCGTTACCACCGCCTGGTCTCATTGAACGAAGTGGGTGCCGATCCGCAGCACTTCGGCACGACACCGACGATGGTGCACCAACAGTTGAAGGAGCGGCAAGGCCGGTGGCCAGCCACCCTGTCGGCCACCGCGACACATGATACGAAACGGGGTGAGGATGTGCGCACCCGCATTTCGGTGCTGTCGGAAGTGCCGAAGCTCTGGAGCCAGCGGGTGACCCAGTGGAGCAAGGTGAATCGAAAGTGGAGGGTGTCCGGAGAGCAGGGGCTTGTACCCACTGCGGATGATGAATACCTCTTGTACCAAACCTTGATCGGTGCCTGGCCGCTGACCCAACTCGATGAGCAGGAGCATGAGGGGTTTCGTGCAAGGATTCAGGACTACATGACTAAAGCAAGCAGAGAAGCGAAGGTCTACACGAGTTGGGTCAATCCTGATCATGAGTATGAAGAGGCCGTGCGCCAATTTGTGGCGGCTGTTCTCAACCGATCGGAGGCGAATGATTTCCTGGACGATTTTCTTCCGTTCCAGCGGCGGATCGCACAGTACGGCATGTACAACTCACTCGCGCAGCTCCTGATCAAGATCACAGCGCCCGGCGTTCCGGATTTCTATCGGGGTACGGAACTGTGGGACTTCAACCTCGTTGACCCGGACAATCGACGGCCTGTGGATTTCGGAACCAGACAGACGGTCCTCGCTGCCGTGAGGCAAGCCGCCGATTCGGTGCAGGCTCGGCAGGATCTCTTGAAAGAGCTCCTGACCCATCGAGCGGATGGACGGATCAAACTGTGGCTTACCACCCAAGGATTGCGGTACCGACGAGAACATGCCGAGTTGTTCGGACAGGGGGAGTACGTCCCGCTCCAAGTGTTGGGGGCGAAGCGAGAACACCTCTTCGCATTTGCACGCATTCAAGGGGACCAGGCCGCGGTCGTTGTCGTTCCGCGCTTGTTAACCGGTGTGATCGAGGATCCCAGCGAGCTTCCGGTTGGTGACAGAGTCTGGGGCGACACGAAGGTCACGATGCCTTCGTGGAAAGAAGGATCTCCCTACCGGAACGTTCTAACCGGGAGGCAGACGGTGACTTTCCAGGACGAGGGTCGCCAGTCCATTGCTGCCGCCGAGATTCTGGGGGAGTGTCCGATCGCACTGATGGAACGGACGACATGAATGATTCGGTCGTTGTGTCAGAGGGGTCCGGCGTCAATGAATGAGTTCGTGAGGTGCACAGCGCATCCCGCTGCCCATTAGCGAGGAACTCAGCCGCACTCCAATATCTTGAGCCACTTCAAAGGAGGTATCTACAAGTGGGGCCTAGGACGAAATCGAAGCCTGAAACGTGGTCACCGATCATCATCGAAGCGGTACAACCCGAGATCAACGGCGGGCGGTACCCGATTAAGCGTGAAGTCGGAGATCGTCTGGATGTGTCCGCCGACATTTTCAAGGAAGGGCACGACGTTCTGACCGCTGTGCTCCGGTATCGAACAACCCAGGAATCGACATGGCACGAGGCCGCGATGTCGCACGTCGATAACGATCGATGGGCTGGCCACTTCGATCTTCAGGAGAATACGCGCTATCTCTACACCATCGGGGCCTTCACGAACACATTCGAATCGTGGCGCCAAGAGGTCATCAAGAAATCCCAGGCTGGAGAGCGTATTGAAAGCGAGCTGCTGGAAGGGCGAGCGTTGGTCGAGCGGGCGGCGAAACGCGCGGGGGAGTCGGACAAAGTCCGATTGGCAGAGTTTCTCAAGCAATGGCGTTCGTCGGATACGCAGGAGGCCCAACTCACCGTGGTACTCAATGAGGAACTCTCCAACCTTGTGGAACGTCACCAGGAGCGCACGGCCTGGACCTTGTACGATCGGGAGCTGGTGCTGGTCGTCGATCGGGTCCGGGCACGGTACGGGGCTTGGTATGAAATATTTCCCCGTTCTCAGGGGACTAATCCTGAGCGGGGATCGACCTTTCAGGAGTGTGAGAAACGATTGCCGGCGATCAAGGCGATGGGGTTCGACGTGCTGTATCTGACCCCGATCCATCCGATCGGCCGGACGAACCGCAAAGGAAAAAACAACTCTCTCACCCCGACTTCGACCGATCCCGGCAGTCCCTATGCGATCGGGAATGAGCTGGGCGGCCACGATGCTGTGGAACCGAGCCTGGGTACCATCGAAGATTTCGATCGATTCGAAAAAGCCGTCCGTGCTCAGGGGATGGAACTCGCGTTGGATTTTGCCATCAACTGCTCGCCGGACCATCCCTATGTGAAAGAGCATCCGGAGTGGTTCGCGCATCGACCGGACGGCACGATCAAGTACGCGGAGAATCCACCCAAGAAGTACCAGGATATCTATAACGTCGATTTCTACTGCGAAGACTGGTATGGGCTCTGGAACGAGATGAAGCGCGTGATCGTGTTCTGGGCGGATCGTGGGGTGAAAATTTTCCGCGTCGACAATCCCCACACGAAGCCGGCGGCCTTTTGGGAATGGTTGATCCGCGAAGTCCAAAACTGTCACCCGGACGCCATCTTCCTGTCCGAAGCGTTCACGAGACCAAAAATGATGAAGGTGTTGGCCAAGGCGGGATTTACCCAATCGTACACCTACTTCACTTGGCGAAATTTCAAACAGGAACTCACGGACTATATGATTGAATTGTCTCGCGGTGAAATGAAAGAGTATTTCCGGCCGAATTTCTTCACGAATACCCCGGACATCCTGCCAGAAATTCTTCGGCACGGCGGCAGGCCTGCGTTCAAGTTCCGGTTGGTGCTGGCGGCGACTCTGTCTCCGTCGTACGGGATCTACAGCGGCTACGAACTCTGTGAAAATCGGGCACTGTCGGAAAAGGAAGAGTATCTCGACTCGGAGAAGTACGAGGTCAAGGTCTGGGACTGGGATCGGCCTGGCAATCTCGTCGACTATGTGACGACGATCAATCGTGTTCGGCGAGAGAATCCTGCCTTGCACGAGATGGAGAATCTCGAGTTTTACGAGGCCGACAACGAACACGTCTTGTTCTACGGGAAAAGTACGCTGGACCATCGCAACATTGTATTGGTCGCAGTCAATCTGAATCCTTTTCAGGCCCACGAAGCGAGGCTGCAGATTCCGATCGGTTCATTCGGGATCAAACCCGACGAAACGTATCAATTGCATAATTTACTCACGAATCAACGCGATCTTGTGAAAGGCGAAACCTATTCAGTTCGGTTGGACCCGCAGGTCGAGCCGGCTGCGATTTATGCTGTACGGCGCTGGACGCATCGTGAGCAAGAGTTCGATTACTTCTTCTGAGAGGCGACAGGTGACACAGACGAGCCAATCTCCATGGACCGATCACGTTCGCTCCGCGCTCGAAGCGCAGGGCAGGCGCCCGGTCATCGAATACCTTCAGCGGCAGCGGTGGTTCCGCGGCAAGGGCAAGGCGGTGGCGGACGTGCGGTTCGTCGATGCCTTCGAGCTATCGGGTGGAGAGATCCCGCGTCTGCTGGTCGTCCTGCTGGTGGAATATCGTGGTGGAGTTCAAGAACGCTATGTGACGCCACTGTCGATCAGGCCGAGGGTGGACGGGGAGGAAACCATCGCAATCGCCGCCGTGACGGGCTCATCCACTTCGCAATGGGTCTGTGATGCGGCGAAAGAGGACGATGTCTGGCGGGCATTGTACGATGCTGTCGGAGGGGGAACGGAGATCATCGGACATTCTGATTGCCTGATGGGACGGGTCATTTCCGGTCGGGAGCAGGAATTGGCCGCCTCGGTCAATCAGGTCAAGGTCCTGTCGGCCGAACAGAGCAATACCTCGGTTGTGCTCGACTGGCGGGTGATCATGAAGTTGATCCGAAAAGTCGATCTCGGCATGAATCCGGACAGTGAGGTCCTGGAGTTTCTCGCGACGCAGACTGCCTGCCGGGATGTGCCGCCGTTGCTTGGGGTGATGACCTACCACGATAGCCAAGCCGAGGAGGCGGTTGCCGAAGGAACCATCGTAGTGGTCCAAGGATTCGTTCCGAACAAAGGGGATGGTTGGAGTTACACGCTCGTGCGACTGGAAGAATTGCTGAAGAAAATCAGGGGAGCTCACCAGGACCGGCTCAGCAACCTATCACAAGCGGTCTGTGACATGACCGATAGCTTCCTTGGAGAGATCCGCGACCTGGGCATGGTCACCGGGAATCTCCATCTGTCATTGGCATCAAATACGGAACAGAACGCGTTTCGCCCGGAACCGATCACAGTGCAGGACGTCGAAGGATGGCAGGGGAAGATGACGCAGTTACTCGCCGATGTGTGTCGTGACCTGCGAGGATTATCGGTCGAGCAACAGGAGCTGATCGGGCTGTCCCTTGATGAAGCAGACAGTTTGGAGCGGGTCTGCCGGAATCGATTTGAGAAACTCGGGCTTCTGGAAAATGGACGATCGGTGAAAATCCGCCATCATGGCGATTATCACCTTGGTCAGGTCCTTAAGACAGAAGACGGATTTGTGGTGATCGATTTCGAGGGAGAACCGGCCAGACCGCTTGAAGAGCGTCGCGCGAAGGTCTGTCCCTTGAAGGATGTCGCGGGCATGTTGCGGTCGTTCAACTATGCGGCGCAGGCAGTCCTCAAGCAACATCAACCGGTGTCGGCTGCCGATGCTGCCGCCATGATGGCATGGGAATGCGCAGCTCGCTCGGTGTTTCTCGAGGGCTATCGATCGGTTGTGCGGCCCGGCGAGGCTGAATTTTTGCCCCACAGGTGGGAGGACGCGATGCGGGTTCTTCAGGTCTACGAACTCGACAAAGCGCTCTATGAATTGCAGTACGAGTTGCATAATAGGCCGGATTGGTTGGCGATTCCGCTTCAAGGGATTCGGAGTCTCACACGGGAGGAAGTTGCGTGATCGGAGACATCGCGAGTGTATAAACCGATCGGAGACTACGGAGTCATCGGAGATCTCCACACCGTAGCCTTGGTGGGAAAAGACGGGTCGATCGATTGGTGTTGCTTCCCGCACTTCGATTCACCCAGCTTGTTTGGAGCGTTGCTGGATGATCGACGGGGTGGACGGTTCCGCATTGCTCCACCAGACGACGGAAAGCGGCAGCAACTCTATTTGCCGGAGACCAACGTGTTGTTGACCCGCTTTCTGCATCATGACGGCGTGGGTGAGTTGACGGATTTTATGCCGATCGAAGGCGACGAACTGGGAGTTCATCCGACACGACATCAGATTGTGCGCATGGTCAAGGTCGTCAGGGGCAAGATCCGGTTTCGTTTGGAGTGCCAACCCGCATTCAATTTTGGTCGAGATGAACATACTGTGACGTTGCGCCCGGCTGGCGGGATCTTTCGATCGGCTTCATTGACGGTTGGATTGGTGAGTCCTGTGCCGCTCATGACCAATCAAGGAACGGTGGAGGCGGAATTCGTTTTGGAAGAGGGACAGCATGTCACATTCTTTCTTGTGCAATTGGAGTCGGACACGGCCGAGAGTGTTCTCGATGTGCCGCAAACGGATGAAGCGGCGCTGCACGAGACCGTGACCTATTGGCGGACGTGGTTGAATCAATGTCGTTACACTGGGAGATGGCGTGAAATGGTCCAACGCTCGGCGTTGACGCTGAAGCTCCTGACCTATGCGCCGACCGGCGCGATCGTCGCCGCGCCGACGACCAGCTTGCCGGAAGCCATCGGTGGGGTCCGGAATTGGGACTACCGCTACACATGGATTCGAGACGCGGCTTTCACTCTATATGGACTTTTGCGCCTTGGTTTTTCGAAGGAGGCAGGTCGATTCATGCAGTGGCTTGAAGCCCGCTGTCAAGAGTTAAACCCTGATGGCTCACTGCAGGTGCTCTACGGCATTGATGGGCGTCGAATCACACAAGAAGATGTCCTTACCCATTGGGAAGGATATCAGCGATCGTCACCGGTCCGTATCGGCAACGGTGCGGCGTCACAACGCCAATTAGATATGTACGGAGCGCTGATGGATGCGGCATATCTCTATAATAAGCATGGGTCACCCATCAGCTACGACAGTTGGGTGGGGTTGTCTCGCCTGCTGGACTATGTGTGCGCCAACTGGAACCTACCTGACGAAGGGATCTGGGAAGTGCGGGGCGGACAAAGGCAGTTTGTCTATTCGAAAGTCATGTGCTGGGTTGCGCTCGACCGAGGAATCCGCCTTGCGGACAAGAGGGGATTTCCGGCCGATCGCGCCAAGTGGATAGATGTGAGAGATCGGATCTATTTCGACGTCATGGAGCATGGTTGGGATCATGAGCGCCGGTCGTTCGTGCAGGAATATGGAGGCCACGCACTGGATGCCAGTGCGTTGATCTTGCCGCTGGTATTTTTTCTGTCCCCGACCGATCCTCGTATGCAATCAACGATTGAGCGAATCACCTCCAGTCTGGTGTCCGACGCGTTGGTATTTCGATACTTGCCGGAAGAAGCCGCCCCCGATGGTTTAGCCGGCCAAGAAGGGACCTTTACCCTCTGTTCATTCTGGTTGGTTGAGGCGTTGACGAGAGCTGGTCGGTTGGAAGAGGCTCGACTGATTTTCGAGAAGATTTTGAGCTATGCCAATCACCTGGGGCTCTATGCGGAAGAGTTGTCGTTGACAGGCGAACAGTTGGGCAATTTCCCTCAGGCGTTCGCCCACATCGGTCTGATTAGCGCAGCCTATAACCTCGACCGGGCTCTCGGCTCGCAACGGAGTCCGGTTGTCTAAACAATATCGACGGGAAGGTTCGTGACCTATCATGGCGACTGTAACCAGTGACACTGTCTTTCGGTTCCTCGGGTGCAGCGAGATTCAAGAAATTCTCGGGAAGCAGGCGAAAGACGAGCGTACTCTAGCCGAGTTGCTGGAAGAGGTTCCGCTCGATTCCGTCTACTTCCATACTCATAGCTTCTTTTTGCGCCATCGGTTCATCGAGAAGACCTATCCCAACGATTTTGCCGAATGGGTGGGGGAGCATGTGAGGGACCATGTCCTCGCGGAACGGCTGTCGGTCGTGGACCCATTTGAATATCCAAGTCTGGAGGCCTTGCGGGAAGAGTTGGTTTCTCTGATCGACGATCATCTCTCCGGCCTGTCCATGGTTCCCCGTGCGGAATTCGGCACACCGTTCTACTTCAACCGGTCGCGCATTCTGGAAGTGCCGACCGGCTTAGAAGCGCGGACGCTACGTGAGTTTCGTGAGGCGATCTCAGAGGTGGATGTCAGCGTGATCTACTTTCACGTTTTCGAATCGCACCTGCGCTTGGAACGAGAGGAGAATGACTTTTCGGCTTGGATTCGAAACGGATTGAAATTGACCGAATTGGCTGACCGCATGCGGTCGCTAAATCCCTACCTGGGCAGTCTTGAACGGTTGCGATCCAGCCTGTTGAATATGTGCGATGATCAATTGGCGAAGGGCGGGCAAGGATAGGAGGCAGGCACAGCGCGATGTTGAGCAACGATCCCTTTTGGTATAAGGACGCGGTCTTCTATGAAATCCACGTGAAGGCCTATGCCGACGGGAATGGAGACGGCATCGGGGACTTCCAGGGATTGATTGGAAAACTGGACTATCTCGAATGGCTCGGCGTGGATTGCCTTTGGCTGTTGCCGTTTTATCCTTCGCCGCTCAGAGATGATGGCTATGACGTAGCCGATTTTCTCACCGTGGCCGAACAGTACGGTACGATGGAGGACGTCAAGCGACTATTGGACGAAGCCCATCGCCGCGGGATTCGGGTGATCGTCGATCTGGTTTTGAACCACACCTCCGATCGGCATGCGTGGTTTCAGGAGGCGCGTCGTTCTCCTCATTCACCGAAACGTGGGTTTTATGTCTGGAGTGGAACGGATCGGAAGTACGAAAAGGCGAGAATCATCTTCATCGACACGGAAAAATCAAATTGGACCTGGGATCCCGAGGCGAAGGCATTCTATTGGCATAGGTTTTTCAGCCATCAGCCTGACCTGAATTATGACAATCCCGAAGTGCGCCAGGCCATGCTGGACACCATGACCTTCTGGCTGGATCAGGGGCTGGATGGATTTCGATGTGATGCGGTTCCGTATCTCTTCGAGCGTGAAGGCACGATTTGTGAAAACCTACCTGAGACGCACGACTATTTGAAGGACATCCGCCAGCGCATCGATGCCTCCTATCAAGGACGCGTCCTGCTGGCCGAGGCGAACCAGTGGCCCACGGATGTGCGGCCCTATTTCGGCGATGGGGACGAGTTTCACATGGCGTTTCACTTTCCCCTCATGCCCAGACTCTATATGGGGGTGCGGAGCGAAACGCGCGATCCCATCATCGACATGTTCATCCACACGCCGGAGATCCCGCCGAACTGCCAGTGGTGCCTGTTTCTCCGCAACCACGATGAGCTCACGCTTGAAATGTGTTCCGGTGAAGAGCGGGACTATATGTACTACACCTACGCGCGCGATCCATCGATGCGGCGCAACATCGGAATCGGCCGCCGGCTCGCTCCGTTACTGGAGAATGATCGTAGAAAAATTGAAATTCTCCACAGCCTTGTCTTTACCATGCCCGGTAGCCCCATCATCTATTACGGGGACGAAATCGGGATGGGCGACAACCTGAAACTCAAGGACCGTGACGGGGTCCGGACTCCCATGCAGTGGACAATGGATCGGAACGCGGGGTTTTCCTCCTGCGACGCGGATCATCTCTATCTGCCGGTCGTGGCAGATGCCCTGTATGGGTATCAAGCGGTCAACGTCGAGTCGCAGAAAGAGGCGCCCCATTCGCTCCTTCAATGGATGAAACAGATGATCGCGGTCCGCAAGCGATTCCCGGCGTTTGGACGAGGGACGATTACGTTTCTCCGGCCGGCCAACGAGAAGGTGCTGGCCTATGTGCGACGGCATGAGGGCGTCGTGTTGCTGCTCGTTCACAATCTTGCCGGGTCGGCACAATCGGTCGAACTGAATCTCAACGAATTCGCCGGGTCAACGCCGGTTGAACTGATGGGCGAAGCGCGCTTTCCCAGGGTGACGGAGCGTCCCTATGTCCTGACGCTGGCGCCCTACGGATATTATTGGCTCAACCTCAGCACGAAGCCTTCCAAAGGCGACGCATACGGTATCGAACAGACAGTGTTGTAATGCTACGGCAGGCCATGAGGAGAGGGGACTGAGACGATGATCGGCGAATTGGAGCAGTATCGGGAGGTCGCTCCCAAGGGCACCATCGATTTGTTGTGCCGACTGAGCGATCTGGTGCAAGGGAAACAGTTTCTCCACATCAACGCCGTCCGTTACGGAGGCGGGATGGCGGAGATTTTGCGACGGTTGGTGCCGGTCATGAAAGCTTTGGGTGTCGAAGCCCGCTGGGAGGTCATCGCCGGCACGCAGGAGTTCACAGACGTGACAAGGCGGATCGCCGACGGGTTACAGGGTAGGCCTGGAATGATCACCAACGAGATGTATCAGGCCTATTTGGATATCACCGCGAGAAACGCCAGGGCGTTGAATCTCGATGCGGACCTGGTGTTCGTCCATGATCCCCAACCGGCGGCGTTGATCGATCATCGAAAAGGAGGCAAGTGGGTCTGGCGCTGTCACCTGGACATGGGCCGCCCCTACCGCTCGATCTGGAGTCTGTTCAGACGGCACGTCGTGAAATATGACGCGGCAGTCTTCTCGTTGCCGGAATTTGCCCAGCGACTGCCGATCCCGAAGTTTTTGATCTATCCCTCGATAGATCCGCTGACGGACAAAAATCGGGAACTGTCTCGCGCTGAGATTGGGCAGGGGCTCGATCGATTCGGGATCCCAAAGAGTAAGCCGATCCTCTTGCAGGTCGCGCGTTTCGACCGGTTCAAAGATCAGATCGGCACGATTCGAGCCTATCGGTTGGTAAAGAAGCACCATAATTGCCAGCTTATATTGGCTGGCAGCGGAGTGCTCCACGATCCGGAAGGCGAAGCGGTACTGGCAGAGGTGCAAGAGGCGGCTGGCAATGATCCGGACATTCACATTCTCCAGTTGCCGCCAGAGGCAGATCGAGAGATCAACGTGTTACAGCGGGCGGCTTCCGTCGTGGTCCAAAAAGCGCTGAAAGAAGGGTTTGGCGTTTCTGTGTCGGAAGCCATGTGGAAGGGGAAGCCAGTCATCGGTGGAACCGCCGGTGGCGTTTCTGCGCAGATCGTCGATGGTGCGACAGGGTTCGTCGTCCATTCGGTTGAAGGTGCAGCCTTTCGCATCCGCTATCTTCTGAGCAATCCCGGAGTCATGACCAGGATGGGGGCATCAGCGAGGGAGCATGTGCGACGCAACTTTCTGATCACGCGGCATTTGGGTGACCACCTCACGATGCTGAAGCTGCTGTGTATCGAGTGACCGCATGGATAGGCCCGAAGCGAATCAACAGTCCCTCGACGAATCCTTCTTGCCGGAATCGGTCCGTGAACTGCTCGACAAGACGGATCCAACCGATATTGTGGTAGGTGTGCTCACCTTTAATGATGGAGCGACGGCGCCCGCTTTGGCTCAGGCATTGCTCGATGGATTTCGTCGCTATGTTCCAGCTCAGAGGGTGTTACTGATCAATTGTGACGCAGGTTCGCAAGACGCCACACCGGATCTCATCGATCAAGCGGTGGGACGCGAAGGACCATTCTGGGCGGTTCAGCATCCCGTCTTGGGCTCGTCACTGCATGTCATTTCTGAGTCTGGCGTGCCGGGTCGCGACGTGGCGATACGGCTACTTGCAACGGTATCCGAGCGACTTACGGCAAAGGCTTGCCTGATCGTCGACGGCAACCTGAAATCCGCTGATCCACGGTGGTCTGAACTTCTCGCGTCGCCGATTCTCGATAAAGGCACGGATTGTGTGGTGCCTCAATTCTCCCGAAATCGATACGAAGGGACCTTGACCAATACGCTATTGGCACCCCTCACGCGAGCACTGTATGGAAAACGGATGGCGTATCAGCAGGGAGGAGCCTATGCATTCTCCGAGCGTTTCATCCGGTCGTCGCTGCTCCCGCAACCGTGGGAAGATGAAATTCCTGCGTACGGAATTGATGGATGGCTGACGACGCTGGCAGCAGCCGAATCGGCCGACGTCTGTGAAGCGATGCTCGGGCCCCGCGTGCGGCAAGGCAAACCGATGGGGGACTTATCGACGATCATCGTCCAGTCCGTGGGCTGCATCTTTCACATGATGGAGCGCTATCAAAGTACATGGGAATCGGTGAAGGAGTCGAAGGCGGTGTCGACAATCGGAGCGCAAGCCGGATTGGGGGACTCCGTCGGGGCTTTACACATCGAACGTATGATCCAGGGTTTTCGCCAGGGGCTTCGCGATCTGGTTCCGATCTGGCAGATCGCGTTGACACCGGACACGTTTCAACGAATCTTGGAATTGGGCATCGATGCCTTGGATAGCTTTCGATTTCCTTCCGATCTGTGGGTGCAAATCGTGTATGACTTGGCTCTGGCCTACCACGACAGACTGCTGCACCGCGAGCACTTACTCAAGTCCCTGACGCCGCTGTATCTTGGCTATACCGCGTCGGTGGTCTTAGCGACGCGCGCGCTTCCCGCGAAGCGCGTGGAGGAGGAGCTGGAGCGGTTGGCCGTTGAATACGAAACCATGAAGCCGTACCTGATTCAGCGATGGAGGTGGAGCGATGAGTGATGTATGGGGCGACGCGATAGTGGAAGCGTTTCGCGACATGATGATGCGGATGGCGCTCTTACTCCCAAAGTTACTCGCCCTGATGAGCTTCATCGTGGTTGGTATTCTCGTTGGGTTGACGATGAAAGCGGTCCTTCAGCACCTGCTGCGAGCAGCACGCGTCGATGTGTTGAGCGAGCGATGGGGATTGCAGGCGTCGTTGGCGAAGGCAGGATTCAAGCAACCGTTCTCCCAGATCGTGGGTCGTCTGGCTTTCTGGACCGTGTTTATCATCTTCGTCTTCATGGGTGTGGATGCGCTGGGTTTGCCGACGACAGCCGACCTGATGGGTCAACTACTGGGCTACTTGCCGAGTGTCATCGCGGCGGGTCTCTTGATCCTGGTCGGCGTCCTGCTCGGGAACTTCTTAGCGGAGGCGACGTTGATCGCGATGGTCAACGCGCAGATTCAAGAAGCACGATTTATTGCCGGTCTGGTGCGCTGGGGGATTTTTCTCTTCACTGCGGCGATGGTTTTGACGCAGCTCGGCATCGCTAAGGAAATTGTTGTCGCGGCGTTTTCTATCGTGTTTGGCGGGGTGATCCTGGCTCTGGCGATCGCCGTGGGTCTCGGAGGACGGAACATCGCACGCGATGCGCTGGAGCGGCGGTGGGGGAAGGCGAAGGACAAGGAAGAGCAAGACGAAATGGCGCACTTGTAAAAGGGAGTCTACCCAAGGCAGGTTGAGCGGGTGGCCATGACAGAGCCTATGGAGTTCGCTCAAACCATGGCCTAGTGAACGTCATTTTTTCGCCGGGGTGGTCGGTTGAATTCAGCACGTCTCGTCGCTCATGGTTTCGTCTTCAGCAGGGTCCAGGTTCTCGGACCAACGATGCCGTCAGGTCTAAGGCCTCGTTTTTGTTGGAACCTGGCGACGGCCCTGTTCGTCTGAGGGCCATATCGTCCGTCCACGGTGAGACGATGACCGGAACTGCGCAAGGCTTTCTGGAGCTGTCTGACATCCCGCCCCTTGATGGGTGGACGTCGGAGCGAAAGGTGCCTGACGAACTTCGGTCCATCGGCGTTCAGTCGAAGGACCCGCTCGGTCATGGGACCGACGACACCATCAGGGGTGATCCCTTTATAGCGTTGATACCCGCGAACGGCTGCGGCCGTGTCCCGCCCGTAGATGGCGTCGACGCGAATGGGGAGCCCCTTGCGCTTCAAAAGCCGTTGAACGCGGGCAACGCGTGGTCCTTTCATCGGAGGATGTGTCACTTGCAACAACGTGTAGGAACCTTTGGTCAAGACCGTCTTTTTGGAGGTTGTTCGGAGGGGCAAAGCGGACCTGTTTCCCAGCGGACGTTGTCGCTTTTCAGCCATGGCCTCGATTCGATCCTGCATGACCTCATTTTGCCGCTCTCTTTCTTCTATCGCGCGCTGCATCGAGGCCTGTAGCTCCCGCAGTTCAGAGTTTTCCTTCTCAAGACGAAGCTTCTCTGACACAGTCTCGTTCAAGTCTGTGCGGAGCTCCTCGATCTGAGTCTGCAACGTTGGAGGCCAGAAGTCGCAACCGGTAAGACTCAGGCTACCCAGCAGGCATGCCGATGTCAGAGTCGTCACCGAGAATTTATTAAAGAGGCAAGGCGATAACGGACGATCGGTCTGGGGCAACTCCTTCTCGTCTTCCCCATTCTTGACATCGGGCGCGAGGGAGGCCGTAGTTGTAGTCCGGTTCGTCGCGATCAACATTCCTCGCCTTCATCGAGAAATGAGTCGTAACAATCTTGATGCCACACGAGAACACCCTGGTCGGACGATAAATGAACGCTGGGCATTTCCACTAAGGTTTCATCGCGTTGCAGATCGATGGTTTCTCCACAACCCTGGCATGCCTGATTTTGCGATCTGTGCAAGAATGACTTGCTTCCGTTGCCCGTGTTCATTGGGACCTCTCTCGTGCGTGAGTTCCGTCGCCCTCCTACAACTGGGAACTCCATAACCAGAAGGGGAGGGCGTTTGTGGATCCTTGAGCAAACCCGACTTCAACCCTTGGAGGAATCGCAAAATCTCTGAACTCGGGAACGCGTTGCTTCTTCGGACAGGGCCGAGGCCGACACGGTCCAGCTTGTCGGAGAGCCTGTCATCGCTTGGGCCGGTGCGATATCGGGATCGAGTACGCACCCTTTCTGGCATAATAACCAGGAGAATGCGATGAACACGAATATCGCGCCCCACCGTTTGTGAACGAGAGGGTATGTGCCGGTCATAGCGAAGTTAAGAATTTTGCGCATAAGACACCTCGGAGGCCCCCCACGTTCCTATATGCCAACTCTAATGGAGAATCGTCAGGTACCGGATCGGGCGTCTCATTCTTGAACGCGCCGACCACCGGCGTCGCCGCCTCCAGTTCATCAAGTACCCGCACATGGCGACGACAGTCAGTCCGACGATGACATCCAACACTGTCAGTTCCATCGTGCTAAGTTCCATCATGGATTCGTATGAGTCCTTCTCGTGTCCGCCCCGAAGACGTGTGAGCCATCAGCGGGGGCGGTTGGATTCAGGATCTCCAGGAGGTCAAGCTGCACCATAAGACTCTTGCCGGCCAGTCTATGGTTGGCATCCAAGGTGACCTCTTCTCCGTCGAATTCAGTGATGATCATGTGCATCAGCGTGCGATTATTTTTGAGGACAGCCAGCCCGAGGCCGACTGCCGGCACGACATGTTGGGCCTGCAGCCATCCGCGTCTCACTCGGCAACAGAGCTCGGTGTAGTAAGGGCCAAAGGCCAGGTCAGGGGGAAGCAGCTGGGTGCGTGACTCCCCAACGGTCATGCCGATTACCAGATGGTCAATGCCTGGTATGGCGGACTGTTCTCCGGCGATAAACTCATGAGGCTTGCCATAAATGGAAGAGTCGAACAATGAGCCGTCCTCTAACCAGGCCATGAAGTCGACCCGTACCAGGTCGCCCCTCTCGACTCGACGATATTGCACCTGTTTCTCAGGAGGGCGTGAAGTGCTGGTCGTGTTCATGAGGTTCCCTCCCCCCATCCTGTCGCCTTATCCAGCCCCGGCCCTAACCCCTTCCGACGATATCTGGGCGTATCGGGACTCGGTCGCCTCGTTCGGAGCCTGCCCCACGCGAGAAGGCCCGATGATCAGATGGAAGCCAACGCCAGTGAACCGTACGTACGTGCATACCTCTCTCACCGAACGCACCGAACGAATCAGATCGTCATGATCTGCAGAATATAGCCGTCGCATATTCTTTCAATTCCTGTTTCGTGCGAACGCCGTAGGACTGCTTGAGGACATCGATGCTGAGACGCACCGTCCTGACGGAAAGGCCGAGCGCGCGTGCGATTCGAGATGCCGGATACCCTCTCAGCGTTAGGCGCATGATCAGCTCGTCCAACGATGAGATGCCTCCCGCTTGTAATCGATCTTCATGGTCCCTAGGGCTGGTGGCTTTTGAGGCAAGGGAAGAGGATAGAAAACGCCGGCCTGATCTCACGGTATGGATGGCATCGAACAGTTCGGTTGTGATGTCGGTGCGATAGAGGATACCCGATGCGCCACTGGAAAGGGCCGCCGCCGCAACATCTTTATTGCGCGCCCCCGTCACGGTCACGATGTAACTTGACGGATTGATGCTCCTGATGCGCTGAATGGTTTGCAGACTGCTCGCGTGCAGCAGATCGAGTATGACGAAATGGGGTTTCAGGCGCTTCACGAGTGGCAGCAGAGTGGGTTCGTCGGCGGTAGACGCGACGACCTCATACTGCGTTGTTCCGGGCATGCTTTGAGCGTGAAGTCGACTGTCCTCCGCTATTAACGGATGAATGCCTGCTAAGAGGATAACGCGAGGCTCTGTGCTACCGGACATGCTGTTGTCTCCTAAGGATGACAGTGAGAGGTGACCATCACGCACGCCCGTATTAGATCTGACCGAGAGTCTTGCCTCTGCTGCTCTCTCCTTCATCTGCAATCGGCCCTCATCAGTGTGCGACAGATCTCGTCGATAGTGAGGACGGGGCATGGCTTATAACAAACCACGATCGACCGAGGGATGAGAACTAGTGTAGTGATTCATGCTGTTCTTGTCTTATCTAGGGCGATCCTGGCCCGATTCACTTTCGCCAAGATCTCCTGTGCCGTCTTGGTCCACACAAACGGTTTAGGCTTGGCATTGCGCTGGGTCATGTACGCGTCAA
>JBGTNJ010000112.1:0-19615 GCA_041743145.1 Nitrospira sp. | reverse complement strand
AGAGCCCGTGCGTTGGTTGCGGCATTTCAACGAGAAGGGAAAAAGCACAAACTTGACGGCTGGGTAGGGCAACCGAAGAGGGTCCTGCCGGACTATTCGAGACGCGCACCATAAATCAAAGGGCCGGTTCTGAAAGAAAATGTAATAGTCGGCATCCGATCTGACAGACAGTGTCAGATACCTTGAAAGCGGACGCTCGCGGAAGGTCGGGCAGACTGTCTCAGTTCGACCCAAAGCTGCAGCACACGACCGACCGCTATCAGGGAGACCAATCAACTGACGTTACCAAAATCAAAGTGACGTTCCCATCGAGACCAAATCATAGGTTATTTGGTGAGAACCGCTCGCTCTCACGCATCCACCCCTTAGAACTCGAACACAAGATTGGCTAAATCCATTCCCACTGTTGTGGCGTGCATAAAAGCTTCTCCTTTGTTCCCTGGAGGGAATCAGAAGAACCCTCCGCATCGCGCTCCCCAAATCCCATCGCCTGAGATTATGGTGATGGTCGTGGTTCGAACTTGGCGCTAACAGTGGCGTGCCATCCGATTACCTGCTTGCCAGTGTCTCGCCTTTCGAAACGACCATTCCAAATGAAGCAAATAGCCAGGCCACAACGTTGCTGAGCCACCCCCTTAGTATCAGATTGGATTCACCTCATGTATCGCTTTCGATACAGGCGTCTGTACTGAGGAGATATGCGTAACAGGTGTCTTCTGACTCAGCAATACATCTTCACACTGAAAGTAA
The DNA here is from genome assembly GCA_041743145.1 of Nitrospira sp. Lineage (GTDB taxonomy): Bacteria > Nitrospirota > Nitrospiria > Nitrospirales > Nitrospiraceae > Nitrospira_D. The sequence continues at coordinate 18,865 of JBGTNJ010000112.1, read as the reverse complement.
CAGGTTAGGCGGTTATGCGGCGATATGGGACTTCTGTCCTATGCTGGCATCTAGCTTGCGATAGACCAATGCAGCATCGCACAAGAGAAGGTCTAGCAGGTGAACGACTCGTGTCGGTCCCATGGTCATGGAAAGGAGGTTGTGGGAGGACGATCCGCTTGCGAGGTAGTGAGGATAACCCAAGCACTACAATGGGCTAAAGTGGCTGGGTTTGTCGCGTATGCTTCTGGAGAGCCGACAACGTGTTATATGGGCAGAAAGTGGCAGATCCGGCTCGTATGCGGATCGACCTAAACATTGTTAGCCATCAAGTGTGAGAATGGAAGGTGCCAGCGTAGTGGCAGTTGTCGTTTCGTGTCGCACCAGCAGAAAGACGTAGGGAACAACGCAGGTTTGAGTTTGGCCATCAATGCAAATAGGAGAAGAACCATGGCAGTTTTCACAGTCGATCCGAATCGTTTTCAGGCGGCAGGCAGCACGCAAGAGAACGCTGAGAAGCATAGGCGCTCAGTGTCAAATCAGGTGGTGGCAAATGTTCGGCCGCCACAACCAGACAACGGAGATTTCGCGCAGGCAGACAAGCGAGGCAGCTTCAGTAAGGGCTTGAAGCACGACCCAGCTACAGGGTTGGTCAATCCGGCCGCGTTCACGGAGTTCGCGAATGCACTCTCCAGCGATCGTCTGGCGGTGTTTGCCGCCATCGAGGCCATCAGCGATGCGCATCGCGGCTTCGGCGCCAATACGCGCAGCTGGGTCAATCCGGTCGCGGGGCGCGCATTTGCCGTGGTCGGCGGTGATCCGCAGCAGTTCGCCATGCCGTCCGCACCAAAGTTCGGCAGCGATGAGCTGACGTTCGAGATGGCTGAGAACTACTGGATGGCCGCCCTACGCGACGTACCCTTCTCTGAATACGCGTCAAACCCAATAGTACAACAAGCCGCGCTCGAACTTACCCAGCTACGGAATGCCGCAGTCGCCGAGCGCATGGACATCGCACGACGTCCAGACCTTGTATCTATAAACGGAGGTCTTGCATCATGGCATCACGGGAGCGGGACAGATCGCAAAGATCCGGGTCTGGAAGCAGGAAGACCGTGGGTCAGCTCGGGTCGTCCCGTTCCTCCGGTCACCAACCCGAACAGTTGAGAGGGCCTCGAGCCCGCATCGTGCAAGGACGGGAGACACGGAGGTGCACCATGAATTCCACGATCTTTGTCGGCATGGATATCTCGCAAGACACCATTGATGTGGCGGTCCAACCTGGGACCGCATTCCAGATCGCGAATGACGAACAGGGGATCACGAGGGCAGTTGAGCGACTGCAGGCGCTGCAGCCCACCTTGATCGTGTTGGAAGCGACAGGTGGTCTGGAAGTACCGGTGGCCAGCGCCCTCGCTGCGGTCGGGTTGCCAGTCGTCGTCATCAATCCCCGCCAGGTGCGGGACTTTGCACGGGCCACCGGACAATTGGCCAAGACGGATCGGCTGGACGCCCAGATTCTTGCTCGCTTCGCCGAAGCGATTCGCCCTCCGGTCCGGCCGGTCCCCGATGAGCAGACGCAGGCCTTGGCCGCACTCGTCGCGCGTCGTCGGCAGCTGATCGAGATGCTGACGGCGGAAAAGAATCGGCTTCGCCTTGCCGCCCGGCCCATTCAGAAACGGGTACGGGTGCATATCCTCTGGTTGGAGCAGGAGCTCGAACGCATCGATACGGACCTGACCACGGCGATGCAGCAGAGTCCGGTATGGCGAGAAAAGGAAGACGTGTTGCGAAGTGTGCCGGGGGTCGGTCCCGTGCTCACCACGACGCTCCTCGCGAATCTGCCAGAGCTGGGCACGTTGACCCGCAAAGAAGTGGCCGCCTTGGCTGGCGTCGCGCCGTTTCCTCGCGACAGCGGCACCCTCAAAGGCCGACGGGCGATTTGGGGTGGACGGGCTCACGTGCGGGCCGCGCTCTACATGGCGGCACTGGTGGCCACACGGAGAAACTCGGTGATTCGCACCTTCTATCAGCGGTTGTGTCAGGCCGGGAAGGCGAAGAAGCTGGCGTTGACGGCCTGCATGCGGAAACTGCTCACCATTTTGAATGCGATGGTCAAAAGCGGCACGCCGTGGCGGGGTACCGTCACTCTGCCAGCTTGATTTTTAAGACAGTTGCTGACCCCTGCTCAACAAAATGAAGAGCTGGCACCGACTGCAGCTGGCGCCATCAGACCAGAACTGCTGTTTCGCGGCTTGACACCTGGCGATCGCGTTGGCCCGTACCTATCGCAATTCTTGCTTCATCCAGTGCCCTTCGGCGTGCAGGGATTCCACCAGCGCAACAAGACTCTGCGAGCCGGTCAGGACTTCATGACCCTCTGGGACGAGTGGCTCGCCGTTCAGAACGGCGCGCAGCGCGATTTCGTGCCCAGCCATTTCGACGATGGGTTGCATTACGTGCGCAATGGTCGCGATCTGTCGCAATGGGTGCACATCGATGTGCTGTTCCAGGGCTATTTCAATGCGTGCCTGATGTTGCTTCAGGGTGCCGGCGCTGCCTCCTCGGTGGGGGGAGCCATTGGCGCCAAGCCATCTACGGTGAGCCCTTACTCTCCGGTTGGGCTGAAGCAGGAGGGGTTCGGTACGCTCGGCGCCCCGGGCCACATCGGCATGATGTGCGAAGTAGCGGCGCTGGCACTCAAGGCCGTATGGTTTCAGAAATGGTACGTGCATCTGCGTATGCGCCCCGAGGTTTACGCCGGACGCATCGATCTGGAGCGCCGTATGCCCGGCACTTTTGGTCTGCCCGCTAGCCTGATGAACTCGATCGCTGTGCAAGGAAACTTGTTGCGTTATGGCTCGGCCCTGCTGCCTATGGCATTTCCAGAGGGTTCGCCGATGCACCCCGCCTACGGCGCGGGACACGCCACCGTGGCTGGCGCTTGCGTAACCATCTTGAAGGCGCTCTTCGATGTGAGCGGTGCATTCCCGAACCCGGTGGACATGACGGTGGATCAGACCGGTCACGAGACCCTCATGGCCTATACCGGGGGGCCGCTGACGATCGAAGGCGAATTGAATAAACTCGCCTCGAATATCGCAATCGGACGCAACATCGCGGGCGTGCACTGGCGATCCGACGGAACCTACTCGCTTGAGCTTGGCGAGCAGGTGGCCATCAAGCTGCTCGAAGCCTATGCGCGCAGCTATGCAGAACTCTCGCCTGGCACCTTGGCCTTCCGGTTCACCAAGTTTGATGGAACCCTACAGAATGTAAATGCTTAGTATCAAAGCGTGATCGCTAACAACAGCATGCAGCGGACGGCGCTGCGCGCCGCCGCCGCATGCTGAGTGTTAATGCAACAGGGCTGAGGACCGCTTTCTGGCGGTGCGATCTCAGCTTTGAACTTCCGCTCCTGGCCGCTAGCGGACAGTGGGTGCGGGTGACGACAATCAACACCCACCAGGATCCTTGGTGGTCGTTCATGCCCCACACCAAGCTGCGCGGCATCAGCGTCGAGGAACCCTTCTGCCGCAGTCCTTTCCTAGTTGGTCCATGATCGCCGCTCCTGGTTCGCTTCCGCTCATCCCGCCAGACGACGAGACGCAGGGCGTGAGTCTCGCTGACGCATCACTCCCCCCACAGACCTTCGGACGGCCCGCGCCCGTATTCGATTGGCGCCGTCCATCGGCGCCGCGCGGATGGACCGTGCGAAGACGCATACTCAATCCGGTCTCGTCACTCGCATCGGTGGGGAAGAAAGACCGACAGGAGGGGAGGGGGCGGGCTTGCCTGTGTGTCGTGAGGCTATCACATCGTTCTCACGGTCAAGGCCTGCGCTGCGGCGATTCCGCATGCTCGCACGCGTGCTGCGCACGGCCCTGACCGCTGCGCGTGCGGTGTGCTGAAGACCCTCCACTCAGGCACTGTCGCCTGGGACAACACGGAGGGAATGACATGAAGCCATTCAATCACGAACAACAGTCCATCGTGGCGACCTTGGTGCCGGAAGAAGAACGGCTCGATTTTCTGCCGCGCCACTTTGGCACGCACATGCTGACCGTGGAGCACGCTCTCTACGCGCAGTTTGCCGATCTTTGTCCGACCTATCGAGGAGGCTACTGGCACTTCTATGAATTAAGTAACGGCGGGTGCTATCTCGCGCCGAGTCGTGAGACGTATCCGCTCGTACAGAGTGGCAACTTCTTTGAGGCCACGGTCTCGGGCGATGCCGCCGGGATTATCGTGTCCCTGTTCACGTTCAGCCATGTGTCCTTCCTGTTGGAGGACGATCCACTCGGTCATCAGATCGCTGACTCCTTTCATCTGCTGCGTGACTTCGCGGCTGACCATCCCGAGGCTGGCCTGATCTCTCGAGCGATCGACTAACTCGCTCGACAGGGCCGGCGGGCCTCGCTCGCTCGTCGGCCTTGCCTGACCACTCCCTTTCCCTTCTCCCCACGCTTGCTCACCCGAGCATGGATTCACCAATATGTTGGAACGTTCCAACATCACGGTGGCACCGCGCCAGCGCCGTGCCTTCCTTCGCGCACCGTCGCGTCGCCTGCGGCGGCTCGACCGTGCTGACTGTTTTCCCACTCCATCCAATTCCCTCGCCCCCCACGGTGTGGGGCCCGTCCGGGTGCAACCGCGCCAGCCAACGGCCCGGAGGGCTGTCACGCTCGCAGCCGGCCGGGACCCCAGACTCGGATGTTCTGTTGCGCCTCCTGCTGTGCGTGAGAGGCGCAACACATGTTGTGGAAAGAGACCGGTGGGCCGGTCGACGCGATGTGGCCGTTGGTCTCGTGGGTGGCTGTTCTCATAGGGAGACAGTCCAACAGAAAGGAAAGAAGCATGAACACAACAACGATGTATCGGGCGAATGTTCGAAGGGTCAAACAGCATCCGAATGCGATCCGGGCGGATCGAGCCGCGCAGGCGCTGGCCTACTATCGCATTGCGGCTCTACGGGAGCCGGGCGCCTCGGTCGAAACGGTCCTGTCCGATTTCCTCACGGATCTCCGCCATTACTGCGAGCGCATGCGCCAGGATCTGGCGGCGCTCGAACGTGTGGCACAGCTGAATTATCTCAAGGAAAAGAATTGACGGTAGGCGAAAAGCGGGAGTCGAGACGGTAGCAGCCGTTCCGACTCCCTGACCAGGCACCACACCCAAGGGAAAGGCGAGAAGATGGCGAAGAAGATCGTTCCAGCAAACCAGAATCAGCAGGGCACCACGTCAGTCTGTATCCCCCTCTATCGGCTGCAGGTTGTGAAGGAAAGTCATTCACCCCTCTATGGCGCACCCAGGATTTCTGATTCACACGATGTGTCGAGATTTCTCCGCGCCCACTTCGAGGGGCGACCGCATGAGGAATTCCTCGTGGTGTTCCTCGACGCGAAGAACACCCCCGTCGGCTATCAGGTCGTGTCAGTCGGGAGCCTCACGCTCTCGATCGTCCATCCACGTGAGGCGTTTAAAGCCGCCGTGTGCATGAGCGCGGCGGCCGTGATTTTTTCTCACAATCACCCCTCCGGTGATCCCACACCGAGCCTTGAGGACCGCACGTTGACGAAGCGACTCGTCAGCGCCGGGGAGTTACTCGGCATTCGCGTCCTCGATCATATCGTGATGGGGGAGGGGCGGCACGTCTCCTTTGCTGATGAAGGCTGGTTGTACGGGGAGGGGTGAGGCGTCATGTCGACATACTGATGACGGATGATCGGGAAGAAACATACCAACAGATTTGGACAGAAAGAGGGGACATCATCATGACACCAAACAGGATTGACGCATCACCGAATACGAATGAGGGCGAGAACTGGCACTGTCCGGATTGCCAGAGCTGGGGACCCTTTACCGTTGATGTGATCCCGCACGTGATGCTCCGCGATGAGGGGACGCCCTTCCTTGACGACGATGGCGGCAGGGATTACGACGCCACCGCCTTTGCGATGTGTCCAGACTGTCAACGACAGGCCCCCGTGGCCTCTTTTCGCCATGAAGGAGCGATCATGGACGAGGCAGAACGACACGCTCGTGCACGCTGGACGCGACAGGGTGTCGATCACACGACACAAGATCAGATTGTGGTCGACCTCACGGCGAAGGCTGAGCCAGGCGCCTGGGTCGGCCCGTTTCAGATTCCAGACGAGAGCCCAACCGTGGAAACAGAAAGGACGCCAGCATGACGACCCAAGCGGAGACCATCTTTGTGAGCCCGGACGGTGACGCAGAACCACAGCACGAACTCATTCCGAGTGTGAGCATTGCCAACCTGTTACAGCAACGTGAAGCCGTCATGACGCTCTTTCGCGAGGCGCTCGACAAGCTGGAGCAGGCCCACGCCCTGGCGACTGCGGCACGGCTCGGATTTCCTGATCTCTCAATGGCCCGAGGGTGGCGAGGTCACGGCCTCCGTATGACGGGTGAGTATGCCAACCGTACGACGCTGTTGGAGACGTTTCAAGCCTGTGTCGATGCCGGAGGATGGACGACGCTGTTGAACGACTCCGGTATGCGCTCGGTCATGTCCGCGTCGAAGAGAAAGGAGGTGGATGAGCAACTCGGAGCGGAGAACGTTCCCGCATTGACGCGCGAGGCGATTCGCGCCACCTTTGTCACGCTTCATGACTCACGCATGGACATGTTCGAGCAGGGGGTGCTTGAGTGTTTTCGCCGCCTCTCATGGGATTACAAGACGAATCTCCCACAGAAATTTGGGAAGCGGATGGTGATGACCTGTTTAACTTCGTACGGAAGCGCCAACATGCGGCAGACCGATCAGCTGGACGATCTCCTCCGTGTCTTTCACCTCTGTGATGGAAAGCCGGAGGCCGATCATCGGAGAGGAGCCTATCGGCTCATTGCCGATGCGATGCAGACAACCTCCGCGTGGCCGAAGCTCGCCGAGCATGACTATCTCTCCATTCGGCTCTTTAAGAATCACAATGGGCATGTGACGTTTAAGAGACCGGATCTGATCCAGCGGCTGAACTGGATCATCGCGAAGCACTATCCTCACGCATTGCCCGCGCCGAAAGACTAAGGAGGAATGGCGCTGGTGCGATGGGACCGCAGGTAGGAGGGGAGGGAACCATGACTCCCGTTCCTTCTTTCTATTGCGTTTCCCGCCCCTCACCCACGACGGGGCGGGGACGCCCGATTCTGAGTTCGGCGGGTGGGGCGTTGCAGGCGTGCCAGCCCTCTGGGGCGGTTGGCTGGCGCGAGTGCTCGCCTCATGAGCCGCCCCACTGTCCCCATCTGTTGGGGATAACCGTGTGAACAAGTGGAGCGAGTTCTCGGTGTGACCGCAACTCATCGCCTCTTTAGCAAGTTGCCTTTTATTTAGGCATCCGTCATGCGCGGATGTTGCCCCTATCTGTTGGGGTGGTCTGGCGGATTAGGGTCGGAGCGTCCAATAGACCACGACCGCTGCAACACATGTTACCAGCGCCGCGAGGAGATTCAGGTATCCAATTGTTTGGGCCCTGCGCATCCGCGTCTCAGTCGTTTCCAATACCTCGGTGACTTCTTGCCGGATCGCGCTGGCCACGTTCGTCGTGTGGGTCGCCATCTGCGCCTTCATGGTCTCCGTGGTAGCCGTGAGCGACGCCGTGACAATCCGTTCTGCTTTGGCTTTCGTCTCCGCGCTCCATCGTTCCAACAGGCCTTCGAGCGTGGTGCGATAGTCGTCAAGCATCGCCTGTTGCGCGGACCTGCTCTCGGCCAATAGCCGAGCATGCATGGTCTGCACGATCAGAAGCGGGTCCTCTCGGCCCAGCGCCACGCCATGCTTCGACGCGATCTCTTTGAGTAAGTCGTCGGTAGGATCGTCGTCCATCACAACACCGGTACGGCGGTAAATTGTTCAAAGAGTTGCTTCTTGATGATCGACAACCGTTGCCGTGCCATGATCGTGAGCCCTGACGATGCAATCGCTTCATCGAACGTCAAATGATGCTGCAGCATGTCACTCAAATCGCGCCCGAACGTCTCTGCCTTCAAGTCCGGGAGCAGGATGATCGCCGAGACACGATCTTTGTTCGTCACATAGGCTTTCATCTGCTCGAACGATTTGCCCTCCAGCTCGATTGGACCCCAGTAGGGATTCAGCCACACCACAAACAGGACGTCAGCCGGAAACTGTTTCACCAGCTGGGTAAAGCCGTGTACCGTGTCCAACAACGCTTGTCCCCCCGTGACCACGGTATGCACCACGAGTTGGTGCCCCATATCGCGCAGCAAGGCCGGCACCTGATTCGTGATGACATAGGCGGAGAGCGGCACAAAGGAACTCGCGCCATTGTCGATCACCACGTCCTCTTTGGCCTTCGCCACGAGTTCGACCACCTGATCGAAGCTGCGTGGGTCGATCTCGTCCCCCTTCAGAATCTGCAGATGGTGCACCTTCAAACTCTGATACGCCTGAAACGAGGCGTTCACCGGATCGGTATCGATACACAGAGGCGTGTGCCCTTTTGATCGTTTGTACTGGGCCATGAACGATGCAATCATCGATTTGCCGACACCGCCTTTGCCCTGTAAGACCAGGTGAATCTGTGCCATTAGATTAAGTCCTCTTTCTTTGGAGTGGGATCAAACGTGAAGCCGCCTCCTCTTCCTGTGCGAGACGGCGTGGATGTCTTCGTCGATGAGACCGGCGCTCGCAGGACGGGGAGTGGGACGATGCTCGCTCCCGCCTGCTTCCGCACCAACTTATTCACGTACAACCGAAAGGCCTGATAACTGAAGTCCACTTTCTTTTCTTCTTGTAACGTCCGCCAAATCGTGGCCACCGGCCAGCCATCCGCCATCGCCTGGTGAATCTCCTGGCGCAACGCGAGGACCACCGCCCGGTTCCGTTCACGCTTCGAGGCACGCTGTTTCTTCGCGCGCTCCGCAATCCGTCCCGACAGACTTGTCTCCATCATACCCCTGGGCTCTCGATCACAGAGAGCCTAGAATACACGAGAGAACAATGCAAGAACAAATATCAAACAACGATTGCAACAGAGCATGAAGTATGATTAGATCAAACAAAGAATGATCATATGCAGGGCAGGATAGGTGAAGGGGGCCCACCAGTGTCACTGGTCGTCTCCCCTTCACGGTTCCCTTCTTCGCGCCTGCGCGCTCAACGGGGACTATCCTGCGGAGGAGGCAGAGGAGATGGATGAACAAGCGAGCACCCACGAATCGCAAAGACTACCAACCCATCAAAGTCTATTGTTATCCGGACGAGCGGCAGACCATCGAGCAGCAGGCCAACTCGACCGGATTAAGCAAGTCGTCCTATCTGTTGCGTGTCGGCATGGGCTATCCCATCCGCAGCATTGTGGATCATCACCAGGTGGAGGAGCTGGTGAAGATCAACGGGGATCTTGGACGACTCGGCGGACTGCTCAAACTGTGGCTCTCGAATGAGAAGTCCGTAGGAGGGATTGACGCCAGGACCATCCGTGACACGTTGAAGAAGATCGACCGGACGCAAGATCAGATGTTGGCACTGATGCAGCGAGTCCTTCGACCACAAGCCGAGCCCATGACGAGTTCACGCACGAGCTCAGACACGAGTGCACAGAAGGACGACGGCACATGATCATCAAACATGTGCCGATGCGCTCACTGCGGAAGAGCAACGTCGTGTCTCTCGTGGACTATTTGACGAACACCCAAGGCCGGCAGGAACGGGTCGGGGAGATCATGTTGACCAATTGCCACAGCGACCGGCACGACGCCGCGTCACTTGAAATGCTGAATACCCAATCGCTCAACACACGATCTCAGTCGGATAAGACCTATCATCTGATCGTGAGTTTCCGGCCTGGGGAGCTGCCCTCGACTGAGACCCTGCGAGCGATCGAAGCCCGAGTCTGTCACCGACTGGGATTCGGGGAGCATCAGCGCGTCAGTGTCTTGCACCATGACACCAACAATGTGCATCTTCACCTAGCCATCAACAAAATCCATCCGACCCGCTATACGCTCCATGAACCGTACAACGCCTATCGGGCCTTTGGGGAACTCTGTGACAGCTTAGAAGAAGCTTTTCATCTCGAGCCAGACAATCACCAGGTCCGGAAAACCGGCGGGGAGAATCGGGCCTCAGATATGGAGCGGCAGGCGGGCACCGAAAGCCTGATCGGCTGGATGCAACGGGACTGTCTTGACCAACTTCGGTCTGCACAATCATGGTCTGAGTTGCATCAGGTGCTTCGTCACCATGGCTTGGCCATTCAACCACGCGGCCAAGGGCTCGTGATCACGGACGGGCAGGGGACCTTTGTGCGGGCCAGTTCAGTCGCGCGGGATCTCTCCAAGGTCTCGCTCGAACGCCGTCTTGGTCGGTTTGAACCTCCCGGTCCTGTCCAGACCGCGAAGCCCACACGCCGGTACGAACCGAAGCCGATTCGCAGCCGCATGGAGACGACGGCGCTCTATGCGCGGTATCAGCAAGACCGGCTCGCCCGTACTCAAGCACGAGCGGTCGCTCTGCACGAAGCGCGGACCCGCAAGGGACAGCAGATTGATGCGGCGAAGCGAGCCGGACAGATCAAACGGGATACGATCAAATTGACCATGAGGGGACGGATCACGAAGCAGCTCCTCTACGCGAAGGTGTCGCAGACGCTTCGCTCCGATCTCCGTCAGATTCTCGATCGACATCGCCGGGACGGTGTCGCCATCACGGCACGCTACACACGACTCACGTGGGCTGATTGGCTCAGACAGCAGGCGCTCGCCGGCGACCAGGAGGCGCTGCGTGCGTTACGTGCCAGAGACGCCACGCGCGGTCTGACCGGTGACACGATCACGGCGGTTGGAACCAGACGTGTGAACGCGGTCGTGGGTGCCAATCAGGACTACATTACGAAACAGGGCACGATCATTTATCGGGTCGGGCTCTCAGCTGTCCGTGATGATGGGACCCGCCTCCAGGTCTCGCGTGAGGTCACGAATGACGGGATTGACGCGGCGCTTCGGCTCGCGCTACAGAAGTACGGCACCACGATCGCGGTGTCGGGGTCCGATGTCTTCAAAACTCGGGTGGCACAGGTCGCGGCTCGTTCTCGGCTTACTATTTGCTTCGATGACCCGATACTGGAACAGCAGCGGCGACGATACGCGCAGGATTCGCGACAACGATTCACACCAGCGACCCCATCGGCTACCGGTCCGACGCAGGCCGAATCATCACCACTGGCCCCGCCGAGTGATGAGATACTCCGTTCTCTTGCGGAACAGGAACGGAAACGGTTACAGGTCATTCGGACCCCGACTGTCAGAGGGTTCGAGACACGAGACCAGGGGATGGTGCGGTTCGGTTCTGTGGAGCAGATCGAAGGCGGGCATTTCGCGTTGGTCCATCGGCAGGACGAACTCTTAGTGCTGTCCATCGATGAGGCCACATTCAAACAGTTCGCTTCATTGCAACGGGGTCACTCCATACAAGTGTCCTCGACTGGAGCGATCACGCTTGGGAAAGGACGCCGGCGATGAGCCCCACGTTCAACAATGCGGTGGGTCCCCACGTTCGAGCTCCACAGCCCAAACCAGGCCTGGTGATTCCCTTCCTGGCCTGTGCGTCACTCGTGGTTGGGTTGCAGTGGGCCACCCATCATGCCGCGACAGTCGTGACCGGCCCGACCAAGGCTGACGTGCTCTCTGGCATGTTGGCGGTTGAAGACGGAGCCAATGATGTTGATCTCCTCAGGCGGGACACCCTATTGGAGGATGTGGCCAACGCAGACGCACAGTACAAGGCATTGGATTCGCGCCAGATGTGCACGTTCATCTTGTTGTGAATGGGTATTTGGGGTAAGGTAATCCTATGCTGACCGAAGCCGAAATTGAACGCAATCTTCGCGCGGTGACCCATGCGATTGCGCAGCAGGAGCTTGAGGGGTTGAGGGTTCCCACCGAGACCGTCGAGGACATGTGCAGGATCGCGCGTGGTGAAATGTCGAACGACGACTTGATCAGGAAACTCTACAGCCGTTTCCCGAATGTCCCGATATTCAAACCACGATGAGTACACCGACCCCGCGACGGGGGTGCTCAAGAACCGTTTGGGCATTACCGACGAAGCCACGCTAGAAAAAACTGAGGCGCAATTCGTCGCGCAACGCTCGCACGAATTGGTGCAAGACCCCATTCCTGGCGCGTTCGATCTTCCCCATCTGCAAGCGATTCATCGTCATCTGTTCGGCGATCTCTACGACTGGGCTGGAGAATTGCGGACGGTCGATATCACCAAGGACACGAGCCGTTTTGCGCACTATGCCTATCTTGAACGCGCCGCGGGGACGATCTTTCGTGAACTGGCGCAGGAGCACGCGCTACGCGGACTTGAGCCAGCAGAATTTAGCGGACGTGCGGCGCACTATCTCGCTGAGATGAACGCGCTGCATCCCTTTCGTGAAGGCAATGGACGTGCGCAGCGGGAATTTCTCAGCCAGTTAGCGCGAGAAAATGACTATGCCATTGCGTGGGAACACATCACTCAGGCGGACATGCTGGATGCTTCGCGGCGTTCTTTCTCTGGCGACCTTGCCCCTCTGACGACGCTGATTCATCACAATCTGCATCGAGACGTTCCCATTCAAGCGCACCAGTCAGTGCAGGCGTCACGTTCCACGCAGGCTGCACCGCCACCACCACGTACCCCGCCGAGTGAGGCTATGCTCCGCGACCTTGCAGAACAGGAACGGAAGCGGTTACAGGTTATTCGCACGCCGACCGTCAGACGGTTCGAGGCACGAGACCAGGGGATGGTCCGGTTCGGTGCTGTTGAGAAAACAAAAGACGGGTATGTTGCGCTCGTGCACCGTCAGGATGAGACCTTGGTGCTCTCGATTGATGAGGCCACCTACAGACGACTCACATCGTTTACACGAGGGCGCACGCTTCATCTGCATGCGTCAGGCGCGATCAGGCTTGGGAAGGGACGACGACGATGAGCACCACGTTCAACAATGCGGTGGGTCCTCACGTTCGAGCTCCACACCCTAAACCAGGCCTGATCATTCCCTTCCTGGCCTGTGCCTCCCTCCTTGTTGGGTTGCAATCGGCCACCCAATACTTTGCCTCTACCTTCCAGTATCAAGCGGTGCTGGGCGAGCCTCTCGGGTCTCTGTATCAGCCCTGGGCCATTCTCGAATGGGCCTGGCGGTGGGCGCACGACTATCCGTTGCAGTTCCGACAGGCCGGAGGAGTCGGCATGATCGTGGCGGCGAGTGGGCTTCTCTGTCTCGCCATCGCGCGCACAGTCCAGGCGTCCCGGCCTCGCCCGAATCCCTTCCTGCACGGCTCGGCACGATGGGCCAACCGAAAGGACCTTGAAGCTGCTACGTTGCTGCCTCGATCTCGAACGATTATGGATTGGCTGAATGGCACGCTGCGCCCATCAGCCGATGGCGTGTACGTGGGCGGGTGGCTGGATAGAAAAGGCAACCTGCACTACTTGCGCCACAGCGGGCCGGAGCATGTGTTGACCTATGCGCCGACCCGATCCGGCAAAGGGGTCGGCTTGGTTATTCCGACGCTCTTGTCCTGGCCGCATAGTGCCCTGATTGCGGATTTGAAAGGGGAGTTGTGGGAGCTCACCGCTGGATGGAGGCAGCAACACGCACATAATAAGGTCTTACGTTTTGAACCAGCTGCGGCGCAGGGCAGTGTGCGGTGGAATCCGCTGGATGAGGTCCGGCTCGGCACGGAACATGAGGTGGCCGACGTGCAGAACCTGGCCACGATCCTGGTTGATCCAGACGGACGCGGCCTGGAATCCCATTGGCAGAAGACCAGCCAAGCGTTATTGGTGGGCGTTATGCTACACGCGCTCTACCAAGCCCGAAACGACGGCACGACGACATCGTTACCCGCCGTCGATCGGATGTTGGCCGATCCACAGCGGCCCATCGCCGAGCTGTGGAAGGAGATGACGACCTACGGCCATGTGAACGGGCAGGTCCATCCGGTGGTGGGCGCCGCGGCCCGAGACATGCTGGATCGACCGGAGGAGGAAGCGGGATCGGTTCTCTCGTCCGCGAAATCCTACCTCGCGCTCTATCGCGATCCACTCGTTGCCCACAACGTGAGCGCCTCAGAATTCAAGATTCGAGATCTCATGCACCATCCGAGTCCGGTGAGTCTGTATCTCGTCACCAAGCCGAATGAGAAAGCCCGGTTGCGTCCGTTGATTCGCGTGTTCGTAGCCATGGCGCTGCGCTTGCTCACCGACACGATTGCCTTTCATCGAGAGACGGTTCCCCCATCCGGGTTCATGGGCATGCTTGAGCGACTTGGTGTTCGATCCACACCGCCACCACTGACGACCAAGGCCGCTTACACCCATCGCTTGCTGGGCATGCTGGATGAGTTTCCGAGTCTGGGCAAACTCGAGATCTTTCAAGAATCCCTCGCGTTCATGGCGGGCTACGGGCTGAAGTTCTATCTGATCTGTCAGGACATCAACCAGCTCAGGAGCCGTGAGACCGGGTATGGGGCGGATGAAGCCATTAGCTCCAACTGCCACATCCAAAATGCGTTTCCGCCGAATCGCCTCGAAACCGCTGAACATCTGTCGCGTCTGACGGGACAGACGACCGTCATTCAGGACAAACTGACGGTCAGCCGGCGCCGCATGAGCATGTGGCAAACGCAGGAATCCCGCACGCACCACGAAGTGCAACGTCCGTTGCTCACCCCCGATGAATGTCTTCGCATGCCGGGCCCGAAGAAAGACGCGCAGGGACAGATCATGGAAGCCGGGGACATGGTGATCTACGTCGCCGGGTTTCCGGCGATCTACGGCCGGCAGCCGCTCTTTTTTCACGATCCGATCTTTGCGGCGCGGGTGGCGATTCCACCGCCGGCGGTGAGCGACACACTCTGTGCACCACATGTTCCACCCGCTGTGAAGATCGAGCTATGACGACGTGTCGGAGCCGTCTGCGTCACCCGATCGTGATGGCGGGGCTCTGTCTTGCATTCGGCCTCTTCCTGGCTCATGCAGCTGGTCTCCGTCTCAACACCACGCGCAGCATTCCGCTTGGGCTCTATCTGATGTCGAACGATCCGATTGTGAGAGGGGTCTCTGTGTTGTGGTGTCCCCCGGAGCGCCCGGAGTTTGACCTGGCGAAGGAGCGGGGCTATATCGGCGCGGGATTCTGTCCTGGAGGATACGGGAACATGATGAAAAAGGTCTTGGCCACCCACCACGATGTGGTGAGCGTGACGGATGATGGTGTAAGGGTCAACGGCACGCTCATCCCAGCGAGTCAGCCCTTTGAGGCAGACTCACTGGGGCGACCGCTCCCACGGTTCCGTGTGACCGATCATCGTCTTGGTGCAGATGAACTCTTGTTGATGTCCGACACGACTAGCCGTTCCTTCGACGCGCGCTACTTTGGGTTTGTTCACCGCACGCACATCCAAAGCCTTATTCATCCTCTCTGGACGTGGGAGTGAAGACAGGGTTGTTCGCCGATTCTGCCACAATTAACAGGAGGGAGGCCGTCACCGTCCCGTGCTTGATCGACGTCGCTAACCGCAACAATTCCTCCCAGTGCCATTGGATTACGCGACGGTTGATCACGCCTCCCATCAAACCCGCGAGTGCCGGAACGCGCATGTCTATCCCTAGCGTATGAACAGCCTTGACTTGTAGTCACAATAGGACTACACTTGGCTCGACTATCCACTTTGGGGGAGCACCACAATGGCTACGACCACTGTTGATACCTACGTCCGCGCTCGTATTGATAGCCGCACCAAGAAACGTGCGGCATCGGCACTCGCGGCGATGGGACTCTCTACCTCTGACGCGATCCGCCTCTTGATGCTACGCATCGCTGATGAACGGCGACTGCCTTTTGATGTCAAAGCCCCGAACGCCACCACCCGCAAAGCGATCGCCGAACTAGACGCAGGGGAGGGGAAACGTTTTAACAGCGTCGATGCACTCATGGCAGATTTGAATGCGGACGATTGAACGAGCCACCGCATTCAAACGTGACTTTAAACGAGTCAAGGCTACTCCTCGCCACAGCAAAGACATTGATGCGCTCCTGTCCGCTGTACTGGAAAAGCTCGTAGCTGACCAGGCCTTGCCACGAAGCACCCGTGACCATGAATTAAGCGGGAACTGGAATGGGTACCGCGAGTGCCACCTCAAACCAGACCTTTTGCTGATTTACCGAAAGCCAGACGCAGATACGTTGCGACTGGCGCGGCTTGGCTCGCATAGCGAGCTGTTCGAATAGAGAGCATGAACAGCGTAGAAGATAACCAGATAACAGCCCTTGAGATTGGCTTCGGATTTCTCAACAAGCTTGAGCAGAAAGTGACCATTCAGGTGAGTCGCCACCGCCGAGGCGAATCCTACCAGCAAGTCACCATAGCTCCGTGAGTTGTCAGGCTTGCGATCGTTCTTTGCCACCCTATCCATTTTCTTCACGATGGCGTTGTCATAGCATCATCATGCACATGAACTTTCCCTGCTCACGATGAGTCGTTAGGATAGGAAGGTTTTGTTCTTGAAGAAGGCGGAGAGCAAGAAATGCGTGATGATTCTGACGGAAAACCAACTGCGTATTCGGTAAAGCGTGACATGAGGGATGCCGCCCTCCAAGTTCTCAAGGAAAGTGAGAAACTTTCGCTCATCTCTACCTATCCTGACTTGCTCAAAGAGATGCGTGACCGTGCAAGCGCAATTTTTGATTCTACACATGAAAGCCCCAATCTTTACCCAGAGCCTATAGCCGAACAGATTCCTCAACTGACACTCGGTTTAAAGCACGCCATTGAAACTAGTAGGGAGGCGGCAAGTGAGAAGGTTGCGCTTGGCTTGAACGATTTTGAAAATATTTCTTCTCTAGCTATAACTGAGGACGATTTAAGAAATCTTTCCGTTCGTGTTGTAGACGCAATGGCAAGAGCAGCCGTTGTTAATAGATTGCGATTCCAACACCCCCAAGATGCAGACAAATATAATAAACCCGATGTCAGTCGTGAATAGATCTATGTGAAATTGGTTAGGACTGCACCAACACCGAATGGATCTAACAGAGCGTCAAATCACAATCCGCCCAACCTCATCCAACGACACCTGATCGGTGCGCCGATCGTAGAGGCCCGTCGTGCGGGCGCTTTCATGATTGGCCATCTGTTGGGCAATTTCGAGCTTCCCACCATTCCGCAGATATTCGGTAATGCCTGTCGCACGGAAGGAATGATTGCCGACCTTGGTTCGAATCCCGACCGCCGTCGCGCGACGGCGCACCATGCGGTAGGCGTCCGTCTGCGTCATCGGCTGGTCTGACAGCTGCCCGGTCCGCCCGCGCATCGTGCGAAACAACAGGCTCTTGCCGTCGGTGAGCTGCGCGGCTTTGAGGTAGGCGTGGAGATATTCATCAAGATTGTGATGGCAGGGCATCGCATGGAGCTTGCCACCTTTCTCGTGCAGTCTCACCCAGGTCCGACGGCCTTGGATATACACATCCTCGACCTGCATCGTCAGCGCCGCGCCAATCCGCGCGAATGTATAGACCATTAACCCGATCAAGGCGCGGTCGCGTAATCCAACGATCGTACTCACGTCAATGGCCTTGATCAGCAGACGAGCTTCGTCAGCCATGAGCACCGGCGTCTTGCCTTTCTTCGTCGAATACTTTGGTCCTCGGACCGAGCTGGCGGGATTGGTCGGGAGAACCTGGCCGACCACGAGCCAATCGAACAACATGCGAATCGCGGCGAGATGTTGCTTGATCGACGGAGCTGACAAGTGGCCCTGAAGCGATTCAATATAGGTGGCCACATGTACCGGCTCAATGGCCTGTAAGGAAAGGAGTCCATGCCGTTCACACCACCCAGCAAATTCGGCAACGGCCCAGGTGTAGGCCTTGCGCGTGTTCGGGTTGCGGATGTTTGCGGTGAAGAATGTGACAAACCGTTTGGCCGCCTTGGGCGTCGGTGTAAAGAGGGCAGGCAGTTGTCGGGTCTCAGTGAGCACCAGTTGTATGGGCTGTTTCATGGACGTCCCCTACCGGATAGTATAGTATGATAACGTCCTTTATCATACTGTAGTTTTGGTTGCTAGTGATACCGAAATATCTATAACGTTGCGAATTATCAGGCGTAGAACTTTGCCCGCTATTTGGCGTACTCTTCGAGTATGGATTACCTGGCGGGGCTTCCGGAAGAGACTCGAACACTCGCCCTTGCTCGGTTCCGTCTCTTACAACCCCATCTGGAGGATGGCCGTCCGCTGAAACTCGTCGCGGCAGCAGCGGCGATCCCGTTTCGAACGGCTCAGCGCTGGGTTGCGCTGTATAGGAAGTTCGGTTTAGCCGCATTGGCTCGGAAGCATCGAGCGGATCGTGGCACACGCCGAGCCGTTTCCGTGAAGATGAAGGAGGCCATCGAAGGGCTCGCCCTGCAGAAGCCGCCGCTTCCGACCACCGTGATTTGTCGGCACGCCCGGCAGCTGGCACAGGATTTGGGCGAGGCGCCGCCGAGCTATTGGGTCGTGTACCGCATTGTGTCGAGTCTGCCCGCCGATCTGGTCACGCTCGCCCACGACGGCACTCAGGCATACAGCAACACCTTTGAGTTGGTCTACCGAAGAGAGGCTGACGGGCCCAATGCCATCTGGCAGGCCGACCACACGCTGCTCGACATTGTGTTACTCCGCCCGGACGGCGAGCCCGCCAAGCCCTGGCTCAGTACCGTGATCGACGATTACAGCCGGGCGGTGGCTGGGTATTTCCTCTCCTTTCAAGCCCCGTCCGCCTTGCACACGTCGCTCGCCTTGCGTCAGGCCATGTGGCGTAAAGCGGACGCCCGCTGGGTCGTGTGCGGCATCCCCGATGTCCTCTACACG
>JBGTNJ010000111.1:0-92364 GCA_041743145.1 Nitrospira sp. | reverse complement strand
GATCGGCGATGTGGATGCGGGCGGCAGTCCGGTGCAAGTGACCCTGACCGGGACCAACGGCACGATCACCCTCTCCGGGACGACGGGCTTAACGTTCTCCGTGGGCGACGGGACGGCCGATGCCACGATGACCTTTACCGGGACGGTTGCCAACATCAACACGGCACTGGCGGGCCTGAGCTTCAGCCCCACCCCGGATTTCAATGGGGCGGCGAACTTACAAATCGTGACCAACGATCAAGGCAATACCGGGTCGGGGGGGGCGCAGAGCGACACCGACACCGTGGCCATCACGGTGGATCCCGTCAACGACGCGCCGGTGAACACGGTGCCGGGGGCGCAGACGGTGAACGAGGATACAGCGTTGGCGCTGGGCGGGATCAGCGTGAACGATGTGGACGGCAACCTGAGCACCGTGCAGCTGGGGGTCTTGAACGGCACCGTGACCGTGACCTTGCAAGGCGGCGCCACGATCAGCGCGGGCAGTAACGGCACGAGCACCCTCACGCTCTCCGGCACCCAAGCGGATATCAACGCGACGTTGGCGACGCTCAGCTACCAGGGCACCTTGAACTACAACGGCCCCGACACGCTGACCGTCACGAGCACCGATACGAACAGCGCGAGCGATGTGGACACCGTGGCCATCACGGTGGATCCCGTCAACGACGCGCCGGTCATTGCAGCCAACACCGGCTCCACTGTGACAAGAGGTGGGACGGATACGGTTGCTACTGCTGAGCTACAGGTCACCGATGTGGACAATAGCCCTGCACAGCTGACCTATACGGTGACGGTCGTACCGGTGAATGGGCAAGTGGAGTTGACGACTGTTCCTGGTGTGGCCATCACAAGCTTTACACAGGCACAGATCGATGCCGGGCAGGTCGTCTATGTGCATGATGGTTCATTCACGGCCAGCGACAGCTTTACGTTCACGGTCAGTGATGGGGCGGGAGGCAACATCGGGGCTACCAATTTCGGAATCACCGTCACATCTGTGAATAGTACTCCGACCCTCGCTGTGAACGATGGCTCGACCGTTGTACAAGGGTTGACCGATGTCATTACCGCAAGTGAATTGCAAGTAATCGACGTGGACAACAGTCCGGGTCAATTGCTCTACACCGTGACGACTGCCCCGGCTAGTGGACAGCTCGAACTGACGACCGCTCCGGGCGTGGCGATCACGACCTTTACCCAAGCTGACATTAATGCCGGCCGCGTGGTGTTTGTCCATAGCGGGGCCGCCGTCACGAGCGATAGTTTCACGTTTACCGTGAGTGATGGAGCCGGCGGCACGATTGGAGCGACGACGTTTACATTCACGGTTGCCCCGTTTATCCCACCGCCGGGTGGGGGAGGCGGGAGCGGTGGAGGTGGCGGTGGCGGGACAGGAGGTTCTGGAGGCACAGGTTCAGGTTCGGGCTCTGGGTCTGGAGGCAGCAGTGGTGTCGTTCCGCCTCCGATACAGCCGCCTTCAGTGGCGATAGGGGTTGTATTGCCGGTTAAAGAAGCGGCCGTGGTAGGCGCAACCAACGATCCGCTCCCGAGAAATGTGCTCACCACTCGCACGATTGGCAGGATCGATCAATCCACAATCGGCATTCAAGAGCCGCCTCCTCTGCTGTTGGAACCGCTGTCGGCTCCTGTTAAGAAAGTTTTAGCCGTCGGTCACAAGCTTGTCGAGCGGTTGACCAGATTGGCCGACGATCTCGAGCGTGGGATGGAGGAACGAGAGCATCAAACTCAGCTTATCGGGCGAGTCGCCTCATTCTCGGGAATGGCGTTATCCGCCGGGTTTGTGGCCTGGATTCTGCGCGGGGGCGCGCTGGTTGCGAGCTTCCTTGTTTCGATGCCTGCTTGGAGGCATTTTGATCCGCTGCCTGTCCTGGGTATGGGCGAGGGCGATCGCCGGAAACGCGATCGTAAGATACGGGAAGCAGATGAACAGGAAAAGAAACAGTTCCGTGGCCTGGATCGGGTACTGAAAACTTCACGGAACGAATCAAACGGTAAGCGAAAAGGCACGTGAACGGAACGCAGGTATGAAAGTAACGCCCATAGTCTGGGTCAGTTTTGGTTTGGTCAGTGTGACGCTCAGCGTCATGCTGGCTGGCGATTCGCTGGTTGATCTGGTGCCTAACCGTGATCGCCAGATCTTTGAATATCGTCGTGATTTGGCGGAATCCTTGGCGGTCCAATACTCAGCGTTGGCTGAACGGAATCAGGTCGACACGATCAAGTTTGCGATGGAGACGCTGGCGAAGCGGAATCAGACCATCTTGTCGCTGGCGCTCGTCCAGAGAGGCGGAGGGGTGATCGCTCAGTTTGGCGAGCATGCGCAGGTATGGGTCCAGCCGTCCGGCGAGGAATCAACGCTGGATTTTCTCCAAGTCCCGATCTTTTCCGGTGATCAACCATGGGGTGTGCTCCAAGTATCATTTCGCCAAACCGACAGGCCTGTCTTCGACCGCCTTATCGCTGATCCATGGGTGCGGTTCCTGGCGTTCGTCAGTGTGGTGGGGTTTATCGGGTATCTCTTCTTCATGAAGCGCACGCTTCGCCAGCTGGATCCATCCGGCATCGTTCCAACTCGTGTGAAAGCCGCGCTTGATGCGCTGACACAAGGAGTGGTGATGATCGACACACGAGATTTGATCGTGCTGACGAACGACGCCTTCAGTCAGGCTGTCGGCAAGTCGGTCACGGCATTGATCGGATCCGACCTTGGATCTCTCGCCTGGAAGTCGGTGAGTCCATCAGACTCGCTCTCCATGCATCCTTGGACCAGAGCCATCATGGACAAACAGCCTCAAGACAACAGTGCTCTCCTTCTTAGTCTCTCGGAGAGGGACCCGAGGAAGTTTATCGTCAATGCGGTGCCGATTATGGATGATGGGTCGACGGTCAGAGGGGCGTTGGTTTCATTTCACGATGTGACGGATCTCGATCGGGCGAACAGCCAGCTCAAGGAAGCGAATAGCGAATTGGAATCCTCACGTGTCCAGATTTTACAGAAGAACCAGGAGCTCGAAGCCACGAATACAAATCTGCACGTCGAGATGGACCAGCGGAAAAAAGCTGAGGCGGAAAAGGAAAAGCTGTATCAGCAGCTCATGAATGCCTCCCGTCAGGCCGGTATGGCGGATGTGGCCTCAAGCGTGTTGCATAACGTAGGAAACGTGCTGAACAGCATTAATGTGTCGACGGATACGCTCCTGAAAACGCTCAAAAAGCCGATGGTGGGCGATGTCTGTCGGATTGCATCGATGTTCAACGAGCATCAGGACAATCTACAAGAATTCTTGACGGTCGATCCGAAGGGCAAGCAGATCCCGTCTTATCTTGGTTTGGTGGCTGAATCCCTGAGCGGGAGCCATCAGACGATCCAAGGCGAGCTCGACTCCCTTGTCAAAAAGGTGGACCACATCAAACAAGTCATCATGTCGCAGCAGGATATCGCACGCTCCGGGAATATTCGTGAGCCTTCGTCAAGCGAAGACTTGATGGAACAGGCCTTACTTATGG
The DNA here is from genome assembly GCA_041743145.1 of Nitrospira sp. Lineage (GTDB taxonomy): Bacteria > Nitrospirota > Nitrospiria > Nitrospirales > Nitrospiraceae > Nitrospira_D. The sequence goes on along the minus strand of JBGTNJ010000111.1, from coordinate 88,833 downwards.
CCCTGCCTGATCCGGATAAGTACCACATCACAGTTGTGCGGGAATATAGCCCAGTTCCCACGATCATGACGGATCGACATCAAGTCTTGCAGGTTTTGGTCAATCTGATCACTAACGCCAAGAACGCCATGGTCGAACACTCGGGGGACACGCGCCTGTTGACGTTGCGGATCGGTGTGTTTTCAGACCGTACGCCATTCGCTCGATTTGAAGTGGTTGATACCGGAGGCGGAATCAAACAGGAGAATCTTCCAAAGCTGTTTGCTCAAGGTTTTACGACGAGAAAGGCCGGTCATGGGCTTGGACTGCACAGTGCCGCCATCGTTGCCAAGAATCTTGGTGGCGCACTGCATGCGCAGAGCCAGGGTGAAGGGCACGGCGCGACCTTCACGCTTGATCTCCCCATGGCCTTGGCAGAGGCTGCAGCATGACAGACGACCAGATGGGTGACAATCGACGAATCCTGGTGATCGACGATAACGCCTGCATCCATGAGGATTTCAAAAAAATCTTGGCTCCGCCGGTCGATTCAGACTCGCTGAATCAGGCTCGCGCAGCTTTGTTTGGAGAAGCCCCGACTCTCCCGACACAGGTGCGTTACGAACTGGATTTCGCGAGTCAGGGTCGAGAAGGATTTGGTCTTGTCCAGAATGCCCATCAAGCCGGTAATCCGTACGCCTTAGCATTTGTGGATATGCGGATGCCGCCGGGATGGGACGGGCTCGAAACGATCGAACATCTTTGGTACGCCGATCCGGAAATCCAAGTTGTTATTTGTTCGGCCTACTCCGATCACCCATGGGAAGATGTCAGTCGTCGGATCGGAGAGACGGACAAACTCTTGATTCTCATGAAACCGTTCAACAGCATCGAAGTCGTTCAGTTGGCTAACTCATTGACGAAGAAATGGAATCTGGCACGCTCTGTCAAGCGCCAGATTGAGAGCCTTGCGTTCAGCGTGACTCAGCGCACGGCTGAGTTGCGGGAAGCGAATGAGCATCTGCAAGAACGCGTTGCCAGCCGAGCAGGGGAGGGTGGCTCGACCCAGTCTCAAGGCGATAGTGCAGCAACATTTCAACAGAAGGAAGAGTTCTTGGCGATTATGAGTCATGAAATCTTCCAGCCCATGAATGAGCTCGTCAACAAGGTCGCTCTGCTCCTCCACAGCACCCTCGATCCCGAACAGCGTGAGCAGATGGCGACCGTCCAGCGGTGTGCGCAAGATGTCCTGACCCTCCTCAAGGATATGCAGGAGTTCATGACGCCACGGAAACCGGACATACAGGTGGGAGAACCTCGGTGATGATAAACGAGGGAAATAAAAATCTTCGAATCTTGGTGGTCGACGACAACCAGGCGATTCACGACGACTTTAGAAGAATCCTTGAGATACAACCTGCCGATGAAAACCTTCACCAGGCGCGGGCAGCGTTATTCGGGGAGCCGCTCGTGCAAGCTCTTGAGCGGTTCGAACTGGATTATGCCGATCAAGGGCAAGCGGCATTGGCTCTGGTTCAGATGGCGCGCCGGGAAAGACGTCCGTATGCGGTGGCGTTTGTGGATATGCGGATGCCGCCCGGGTGGGATGGTTTGGAAACGGTCGAACGGCTCTGGGAGGCCGACGGAAGGCTGCAAGTGGTCATCTGTACAGCCTATTCGGATCATTCGTGGGCGGAGATTGCGGCACGGTTGGGAATGAACGACCGGCTCCTCATTTTGCGAAAACCGTTCGATGCAATCGAGGTGCAGCAGATTGCCGCATCACTCACACGGAAATGGGAATTAGGGCGTGACATCCGCCTACAAATCGAAGACCTCGTGGCACAGGTCAATACCCGCAACCGAGAACTCCAGGCCACGAACCAACTCCTTGAGCAGCAGGTGGCCGAGCGGACCGCAGAGCTTCAACGGCGTAACGAAGAGTTACAGCGAACGGTGGAGGCGCTGAAAGAGGCCAAGGCGGAGGCAGACGATGCCAACCAGGCCAAGTCGCAGTTCTTGGCCCGTATGAGCCACGAGATCCGGACGCCCATGAACGGAATGCTCGGTATGAATCAGCTGCTTCTCTCGACCTCCTTGACCGACCAGCAGCGTCATTTTGTTGAAACCATCGATAATTCTGGCGAGCAGCTGATTCAGATCGTCAACGACATTCTCGACTTGTCCAAGATCGAAGCCGGCCAGATGGATCTCCACATCGCGGGGTTCGAGCTAGTGGCAACTGTGCAAGCTGTCATCGATGGGTTCTTCGCGCCGGCGCAGAAAAAAGGGCTCAGTTTAGAATGCCAGATCGACCCCGAGTTGCCCGCCGTGTGGCGAGGGGATGCCGCACGATTCCGGCAGATTCTGACCAATTTGGTGGGGAACGCCGTGAAGTTCACAGAACAAGGTGGCATTTTGATTCACATTGAGCGGATTCAGGATAGCCCTGACAACGCCTTATTCAAAGTCACGGTCTGCGATACTGGGATCGGCATCCCTGTCGTTGCGCAGCAGAAAATCTTCGATCCCTTTGCCCAGGCGGATGGATCAATGACGAGGCGGTATGGGGGAACAGGGTTGGGACTCGCGATCGTTAAACGGCTCGTCGCATTGATGGGGGGAGACATCGGCATTATCAGTACCCCAGGAAAGGGTTCTACGTTTTGGTTTACAGTCTGTCTTGAGAAACAGAGGATGAACGAAGGAAGTGGGGGAGAGAGTAAGCGGTTGGATCAGTGCACGAACCTTGACGTATTCATCAGTAAGGGGCCCGGCGTCAATCCCTCTAAACCACGGTCGCGTGCGCGCATCCTCCTGGCAGAAGACAATTCGACAAATCAGGAGGTCTTTCGTGGCATGCTGGAGCTCTGCGGCGAATCAGTCGACGTGGTCAGTACGGGTAGGGAGGCGATTGATGCGCTAGAACGGTTCCGATACGACCTCGTTCTTATGGACTGTGAAATGCCGGAGATGGACGGACTCACCGCCACTGAAGAAATTCGCCGACGGGGGATTAGACGAGCAGATGGTAAACGAGTCCCGATTATCGCCCTGTCAGGCTACGCTCTAAGTAGCCATCAAGATGCCTGCCTTGCAGGCGGTATGGACGACTTCCTCTCGAAGCCGGCCGGGTTGAAAGAGATTCGAAAGGCTCTGGGCCAATGGTTGCCGTTGGTCGAATCACAGGCCGCTTAGCATGCATGACAGTCGGTGTAACCAGGTAGAGGTCGCTATGACCGTGAAGATCCCTGACAGTCATCAAAACCGCCGAGTGTTGGTGATTGACGATAATCGCTCAATCCACGACGACTTTCGAAAGATCCTTCAATCGGGGGACCAGTCAGAATCTTTGGACGAAGCACGCGCGTCGTTATTCGGCGGCGAACCCCTTCTGAATGTTCTTGTGCGTTTCGATCTGGATTACGCCGAGCAGGGTCAAGCTGCATTGGCTCTGGTCCAACTGGCGCGCCGTGAGGGGCGGCCGTATGCCATGGCGTTTGTGGACATGCGAATGCCGACAGGATGGGATGGGTTGGAGACGATCGAGCACCTGTGGACTGCCGACCCGGAGATCCAGACCGTGATCTGTACGGCCTACACAGACCATTCGTGGGACGACATCATTCGCCGACTTGGCCACGACAATCGTCTCCTGATTCTGCAGAAGCCATTCTCCTCCGTCGAGGTGTCGCAATTGGCGACATCCTTGACCAGAAAGTGGGATCTGGCGCGTCAGGCGCGGGAACGCTTGGAGGCGGCTGAATCGGCCAATGTCGCGAAGTCGCAGTTTCTAGCGAATATGAGCCATGAGATCCGCACGCCCATGAACGGAATTATCGGGATGAGCGAACTTTTGATGCGGACCACTCTGGACGACAAGCAGCGCCGATATACGGAGACCCTGCATAAGTCCGGAATGGCGTTGCTGCATGTGATCAATGACATCCTCGATATTTCCAAGATTGAGGCAGGCAAACTGGATCTCGAAACTATCGTGTTCGATATGCGTCAGCTTGTGAAGGACGTCCTGGAACTATTTTCCGGTCCAGCTGAGAGCAAGGGGCTGAAGCTGGCTGCGGTGCTCCCTCAAGTTCTCCTTCCAGAATACGAAGGTGACCCGGTCCGTATCCGACAGATCTTGACCAACCTGATCGGCAACGCCATCAAATTTACGGCACAGGGACAGATCACTCTTCACATCACAGTAGATGAGGATTCGGTCAGCCACACAACGCTGTGTCTACAAGTGCAGGATACAGGGATTGGTATTGAGCCAGCAGTACAGGAAAAACTCTTTACGCCGTTCACGCAAGCCGATGGATCCACTACACGAAGGTACGGGGGGACAGGACTTGGACTGGCCATTGTAAAGCAACTGGCCCAAATGATGGGCGGGATAGTGGGTGTGGACAGCGTGCTTGGGCAAGGATCGACGTTCTGGTGCACGATCCAACTCAAGAAGCCTTCGGCCCAGACGGTATTTGCGAAGGCAGGATAGCGCACTACTCGCTAGAAAAGAGGAGGGTGGGTTCGTGCCGACGGACATTCCCAATCGACGCATTCTCGTCGTGGACGATAATCTGTCGATCCACAATGACTTCCGGAGGGTTCTTCAACATGAGAGTGCGCCAAAGGAGCTTGATCAAGCTCGTGTGGCCATCTTTGGGGAATTTCCCTCGATCGATCCTCACGAACCCTTTGAGGTCGATTGCGTGGATCAAGGACGCACTGCGCTAGCCTTGGTTGAAACAGCGAGTAAAGTTGGGCGGCCGTATGCCGTTGCGTTTGTGGATATGAGGATGCCTCCCGGGTGGGACGGGTTGGAAACTGTCGAACATCTGTGGAAAGTCGATAGCGCGTTACAGGTGGTCATCTGTTCAGCCTATTCGGACCAGCCTTGGGACGAAATTCGTGATCGCATAGGCAGAACCGACAAGTTATTGATCCTTCAGAAACCATTTAACAGTATCGAAGTCTTGCAGCAGGCCACTGCGCTGTGTCGGAAATGGGATTTGGCGAACAAGGCCGCTGGACGACTGAACGAATTGAGCCACTTGGTCGATGAACGGGCCATGGAGCTTCAACACGCGAACCGGCAGCTCACAGAGATGAACGGTGCTCTGATGCGGACCGTCGCGGATCTTGAGGCCGCACAGGCGGAAATCCTGCGCCAAAATGGCGAGTTGGAACGTCTGGCCTCTCGAGACCCGCTGACCGGATGTCTGAACCGCCGTGCGTTTTATGCTCTGTTCGAGAAGGCGTTTGCAGAAAGTCGCGACCATGGCAGCGAGCTGTGTTGCCTGATGGTCGACATCGACAATTTCAAGCGCGTGAATGACCGATATGGACATGCAGTCGGAGATCAAGCCATCCAAGCGGTCGCCCACTGCCTCCATGCAGGGCTGCGATTGGCGGATATGGTGGGACGTTACGGAGGAGAAGAATTCAGCCTGATGTTCCCACGTACGACATTGGCCGAAGCGTCCGATCTCGCGGAACGCTTACGAATTCGTATTGGCACAGAGGCCGGTAGCAGAGTGCGAATGGCTGACGGCTTAGTACTGACTGTCAGCATTGGGGTGTCGGCCATCACGTTTGGTGCGCACACACCGCTCGAGTTGATCGATCAGGCAGACAAGGCCTTGTACGCCGCGAAAGAGGGTGGGCGCAACTGTGTCATGGCGATGGACTTGTTGATGCCAGGATTGAATCCTACTGAACAACTGGAGCTCCAGGTTCGGCGTGTCACGCCACGCGCCGGCTCATCGACGGCTCGATAAACAGTTCTGTTGGATGCAATGAAGTCCGCAAGCGCGTGCATGACAACATGCCGCCCCGTTACCTCTTCTTGGGTACAAGAAGTGTATAATGCTTACGGATGACTCGCCTCCTTAGCCATCTCCAGTCCTCAGTCGGCAGGAAAGTTGTCATGGCCCTGACCGGGCTTGGACTCACGATCTATGTCATCTTCCATATGTTAGGGAATCTTCAGGTATTCGAAGGGCCTCATGCGCTCAATAGCTATGCGGCGTTCCTCCGTGATATGCCGATTCTACTATGGACCGCTCGCATTGGATTACTGAGCATTGTGGTCCTCCACATCGTATTGGCGATTCAGCTGAGCCTGCAAAACCATCGTGCTCGCCCGATCGGTTATGCGATCCACAGATACCGGCAGGCATCGTTTGCTTCCAGAGCAATGACGGTCTCCGGGATGGTGTTGTTCCTCTTCATCGTATTCCATCTTCTGCATCTGACGGCTGGAGTCGTCGGCTCTCCGTCCTCCGACCGCGTCGACGCGGAAGGCTATCGAGATGTCTATAGCAAGGTGGTTCATGCTTTTCAGAATCCCTTCGTGGTGGTGCTGTATATCATGGGTCAGCTGGGGCTCGGCTTGCATCTGAGCCATGCCGTCTCAAGCAGCTTACAGACTTTGGGGCTGGAACAGGCGGCTCTGGACCGCCTGTTTAAGGCCGTCGGCCCTGCAGTCGGGCTGCTGGTCGTTCTTGGAAATGGTGCCATCATCCTCGCGGTCTTTTTGGGGATCGTGCGCGTATGACGAGACTTGACCCCAAAATTCCATCCGGGCCATTGGAAAGCAAATGGGATCGGCATCGGTTCAGTGAAAAGTTGGTCAGTCCCAGCAATAAACGGAACCTCACCATCATTGTCGTCGGCACCGGCCTTGCCGGCGCGAGTGCCGCTTCGACCTTGGGGCAACTCGGCTACCAGGTGGAGTGCTTTTGTTTCCAGGACAGTCCGCGTCGCGCTCACAGCATTGCGGCGCAAGGGGGAATTAACGCGGCGAAAAATTACCAAGATGACGGAGACAGTGTGGGCCGGCTGTTTTATGACACCATTAAAGGCGGAGATTTTCGTTCCCGAGAAGCCAGTGTGTATCGGCTGGCTCAGGTCAGCACACAAATCATCGATCAATGTGTGGCGCTCGGCATCCCGTTCGCCAGGGAATATGGTGGGCAGCTGGCGAACCGCTCATTCGGAGGCGTCCAAGTCTCTCGTACCTTTTACTGTCGAGGACAGACAGGGCAGCAGTTGCTCTTGGGCGCCTATTCGGCGCTCTGTTGGCAGATTGAACGCGGTCAGGTCACGATGCGTCCGCATACCGAGATGCTCGATCTGATTGTGGTCGACGGCCAGGCTCGAGGCATTGTGGTTCGTGATTTGGTCACTGGACGCATAAGCGTCCACACCGCCCATGCCGTGGTGCTTGCGACGGGGGGGTACAGTAATGTCTACTATCTCTCGACCAATGCACGCGGCAGCAATGTGACGGCCACCTACCGAGCGTGGAAGCAGGGGGCGGTGTTTGCCAACCCCTGCTTTACGCAGATCCACCCTACTGCGATCCCACCGGGTGACGCTTATCAGGCTAAGTTGACCCTGATGTCCGAGTCACTTCGCAACGACGGGCGATTGTGGGTGCCGAAGACGCAGGTGGATCACCGCTCTCCGGACGACATTCCGGAACGCGAACGTGACTACTTCCTAGAACGTCGGTACCCGCGGTTTGGAAATCTCGCGCCACGAGACATCGCGTCACGCGCAGTGAAGGCCGTGTGCGACGAAGGTCGTGGCGTCGGCCCAAGTGGGTATGGGGTGTACCTAGATTTCGCTAGTGTGATCGAACAGCAAGGGCTCGATGTGGTCCGTGAACGCTATGGCAATCTCTTCGAGATGTATCACCGGATTACGGGAGAGGACGCCTACCACTCACCTATGCGAATTTACCCAGCGCCGCACTACACCATGGGAGGGCTCTGGGTGGATTACAATCTGATGAGCACGATCCCGGGACTCTTCGTGATCGGGGAAGCCAACTTTGCGGATCACGGCGCCAATCGGCTGGGGGCCAGCTCGTTGATGCAAGGACTCGCCGATGGCTATTTCATCCTGCCATATACGATCGGTCATTACTTGGCAACTGCGAAGCTTCTACCAGTTGCGGATGATCATACGGAGGCTCGCGGGGCGCTTCAGCGCGTCGCGACTCGGATAAACCGCCTGCTGAGTGCGAGGAGGCGTCGAACGGCTGCCGCCTTTCATCGGGAAGTCGGAAAGCTCTTGTGGAATCAGTGTGGCATGTCTCGCAATGAGGTAGGACTCAAACTGGCACTGACGTTGATCCCGGCTCTTCGAGAACAATTTTGGCAGGATGTCGTGGTTCCTGGATCAGGAGAAGCCTTCAACCAAGAACTGGAGTATGCGGGGCGAGTGGCTGACTTTCTGGAATTCGCCGAACTGCTCTGTCACGATGCGCTGCATCGGGAAGAGTCGTGTGGAGCGCATTTCCGCGAAGAGCATCAGACGGAACACGGCGAACCGAAGCGAGATGACGGTCGGTTCGCGCACGTAGCGGCATGGGAGTATCGGCAGGGAACGGTTCCCGTCCTGCACAAGGAGCCCTTGGCCTTCGAATTCGTACAACCGACAACCAGAAGTTATCAGTGATCGGGAACGAGGAAGTAGAGTGTAGGTGAGGGGAGCAAGAGGCCGGCGCACATCATGAAATTCACATTGAAGATTTGGCGCCAGAATGGTCCAAACGAGAAAGGCCGGCTTGTCACGTATGAGGCGCACGAGGTGAGCCCCGGTATGTCGTTCCTCGAAATGCTTGATGGTGTGAATCAGAGATTGCTTGGAAACGGTGATGAGCCCGTGGCATTCGAGCAGGACTGCCGTGAGGGCATTTGCGGAAGTTGCTCACTGGTCATCGATGGCATCCCGCATGGCCCGGACCGCGGCATCACCACCTGCCAGCTGTACATGAGACGGTTTCCAGATGGGGCCGACATCACGATTGAGCCGTGGCGGGCAAAGGCCTTTCCGATTATCAAAGACTTAGTGGTCAATCGCAGTGCCCTGGATCGTGTCATGCAAGCAGGAGGGTATATCTCAGCCAACACCGGTGGGGCGGTGGATGGGAACGTTCTGCTGATCGGGAAGGATCAGGCGGAAACCGCGATGGATGCGGCTTCGTGTATCGGTTGTGGGGCCTGCGTCGCAGCTTGTAAGAATGCCTCGGCCACGCTCTTTGTGGCGGCAAAAGTGTCACACCTAGCGATCTTGCCGCAAGGGAAGCCCGAGCGAACACGTCGTGTGAGTGCCATGCTCGAGGCTATGGATCGAGAAGGGTTTGGTTCTTGCGGCAATCAGTATGAGTGCGAGGCCGTTTGCCCCAAAAGCATCAGCGTGCGTTTCATCGCCAACCTCAATCGCGAATATCTCCGCGCCGGCATCGTCGAATCGGGTCTTCCCAGTGAGCCGGAGTCTCCGCACGCGGAGTCCGCCTAGCGGAACCGCTGACAGTGTTATCTCCACATTCCGATTCCATATCGCGTGCGGCTTAGGTTGCCAATTGCCGATCCATGAATGGCATAAACGACTGATGGGAGACGATTTGCGCCAGATAGCAATGAGCTTGACTGTGAGGGAAAGGCCTTTATAGTGCCATCAGGGGCCGGTGTGTGCCTAGGCTTGACGGAGATGACACTGAATGAGTCGCCGGATAGTCTGTCCGCAATGTCGGGAGGGTGGTGCGCTTCCTGTGCCGCCACAGTCGTCGCGTGAACTTGTTGCGTCGTTGATTTGGATGGCCCCATTTCAGTGTCAACAGTGCCACCACCGGTTTCTTGCCCGTCGCATGAGCACGGCGGGGCCCTCACATTCTATCGACCGCCGTGAATATCTCCGCATACCAGTGAAGCTCTGCCTGTCCTTTTCGGGAGGGAAAGTCAGGGGCGAGGGTACGGTGATGGATCTGTCTCTGAGCGGGTGCATCATCAAGAGCGACGCGCACGTACACCTTGACGACATTTTCTATCTGGAGATCGTCATCGCCGAACACGAACCTCCTGTCGAAGTGGCCGCTATAGTCCGGTCGGTCAGCGCGCGCGGGATTGCATTCAAGTTCCTGCGTAAGGCTCAAGAAAATAAACGGCTTCTGACCTTCATCCAATCACACTCAGGATCAACCTCTTCTATGCTTACCAAAGCTGTTGAACCGTCGATCACCGACTAGGTGCTGTCTCCGCACCTAAGTAGGCGTCTCCCACGCAGACGGCAGCGGGTAATCGGTCATCAAGCGATCATGTTCGGCCGTATCGTACAGCTCGATCGTCAGATCTTGTTGCCTCATTGGTTCTATGCATTCCGAAGAACAGAGCACGTCGATCAACGCGTGTGCGTTTTCTCTGGTCGCAAACCGACACAGGCCATGTTCCGGCATGCCCGACGATGGGTGCCAAAAGGCCAGGTCGATCGCGCTACCTTGGTAGACTCCGAGCGTCCGGTGCCGGACTTGAAACCCGCCAGTTCCATCGAAGGACTTTCTTCCAGGCATAGGACCTCTTGACCAGCCTATCTAGATGATTATCCCCATGGTAGCATGATCGTGCGATGAGGAGACACTGCATCCGGCATGGTTCAAGGAGGGACCGATGGGGCGTACCTGGTGGAAAACGACGGCAATCACCATAGTGATGAGCAGCCTATTGTCTGTGTCCGGTTGCGGTTACAACGACCTGCAAGGACTGGATGAGGATACCAAGGCGGCGTGGAGTGAAGTGATGAATCAATACCAACGCCGTGCCGACCTCATTCCCAATCTTGTCGCGACAGTCAAAGGGTACGCGGCTCATGAAAAAGAGACCCTTGAGGGAGTCGTTAACGCACGGGCCAAGGCGACCGGAGTGCAGGTGACACCCGAGGTGCTAAAAGATCCTGCCGCATTCGAAGCATTTCAAACGGCCCAAGCCGGTCTGACATCGGCGTTGGGGCGACTGATCGCGATCGCCGAAAATTACCCGAATCTCAAGGCTGATCAAAACTTCAGAGATCTCCAAAGTCAGCTGGAGGGAACGGAAAATCGGATTACGGTGGCCCGTAAGCGGTATATCGATCGTGTGGCAGAGTACAACAAGATGGTGCGATATTTTCCGACCAACCTGACGGCCAAGTTCCTGCTCAATCTTGAGGAGCGGCCTAACTTTACCGTCGCCGATGAGAACGCCGTGGCGAAGCCGCCTGAAGTGAAGTTTTGAGTCGAGGACGAGGCGGAGGAGAAGTTGATACGACGTGGAATCAGCCGCCTCGTATTCTGTTGTTACCTGGCAGCCGCTACCTTCTCGTCGGCCATATCGGCCGCTGCGCTGGATGTTCCTCAGCTGACCGGGCGGGTCGTTGATCTTGCCCACAGCTTACCGAGCTCCACGGTTGAGTCACTCACGGCTCGACTCTCGGCTCATGAAGCGCAATCGAGTAATCAAGCCGCCGTCCTAATCGTGCCTTCCCTCGAAGGCGACTCACTCGAAGAATTCTCCCATCGCGTGGCCACGACCTGGAAACTCGGTCAGAAGGGTACGGACAATGGCGTGCTCTTGTTGGTGGCGATAGGGGAACGCAAAGTTCGGATCGAAGTCGGGTATGGATTGGAAGGGGTATTAACTGACGCTCGATCGGCTCAAATCATTAGAAATGAAATCGTGCCTCGGTTCCGCACCGGTGACATCCCAGGTGGAGTTACGGAGGGGATCAGCGCCATTTTAAAAACGATCGAAGGAACCTATCAGGCACCGGAACAACCAGTCTCTCAGCCAGAGACCGACGTCCTGGGGCAGGTTGTGGTGGCTGTCATAGTCGGGCTCGTTGTCGGGCTCATGTTCATGAACATCCATAAATTCGTCGGACCGGTAGCGGGTGCAGGGATCTCAACGCTATTGGCTCCCTGGCTCGTGCCGGCGCTCGTTGCGAGCGCTGCGACCTTGTTTCTGCTCCTAGTGATTGGTGCGTCCGGTACCGGAGGAAGGAACACACGATCCCGCGGGATGGATGATTGGATCTGGTACAGCAGCCGCGGTGGTGGGTGGGGTGGAGGATCATTCGGTGGTGGGGGTGGATTCAGCGGCGGCGGAGGCGATTTTGGAGGAGGGGGTGCCAGTGGAAACTGGTGAGAGACTGCAACTCACAGCCGAGGAACGTGAGAGGGTCAGCCTGGCTGTGCGTGCGGCGGAACAATATACCAACGCCGAGATTGTTCCAATGATTGTCAGCCGATCCGGCCTGTATCGAGATGCGCAATATCGTTCCGGGTTGCTGTTTGCGGTATCGGTGCTGACGATTTTGTTGACCACTGAAGTCTTGTGGTTGCCGTGGGGATGGCATGCCTCCAACGCGGCTTGGCTGGTACTGACGACCGTGCTAGCCTACGGAGCGGGTGCCTGGTTCGGTACTCTGGACCCCTTCATTCGCCTCCTTACATCGGCGGATCGTATGCACCATAAAGTAACGCTCAGGGCCGAGTGCGCCTTCGTGCAGCATACCGTTGCGCAGACCCGTGAGCGCACTGGTGTACTGATCATGGTGTCGCTGTTGGAACATCAGATTTATGTGTTGGCCGACCAACCCTTGTATCAACGAGTCCCAGTGGAGCGGTGGTCTTCGGTCGTTGAGGCCGCCGTCAGCCGGCTCAAAACAGGCGATATCGTTGACGGATTATGTCAGAGTATTCAGGCCTGCGGGGTTCTTCTTGCCGAGGTTTGCCCTGGTCGTCCAGCCGACAATCCCAATGAATTGTCGAACGAATTAGTCCAAGAACCATAAGCGATCTCCTTCCGGATCCTGAGCATTCAATAAAAAGCCGTGATCAACCGATAGATAAGAGACGCGGCGGACCCGTTCGGCGATGGCGGATCCATACGGATAAGGAGGGAGTCACACTATGTGGAAGCAGGATGAGGTGGCAGGAGAAGAAGAGGGACGAGAACGGGAACGGGATCGGGGGGTAGAGGACAGGCGCAGTCCATTAAAGGGTGGTCCGACCCTTCCGGATGAGGTGGCCTTCGTCGGGAAAGATGTCGAGTTCAAGGGCGTGATCACCTATTCCGGCACCGTTCGGATCGATGGGGCCTTGGACGGCGAAATCCATACGGACGGCGGTTTGCTCGTTGGGCCTGAGGCGGTGCTGAAGGCCAAGGTCACAGCTGGAACCGTGGTATGCCATGGAAATATCACGGGAGACATTCAAGCGACGAAGCAGATCGTGCTCTGTGCTCCGGCCGTTGTGCAAGGCAGCCTCACGACTCCCGTGCTGTCGATGGAGGAAGGCGTCGTGTTCAATGGCACGCTGGAGATGAAACCACAAGCCAAGGCCGAGGGGTTACGCGAGGTGGGACCGTACGTCGGAACTACGACCAACCGACCACAGATTCGCCTTGCGGCGTAAATGATCCTACAGCGGGTCTCCTGGCGTTTCCCCGAGTTCGCGCCAGGAGTTCGTACCCGAGAGAGCTACTCGCGGCCTCCACTTCCACTTTGATCTTTCATCCAGTCAGCAATCTAGCTTTAAGAAGGACAGACTCGCCTTACCGAGGCGACCTAGCACGGAGCTACTTCTTGGTGATCTGAGTTATCGCATGATCTGTTGCCGAGCTTGATGGGTTTCCCCGCTTCGATAGACGCCTCGCTGTCGTTCCGCTAGAATCCGGTCCATGTCTGAGCTTCCCGTGACGACTGGTGCTCCACCCAAGCTCCAGAATGAAAATCAATCAGTCGTCAAAGCTGCTGGGATGATCGGCGTTGCCACGTTTTCAAGCCGCATCCTTGGGTTCATCCGCGACATGGTCCTCGCGGGACTCTTTGGCGCCACCCCGGCTGCCGATGCATTTTTTGTCGCCTATCGTATCCCAAATCTGCTTCGCGAACTCTTTGCCGAAGGTTCGATGTCCGCCGCGTTCATTCCGGTCTTCACCGAGTATCACACACTCAAGTCGAAACGGGATGCCTGGGAGTTGGCGAGTGCCGCATTTACGACACTGCTGACCATTGTGACGGGCATTACAATGCTTGGGATCGTGGGAGCGGCGGGCCTCGTCTGGCTCTTGGCCCCGGGATTCCATGATGATCCAACCCGGCTTGAAATGACGACATTGCTCACACGCATGATGTTTCCCTATCTCATTTTCATCAGTCTGGCCGCGCTGGCTATGGGGATCCTTAATTCACTGCGGGCCTTTGCGGCACCCGCGTTCTCGCCGGTCTTTTTCAATCTGTTCATCATCGGGTGTGCGCTGTTTCTCGCGCCAACCATGCCGGAGCCTATTTTGGGCGTTGCCATAGGAGTGGTGGCCGGCGGCGCGGCCCAGTTTGCGATGCAGTTGCCGGGGCTCAAGTTGCGCGGCATGTTGTTTGGATTCAAATTCCAGCCCGGCCATCCCGGTGTACGAAAGATCGGCAAGCTGATGATTCCGTCCCTGCTTGGTCTGTCCGTGACACAAATCAACATCACTGTGAGCACGATTCTGGGATCGTTTTTTGCGGGTGGTCCAACCTATTTGTTTTATGGTATGCGGCTGATCCAGTTCCCCCTCGGGATTTTTGGCGTGGCCCTGGCCACAGCCATCCTGCCGACCTTGTCGGCACAGGCGGCTCGTGGAGCATTGGACGAATTGCGCACGACCCTCGGATTCGGCCTACGGATGATTCTTTTCATCATTCTGCCGGCAATGATCGGGTTGATTTTGTTGCGGACTCCGATTGTCCACCTCTTCTTCGAGCATGGGACGTTTACTGCGCACGATACCGCTGAGACGGCGTTTGCGGTTCTGTGCTATGCCGTGGGCCTCTGGGCATTCGGTGGGGTTCGTATTATTGTGTCGGCATTTTATTCGATGAAGGACACGACCACCCCGGCTATCTCGGCAACGATTGCGGTGGTTGCGAATATCCTGCTCTCATTGCTCCTGATGTCGCATCTTGGCGCAGCAGGCTTGGCACTCTCCACGGCACTTGCTGCGATGGTCAATGGAGGAATTCTCGTGGTCGTATTAAATCGGCGACTGGGTGGCGTTGAGTGGAAATCTGTCGCCCGCTCAGCCGGCCGGGTGCTGGTGGGTTGCGTTCCAATTGTATTGGCCTGTTGGTGGGTGGCCGACGCACAGATATGGAGTCATCCAGCCGAGTGGATCGAGAAATCTGCGATGCTTGCCGTTGCTATTGCCTTAAGTGTCGGTGGGTACCTTGGTGTGCATGCGTTGTTTCGGTCGGAGGAGCTTCATGTCGTGTGGGGCATGGTGCGGAGAAAGCTTGGCAGATTGGCGAGATAACGAGGAGTGGAACATGCAGCGCGCGATGATCTTTCAATCATCTTGGGGGTGGATGGGTCTTGCTGAATCTCCGAAGGGAGTTCAGGCAATTGTGCTGCCGAAACGGTCAAAACGAGCCGTCGAGTCTGACCTCAGAGCGCAGACGAATGGGCAATGCCATCAAGAAGCGTCTTCACGACTGGAAGCGGCGCGTCGCCAATTGCTCGACTATCTTGCGGGAAAACGAAATACCTTCGATGTGCCACTCGATCTCTCGCAGGGCACATCATTCCAGCGGCAGGTGTGGCGGACACTGCAGCGGGTACCCTATGGCAAGCTCCGTTCGTACCAATGGATTGCGTTACGTGTGGGGGGACGGCAGTATGCCCGTGCGGTTGGCAACGCAGTCGGGGCGAACCCCTTGCCGATTATGATCCCTTGTCATCGGATCGTCGCACAGGATGCCTCACTTGGAGGATTCTCCGGAGGACTTCCGATGAAGCGAAGGTTGCTGTCGCTTGAAGGAACGCTGACCCAACTGCAGCGAGGTTGACTCTACGCCATGAAAGCGATCTTTCAGCGTGTCACCGGGGCTTCGGTGACAATCGACGGCACCGTCGTAGGATGCATTCAAGACGGCTTGTTGGTTCTGCTGGGTGTCGCCAAAGGTGATCAGGATTCGGACGTGCGCTTCGTGGTCGACAAAATCAGAAACCTTCGCATTTTCTCCGATGATCACGGCAAGATGAATCGTTCCCTCGCAGCCGTGGATGGTTCTGTGTTGCTAGTCTCACAGTTCACGCTGCTGGCTAGCACTGCGAATGGGCGTCGCCCGAGTTTCGACGAGGCCGCTCCGCCTGATCAAGCCAAGCAGCTCTATGAACAGGTCGCGGCTGGGCTGCGAGAATGTGGAACGACGGTCGAAACGGGGATCTTTGCATCTCATATGCAGGTGGCCTTGGTGAACGACGGCCCCGTGACCTTCGTGGTGGACAGCAGGCACGGATGCTAGTCTGCCTCAAGGTTGACCAGTGTAGTTCCGATACAATTCACAAGGGCGGAAACCGCTTCGAGGTCGAGATCTGGTATACTGACCGTAGATGATATCGGACTCGCAGGAGGTGGCGATGGGCACTCCAGTTCCTCCAAGTCATCCGCTCCGGCAACTCTTTGGCGCCTTGACCGAGAAGAGTTTTACGGAACACCTGGGTTGGCCTGACGCCAAGGTCGCCTCGTACGTCTCTGATTTGCTGGTGGATTTTACCCATACAGATCAGCTCTATAAGATTCGAGACCGGCAGAATCAACCGGTCGATACGGTCATGGATCTTCTGTTTGAATCCGAAGTCATGCTTGAAGCGCAATCGTTAGATCGTGAGCGGGAGGTTCATCGCCATATCGGTGACTTCACCCTATTCATGGCCGGATTGTTTCCTGAATACCTGCGACGGCTCAAAACGGCCGGACGCATTTATCACAAGGATTTTCTCGTCGACTATGTGAAGACAGGCAAGCGGTCGTACGGGATCGTAGCGCAGATCGGGCGTGATGATGCTGAAACGAGTTTGCCGTTGTTTCAGAAATTATCAGAAAATTTTGAACTGTGTGTAACGGGCTTGGGGTTTGTACGGTCGGATCTGGATCGCATGCAGGATCCTGCCTATCGGAAGACTCGGGATCTTCTCTTGAATTGAAATCCTTCCGCCCCATTATTCTCGCCCACGGGGGTGCCGGCCCTCGTGCCATGACCTCACCACAAAGCGCTTGCCTGCGAGCTGCATTGCAAGTCGGCTATTCGTGGCTCGAACGAGGTAGCTCGGCACTCCTTGCCGTCGAGCAGACCATCCGAGTGCTCGAACACAGTGGGCTCTTTAATGCCGGGAACGGATCCAAGCTGCAGCTCGATGGCATGCAGCGGATGGATGCATCTATCATGGAAGGACAGGGCCTGCAGGCCGGCGCTGTAGCCTCCATTGAGGGCATTGTCCATCCGATCACTGCTGCACGCTTGGTCATGGAGCACACACTTCATGTGTTGCTTGTCGGCCCGCAGGCCGGACGGTTTGCTCGCCATTTCAAACTTGAACGGCATCGGCTCTCAAGAAAGCCGCGTCGGGTATCCTATGGAGTGGCTCTGGGGAAGATTGAAACGAGTCGGGAACGGCACGGCACGGTTGGGGCTGTTGCTCTGGATCAGACAGGGAGGATCGCTGCCGGTGCGTCGACTGGTGGGATCGATGTCATGTTGCCCGGTCGAGTCGGAGATACGCCAATTATCGGTTGTGGGGTGTATGCTGATAATGAAAGTGGTGCTGTGTCTATGACGGGGTGGGGCGAGAGCATCATCCGTCTGGCGGTCGCCAAGGAGATTTGCGACCGGTTAGGGCAAGGAAAGCCGCCAGCCGCCGCGGCACGACTCGTGTTGCAAAAGCTGGCCGTCCGAATCCACGGATCTGCCGGCTGTCTGGTCCTCACTCCTGACGGGCGATTCGTCATTCGTCATTCCACCCCTCACATGATCGCCGGATGGTGGGATGGGAAGGGAGAACCGATCGTGAAAGGCCAATTTCGATGAGCAGAAGTTTGTTTCACCTCGCCTTTCCGATTCATAACGTGGACGCCACGCTTCGGTTCTATGCGGATGGCCTTGGGTGTACCGTCGGACGGCGGACAAAACAGGCGCTGACGCTGGGTTTGGCTGGTCACCAGCTCGTCGCGCATGTCGTGCCGGATCTGCCCTCGAAGCAACAAGGTATTTATCCCCGGCATTTCGGGTTGATCTTTCTGTCGCAAGAGGACTGGCAGGTGCTGGCAGATCGAGCCAAAGAGGAGGGCCTCTCGTTCTATCAACAGCCGCGCGTGCGCTTTCCCGGGACCCCTATCGAACACCGCACGTTCTTTCTGGAAGATCCGTCCCGCAATTTGCTCGAGTTCAAACACTACACCCACGAATCGGCCATCTTTGGCGAACAGGATTACGGTCAGGTCGGCGACTCTTCTGAATATTCAGAGTAACGATCGCTCGGCGGTTCTACTCGTCGGCGATTCGTACGGGGCTCGCAGATTGGCGATTGATCCATTTTAAAATGCGTTCGTGGCGGCGAGTGAGGAAGGTCGTTTTTCGCAGGGGGTCGTATCGGCGTGGCGACGGTAAGATCGCCGCCAGCCAGGCGGCTTCGTCGGTCGTCAAGTCCTGCGAAGGTTTCCCAAAGTGATGACGGGCGGCGGCTTCAGCGCCGTAGATGCCCTTCCCCCATTCAACCACGTTGAGATACAGTTCGAGAATACGCTTCTTCGTCAGATGTCGTTCGAGTGAGCGGGTAATCAGCGCTTCTCGCGCTTTTCGTAAGAGGGACCGTTCGGATGACAAGTAGAGATTTTTGGCCAGTTGCTGAGTGATGGTGCTCCCGCCTCGTTTCATTTCTCCTGCTTCCAGGTTATAGAGCGCCGCGTCGCGGATGCCTTCCCAATCAAAGCCCTCGTGAGTGAAGAACGACGCATCCTCGGCCGCCACGACTGCATGGCGAAGATGGGGAGAGATGCGTGAGAGCGGCACCCACGCCCAATGGCGTCCGATGGCTCGATCCTGTTTTTTGGCCTGAGTTTCTCGTGCCTCCATCAGCGCCGTCGATACTGGGTTCGTTCGCACCAGTAGTTTCACGTCGGGAAGGGTGATGAGCCAGCTCAGCCCCAGGATGCCCAAGGGAAGTCCGATAAGCACCGTGCTCCAGAGGAGCCTGCGAGCCATCCTGCGAGGTCTGGTTGACTTGGATGGAGGAGGATCGTATGTGTAGTACCGTTGAAAGACTGCATTGCGACGCGAGTTTCGTTTTGAATTCATCACTGGTCCTAAGGGAATGAAAATCTTCGCGGCTGAGTTTATCAAAAGTTGTGTCTCTCAAGAACAGTTTCCTTCCGGTGATCTCTACGAGATTGCCTTTGCGGGGCGCTCCAATGTGGGGAAGTCTTCGTTGATCAATTCGTTGCTCAATCGCCGTGATCTGGCGAAAGTCAGCCGGACGCCGGGAAAAACGAGGGCTGTGAACGTGTTTCTCGTTTCGACCTCCGATCCCGATATCACCCAGTTCTATCTCGTGGACTTGCCGGGTTATGGATTTGCCAAGGTCTCGAAGTCTCTCCGTGGTCAATGGGGACCATTGATGGAAGGCTATCTCGTCGACCGAGCCTCGTTGCTCGCAGTCGTGTTGTTGGTGGATTGCCGAGTCGTCACCGAGCAGGATCGGCAGACTATTGCCTGGCTTCGATCGATCCGAAGAAATCCGCTCATTGTGGCGACCAAGGTTGACAAATTGAAGCCCAGCGAACGGGTACGCACTCTGAAACAAACGCATCGGGATCTAGGACTTGCCCAAGGAGAAGTGTTGATTCCGTACTCGTCGATGACCGGGAATGGGCGAGAATGGGTCTGGGGAGCTCTACGAGACTTGGCCGGTGGGCGACAGGCACGTGGTTCTTGATCGTGATCTGGTGTGCGGAGGAGTCCAGTCAGCTAATGGCAGAACTGAGGTGAACTAGAACTTGATTTCGATGTAGGCCTTATTTTTGAGATCCACCAACCAGGACTCATACATGTCCGCGCTTTTCTGCTGATAGACCAGTTCCTGAATCTCTCGTCGAACGTCCTCATACGGGCGAAACTGTTTTGGCTTTCTCTCATCCATGCGAATGATATGGACCCCCTCGGGACTCTCGATGATATCGGAAATACCTCCCGGCATCAAACGGGCTACGGCCTGCTCAAGTGCGGGCCAAAGCTCTCCTTGCCGGACCAATCCGAGTCGGCCGCCATGCAAGGAATTGGCACCGTCTGAATACTGCAAGGCGACATCTTCGAATTTCTCGCCCCGCTTCAGGTCGTCCATGGCTCGGCGGGCTTTGGTCAGTGCATCTGCCAGCCCGTCCGAAGAGCGTAGTGTAATGATAATCTGGCTCAGATGGTATTCTTCGGGAAAGGCGAATTGCTCACGATGCTCTTGGTAGTAGCGCTTGATCTCGGAGTCTCCGACCGTAATGTTGCCTCGAATATGCTGGTCCACGACCCTCATAAGAATGAGCTGATCCCGCACACTTCGGACATCGTTCGGATTCGTGGGGTCGAGGGATTTGTCTTGCTGTTTCAATTGCGCGAGGGCTTGCTGTACTTCCAGGTCTGACACCTCGACCCTCTTAGTCTTGGCTTCTTGTAGTTGCAATTTCCGCTCGATCAGTTTCGTCAATGCCATGTATTCGGCTGTTTTCAACTGCTGATCTAGATTGCTTCCGCGGAGTTCGCGAGAGAGACGTTCTTGTTCCGCTCTGAACTCATGCTTCACGTCCGACAGCATGATTAATTCCGTATTCACGATGGCAACGATGCGATCCTGCAGGTGGGCAGCGGAGAAGGCCGGAGGCCAGGTTGAGATCATCAAGAAGGCAAGCAGCAATGCAAGACGGACCTGCCAACCTGATCCGAGGAGAACACGTGTCATGACCCTTTCACCCGGTGCAAAGAACGGTAATTGGTGATTTTACACCAAAGGGAAGGTTCCTGGAAATCAAATAGAGGCTAACGCGAGCCAGTATCCTCGGTAATATAGCGAGATGCTTCCGCAAAGCGAACCGAGGCGTTTGTTCGGATGTCGGCGATCACTTCTTCGAACCGCTTCCGGCGTTTCTCGGCGAGCAACTCCTGCCGAAGCCGCTCCTGCGTCGCGAGGTCGGCTTGAATAATGGCCTCATCGAGAGGGGTCAACATGACCAAATAATAACCGCTGTCGGTCTTGATGGGGGCACTGACCATTCCAGGTTTGAGCGCATGGATGGCGTCATCCACTTCAGGGAGGACGAGTCCCTTTCGGTATGGTCCGAGGTCGCCACCCTTTCCTTTTGTCTTCTCATCCATCGAGTACCGTTGAGCGAACTTCGCAAAACTTCCGCCTCGATTGATCTGAGTCTCAAGGTCTTTCGCAGCATATATATTGGGCAACAGCATGATCGAGATATTGGCTTTCAACGGGTCTAAGAGTTCGCTGGCGTGACTCTCATAGTAAGCGGTCAGTTCCTCTTGCGTCAGCTCTACCTTGGATTGAAGCTTGTCTCTCAACAGCTCGTCCAGGATCAACTGCTCCTTATATCGGTGTGTCTTGTCCCGAATCGTATCGTCCTGATCAAGCCCTCGGCGTCGAGCTTCCTGCATGAGTAGTTCTTTGGTGATGAGCTCGTCGAGGAATTGTCGTTTTCCGCCTTCCTTCTCGTAGCGGGACTTGGTCGCTGGCGAGAGCTCCCCCCAGCGAAGGTCGAATTCTGCCTGAGTAATGGCTCGCCCATTGACCAGGGCGACGACCGGTTCCTCTTGTCGCTCCCCGCATCCCGACATCCCAAGCCCTGACCAGGCTAGGATACCGGTCAGCAACAGAGGAAAAAGAGATGTTCTGTGGAGAATGAGGAATTCGATTGGTTTCATGCGTCGTGGTACATGCGGGTCTCTCTCACGAGGTGGTCGCATCCTTTTCGAAGGTCTTGGTATCACAGAGATCAAGGCTTTGCAAGATTGCGTTGAGTTCTGAGAAGAGTGATGGCCAGTCGTCATGACGCAGTTGGATTTCAAATGAGACGGGGCTCAGGAACCGCAGCCGCTGCTTCAGTTGGTCCATCAATCGGTGGATGGCGCTCTCCGGGATGGCAGCCTTAGGCTGGAATACGATCTTTGCGATTTGGCCGTGCACCTCGATTGAAGCCAGACGAAGCCGTTTCGCATGAGTCCGAAGTTGCATGACTTCGAGCAATCGTTCGATCGGCTCGGGAGGGGAGCCGTATCGGTCTTGTATTTCTCCGTGCAACAGGGCCAACTCGCCGACCTGGCCACAGGCGGTCAGCCGTTTATAGAGGGACAACCGTTGGTGGGGATCGGCCACATAATGCTCAGGAATAAAGGCTGATACCGGAAGTTGGAGGGTTGGGTCTGGCTCTTCTTCGATAATATGACCCTTTAACCGTTGAACGGCCTGTTCCACCATTTGCATGTATAGGTCCAAGCCAATCGCCGCAATATGCCCGGATTGTTGCTTGCCTAGAAGGTTACCGGCCCCACGGATCTCGAGGTCTGCCGCAGCGATACGGAAGCCTGATCCGAGTTCTGTGAACTGCTGAATAGCGATCAATCGTTTCTGCGCATCGCCGGCGAGCGTACCTTCGTCAGGGATCAAAAAGTAGGCGTAGGCTTGCTCTCCGCCACGCCCGACCCGTCCGCGCAGCTGGTAGAGCTGCGCGAGGCCGAAGAGATCAGCCCGATTGACAATAATCGTATTGGCATTTGCGACGTCAAGCCCCGATTGAATGATAGCAGAAGCGATTAAGACATCCGCCTCGCGCTTCACAAATTTCAGCATCACGGCTTCCAACATCCTGGCATCCATCTGACCGTGGGCCATGACCATCCGGGCCTGTGGGACCAGCTGTTGCAGCCACGTCCCAATCCGTTCCAACGATTCAACTCTATTGTGCACAAAATACACCTGCCCCCCTCGCCCGAGCTCGCGGAGGATGGCGTCGCGAACGGCTTTATCGCTGGACCTGATCACCTCGGTTTTGATCGCCAACCGGCCGGCCGGTGGAGTGTCAATGATGGAAAGATCGCGGACGCTCGACATGGCCATCTGAAGGGTTCGTGGGATTGGGGTGGCGGTGAGGGTGAGGACGTCGACCTGCGTACGCAGTTGCTTGAGCCGTTCTTTATGCTTGACGCCGAACCACTGTTCCTCATCGATAATGACCAGGCCCAGTTGCCGAAACGTCACGTCTTTCTGAAGCAGTCGATGTGTGCCGATGACCACGTCGATAGTGCCCGCCGCGGTATCCTTGAGGATCGCTTTGGTTTCTCGAGGCGATTGGAATCGTGATAGAAGCGCCACCCTCATGGGGAATGGAGCGAATCGTTCAGAAAAATTCTCGTAATGTTGATGGGCCAAAAGAGTCGTCGGTACCAGTACTGCAACCTGTCGATCGTGCTCGACGGCTTTGAAGGCTGCCCGCATGGCCACCTCCGTCTTTCCGTATCCGACGTCTCCACAGATGAGCCGATCCATCGGCCTTGTCGCTTCCATATCTCGACCGATGTCTTCGATGGCTTTCAGCTGGTCCGGCGTTTCCTCGTACTCAAAGGCCGCTTCAAATTCGTGATAGAGGGTCGTCGACGTACCATACGCGTTCCGTTTCACCAGCTCGCGGTTGGCATAGAGGTCAATCAATTCGTGGGCCATTTCCTCGATGTCCTTCTTCACTCGTGCGGTCGTCTTGGCCCAACTGGTTCCGCCCAATCGATCAAGTCGCGGAACATGGCTTTCGGCTCCGCTGTACCGTTGAACCTGATTCAAACGGTCGAGAGGAACATAGAGCGTATCCCCGCCGGAAAACTCCAGAATCAGATAGTCGCTCTCGAAGTCTTGGACGACCAAACGTTTCAGCCCTCGATATTTGGCGATCCCATGTTGGACATGCACCACATAGTCGCCCACGTTGAGGTCTTCCAAGGAGGAGAGGAAGGTGGCCGTCCGGCTTTTGGGTTGAGGTTTGTGACGTGCTCCCTTGGCGAATAGTTCTTCTTCGGTCAATAAGGCGAGTCGAAGATCTCCTGAGAGAAATCCGGTTGAAAGATCGCCATGCAGCACATAAAAGGGGAGCTTACTGGTGCTCCGGCGTGACCAAAGGGAAGACTCCCACGGGTCGGCCGGCAGATCATGTTCTCGAAGCAGGGCGAGTAAACGATCGACCTGACCGCGACTGCGCGCTACCAGCACCACTCGGTGCTCGTTCCGGAGTCCTTCCAAGATACCGAGAGTTTGGCTGAAGGCTGTGCCACGCACCCCGAGTCCGATGCTGCCTGGTATTTGAACAGGAAATGAAAAAGTCGGAGTCCATGAAGAATTCGGAGGGGCCAGCGGTTCCAAGGCCAGGATCGACCACGCGGCGATTCGCTCCTGCATCTCGTTCCAGGTCAGAAAGAGTCGCTCCGGCGAGGGAAAGGGATTCGATGCATCCCTATCGACGTGACGAAGATATCCATCGTCGATCTTGCTCCACGCCGTGTCACAGGCTTGCTTCAATGTCCCAGGCTGATCGAAGGCGAGAGAGGGTACCCCGATGAGATAGTCGAAGAGGGTGTCCATAGAGTGGTAGAGGTCAGGGCCTCTCCACTCGGCGTCTGCCTGAATAGGTATGGTTGCATCCGAGGCATTGGCTGGACGAATGAACTCCCGCGCAGGTAAAACCCACCCTTCCTTGAGTTTCATGATGGAAGTCTGTGTCGCAGGGTCGAACAACCGGATTGACTCGACCTGATCGCCTAGAAATTCAACGCGCAGAGGGTTGGCATAGGCAGTCGAAAAGATATCGACGATCCCGCCGCGGATACTGAACTCTCCTGGAATTTCAACGACGGAAACCCGCCGGTATCCCAGGCGGAGGAGGTCGGTCGTGAGCGAGTCACGCTCGAAGGTAGCGGCCGTCTCGAATCGAAAGATCGCCTGCTCGAAGGTCGAGCGCGGGAGTAAGCGGTGCATGGCCGCGGTGATGGAGGTGACGAGCATGGTGGGTGGATCGGTCAGTAGCCGATGCAGCGTTGTCATTCGGTGGGCAATCAACCCGACATGCGGAGCGGTGGCCTCATAGGGAAGCGTTTCCCACTCTGGGAACCAAGCTAAGCCATCTACGGGGCGGCCGGTGAGGTCATGGAAAAAGCACAGGTCATTGAAGAGTCGTTCGGCGGATTCGTCGCTCTCTGTCACCACAACCCATGGCCCGGAGCGGACGGACCCACTCTGTTGAGGGTCTGTCAGTAGCGTCAAGGCACAGGCTGCAGTAGACCCATGCGCCCCAAGAAGACAACTACGCGCCTTCTCGTGGTCGAGTGAGGAGCGAAGCGGATCAAGCCAGGATTGTGTTTGAGGGTTAGTGTCAGACACGTATTATTGCGCAGTTGATCGAATGCGTTGAAGCAGCCCGGTGGTCGATAAGCCGGGAACAAGAGGAACCGTTTTGACGACACCGCCGCGGGCTTCGACGATGTCTCGGCCCACAATGCGGTCGAGTGCCCAATCTCCACCCTTGACGAGTATGTCCGGTTGAACGGATGTGATGAGTTGAAGCGGATCCGATTCATTGAAGACAACGACATAATCGACACAGCCTAATGCTGCCAGCACCTCAGCACGTTGGGCGTCCGGTACGATCGGTCGGTCAGGTGCTTTATCGAGACTGCGTACAGACGCATCGCTGTTCACCCCGACGATCAGGATATCACCCAACTCTTTGGCTGCCTGCAGGTAACGAGTATGCCCGATATGCATCAAGTCGAAACAGCCGTTGGTGAAGACGGTCCGTTTTCCTCCTACCCGTTCAGCGGAAAGTGTGGACAGAAGTTGATCTAGCGGCAAAATTTTCGTGATCATGGGCCCATCATACCGTGGTGGTGGTTGACAGTGAAAGAGCGATGGAGTGGATAGAGTCCATCCTTGGTCTCATCGGCTATTTCGCACGGTGCCTCGTCCATCGATAAGATTCCGGCCTCAAGTCGTCAACAAACGGACCGATACAGCACGTAACGGACTCTACGGCCTGCTGTCAACACAGGCCAAGGGGACGTCTGTGTCAGGAGTTTGGGTCATGGAGGATGGTATGAGCGTGTTCTGGATCATGGTGGCGGCCAATGTTCTGCTGGTTGCTCCATTAATCCTCTTACTCGTCCAGGCTTCTCGTCGGGCGCGGGCCGGTTGGCTCCGCGCTGAAGCCGAAAGGGTCCGTTGTCAGGAGAATGAGCATAGGCTTCGGAGCATCTTGGAAGCCGAACCCCAAGGGATTTTGGTGTTTAGTCTGGATTGGCGGGTGCTTCAAATCAATCCAGCCGGCTGCGTGCTCTTCGATGCGGGTTTTTCAGAAGAGATCGTTGGGAAAGACATTCGAGAGCATATCCATTCCAACGATCAACCGCAGATAGAAGATATGCATAAGGCGGCTCGGGAAGGTCGAGAAACCTGTGGAAAAGCTCGGCTAGTCGGGTTCTCGAAGCAGATCCGCTGGGTCGAGATCACATCCGTTCCACTTCCGGCTGATGACGGCACTGTGCAAGCGGTCCTCAGCGTCGTCCGGGATGTGACGGAACAAAAGCGTGCCGATCGCAGACAAGCTCTCCAGCATGCCGTGGCCAAAGTACTTGCCGCGTCCTCAACCGTCGAGCAAGCGGTTCCCGACCTCCTGCAGGCGATCGTGGTGAGTCTCGATTGGCATGTCGGCCTATTCTGGCGAGTACAAGACGACCGGCAGACGATCAGCTGCGTGCAGGACTGGTCGGTCGATACTACAATGGTGCAGGAGTTCGTGAGAAGTAGTCAGCAGGAGGCCCTCACGTCTGGGTCCGATCTGCCGGGAGATTGTTGGGCCCGCGGCGAGCCGTTGTGGGTGGAGGATCTCGCACGAGGACTCATGTTTACGCGCAGGCCTCTCGAAGCAACAGGAATGCTCCACGCGGCCTGCGCATTTCCGATTTGGCTGAGGGTTAACGTCTACGGGGTCATGGAGTTTTACAGCAAGGAGGCGCAGGCCGAGGACTGGGATTTACTAAGAACTTTGGGCACGGCGGGAAGGCAAATCGGTCTTTTCGTCGAACGAACTGAAGTGGAAGCGGCGCTGCAGGAGAACGAAGCCCGCACCAGCCTGATTATCGATACCGCCCTCGATGCCGTGATCACGATAGATCGTGTGGGCCGAATTACCGAGTGGAATACCCAGGCGGAACAGGTATTTGGGTGGTCTGCTCTTGAGGCTATCGGACGCGATGTTGCCGACACGATCTTTCCACCGTCGCATCGGCCGGGCTATCGCGAGTATGTTCAACGCCTTCTTGAATCCAGAGACCCCTCTCTCTCGAACATGTTGGTCGAAATGATCGGTCTTCGACGAGACGGCCGGGAGTTTCCTGTTGAAATCGCCATGACGCCATTAGCGGTTGAGGGTTCCGTCATCTTCAGCGCGTTTATTCGCGATATCACCAGCCGGAAAGAAGCAGAGCGTGCGCTGAAAGACTACGCGCAGCAATTGGAGGATATTAATCAGCAGCTGGATACCGCCTTGAAGGAAGCCAAAGCCGCGACCGAGGCCAAGTCGTCGTTCTTGGCGACCATGAGTCACGAAATCAGGACCCCGATGAACGGCGTGATCGGGATGGCCGGTCTCCTGCTCGAGACGAAACTGACTGATGAACAGCGGGAATACGCTGAAACGGTTCAGACTTGCGGCGATCATCTGTTGACGATCATCAATGACATTCTCGATTTTTCCAAGATCGAAGCCGGGAAGCTGGATTTGGAGGTGATTGAGTTTGATCTTCGCCTCGCCATGGATGAGTCATTGGACCTTGTGGCAGAACGAGCCTCCTCCAAAGGGCTGAATCTGGCCTGTCTCTTCCACGCTGATGTGCCGCGAAACTTGCTTGGCGACCCGGGGCGCTTACGGCAAGTGGTGATGAACCTGACGGCCAATGCCATCAAGTTTACCGACAGCGGAGATGTGGTCGTGGAAGTGACGGTCGAGGCTCAATCGAATGAGGAAGCGATCATCCGCATTGCGGTGACAGACTCCGGGATTGGGATCTCCGACGAAGCCCGCGAGCGGCTGTTCCAGTCATTCAGCCAGGCCGATGGCTCCACGACGAGAAAATATGGTGGGACCGGTCTTGGTCTTGCGATTTGCAAGCGCCTCGTTGAAATGATGGGGGGAACGATCGGGGTGAGCAGCCAAATTGGGGAGGGAAGCTGTTTCTGGTTTACCGTGAACCTGCGCAAACAGGCTGATGGCCTCAGAAATTTAGAGGGTTCTGCCGTTGTGTTGGCGGGTCTCCGCATCTTGGTCGTGGATGATAAAGCCATCAATCGAAAAATTCTGGAGCTGATGACGAAAAAATGGGGAATGCACCCGACACTCGTTCATGGTGGTTCCGAGGCCTTGGAGGCCCTCAGTGGCCAGCACGGTCAACCGCGATTTGACCTGGCACTGTTGGACGTGGACATGGGACCGGCGGGTGGAATCGAATTGGCACGGGCGATAAAGACGCGAGCGGAAGGCGTTGATCTCCAACTTGTGTTGCTCACCTCGTTTGGACGGCGGGGAGATGCCAAAATAGCCCGAGAAGCGGGGCTAGCCGCCTACCTAACGAAGCCGATTCGTGAACGGCAATTGCATGATTGTCTTGTGGCGGTCATGACACAGCGCCCTGATTCTTTCCGCGCGCCAGCCGAAAGAGCGTCACTCCCGCTCATTACTCGGCATACCCTTGCAGAAACCAAGGCTCAGGTGGATCTTCGTGTGCTTTTGGCCGAGGATAACATCATTAATCAGAAAGTGGCGACTCGCCTCTTCCAGCGGCTGGGGTACCGAATTGACGTGGTGGCGAACGGGCGTGAAGTCCTCGAAGCGCTGTCTCGTATTCACTATGATGTCGTGTTCATGGATTGCCAGATGCCGGAAATGGACGGTCTCGAAGCCACGCACCTCATCCGTGAGAGAGAGCAGTCGGACCGAGTGCCGATCATCGCCATGACGGCGAATGCCATGCAGGGGGATCGTGAACGATGTTTGGCGGCAGGGATGGATGACTACCTCTCCAAACCCATTTCAGTCGAGGCGCTGGCCGGTGTTTTGGATCGTATCAATAAGGAGCGCGCACGGGTTCGAACGGGGAAGAGCCAAGAAGCCGCGTAGGTCACGTGCTCTGCCGACCTCAGGCTATCACGCCAATTGAAGGGTCAACTGTTGCGGCTCTGCGATGCGCCGGTTCGGCCGGGCGGATAGACTCAAAGGGATGGATAGCTGAGGCACATTGCCCACCGGCTGGCTCTCAACCGTAAAGATGGGCGACAGGAGTTCGTGTAAAGTGCCTCGACAGACACCGCACCGATGGCGGCCGGGCTGGATCGTTTTTCGCTGCCGTCTATAGATCCGTCCACAGTCATTGCACCGCCAGGTGAATCGCGATAAGGCAAGTACTTCCTGATCCAGCGAGTGGTAGGTCGTGATCGCTACTTCTCCCGTTCGGTTCATCTCCGTCATCTTTCGCAAGAAGGCTAGACCATGATCAGGTCGACGCTTCAACAGGTCGAATTGCCATTGATGGATCATCTCATGAGCAATTGTGTTCAGGAGTTCCTGTTCTGCGTACGGCGTTCGGTCGGCAAGCTTCACAAAGAGAGGGAGCGACAGGCGAATCTCCCGACTGCCTTGGCCGGTGGATGTCCTCGGCCCTCCACGGCTAGCGAACATACCAACTGAGGAAGTTAGGCGAGCACTCCATAGAATAGCGATCGACGGAAGTGAACCAGAAAAATACCGTCCGTTCAGATGCTGCCAACGGGTCTGCAGTTCGCCCGGAGTTGGGAGTAGCCAGGTCGTTTCACCGGTCATGGGTCGTCTCATCCTAACTCTTCAATTACCGCCGCTGCCAGCAGTGGCAGCATAATCTCGTGGTGGCCCGTCAAGGAATACCCCTGGCCACCCTTCTGCGTGGGACGTTGCACGACGTTGGTCTGGGGACGATAGTGGGAAAGGAAATCTAGGTTGACCGTGGTGATGTTCGCGATTGAGTGCCCAAGGTTTCGGCCTAAGGATAAGGTTTTCAGAAAGACTTCAGGAAGTATCACAGCCGACCCGATATTCATGTACACACCGCCCTCCATCCCGGCGACAACGGCAGTGAGGCGTCTGAAGTCGAGAAGCGATGTGGCACCGATCGCCGCTCCATCTGCGGAAGGATGCATGTGAATGATGTCGGTGCCCACGGCCACATGAACGGTGACCGGGATGCCGAGCCGTGTGCCGGTAGCGAGAATGCTGACGCCAAGATTCGGGAATTGAACGGCTGCTTGGTTCATGTAACGCCCTACGGCCTCGCCCAGCCCATGGCCGTCCTTCGCGCCACGAGTGATGGCTTCATTGAGCATGCGGCCTGTTTCTTCGGCCATGCCAAAGCGACCTTCATCGATTTCAGCGTCGACCTCTTCAGAGGTGTGACCCATGAGGGCTAATTCGAAGTCGTGAATGATCCCTGCCCCGTTCATGGCCACGGCCGTAATGACGCCTCGCTTCATCAAATCCGTGATGATTGGTGCCAGCCCAACCTTAATGACATGGGCCCCGATCCCGACGATTACTGGACGGCGTTTTCGATGGGCTTTCACGATGGCCCGGGTGACGGCTCGCAATGTCTTAACGGCCAGGATGTCAGGGAGGCCGGAACAGAATGTCGAGAACGATCCACGACGCTTCCATGGTGTCGCAAAGTCAGAGAGCCGAACCTTGCTATGCCGTTTCTGCAACGGATAGGTCTTCAGGTCCGATGCATTGATCGGAGGGATCAAGGAAGGAAACGGGGGTGGGGGAGTCCGATCAGGACGTTTTCCCAAGGAGATGATCCTCCACCAGTTCGCATAAGACGTGGCCAAGCGTAATGTGGCTCTCTTGGATGCGTGAGGTAACCGTGGATGGCACGATAAACGGATAGTCGACGAGACCGGCCAGCTTGCCGCCGGACGCTCCGGTCCACGCAACCGTCGTCAAGCCACATTCGCGTGCAGCGGTGATCCCCTTCAGCACGTTTGGAGAATTTCCGCTGGTACTGATGCCGATGGCGATGTCGCTAGGTCTGCCGTGCGCTCGCACCTGGCGAGCGAAGAGTTCCTCATACCCATAGTCATTGGCGATGCAGGTAATGGCAGCAATGTCCGTTGCCAGCGCAATGGCGGGTAACGGCATCCGCTCGCGCTTGTAGCGCCCGACAAACTCTGCCGCAATGTGCGCCGCGTCCGTCGAGCTTCCACCGTTACCGAACAGGAGAACTTTATTGCCGTTGGTAAAGGCGTTGGCGATGACAGTGGCCACCTGGACGATACGGTCGGCGTGTTCACGCGCAAACTGTTGCTTGACGCGAGCGCTTTCCGCAAAGGCTGTCAACACAACCGTTTGCATGATCGCGATTCTAGGCGAGGCGAGTCAGCGTGTCAAACCGAACCGCCGTGAATCCTAGGATTTTACTGGTACCGAAGTTCCGGTCTGTCTGATGGCATTCATTGCCAACGCAATCATGGAGCCGACATCGGATACGTTCGCCGGAAGGATGAGGGTATTGGTTGCCTTTGCGAGTTCGCCGAACTTGCCGATATATTGCTCAGCCACGCGGAGCTGAACGGCTTCTTGTCCGCCGGGAACTTGAATAGTCTCTGCGACCTTTCGGAGGCCCTCGGCCGTCGCTTGCGCAATGGCGAGTATGGCGGCTGCAGCCCCCTCGGCTTCATTGATCTGCTGCTGTTTCTTGGCTTCGGACGCCTTAATGACTTGCTGTTTCTCTCCTTCGGCCTGATTGATTGCGGCGTCGCGTTCGCCCTCAGAGGTCAAAATCAGCGCCCGCTTTTCCCGCTCCGCACGCATCTGCTTTTCCATGGCATTCAACACGTCCTTGGGCGGAGTGATGTTCTTGATTTCATAGCGAAGGACCTTGACCCCCCAAGGTTCCGATGCCTTATCCAATTCGTTGACGACTTGTGCGTTGATCGTCGTCCGGGCTTCGAAGGTTCTGTCCAGCTCGATCTTGCCGACCTCGCTCCGCAGCGCCGTCTGGGCCAATTGTGTGAGTGCAAACTGGTAGTCGTTGATTCCGTAGGAGGCTCGTTCTGGATTCAGGACCCGCATGTAAAGAATGCCATCAATGTGCACCTGGACGTTGTCACGGGTAATGCACACTTGCTCGGGTATATCGACGGCAATTTCTTTGAGCACATGCTTGTAGCGGATCACGTCGAGAAACGGCACCAGGATGTGGAATCCAGCATCAAGCGTGGAACTGAATTTGCCCAAACGTTCCACGACGTAGGCGCTCTGTTGAGGGACGATAACCGCGGTTTTCGCGATGACGACTAATACGATCACCGCCAGGATAATGACAACAAACGTTCCGCCTTCCATGCTCGCACCTCGCTCGTTAATGATCGTTATTCTGATTTCACCCAGAGCACCAGGCCATCTACTTTGGTGACCGTTGCGCGCTGACCTGATGGAAGGGAAGCGGCTCCGACGTTCCTTGCGCTCCAGGTGGAGCCACGCAACTCGGCCTTACCCGTGTGTCCTGGCTGGAGTTCCTCGAGCAGGATTGCCGACTCTCCAACCATGCTGTCCATGACCTGTGGCGGATGGCCTTGGGTGCTATGAATCAGCGGCCTGCGAAGCAGCAGCAGCGAAAGAACCGCCAGGATGGAGAATAAGAGCCACTGCAGCCACTCGGCTTGTACCACATCCATGCCAACCAATGCGCCGACCATCAGTGCGGCGATACCGAAAAACAAGAGATAAAACCCGCCGGGTGACACGAGCTCTGCGCCAGCTAGAGCCAGCCCCAAGAACATCCAATACCACCAGACCATTGACGAACCCCGTTGTAGGGAAGAGCCGACATGAAGAAGAACGATGGGTCCAGAGTCTAGGCTTGATTCAGTAGTCGGTCAAGTAGAACGCCGTCTGGAATCAACGAATTGAACACCGGCGAAGTCGATGCTATAGTCCGCGCGAAATGGCACAAGATCAACCCATCAAAGCGCTCGTGATCACATTCGTCGATGACACGGCCTCGGCAGTCTATTCGATCAACAGGCTCAAGCCGGAAGCGTTGTGTTTTGTGTTGCCGGAAGGAAGCAAGGCGTTAGTGGAGTCAGCCGTGCAGCCGAATATCCAGCAGATCCCCAGGCGGTGGGATTGGATCGTCTTGGCCGAGACCGCTGAGTTCTCGTCCACCTATCAGCCTCTAGCGCGATCGCTCCCAGACCTCTTGCAGACGTGGGAGATACAGCCAGGTGAGCTGGTTGTAGACTTGAGTGGAGCGACCGCGGCGATGGCGTCCTCGCTCTCCCTGGTGACGCTACCCTGGGCTTCCCGGTTGATCGAACTGCGCCCGGATCGCGAAGGACTGGAGGGCGATCGTGTCGAGCTAGACTCGAAGACGCTGGTCTGGACACAGAGTAATCCGTGGGATGAGCAGGCGACCGTCTCTCGTCGTGAAGGGTGTGAATTATTCAATAAGGGCCTCTTTGATGCTGCGGTCAAACTGTTTCGTGAGGTAGAACTACGGGTCAGTGGCGGACAAAAACCGCTGTATCGCGCGTTCGCCGATTTGGCGGAAGGGTATGGGCTGTGGGAACGGTTTCACTATCGTCAAGCCTGGGACAGATTGAAAACCGCGATGAAGGCGCTCGAGATGGCTTCGCTCTGGGGTGGACCGCCCGGCTTGAAGGCGGTCGTGCTGCCGATCAAAGCCAACGCAGGGTTTCTCGAAAAGCTCGTCCTCGACCCGGCTGAGGTCAAAGAATTCGTACCGTTGGATGTCCTGGCACATGCCCACCGGCAACTCCTTTTCCGCCGAAATCCTGAAGCGGCCATGATAGCTCTCATTCGGGCGCTGGAGGGGTTCGCGCAAGTTCGACTCCATAAGGCGCACAAAATCAAGAGCTGGGATGTGTTGCCGGAGCAGCTTCCCCATGCGCTGCAGGAAATCTGTCGGACCTGTTATCTGGAAGACATTGATGGCAAGTATAAGCTTCCGCTCCAGGCGCAGTTTCGGGTGTTGGCGGGGCTAGGCGATCAACTGGGTCAAGCGTTTCTCAGGGAATGGCAGAAGATGAAGCCGCTGTTGGATGCGGCGAGTCATGGGGTGTTGGGGCATGGCTTCGAACCGGTCAAGCCGGAGCGAGTCCAGCAATTGTATGATGTGGTCGTCCGACTCACCGGTACTGCGGAGTCGTCACTCCCGAAGTTTCCCGTCCTTCGTCTGAGTTGATGATAAAGATCGACCTCGATCGAAGAGCCATCCGTGGGGCGCATTATCCCATGGCCACTTCTCTCGATCCGTGAGCCCGTCTGACCATGTACGCACAATGGGCCGCTGAATAAGTCAGTGTCGTCTCCGATGGAAATCAAAGTCTATTATGAAGATACCGATTGTGGAGGGGTCGTCTACTACGCCAATTATCTGAAATATTTTGAGCGGGCCCGTACCGAGTATCTCGAAACACGAGGTTGTTTGATCGCTGACTGGATGCAACGGGGTGTGGTCTTTGTCGTGGTCCATGCGGAAGCACACTACTACTCGGCTGGCCGATATGGAGAAACGTTGACGATCGAGACGGATGTCGCGGATGTCACACGGGCCACCGTCACATTTTCACATGTGGTGCGTGAAAAGTTGAGCAACCGAATTATCGTGAAGGGGTCGGCTCGTCTCGCAGCCACAGACCATCAGGGGAAAGTACGGCGCCTCGATAAGAGCATCGTCACAGCGCTCAGATCTGTCCCGCGACCTTCGGAATCCAATATTCCTGAGCCTTGAGCACGGAATAGAGTACACCTCAAACATTCCTATCTGATGACCAACCTAGGGCATTCGCTGGTCTATGCTTCGGCGCTACCGTCCTGACACGAAACTATCTCCTGCGTAGCCTCCGATGTGCACTGATCTTTGCCAGTAACATTCACGCAATAGCTAGTTCTCGCCAAGAAAGGTCACTCGGATGAGGACGTTGAGAAAACGTACGACGCGCGGGTGACATCTTGCTTGTATGACGGTAGCGCTGGGCGTCCATCCGAACGCCCAGCGCCTCGCTGCAAGTATCAATAGGCCTTGCTGAAACCGGCCTCGCCGTCGTAGTTCCAGAGCTTCTGAGCCGCAGACCACCACCACCCCTTCTTAGTCAGAGCATCCAGGAACGTGTTGACGTCCGCATCCTGCACATCCTTGGTGGCCATGAATCGGCATCGGTACCAATTGACCTGCAGCAGATCAGGGCTCACGAAGCCGGGCCACACCTTGGTGCCCCGGTTCGAAATGAATTCACATTTGAAGGGCCCGATATCGTCGAACTTCGGAATTCCCTTCTCGGTGATGATGTACATATCGATTCCGACCAATTTGATCTCGCGTTTCTTTTTTGTCGCTTTCGCTGTTTCAGTGAATGTCGGCATTGCGGTTCTCCTTTTCCATTGTGCCAGCAATCTGGAACTTAGGCCTTCGCGTGCATTTTATCCACGATGGCTTGCGCATATTCGTCTGTGGTCGCCGTTCCACCGACGTCGTAGGTTACATGCTTTCGTTCATCGAGGACCGCGAACATCGCCTTTGTAATCCGATCGGCTGCCGCTTCCTCCTTCAACCATCGCAGCATCATGACACCAGAGACCAGCACGGCCGAAGGATTGACCTTCTTCATGCCGGCATACTTCGGCGCAGAACCGTGGACCGCTTCGAAGATCGCGCAGCTGTCGCCCACGTTGGCGCCGGGCGCGAAGCCGAGGCCACCCACCAATCCGGCGCAGAGATCCGTCAGAATGTCGCCGTACAGATTCGGGAGCACCAAGCAATCGAACTGGGCCGGATTTCTCACGAGCTGCATGCAGCAATTATCGACAATGATGTCGCCGGACTCGATGTCGGGATATTTCTTGGCCACCTCTTTGAAGGCATCGAGAAAGAGGCCATCGGTCATCTTCATGATGTTGGCCTTGTGGACGCAGAAGACCTTCTTGCGTCCCTGCTCTTTGGCCCACTGAAATGCAAAGTCGGCAATGCGATAGGAGCCGGGCCAGGTAATGACTTTCAAACATTGCGCCACCTCATCGGACACCATGTGTTCGATGGCGGCGTAGCAGTCTTCGGTATTCTCCCGGAAGTTCAGGATGTCGATCTTGTCCCAGGGCCGCTTGAGCACCGGAATCAGCTTGGCCGGTCGCACGTTTGCATAGAGGTCGAATACTTTGCGGAGTGTTACGTTTGCGCTTTTATGACCGGTTCCGATCGGCGTTGTCGTGGGACCCTTGAGTGCCACCTTGTTCTTGGCAATGTTCTGCACCGTCTTATCCGGCAAAAGAGTGCCATACTTCTCCAGACAGTCGAGACCAATGTCTTCGTACTCCCATTTAATGTTGACGCCGCTGGCATCGATTACCAGCCGGACCGCTTCGCAGATTTCAGGACCAGTACCCTCTCCCGGTAACATCGTCACGACATGCTGTGTGCCCATGAAAACCTCCCTTAAGCAGCAAGGGCGATCGGACCATCCGTTCCCTTAAGCTGACTACATGTGCAAAACGAGTTCCAGGTTGTGTGAGAACCATACTGTGAATCGGCATCACAATTACTTAGCGAATTCGCGAATCTTCACGATTGGAGGTTTGCCATGCATCGCTGTTGTGCTGGGCAAGGAATTTCTCGTGCACCGCCACACGAACTGCACGGCGAGTTGTGCGCCAATGCTCAGTTCACTACGGCTTGACCGACAGGAATGATGTCTAGAAATGTGGAGAGAGAAAAGTTTCTTTACCGGTCATCCCGTTGCTGATCACCAGAAGACGCTCGCAGGACAAGCGTGAATGGGAGAGACAAGTCTGCCCGCTGTCCACTCAATCCATACTGGGGTCAGTTCCAGTCACTCGACTGATTAAGATGGACGAACCACGAGAACGGATGCGTCAATCTTGGCGATCAACTGTTCCGCTACTGAGCCTATGACGAGACGTTCCAGCCCGCGACGATTCGCGGTTCCCACTACCACAAGGTCGGCGTCCCATTCGTTCGCCGCGTCGGCAAGGGCTTCGGCAATGCCAGTCAGGCCATATTGGGCTTCGGCTTGCAGCATCCGGGTTTCTACCTCCAGTCCCTCACCGACAGTCGTTTTGGCATGCGCTAACAGTTTGAGGCCGACTTGCGGATCGGCCCCGTCTGAATTGGGCAGGGCATAGACAATGCGCAGCGTAGTCTCTCGGGAGGCGGCTATGCGCTTTGCTTCCATCAAGGCCTCCATGGAAATCTCGCTGCCGTCTATCGCCACCATAATTTTCTTGAACATAACGATACGCCTTCTTGCGAGTGTGATGTGTTCCTGAAGGACACGGATATCTATCACCCATTCTTCAAAACGATACCGCGTGACCAGTATGAGCCTGGTTGGTTAGGTGATATCGCCGCTGTCGCTCTTTTTGAGGTCATCAATGTACCTCTTGACAATATCCCTTCCAGGCATTTTATCGAGATTCGCATACATCATATAGTGCACACCCCCATGCACGGCCAGGGCAATCAGCAAGCCCTCAAAAATTCCCACCTTGAAGACCAGCACGCCGCATAAAATAGCGAGGATCATGGCATAGGGACCGTGATGCGTCACATGGATGAGGCCCTCGATCATCTTCCAGCCTGAGAAGATCATGATCACTGCCAGCGCAAACTTCGGCAGATATTCCAGAGAGTGCGCGTTCAATGTAAAGAACGTCACCACACAACCGATAATCAGGACGGAAAACTTGGTATAGGCTCCGGCTAGGCGATTGGTGGTGCTTTTTGCTAGACCGTCCAGATTGGTCATGCCGCCGAAGAAGCTCGCTCCCATATTGGCGATCCAGATAGCCAGCAGGCTGTTGTTGCTGTTGCACTTGCGCTTGAGCGGGTCGATCTTCTCAATCGCAGCATTGCTCATCACCTGTTCGATGACATCAATCACCGCCAGCATCACCGCAAATCCCAGCATATAGACCATCGTCAATGCACTGTCGAAGTGCGGTATCGGCAGCGCGAGCGTGAGGTCCGTATCTTCCATGGACAGCATGGGCACCGTGACGAATTGCGCGAGGATCGTTCCTGCTGCGATCAGCACGAAATAGGGAACGGCAGGCTGCGTGTTCTTGAACTTTAGAAACAGATACACGAAGAGGCCATACCCAACCATGGAGATCAGGATCATCTGGGCACGCGCACCGCTCCAGAACGAATCGGCGGCTTCCAGTCCGGCGGGCAGCTCATAGGTGAAGGCAAGAAACTTGAGAGCGATCTTCAGGCCTACGCCCGCCAGCAGCCCTTCGACGAGATACACCGGCACGGCAACCAGAATATAGCGTTGCCAGTTGAATCGCCAGATGACGGCTTGTATGGTCGCCGTGAGGAAAATCGCGAAGGCCATATTCTCTAGGCCAAAGGTGGCAACCCCCACCGCCAATACTGGCGCCAGACCAGCGGCGATTCCCGGGCATCCGATATAGTTGCCGGGTCTGAACCAGGCATTGATCCAACCGATCAAGCAGGCAAACGCGACGGTCGCCAAGCCGACCTTGATGGGATACTCGGACATCATGGCGATACCCACCGTCAATGGAATCGCCATTGAGCCAGCGATAAGTCCGGCGGCGAGATCACGTCCGACATATTGAGCCTGGAAAGCGGCAGATGCAGGCTTAGCGACTGGCCCCGTATCAACAGGCAGGGTACCCCCTGTCTCTTCAACTTCGTTTCTTGTTGTCGTTATGGTTCTTTCTGCTTCATAAGATGTCATCGGTAGTGATCCAGTATGTAAGGTTCAGGTTGAACCGGCTGATAGAATCCGGCGGAAAGTGTCCTCTGTCTGGTCGCGAGTGGTCTTGATCTAAGAGGTTCTGCTCCATCCTTGTCAGGCTCAAGAACTTCAGGATTTCAATGGGCTGACAGAGAAGATCTGCTCATATCGCCTCGTTCACGGCCGCTCATTCGAGCATGTCTCTGCCTGCCCTTAGAGCAAGAAAAAGGCCGAGACGAGTATTCCTTCGATTGCGAGTCGTAAGCGACTCGTGAATAAGGAGAAATCACGCGTCCGCTTGATCACGACCCCAACGAGAGTCCCTCCATCTACTGAGGAACCGGTGCGGCTACACACGCCCCGTGCATGCATGCACGGGGCCCTCACTCCCACAGCCTGTTGTGCCGCGGATGGTCGCAGATCGGGAGGCTGAGAAAGATAGAGTTCGCTACGCGAAACGCCGGTGGTTTACATATGTCCGAGTTTGCGGAGCGTTTCCATTCCGCGGCCTTCATCTTGTGCTCGTCCGGCGCGTTCAGCGCTTGTCGTGGTCCGCAACTCTGTGATGATCTGCGGAATGGTTGAGGCGCAGGAATTGACGGTACCGGTGCAGGGTACACAACCTAAACTCCGGTATCGCGTGCGGTTTCCCCGATCGAAGTACAGCGTGGGAAGGGGAATATTTTCCAATTCGAGATATTCCCAGATGTTGAGTTCGGTCCAGTCCAGCAGGGGATGGACTCGGATATGAGAGCCGGCCGGGAAGGTTGTATTGAACTGGTCCCAGAGTTCGGGCGGCTGATCCCGGAAATCCCATTCGCCATGCTTGTCGCGGAGTGAAAAATATCGTTCTTTTGCACGGGTACCTTCCTCATCAGCGCGAATACCCAGAATCACGGCCGTCCACTTGTGTTTCGCGATCGTCTGCTTAAGCGCCTCAATTTTCATGGCCGTGCAGCAGGTGACGCGCCCTTGCTCAGGACCCATACCGCCCGCGAGGGCCTCTTTGTTCTGGCCGACCACCAAGTCGAGGCGCCATTCCCGGCAGAGCCGATCGCGATACTCGATCAGCTCGGGCATTTCATAACCGGTATCGATATGAACCAACGGGAACGGCACATGGCCGAAGAAAGCCTTTCGTGCGAGCCAGAGCAACACCGTGGAATCCTTGCCCATAGACCAGAGCATCGCCAGGTCATCAAAATGCTTATAGGCCTCGCGAAGGATGTAGACGCTTTGATCTTCCAGGGCGCGGAGGTGTTTCATGGCGTTCTGCTCACTCTCGTAAGTGGCGAGGTGGAAGACCGTTTCATACTGAGGACTCCTGCAATGAGCGGTCCACGGGTGATTACTGTGAGAATGTTCGGAGATCGAATAGAACTAGGCGGTAAATGCAGAGGTGGGGATTCAATAACCGTGCGCACCGTGTGTAGGTGCACCATTGCCGTGCGTCCATGCTCTTCGAATGCAGTAGTCGGATTAGGTGAAGAGGATGAGGAGAATCAAGAACTATGGGCTTGTCCTGCCCTGGGCCACATTAGGAGTCGGTCTTTCGTCGACGATCGAGTTTCCAGCGAGTAATGCCTAAGTGTTTGGCTGCGAGAGTCTTATTGCCATCGGACCGCTGCAGCACTTCGCTGATGATGCGATCCTCAAGCTCGGACAGGGAGTCGCCGAGACGGAATGCGAGGCTGATCTGAGAGGGGTCAATTACTTCCGGCGATGAGGAAAGCGCAGAATGAGTGTCGGGAACCGGCTGCATGGGGAGGCCTTGTATGTCTGACGGGAAATGCATGGATTCGAGTGTGCTTCCCGGGCAGAAGAGCACCGCGCGTTCCATCAGATTGCTCAATTCGCGCACGTTGCCCGGAAAATGGTATCGGCGCAGGAGAGCTTGTGCGCTTTCTCCCATGTGACGAACCGGTTTCCTCAGCGACAGGGCAGATCGGGTCAGGAATTGTTGCGCCAGGGGGATAATGTCTTCGTGCCGTTCTCGAAGCGGAGGAGCGGTTAGGGTCACGACATTCAGCCTAAAGTAGAGATCTTCGCGAAACTCGCCTTTGGCGACTGCTTCCTTCAAGTTCCGATTGGTTGCCGCCATAAAACGAACGTCTAGGGGGATCGTTGTCGAGCCACCTATGCGCCGGAACGTCCGTTCTTCGATTACCCGTAACAACTTGGCTTGTAACGGCAAGGGGAGATCGCCGATTTCATCGAACAGAACCGCTCCTCCCTCCGCCAGTTCGATCAATCCGGTCTTGCGGCCTGCCGCACCGGTGAATGAACCCTTCTCATGTCCAAAGAGTTCGCTTTCGAAAAGTTCCCGCGGGATCGATGGACAGTCGACCTCGATACATGGTTTGTGGGCCCGGGGGCCGTTATAGTGGATTACGCGACCCATGTACTGCTTGCCGGTGCCGGTCTCACCTTGGAGCAGCACGGTGACACGGTCGTTCTTGGCGAGCTCACGGACCTGGCTCATGAAAGCCTGAGTCGCCGGGCTGTTCGCGATGACCCGATCGAGTGCGTAGCGCTCGGCATCCTGTCCACTCTGCAGACGAACCTGCCGTTGCAAGGTGAGCAGTTGCGTCGCCCTTGCCAGGGCATGCTGTAGGTCTTCCATGTCGATGGATTTGGCGACAAAGTCGAATGCGCCGAGCTTCGTTGCTTCGACCGCATCCTTCACCGTACCTCTGGCGGT
The DNA here is from genome assembly GCA_041743145.1 of Nitrospira sp. GTDB lineage: Bacteria > Nitrospirota > Nitrospiria > Nitrospirales > Nitrospiraceae > Nitrospira_D. The sequence continues at coordinate 47,653 of JBGTNJ010000111.1, read as the reverse complement.
CAACAGAATGACGAGCAAGTTGGGCGAGGTCTGTTTGACACGGGCGAGCACGTCCAAGCCGGACAGATTCGGCATCACGAGATCCAACACTAGAATATCCGGTTCCCAAGACTTCAGGAGGGTCAAACATTCTTCTCCGGACCCAGCCGTCTTCACAGCATACCCTTGGTCGGCGAGGCGCAGTGCGAACGCTTCGCGGACCGATGCTTCGTCTTCCACCAACAGGAGTTGCCACGTCATGCTACCTCTCCCGCTTCAGGGGCAGCCACACCTCGACCATCGCTCCACTTCTCGGAGGGCTGCTGATCGCCAATTGTCCGCCGTGTCGTTCGACGATGTCATGGGTGATCGTCAAACCGAGGCCGACTCCCTTGGCCTTCCCATTCGTAAAAAACGGCTCGAAAATTCGCTGCAAGACTTCTGGTTCGATGCCTTTGCCTATATCAGAAAAAGTGACCGAGATGCCCGGACCTTGTTTTGCCGTGAGTGCTGCCTTGATGGTCAACTCGCCTCCATTCGGCATGGCATCGATCGCATTCATCGAGATATTGAGAAAGGCTTGCTGCAAGTGGGCACGGGAGCCTTCCAATGAAGGAACCTCCGGGATGCTTTTCTCGACGACAATCCGCTGTTTTCGCAGGTTCGGTCTCAGCAGGGTCAACATGTCGTCGATGAGAGATGGGAGGTCGCAGGGCTGGAGATCGAATGGGCGGGGCCGCAGTTGGCCTAGATGCGATTCAAGTAGTTCGTCGATGCGGGCTGCTTCACGCGCAATGAGGGCGCAGCGGTTTCTGGCAGCGCGGGGCAGTTGTTCTTGTTCCGCGAGATGAGTCGCCAGACTTCCGAGTCCGATCAATGGATTGCGAACTTCGTGCAAGATGCCTCCGGCCAGTTGTCCCACCAATTTGACTTGCTCGGCGTGTCGCAAGGCTTCCAGCATCTGTTCTCGCTCGGTAAGGTCGGTTAGTATCGCCAAAAAAGATCGTGTGGTTCCGTCGGGATCCTTGACGGGGCTGACACTTTCCCAGACCAGGACCTCCGAGCCGTCCTTTCGGCGATTGACGAAACGATCTACAAACGGCAGTCCAGCGCGGATAGCTTGCCAGAGTCGTTCGTAGAATTCCGGTGGATGTTTGCCGGACTTCAAGATCGACGGCCGACGGCCAAGCGCCTCGTCGCGTGTCCAACCCGTCATGCGCTCTAATGCGGGGTTCCATTCCAAAATGCAGCCGTCGGTGTCGGTCAGCATGATTCCATCCTGCGCAGACATGAACAATCGATGGTACAGATCTCGCTGAGTATCGGCCCGGCGACGTCGTTCTAGCACCGTGGCCACCGTGTTGGCGACCGCACAGAGGAACTCGAGTTCTTTGACCGTGAAGTCGCGAACTGACATGGAATGGGCTGTCATGGCGCCGTACACCCGATCTTCCACCAGCATGGGTACGCACATGCCTGCGATGCCCCCGTGTTCGGTCAGGAGTTTCGACGGTGTGAAACGGGTCTCCTTGCGCAAGTCTCGCACCACGACTGGGAGCCGTTCGCGGATCGCGTAGCCCGCCTGTGAATGGGTTCCACCCTCAATCGTGAGTCTTCCGATGAGTTCTGGTTCAAGGCCGATGCCTGCGACTACGGCAAGGTGATCGTCTGATTCACGTTGCACGAGAATCTTGCAGAGTTCGACGTCGAGGGCCTCTGCTGTATGTTTCACGGCTTCACTCATCAACTCTTGCGCGGGCGCATCACTGACGGCCAGCGCGCCGATGCGGGCGAGAACGGATTGAAACCTGGCGATCTGGGAGGCTTCTTGTGTGAGAATCACGCGTTCGGTGACATCTTGCAGCACCATGAGCACACCCTTGCCGCTACGGTAAGGAACGACGTTGAATCGGCATTCGTACGTGAGCGGGTCCCCCTTCCGATCGGTCAGGTGATACGCGGTCGTGTCACGGGCTCCAAGCGGTTCGTGATTCCAGGCCATGGCTTGATCGAGAAGATCCGTTCGAAGCGAGCAGCCCGATCCCGGTCGCGGCGCTTCGACCAACTCTCCGAACTGCGCATTTTCGAAGATGACGATGCCTTGGGACACAAAACAGAGACCGCCCTCGATGCAGTCGCTTAACCAGGCGAGGACTTCAGCAGCGGCCACTTCTGATTGGGCCGGGACCGGTGGTGTGGAACGGGCCTGTTTGCCTGAGGCCATAGGGAAACTCGACGACCGTGATCTACGAACAGGTTCTCGAGACTCATTGCTGCAAGGGAACAGTATAGCGGCTTTCGCTGAGGACCGTCGAGATTCCATTGCGTCATTGAGAAATGGTGCCCTCCAAGGACAGGTAAAGCCGGTCTCGGCGATACGAGTCAGTATTCGCTGCTAATCTTCCTGAGAGTCGCAAAATAGTCACCGAGAATAGCCTTCGCCGATCGCTTGTTTGTGGAATAGAGAGAAGCGATGAGATTGTGGTGATTATGGTTCGGTGGAAATCAGGGCGTTGGTCGCTGGCCGCAGCAGAAATGAATTGGTGCCGTCATTAACCACAAGGACGGATCGGTCAAAGGGGCGGTCAGCGCCGAGTACTCGTTGGCTCGTGCCTCGGTGAGACTTCCATCAACCTGCTCGAATGCCCGGATCCCTTCCAGGCTCTGCAGCCACCATCTTGCCCATGGGGTTCCTCCCCGGACGACCTCGGCGTTGGCCTCGTGGCGAATGTTCACCAAGCCACAGCGTTCAAACAACACCGGGTGCTTACGCCCGAACGCAGGATCGTATCCGCGAGAAGACCACCAGTCGCCGTTCTTCCAGACTTGGTGGTAGGGGGCATAGTGGGAATGAGATGGGTCTACCGGGGCGACCATGCCCCAGTCACCGTCCTCGTCGATGAGCCAACCACCTGGTCGTACGCACTCCAGCATACGGTGTAGAGCAATCTCTTGTTTGCCGGCAAGCCAAAATAGCACGAGACGCGCGCAGACAAGATCGAATGACCCGGGCTCAAGTGTATCCAGTGAATCTCTGAGGATGTTGTGCTGGCGTACTTCGAGGCTCGGGATGTCAAAACGCTTGAGGTAGCTCGTATCGACATCGGTGGCCACAACCCGACCGGCTGTACCGACTTGCTGCGCAAGCCACACGGCCATTGATCCACGGCCTGCGCCGACTTCCAGGCAGCGCCAGCCGGGTTGGACGAACGCACGGCGTTGACGAGAAACTAAATCAAAGATTTGTTCGAGGAGGGCTAGTCGCTCATCCTCGCTGTTCTGACGTCCTTGTGCCGCAAGGCGATAGACTGGTTTAGCGAGGGAAAGGTTCTGCTCGGTCCCGATCGTTTGATCTCACACGACGGGTTCAACCGTAGTCTGCCATTCCGTGGGTTGTCAATCGTAAACACCACTATGGGAAGGGTAGCTGCTGGATACCCATCGGTTGCATTCCCGGTCGGTTGAGGCTCCTGCGAACACCATGCGCACTCAAAGTACGGTGCACTTAACAGAAAAATATTGGGTGCTAGACTTCATGAGGACTGACCAGTCGCCGGACCTTCGATGGGATGTGTATTACCCGCGTTCAACCTATTTATCCTGCTTCTCTACCTTCTTAGTCAGCCTTGGGGCAGTAAGGCCGCGGCCCAGTCCCCGGAGGCTCTATCTTGGACGACAAGGCAATCTCTTGGTCAGCAGTTTTTTGGGGCAACCAGTCCTCATGCTTCTGCTGAGGTGTTTCACGTGACATTCGCCTCGAACGTGATTGTCCCATCGATGGCCACGTCACGTCTGCGAGATCTCGTTCCGGAGAGTGAGCGTCCCCGAATCGAACAGTTGTTGGCAAAGACGACGCTGTTCAACGGAAAGGTGGCTACCGAAGCGGAGATTGCACAGAGCCAAACGGGAGCGACGTGGTTGACCCCATCGATGATGGAGAATACCCGAACCGATGCATCGGTTCGAATGTTCCGACTCGGGCTGACAGGTTCGGAAGGAAGTTTGCGGTACGGATTTACATTTCGCCATGCGGGACAGGGCTTTCTGCTGACTCCTGATAGAGCCAGTCGAGAGGTGTGGGGCGAATGGAAGACGGGATGGGTAACGTTCCGGAAGGCCGTCGGTCAAACCTGGAATAATGTCGAAGGAGAATCGACACGGTCTCGGTTGGAACAGACCTATGGGCGAGCTGGATTGCTTCTCAATATGCCGTCATGGCCGGAACTGAGCGTGACCTATGCGAGAAATTCTGTGAACAGCATGTTAGACCCGATTGGAGCCGCTGCCCAGCGTTCCTCTAATCACACGATCGAGGGTGCTGTATTTATTCATCGATCGAGATGGGACCTCAGGTTGGCATCCAGCTACATTCTGGCGAGCGATCTGCTTCGTGACGACTTGGAGAGTAACATCAGGGCACAGACTTTTTCGGCTGTTCTGCGTCCGATTGACACGCTGGTTATCACCCCAGCCTTCACCTATCGCCAAGAGTTTCGACCCTGGTCCGGTGCACGTATTGAAAACCCTGTTGCCTCTCTTGCCGTGAGTTATGAACAAGATCATCGACTTCTGTTCAGCACAGTAGGCAACTATGGGAGTTCTCGTTCATCCGATGGCTTCATTCATAATGAGACGCTCCGGTGGAGAGGTATCGTGGACTGGGCCATGTACAGTTCAGCTGAGTGGACCACCAAGGTCGCCTTCGAGGCCGGGTACAATCGAGCAAACAATCGAGCCTCCCGGTCCAACGACACTGAGGATATCTCTGGACTGGTCCGCGTCGGGATTGTCGCCCGTTAATATCGGTGCCAAACAGAGGCGTGAAGGCACCGTTTCAGGAAGGAAGATCTCGGGCTCAAGACTTGAGTAAAGGGAACGGTCAATAGGAAGGATTGCCCGTTCCCCAAACTGACGATCCCAGAATAAGTCCAAACGATACTGAAAGCCCTCACATGAATATTCGGTGACTCATGGCCTACGGGGAGAACTCAGCGAAATCGGTTGGCCAGATTTCTTGCCATCTTGTGATTTCAACTGGGCCGAGGGTCCAACCGGCGCGGGTGAGGAGATCACAATCTCCACTCGGCGGTTCTTGCTACGGCCTTTATTAGTCTCATTGGTTGCAATGGGTCTGGTCTCGGCGTATCCGACAGCCTTGACTCGTTCGACCTCGACCCCGCCGTTGATTAATGCCTGACTGGCATGTTCGGCACGTGCCTGAGAGAGTTCGCCATTATCTCGAAACGTTCTTCGTGGGTCATTTCGGACCGGCGTGCTATCGGTATGTCCCGCAACTTCAATGCTTTGGAAGCTGAACTTTTGCAGGATCGTTCCGATCTGCTCGACTAATGAGGTGCCTTCCGCTGTCATGGTAGCATCACCTGGGGCAAATAAGTCCCCGCTTGCCAGCGTGAGCATCAGCGTGTTTTTCCGCTGCTCCAAGGCCACTCGGCCTTTCTTGATTTCATCCCCGATCGTGCTGGAAAGAGTTTCACTGACCTTGCTGAGGTCACTCTTGGAAGGTTCGAGGCTTTCCGTGCGAGTGGGTTTGTGTGGGAGCAGGTTTGTCACGGATAGATTTGGGTCGGGTGGTAGATCAGCAGACGGGCTATTGTCGCCGGAGTCGGTTTCTGGTGCTTGAGCGGTATCGTCTCGCTTCGACAATTTGTGTTCGAGGTCCGCGAGCGAATGTTTCGCCCTCGCCAGCTCCTCGGTACGAGCCGTGAGCTGTGGGGTCAACTCCTCCATCTTTTGAGTGATTTGTTGGAAATCGTCCTTGAGCTTTGTGAGTTCTTTTTCTTTTCCCGCCAGCTGTTGTTCTAACTCGGCGACCCGAGTGTTGGCCTGAGTTACCTGCTCCGTTTGAGCAGCCAGGTCACTTTTGAGTTTGGAGCCTTCATCGACGGTGGACCGAAGCGTGGCTATTTCTTGATCTTTTACACCGAGCCGCTGTTCAAGTTCGCCTAGTCGACGTTTTGCATGCTCAAGATTGCTGATGGCAAGTTGTCGCTCCAGCTCGTCGATTTGCTGCGTGGCCTCCTGAAGACTGCTTTTCAGCGCGCTCAATTCTTGGGAAGTCTCGTTTTGTGAACTGCCTTGATCACGAACAACCTTATTCTGCTGCTCTTTTTGAGCGGGCCGCGTTTCTACCGTACCACTGCGCTGCTTGTCGGCATTCAGTTCTATCTCTTTCGCTCGCGGTTGTTGCTTGGATTGGTCCGACACCGGCTGTTTTTGTTTGTCTCCCTTCGTGGTCTGTATCGGGGACGTAGCCTTCTTTTGAGAGGACGAATCATCGCGAACATGATAGGCATGGAGAGCAACCTGTGCGCCTGTCGGGATGTTACCCGTCGTTTGAAAGACGGCAGCTATGCCAGGGGTATTTCCAAACAACACGGTGACGGTCGATAGAAAGGCTAGAGCTGGTACATTCATGGTAGGCCTCACTTCCTCAAAGATAGTGTAGAGTGACTGCGCCACCAGCAAATTCTCAACGAAAGATTTGCTGAAGCTCAAGATTCAACGGCAACCGCTAATGTCCCGCCTCTTCATCTCTGCACAAGATCTCTGCTCAAGCGAATGTCTGGAGAGGTAAAAATGGTATCTCTTTCCAGATTCACTTTGCAATCCCCAGGATATGGTGTAGATCACCCTGCCGTGTCAATGCCTCTACCATCTAATCAACAGGGTAAAGTGAATCTCTGGAGAAGATTCGTTTCTCTCGTTCAGTGACGCTGCCGGAACACCGATACCCTTCATAATCCAGAAACAGAAGAAAGAACGCGAGGGAATTGGTGTCCACTTGTACGTCGTTGGGGTTCAGCCGCATGTTCCTCTCGCGTGCTTCCAGCTTGAGGTTAAGCAAACAGCCCTCTTTGGAGTACCCGCTTGCGGTCACCTTGCCTGGTTGGTTCGGGTCTCCTGCGGCTTTCTTTGTCTGTGACGTGCAGGCAAAGAGGAACAGCGAGAGGATCACACCTAGCCCTATGGAATGGATCTTCATAGTGAGCTCGATCATTCGACCGGGTACATCATCTGGCCGATGTTTGAACGGATTTCACAAGGAGCGAGACGTACGCTGATGCCGAAACTGAACAGTCTCTCGGTTCACATTATTGGTTCAAGTCCAAAGAAGCCATGCGATTGTCGGGGAAACGCAGGGAAGGTGTCAACGGAAGAAAGCATCAACATTCGGTGGAATTTCTCGCGCTTTTTCAGGGCACTTGAGGTGCGTTCATGAGGCGGCGTGATTCAGTCCCCACGATCTGTGGATAACTGTGTGAATAACTCGTGTTTGTAGACAATTGGTGCCAGCAATGGCGTAACTATTCATCAAATTGCCTATTTTTTAGGCGTCCGCACTATGATCATGGAACCACAACTAATAGTGGTCTATGTGATTCTCTCCAACAGTTTCACACATTTCTAGCGATACCCTCCTTAGGGTCGGATCACTCACTATTGATCAATGGTTGCCAATGCAACCATTCGAAACGCTATCCACAGGATCACAGGTATTCTGGGGATGTATAGCCGATTTTGCAGGCCTGGAACGGTGTTTCTAATCTGTCAAGAGCCGGTCGGTAAAGAGAGTTGCCAGGTGGGTACAAGCGGCAGGGCCAAATGGTCGACACCTGCACTACTTTTTTCGGTAGACATTGAGCCCGATTTTCTCTTGCCGATTTGGAATGGTCACGTTTCCTTCTGTCGATGCAATGATAATCGTCTTGCCCGTTGAGGATGGACCGAACTCCTTGGAGAGATCCACACGAATTGTCAGCACCGTGCCTTCGACAGTCATCTCGACATTTTTCATGATGGTATACGTTCTCCCTTTCGCCTATTGCCCTGCTACCGGCGGGGCTGTGACATCGGTGCGATTCCAGGTTGCGAAGATCAGCACCGTATACTGGTTGTAAAACGCCCGTCCGACTAGTTTGGGGGTTGAACCGAGGAACTCGCCGGTCCGATTATCATAGAGATCCAGATGCAAGCGGGCATAGCCACTTTGGTTCTGCCGCTTGTAGAGGGTAAGTTCGGGGAGCGAGAACGGGATCAACACGCTCTGAACTGGCGGCATCCCGACGAATATGCTGCCTTGCATCGTGCCGAACGATTCCGCCATCACGCGAACCAAGTACGGCGACTCGGTGTCTCGGGCAGAGACGCGATAGCCTCGCCGCCCCAACTCGGCAGCCACGATATCCCGGACGTACAAAATGTCGCGCGATGGAAGGTCGATCGCGCCTCGATCCGCGTTCGTCATGCGAAGCTGAGACCGGCCACTTTCAAGCCCGGTCGCATCCACATCCACATTGACGCCTTCGGGTAGTTGAACCGTCAGATTTACCAGGGCTTGCTCGACCGCCTGTGTCAACAAGACTTGTTCAACCGCCGTCCGAGGTGTACGCGATATTTCCTGCTCGAGTGCGCATCCCATGAGCGACGCGGTCAGGGACAAAATAAGAAAAAATGAAGCTTTCATGAAGTCAGACAATCAATCTGCCACCAATAGTAGAATGCTAATCGTGTTCGTCGAGGAATGCAATCGAGGCTGACGGGAACCTACAAATAATCTGGAGATGGGATCAAGCCCATTTTTCACCTGCGATGCCAAGCGTCTATTTACGCGGCGCTAACCACCCCGACGTCGTTCCGTTGCAGTGGTTGTCTGGTTCTCGCAATTAAGGAATCATGGTCCAGAACTTAGAGAGTCCCGCTTTCCATCACTTGGTTTAGGTCCGCAATATACGGTCCCACAATAAGTCAATGCGCAGGCCGACACCATCACGCACGCCAATCTATATGTCTATGTCAATCCACGCAGGGTCGTGATCGCTGCCATCCCCATCGTGCTTGGTACGTCGGTCAATCGTAGGATTCGAGAATTTCTCGGCAAGAGACTGGCTAATCCAAATGTGGTCGAAGAGTTCATAACGAGGAAACTCTGGTCCTGGTGGGTTAAAGCGATGTGTCCATGCCTTTGATTGGGGCCCAGGCCCCTGCCCCGAGGTCTCTACTTTCGCGGGTCGAGTTTCTGTTGGGTTCTCAAGCGCGTTAACAAGAGGGTGATTGTCCACCGTGAGCATCGGCGCAATAAATTTAGAATCAGATGGATCGTTCATATCTCCCACTAACACAAACCGACCATTTGCTCTTTCCATTCGACTCAAGATGCGCGAAATCGTCTCCGCCTGTCTTTTGCGCCGATTGTTGGCATTGATGGCGCCCTGCACTGGATTTTCCTCAGCGGAAACAAAGTGGCTCTTCAAATGGGTATTGTAGATCGTGAAGAGTTTGTTGCCGTTGCTGTGGAGGATTTCCACTTGTAGTAGATCTCGACTAAAGACGCGGCGATTGGGCTCATCCGGATGGACAGCCGTTTGGTGAGAAACAATAGTCCCAATCGGAAGCTTCGAAAGGATCCCCACATCGATGAGTCGCTGATCATTACCCTCAACGAGGGCAGTATGTTGGTAGAGATTTCCGAGAAACTCCCGGTTGAACTGCTTGAGGACTTCGATATGTTCAACTTCTTGAGCAGCAAGAACATCAGCGTTCATGACCTCTGTGATTCGCCTGGCGATCTCGTGCGTATCAGTTGGATCCTTAGCCTTGACCAATCGCCCCATAAACGTGCGTGCTGTAAATTGGTTCTGGTCAAACGTGAGCGTAATGCCACCCGTCCCTTCGCTAGGGATGGCTCCGACTTGTCCTTGGAAATTGAAACGCGAAAAGAGGTTGTTGAGATTAAATGTTGCCACCCTCACCATTTTTATTCCTCCATCCGCTAGGCTTGTTGAATTGGTCCTAGATCTTAAACTCCTGGTGCACCTCTTTCCCCCGATTCTCGAGTGGGTCCTGATGCAGACCATTGAGGCAGTTCACATTGCAAATAGCTATGCAATGAGCGGACCTTCGCTCACAGTCCTTTTCTTCTGTTGATTTACAGAGTTTGCTACTGACTGTCTACAGCGGGGCTGTATCTAGACCGACACGGGTCGAATCTCATTCGATACAGTGACAGCGGGGAGGGGTGCGTACTTCTGTGAGGGGTCGGCACGTCAGAATAAAAAGCTCAGAGATACTGGTTCGAAGAAGGATCCTATGAGTCACCAGAGAGATGTCCACGTCTTCTCTTGTATTAGTAACGGAATGGTCAGGGTGGGTGCTGCTACTGGGTTGGGACACCCTCGTCACAATGGCCCCTTGAGCTCATGAATTCGGTATTGTGTTTAAAACTGCAATGCACAAAACAAGACGAGCCCTCGACTCAGGAGCCTCTGAGATGGGCTGTATCTTTGTTAGGGCTGGGCGTCATGGTTAGTACCTATGTTCACTCTTACTGGCATGTGGTCGCTGTATTTTAGCCATGTATGACTTTCACCGATCTCGATGGTCGAGTATGGTAGGAGGTTCTTTGGAATGAAGGCGTAATCGATATGGTAGGGCTTCTTTAGATTCCGCTGTAGGAAGAGCGTGGCGTCTCGCTCCTTTCCTTGTGGCACCGACATAGCATGGTGATACAGACTTTCCAAGCCGATATTCGATAGCTGCTGCACAACGCTTGCATGACTTGCTGCCGCGTGACGCTTATCCCAAATCACATTGCTGTTGAAGTCACCCATGACGATGGAGATCTCGGCACGGAGTGCTTCTGTATGCAGATTCAAGTACTTCCAAAGCTGGCCGATGTATCTAAAGTCGTAGGCCTCTGTCCGTCGTGTCCAGACGCCAAGAAGTGTCATTGAGCCATCAATCCTGCAGGGGAGAAACGTCTCAAGTCCATTGGCATCCAGCGCAACTGGTTCAAGACGGATATGTGGCTTTGCGAATATGCCTAGCCCGCGGTTCTTATTGTCGCTGATCCAAAGCGAATTCGCACTCCACTGGCGGTATGAGTCACTTGCACTGCGCGTCGGGTCCTCACATTCCTGAATGAGGCAGACGTCTGGGAATAAGTTCTGGAGAAAGGTAAACTTGTTGCGGAGCGCCCCGGCGCAGTTCCAGGATACGACGATCATGACGCCTAACTATTAAGTGAACTGCTGAGGGTTCCGCGATGAGCTCGCGGTATATCCCGCTCAATCTCTGATGCTTCCCTGCTGGAAATATCCGCAATATCTGTCTCTTGTCAGCCTTTGTCAAGGTGCCACTTGTTGAGATAGACGGCGAAACTTGGCGGTGTATCCACATCATGAAGGGCTTGGATACCGTTGTTTCCCATCTTGTGCTTCCTACGGATCGCTACCATCTCATGTTTCAACTAGGTGGGTTCAGAGTCTCTATGACCGCGGTTTCTCGTAACCCTCCTGGATTAATATCTCTGCCACATTTAGCCCGTTCACAAACACATCGGCTACGAGGCGATCATAGACATCTCGTGCATGGGGTATGATTCGGATCGAGCCGCTACGCAGGAGTTCTTCTAGCCGCTGCTTGGCTGCCGGGCCTGCAAGTTCGCTCATTTCGGGCGTGTCGATCCCACGAAGTCTGATACGTTCGCCTCCAACCCGAATGGTATCTCCATCCACTGCACGGACTTGGAGATCGCTCAGGAGTCTCGCCTCTTGCCGTGACCGGGCTCGAAGAGTGGAAAGCCGGGATTGCTTGTGCGCGGACCCTAGTTTGTAGCGTCCTTTGGGATAGCGCTGTGGTCGGCTGTCAGGTGGACGTTTGTGTCGAGGCTGTTTGTATGCGGGAAGGCGATTCGATTGTTCATCATTTGGTAATGGATACCAGCAGAGGTCGCACTGTTGCTGCAGAGTCGAGCCAAGATCGGATTTCCGCACGCGCTCAGCATGGGCGGCAGGTAAAAATGGAACGAACAAGACCCAACCGACAAGCAAACAAGTGACGATGGTCAGACGCTGTTTCATGTTGTGTGATAACGCACGTGTTGTGCCAGTCTCCGATCGATTGACAATGTTCAAAACCGCATGCTGCAATGCGGTCATGTGTCGAATTGAACTCGTGATGCTTCAGGGAGGTTTACACGTATGGATATGATGGGACGGGTAGGGCTGGTCGAGATTCCAATCTTGATTGCCCCGGATCAAAAGGCCTGGATGGATCGTATGATTAAAGAAGGGAAAATTGCCATCCCGCCAGGCGGAACGCTGGAAAAAGGGTCGCTCTATTCGATGTTTATTCGCATGTTGCTCCATAACGCGATGGAGGAACAAAAGCGGCAAGAAGCGCTAGATGCGGAAGACGAGGATGACGAGTGAGGAAGTGTCCCTAGTAAAGCGGAAGAGGCTTCTGGAGGAACAGCTCTGTATCTGAACAGATACGATTCGTATCTTGTAAGATACAGATACGCGCGTCCTCAAAAATGTCTTTAGAGCTTCTTGAACGCAGCGTGCGCGGCGCGGATGGTTTTCTCAACGTCCTGTGCACTGTGGGCGGTGGAGAGGAAGGCCGCTTCAAACTGGGATGGAGCCAGATACACGCCCTGTTCCAGCATGTGATGAAAAAACTGGCCGTACCGCTTCGTGTCGGATTGTTTCGCCGTATTCCAATCCACGACAGGTCCGGATGTAAAGAACGTCGTCAGCATCGATCCGACGCGGGTTTGCGTGACGGGAACCCCTGCCTTTTTTGCTGCCTCGCCAATACCTTTAGCTAGGGCAGAAGATCGTTGCTCCAGCTGCTTGTAAACCCCCTTCACCCGTAATTGCTTAAGCGTGGCTAAGCCTGCGGAGACTGCCAGTGGATTTCCCGAGAGGGTGCCGGCCTGATAGACCGGCCCGACCGGTGCGATGAGATCCATGATCTCTTTGCGCCCGCCATAAGCACCAACTGGTAAGCCTCCCCCGATAATCTTGCCCAGTACCGTCAGGTCCGGCGTGATGCCATAGAGTGCCTGCGCTCCACCATAATTCACGCGAAACCCAGAAATCACTTCATCAAAGATCAAGAGGATATCGTGCTCTGCTGTCAGCTGCCGAAGCGCTGATAAAAATTCAGGAGCAGGAGGCACCACGCCCATATTGCCCGCAATCGGTTCGAGGATGACACAGGCCAGCTTGTCACGGTGCGTCGTGATGAGTTGCTGCACCGTGCGAATGTCGTTATAGGGGGCGGTGAGGGTATGTTTGACAAAGTCATCAGGCACGCCCGGTGAATCCGGAATCCCTAACGTCGCCAGTCCCGATCCGGCTTTCGCCAATAGGTAGTCGCCGTGCCCGTGGTAGCAGCCTTCGAACTTCATCACGCCCGCCCGCTTGGTAAATCCTCGCGCCACGCGGATTGCGCTCATGACGGCCTCGGTTCCGGAACTGACCAACCGGATCTTTTCCATCGAAGGAAAAGCGTTGCGGATTTCTCTGGCTAGCGACACTTCCAGTTCCGTGGGCGCGCCGTAACTCGTCCCTTGTCCCGCCGCTTTCTTAATCGACGAGATTACCGCGGAATGCGCATGCCCTAAGATCATCGGACCCCAAGACAGCACGTAATCGATGTAGGCGTTCCGATCCACGTCGTAGAGGCGCGATCCTTTCGCGCGAGCAATAAAGCGTGGTTGTCCACCGACGGAGCGGAAGGCTCGGACGGGACTGTTGACGCCTCCAGGTATGAGCTGTTGAGCCTCGGTGAAGAGTTTCGCAGAGCGGGACGTTTTCATAATGGGGGCGCACCCTATCATGCAGGATGAGAGCTGGTCAAGAAACAGACCGCAGAGGAATCATCGCGGAAGTATCTCGCCGCGGGCAAAAATTGTCGGAAGCGTGACGCTTCTATCAAATTAGATACAGTGAAAATTAGGGCTCTTCGCCCGTAGAGCGAAATCCCCTTTGTTATCTGATTTGTCTATGCGGAAGAACTACGGCGCAATTCTTGCTGTGTGTATCAATGAAGAGAGAGCTGGCTATGAAGGTCATCTGTTCATGGTGCCGCGGAGAAGGTCGGAGCGGGTTCGTGGGCGAAAAAGCGCCGCTGGATGATCTGAGGGAGACGCATAGCATCTGCCTCGAGCATGAGACAGCGGTGCGGGCCCGATGGGCTGCTCGTGGGCCGAGGATAGGTGTCTATACGGCTCCTACCGGTAATATCAGAAGCCGTGCTTGGCGTACTCGCCGGATTGTGCTCTCTGCCATGCAGCTTGGTGTCGGCCTCAAAGACTTGGCCTCAAAGGTCGGCCTTTAGCACCGCAAAACTCGTACGATTTATTCTGAAGCTCAACCGTCCCCACGGGCCCTTACTTCTTTGAAGTCTTCGCTGAACGTTTGCGGGGTGGTTTCGTCCGGGTTGTCTTTTGCCCTTCGAGGAAGAATTCGTCTAGGTCCCAGCGTTTCCGTTTCGATTTGTCCTGTTCGGCCACGACGAACACTCCATGAAATGGAGCCCGCCGACCGTCAGCCGTTTGTCCCTTACTCCACGCTTCGCCGGCATCGCTGAGGACTTCCAGCAGTGTTTCATACTCGTCTTCATCATCGGGAAGCACGGCTTGAGCGTCTGTGATGAGAAGGATGTACCCTTTGGCTGAGAGCCATTCGAAATCGGCGAGACATTCTTCTAAGGCGTCCCAGTTGTGTCCGAAGTAATCCGGAAAATCGAGTGCTCGTGCGAACTCATTGAAGAGGTCCGATGAAAGACGGCATTTCTTTCCCTGGATCATACGCAACGCAAATCCCGGCGGAGCTTTCACCAGGGATGTGGCGGAAGCCCCACCGGGTATCACAAGCAAAGTTGACCAGGGAGGGGTCGCGTTATTCAGATGTGTGTCAAATGTTGGTTTAAGTGACATAGAGCACTCGTTGATTTCCCCTCGTGTCAGTTAAGAGGGACGAACGTTCGGTAGTGATCTCCCGTGTAATAGGCTTTCCCGGTCCGCTGTTCAATGACGATTCGTTCGGCATCGCGTCCGCGGCCTCGAATCTTCGGATTGACATCATACTCCCGATAGCGGCCTCCTGGAAGGCGTCGTTCTCGATTCTGGAACTCACGCCCGCCGACATAGCCAGGGAGAGGTGAGCCGCCTCGCTCTTCCAACCGCTGAAGGAGATCGTAGGCTTTCTGAGGAGCGGTTCTGAGCAAAGGAGGGGCATCGGTTGGTTCTAACGGGGTCAGGATGGAGTTGCCAGGAAAGGGGGCGACGCCACTTTTGGCATCGGCTGCTGAGATGAAAGAGCCGATGCTGCTTGCACACAGTAGCGCGATGAGAAGCGCGGCAAGTGGCGTCCATCGCCGAGGATGAGTGGACATCGGTTCTGGTTCCCCGAATTCCGCACGAAGACGATGAAGAGACCGTAGCATTCTCTTTTCAAGAAGGTCAAACAACGTCGGGGGTCATCACGTTGTTGCCTGGATGTCTCCAGTCCTGTTTGCTAGAATGAGGTAGGTACTGTGTTCTCTACTATAGAGAAGAAGCGAGATCTTGTCTGACCTGTGTGGAACATTCTGGGTGCGCGTTCGCCTTGCATCATCCCTTCTTGCCTTGGCGGTCCTCAGCCTGGCCGCCACGTCACATGCACAGGTAAGTCCGAGTGGCTCGATCAAGCGCTCTCCAGCGGAAGTCGTCAAGCGCTATGTGCTCCTTGATCAGAAAGGTGCTCGCCTGGACGCTCCGTCGTTTGACACCTTGACTCCCTACATCAATTGGAAGGAAGAGCCCGCATGGGGCCGTGTGGTGGTGATCGAGGAAACCAGCGTGCCGGATGATTATCGAAAATGGGAAATCCTCAATAATCTGGAAGTGGTCATTCCGGTGACGTTTCACGTGCGGGGCGCGGTCTACCTCGAGAATGCCATCTTCATTCCTGAGGACACAACAGAAGAGGTCCGATTCCACGTGAAAGTTGTGGGGAACTACTGGCGCATCGTCTCCCCGATCATCCCTCCCCACGTGGGGTTGAAACGGATGGTGAGTTTCGCGCGAGAAGCCGAAGCGAATGAGCAGAATGACGCTCATCGGACAGAACTGGCGTCGCTCATCGACTCCTTGCGAAAGGCCCAATAATCATGGCGCAGACTCCGGTAGACTTGCTGATCTTCGACCTAGACGGCACCCTGATCGAATCCAAATGGGATATTGCCCATTCTGTGAACTTTACCCTTGTCGCACTGGGGTTACCCGAGCGTCCCATTGAGGAGATTTTTGGGTTCGTCGGCGACGGCGTGAAACGACTGTTGCGCCTGGCAGTCGGAGAGGGCAATCAGGTCCGATTCGAGGAAGCGCTGAGGATATTTCGCGGCCACTATCTCGAACATTGTTTGGACCGGACTACGTTCTACCCGGGCATCGAGCCGATGCTGCAGCATTTTGTTCACAAGCAGAAAGCGATTGCGACCAACAAGTCAATCGAATATACCCACGTGATCATGAACGGGTTAGGTCCCCAGCATTTTGGGTACATGGTGGGTGGAGACAACGGCTTTGGACTCAAGCCGGAACCCGGCATGTTATTGCACATCATGGACACGGTGGGGGTGCCGAAAGAGCGGACGGTGCTTATCGGGGACAGCACGAATGATATCAATGGAGGCCATAACGCCGGCATCCGGGTGTGCGCCGTGGGGTATGGGATGGGTAACCGGGAGAAGATGGCAGCCTGTCAGCCCGATTGGTTCATCGAACACCCACAACAACTGATGGAGCTTTTCATATGACCGATTATGAACGGTGCAGAGTGAAACGACGGGTCGGCCAGACGACGGCAGGAGAGGCCATCAGCTGTACGGTTCTGGCTGTTTGCGCTCTCGCCATGGTGACTTTCCACTCAATCAACCCTTCGTACGCGTCAAGCTCGAGTCTTGCCGAGCGAGTGATCGAACACCGACTTGCGAATGGACTGACGGTTCTGATGGTGGAACGACATCAGACGCCCATCGTGTCGATCAATATTACCTTTGCGGTGGGGGGGATCAACGAGCAGGTCGGTCAAACCGGCATCGCTCATCTCTATGAGCATATGGCGTTTAAAGGCACCCGCATCATCGGCACGACGAACTACGAGGAAGAGAAGCCGATCTTAGACGAGCTGGCACTCGTTGGAACCGAGCTCGATCAACGCCAGCGCGATGTTGATGCCGACGGCGCGAGGGAAACGGACGAAGAGCGCGCGATGATCGAATCACTCCGAAAGCGTTTTACGGAGCTCCAGGCACAGGCAGCTGAGTATGTCGTCGGTAACGAAATGGCTCTGTTGTACCAGCGCCATGGCGGCGTTGGGCTCAATGCTTCGACGGGGAAAGACCTGACCCGCTACATGATCAGTTTCCCATCCAATCGATTGCCTTTGTGGGCGGCGATCGAATCAGATCGAATGGCTCATCCCGTATTGCGTGAGTTCTATAAGGAGCGGGGCGTTGTGATGGAAGAACGGCGTTTACGCAACGACGACAGTCCGAATGGTCTGTTGTTTGAGACCTTCACATCGGCGGCATTCCGCGCCCACAGCTATGGCATTCCCACGATCGGATGGGGATCCGATATCTTGTCGCTGACACCCGCTGACACGGAAGCCTTCTTCAAGACCCACTATGGCCCGAATCGTGCCACGATCGCCCTGGTCGGCGATATCAATCCTAGGGAAGTCATTGCGTTGATCGAACAGACCTTCGGAAAGATTCCGTCTGCGCCGCCGCCGCCATCGTTGGTGACGGTCGAGCCGGAGCAGCGGGGGGAGCGACGGATCGAGGTCGAATTCGACGCGGAGCCGGCTATTGTTGTTGGGTATCACAAGCCGACATTGGGACATCCGGATGACGATGTCTTCGACGTGATTGATGCCGTACTGAGCGAAGGGCTCACGTCTCGCCTGCATCAGAAGTTGGTCCGTGAAAAGCGTCTGGCTGTCTCGGTCGGATCGGATGCGAGTCACCCGGGAGCACGTGCACCGAATCTGTTCGTCGTCACAGCGATACCACTGGCTCCTCATACAACCGCAGAAGTAGAAGCCGCGATCTATGAAGAGATCGAACGATTGAAGCGGGAACCTGTGTCGCCCAAGGAGCTGGAGAAGGTACTCAACAATCTGGATGCGGACTTAGTGCGAGGGCTACGCTCGAACAGTGGGTTGGCATCCCAACTGGCGTTGTATCAGGCGGTGGCGGGTGATTGGCAGTACATCCTGACTTCACGCGACAAGGTGGCCAAGGTGACCGCTGCCGATGTGCAGCGAGTTGCGACGCAGTACTTTACCAAGGCGAACCGGACGGTTGCCGTCTTGGTGAAGAAGGGGAACGCGAAAGCTGTTGCGGCGACGCCTGTCAGCGGGGTGAGACCATGAGGCGTGGAAAGGCGGGCTGGATGAGTGTGAGAAGCGAGGTTGCGAGGCTGCTTGCCGTGGTGGTCCTCCTGCTGCTGTCGGGATCGGTGGCCTATTCGGCCGATCTAGAGGTTGAAGATCCCAGAACCATGAAGTTTGAGCCGGTTGAGTTCTCACCGCCTGAGCCGGAGCGAGTGGTCTTGGACAATGGCTTGGTTATCTATCTGTTGGAGGACCATGAGTTGCCCTTGGTCACGATCACCGCCACCATGCGGACTGGGAGTTGGCTCGACCCAGCCGATAAGGTTGGATTGGCAGCTATGACGGGAGCGGTGATGCGCACCGGTGGTGGTGGTGGTTTGTCGGCGGAGCAGGTCGATGCGGAGTTGGAGCAGTTTGCGGGCGATGTCCACATTGGGATTGGAAGGCAATCGGGCTCGGCGTCCCTGGATGTGTTGAGCAAGGACCTGAATCGAGGATTGGAGATCTTTGCCGGTCTCATTCGATCGCCGGCGTTTGAGCCTGCTCGTCTGGACCTGGCCAAATTACAGGCCATCGAGTCGATCCGCCGCCGACAAGATAACCCTGGTTCCATCGTAAGCCGAGAATTTACCAAAACGCTCTATGGCGCCGAGCATCCGACGGCTCGAGAAATTTCAGTCGATTCAATCAAGCGTCTCACGAGGCAGGACCTCGTCGCATTTCATCGCAGCACGATTCACCCAAACGCGATGCTGCTTGGCGTGACCGGCGACTTTACGAGAGACGAGATGCTGACCTCACTCCGGAAGGTGTTTGGCAATTGGCAAAAGGGCACGGTGCCCGAGCTGAAGATTCCCGACGTGTCGGAAACGGACATGTCTCAACCTGTGGTGAGGTTCATCAATAAAGACACATCGCAGACGCATCTCCGAGTGGGCCATCTTTCGATCAAGGAGAGCGATCCCGACTATGTCGCATTGGCGATCGTGAACGATATCTTGGGAGGAAGCTCGTTCCGCAGCCGTCTCTTCAACGACGTGCGAACGAAGCGAGGGCTGGCCTACTCTGTCGGGAGCCGACTCCATACAGGTATGCACGATCAGGGTGTCTGGATGATGCGGGCCGAAACTAAGAAGACCTCTACGCAGGAAGTGATCGAGCGGTTTGTGGCAAATATGGAACGCATGCGCGAAGAGCCGGTAACAGACGCCGAACTTGCGGAAGCGAAAGAAGCGTATGTGAATTCGTTCGTCTTCTCCTTTGCAAGCCCATCGGCTATCGTGAGTCGCTTAATCGAGCTGGAGTACGATGGGTTACCGAATGACTTTCTCCAGCAGTTGCGCGCACAGGTGATCAAGCTGACCAAGGAGGATGTCCTCGCGGCGGCCAAGAAACATTTACATCCCGATCGACTGAGAATCATCGCGGTCGGGTCGGGAGATGCGCTGCCGAAAGCGCTATCAACGTTTGGAGATGTGAAGGAAATCAAGCTGAGTCCGGAAGGGTAAGTCGGTCGTGCAACCATGCCACGAGGAGAGGAACTCACACGAGTTCTGATCGTATGACATGCCCATTAGGATTTTCCTATAGGTCACTATGCCGTTAGAAGACGACTTTTGCGATATTCTCAAGAAAGCGCGCACCGGCCAGGGTCTCTCGGTTGGTGATGTGGCTCGGATGACGGGTTTGCCGGGGGGCGATATTAGCGAGCTGGAACGAGGCGATCAGCCACGGGACCGTACGGAAGTGCGAGCTCTGGCAAAGGCCTTGGGTTTACGCGCTGAGCCGCTTGAACAGATCGCGGTCGATACGTGGGAGCCGGTTGCGCAACACATGCCGCCCTGGGTTGACATAGTTCAAGGCTCTGTCAACGGGTATGGAGTTCAGGGCTACATCCTCCATGATGCGGGTGAAGCTTTGTTGGTCGATACCGCCTATAACGCCCCCGCGATGCTGGATCTGCTTCGTCGACGTGGGTTGCGCCTGATTGGTGTGTGCTTGACGCATGGCCACGCGGACCATGCGGACGGGATCGAGCAGATCCTGGGCCATTGCGAGGTCCCGGTGTACCTTGGTCCTGAGGATGAAGGGCTGTTGGATTGGCGGCCTCGGAGGGATTTGCTGGTGACGCCGCTCGATGGAATGGCGATTCATGTCGGCAGCCGTACGGTCCGATGTATGACGACGCCAGGGCATACCCCAGGCGGCATCTGTTATGGTCTCGATGACGAGCAGCTGCCGGTGTGTTTCGTCGGGGATACCCTCTTTGCCGGATCAATCGGTCGGTCCAATCCCAAGGAGCTGTACTCGACGCATCTCAATTCGGTTCGCGACCGTTTGCTGACCCTTTCCCCAGACTACCGTCTCTTTCCTGGGCATGGGCCTGCTACGACCGTTGAAGAAGAGCTGGACCATAATCCGTTCGCGAGAATCAGCTGAGCAGGGATGGTATGGATAGACTGGGTCGGAACGAACATCGAGAGCTCGATCGCGAAGTCGCTCTAGATACAAGAGAAGAGCTGGTCTCGCAGGTCATCGACCAGACGGAGACTGAAGATGATGCCGAACCATCTTTATTCTCGAAGTGGACCTTGCCCGTCGTCCTCTTTCTCCTGACGGTCTTTACCACATTGTGGGCAGGAGCCTACCAAGCCTACAGCGGGCCGGTGCGTGGGCCTCTCAATTTTCTCCTGGCTTCTCCTGAGGCATTGTGGCGGGGAATTCCGTTTGCCGGATCGCTGCTTTTTATTCTCACCACGCATGAACTGGGACATTATCTCTTGTCCAAGATTCACCGAGTACCGGCATCCTTGCCGCTGTTCATTCCGGGGCCGCCTCATTTCATCGGGACATTCGGCGCGATCATCCGCATGCGGGGTCCGATTCTCAGTCGTCGGGCGTTGTTCGATATCGGCGTCGCCGGTCCCCTGGCAGGTTTCGGCGTCGCCGTCATCGTGCTGATCATCGGACTCAGTTTGTCCACGGTGGTGGATCGAACAGCCACGTATGGGTTGCACCTGGGCGAACCTTTGCTGCTCCAGTTCATGTCCTGGGTGGTGATCGGACCGTTACCGCCCGAAGCCGATGTGGTACTCCATCCGATCGGCTTTGCCGCCTGGTTCGGACTCTTCGTGACCTCACTCAATCTTCTTCCGATCGGCCAACTCGACGGCGGCCATGTGGCCTATGCCTTGTGGGGTGGCCGCCAGCGGACGATGGCGCTCGCCTTTCTTCCTATTTTATTGATCTTGGGATTCATCGGCTGGTCGGGTTGGTTTCTGTGGGCGTTCATGGCGGGACTGTGGGGTGTCGGCCATCCCCCTGTCATGGATCCCCATGTCCCGCTGGGTCGAAACAGGACCATTGTCGGATGGATTGCATTTGCCGTGTTTGTCATCACGTTTGCGCCGGTTCCCTTTTCCTTCCACTAACAGGATGTTGAAAAAATCTTCCAGCTTCGTTCTCGCATCGCTCAAAGCCTCAACGTACGGAAGTCGAAGGGAAGATACTTATCCGCTCGCATGTGATCGAAGCGAGCGGCTCAAGCGAAGCTTGGTTTGTACCTCCTCGGCCTTTCGCTCGCTGTGGCCGCGCCTGCGGAACGGCGCGTCTGGCGTGTCGGGGTAGGGCAGGTGAGAGCAGCAGTCCTTTTGAACATCCTGTACGCTAATTCAGGTCGTGATCTCTGAGGTGTTCAGAGTCATCGAGCATCGAGATAGTCTTTCAACAATCTGCCAAATGATTCCTTGCTGCTTCCGGTTTGCTCGTCCAATCTTTTGATTTTCTTGTCCGATTTCCAGCGCGACTCTACAGTGTAGTCATGCTTACTGCTGGTGCATCCACTACCCATTGTCCGAAATGTCAGGCCGAACGGCTTAATGAGGCGACGGAGTGTGTCCGATGCGGGATTATCTTCGCCAAGTACCGGCCAGGTCTGGCCAGGGTTCCAGACTCACCACCTTCGTCGTCGAGTGCGCGCCTCCGGTGGCTGATGACGGCCAAGCAATCGCTGATTGAAGCTGACACGACAGCGGATTCAATGACATTCTATGGTCGCGTCGCCGTATTTGTGGCCATGGTATGGTGTGGTTGGGCGTTTATCAGGACGCCGCTGGAGTCCAATTACACCGGCGAGTCGTTTCTCCACCTGATCAATCTGCCTTTTCACGAAGCCGGACATGTGATCTTCATCCCGCTCGGTCGCTTCATGACGATTCTGGGAGGAACGCTCGGCCAGATTCTCATGCCCATGATCTGTCTCGGCACATTTCTGGTGAAGACCCGTGATCCGTTCGGCGCGTCGGTGGCGTTGTGGTGGACAGCGGAGAGTCTGATGGACATTGCCCCGTACATCAACGATGCGCGGGCGCTTGACCTGATGCTCATCGGTGGCGTGACCGGAAAAGAAACCGACGGGCACGACTGGAACAATATTCTGACGATGCTGGGCCTATTGGAATGGGATCATCGATTAGCTCACATCACGTACAACGTCGGTATTCTCCTTATGCTCGGCTCCTTCCTCTGGGGAGCTGCCCTCTTGCTGCGTCACTATCGGCGACTCTCGAAGTAGTCTCCTCCGCATTTGCGGGATTTCGGTAACGCTACTACTTATTCGCGAACTTCACTTCGACAACCAGGCCATCGGGAGCCTGAAGTGCAGGCCGATGCTCGACGTGTCATGGTGCGTGAATCTTGATCCCTTCTTGACGATTCGTCCGTCTATTTTGACACCGTTTTTATGGCGAAGGAGCTAGACTGCATGCCTAAGGAAGGGCGTGCACTATGGACATAGTCTTTGTTCCACTGGCGGTAGGTTTTTTCATCCTCTCCGGCTGGCTGATGTTTGGTTTGGATCGCCTGTAAGGGAGGTTACAGATGAGCGCGATGTACGTGCTGAGCGGAATTGTGTCGGTGGGGCTACTGATCTATCTCATGATCGCCTTGCTGAAGGCGGAGTGGTTTTGATGACTACGAATGCGATCTTTCAAGTGCTCGTGTTCCTCGTCGTGCTGCTGGCACTTACCAAGCCGTTAGGCTGGTATATGGCAAGAGTGTATGAAGGCAAACCCTGTGGCTTGGATCGTCTCCTCGGTCCCGTTGAACGGGCTATGTATCGACTCTGCGGCGTTCGACCAACCGATGAGATGGACTTGAAAAGCTATGGGGTGGCCATGCTGCTCTTCAATGCAGCAGGGCTCTTGTTTCTCTACGGCTTGCAGCGGCTTCAGAGCCTTTTGCCCCTCAACCCGGCCAATCTTGGTGGGGTTGCACCCGACCTAGCCTTCAACATGGCTGTGAGCTTCGCGACCAACACCAACTGGCAGGCGTATGGCGGGGAAACTACCCTCAGTTACTCGACCCAGATGCTCGGCCTGACCGTGCAGAACTTTGTCTCCGCCGCAACGGGAATGGCGGTGCTCGTTGCATTGATCCGGGGGTTGAGCCGGAGCACGTCAACGACGCTTGGAAATTTTTGGAACGATTTGGTCCGCAGTACGCTCTATATTCTTCTGCCCCTTGCTCTCCTGTTATCCGTTCTCTTGGTATCTCAGGGTGTCGTCCAGACCTTCAATTCTTATCAGACTGCGACCCTGCTACAGCCCACCGGTTACCACAAGTTCGTGACCGATGCGAACGGCCCGGCGGTGCTCGATGAACAGGGGAAGCCAAAAACCGAGCCTGCAACGGCAATCGAGCAGGTCCTTGCGGTGGGCCCGGCTGCTTCCCAGATCGCCATCAAGGAACTCGGTACGAACGGCGGCGGATTTTTCAACGTGAATTCCGCGCATCCATTCGAGAATCCCACACCGCTGTCCAATTTTCTGGAGGTCTTGGCCATCCTCCTCATTCCTGCCGCGCTTTGCTACACGTTTGGTCGAATGGTGGGAGACACTCGACAGGGCTGGGGTATTTTCGCCGCCATGACCATTCTGCTGCTCGGTTTTGTTCCCCTCGGACTGTGGGCTGAACAAAGCGGCAACCCGCTGCTGGCGGGAGCTAGTGTCGATCTGCAGTCTCATGACGACCAGGCCGGCGGCAACATGGAAGGGAAAGAGCTGCGCTTTGGCATTACCCAGTCTGTCCTGTGGTCCGTCGTGACGACTGCTGCCTCCAATGGCTCGGTGAACTCGATGCACGATTCATATACGCCGCTGGGTGGACTTGTTCCGTTGTTCCTCATGCAGTTTGGCGAAGTAGTGTTCGGCGGAGTCGGGTCGGGACTGTATGGCATGATCGTCTTCGCCATCATTGCTGTGTTTGTTGCTGGCCTCATGGTCGGGCGGACACCTGAATATTTGGGCAAGAAGATCGAACCCTATGAGATGAAAATGGCTGCGCTGCTCATTCTCATCATGCCCATTGTCGTCTTGGGGTTCACAGCCCTGGCGATCAGCACTGAGACAGGCCGATCGTCTATCTTGAACCCCGGTCCTCATGGGTTCAGTGAGGTCCTCTACAATTATACATCCCAGGGCAACAACAACGGCAGCGCGTTCGCGGGGCTCAACGCGAATACTCCCTTCTACAACCTAACCGGAGGGATCGCAATGCTGATCTCTCGGTTCTGGTTGGCCATTACGACTCTGGCGCTTGCAGGGGCTCTGGCCCGCAAAAAAGTGGTACCGGCCGGTCCTGGAACCTTGCCCACCGACACCCCGCTGTTTGTGGTTCTCTTAATCGGCGTGGTCGTGATGGTCGGAGCGCTCACGTTCCTTCCTGCCCTGGCCTTGGGGCCCGTCGTCGAAGAGCTGATGATGCGGGGACATTAAGGAGTTAGACCCGATGAGCATGCCGACAAAAGCACACAAGTCCCAGTCTCTTTTCGACACCGCAGTCGTGCGCCTTGCGTTGCGCGACGCCGTCGTCAAACTTGACCCTCGTCATCAGGTCAAGAATCCGGTCATGTTTGTGGTGTGGGTCGGAAGTGTCTTTACCACCATTCTGTTTCTACAGGCGATGGCCGGAGCAGGAGAAGCGCCGACTTGGTTCATTTTCGCCATCGCCATCTGGCTCTTGTTCACCGTGCTGTTTGCAAACTTTGCGGAAGCCATGGCGGAGGGCCGTGGCAAAGCGCAAGCCGATTCACTCCGGCGCGCGCGTCGAGAACTCACGGCCAAGAAGCTCGGCACGATTGATCCTGAGAGCGAGCATCATGACGTGTGGAACCGACAGTTTCAGCGAAGCGATCCGTTCAGCGTGGTGTCATCGAATCATCTCAAGAAAGGTGATGTGGTCCTCGTGGAGGCAGGAGATTTCCTCCCTGCCGACGGCGAGGTGGTCGAAGGCGTAGCGTCAGTGAACGAGAGCGCCATTACCGGCGAGAGCGCGCCCGTCATTCGAGAAAGCGGCGGCGATCGCAGCGCCGTCACGGGAGGCACGAAGCTCCTATCTGACTGGCTTATCGTTCGCGTCACGGCCAGTCCTGGAGAAAGATTCCTGGATCGGATGATCGCCATGGTGGAAGGAGCCAAGCGCCAGAAAACGCCGAATGAAATCGCCCTCACGATTCTGCTCGCAGCTCTGACCATCATTTTCCTCTTAGCCACGGTGACGTTATTGCCGTTCTCGCTGTATAGCGTGCAGGCCATGGGGCAAGGGACTAAGGTCACTGTCACCGTGTTGGTGGCACTCTTGGTCTGCCTGATCCCGACGACCATTGGGGCTCTCCTCTCGGCAATTGGTATTGCCGGCATGGATCGCATGGTACAGGCCAATGTTATTGCGATGTCGGGAAAGGCTGTTGAAGCAGCCGGTGATGTGGATGTCCTGTTGCTGGATAAGACCGGCACCATCACGCTGGGCAACCGTCAGGCGACAGTCTTCCTTCCGGCTGAGGGGGTAGACGCCCAGACGCTGGCCGACGCGGCTCAACTCTCGTCGTTGGCGGACGAGACGCCTGAAGGCCGCAGCATCGTTGTCCTGGCCAAGGAGAAGTATGGGTTACGTGCGCGAGACATCCATGAGATGGGCGCCACGTTTATGCCCTTCACGGCCGAGACACGGATGAGCGGGGTTAACTTTGATGGGCGGCAGATCCGCAAGGGATCGGCGGATGCGGTCGAATTCTATGTGACATCTCAAGGAGGGAACTTTTCTCAGTTTGTCCGGCTGAATGTCGAGACGATCGCCAAGCAAGGCGGAACGCCACTGGTGGTAGCAGAGAAGGCCAAGGTGCTTGGGGTGATTGCGCTGCAGGACATCGTCAAAGGCGGGATCAAGGAACGATTTGTTGAGCTGCGCCGGATGGGCATCAAGACGGTCATGATCACCGGCGACAACCCGCAAACAGCAGCAGCCGTGGCGGCGGAGGCGGGAGTGGATGATTTCCTGGCCCAGGCCACGCCGGAAGCCAAGCTGAAGTTGATCCGCGAGCTTCAAGGCGAAGGTCGTCTCGTGGCCATGACCGGGGACGGAACAAACGACGCGCCAGCCCTGGCACAGGCCGATGTGGCAGTCGCCATGAATACGGGAACGCAAGCAGCCAAGGAGGCTGGGAATTTGGTCGATCTGGATTCCAACCCGACCAAGCTCATTGAAATCGTAGAAATCGGCAAGCAGTTGCTTATGACTCGCGGCGCGTTGACCACGTTCAGCATCGCCAACGATGTGGCCAAGTACTTCGCCATCATTCCCGCGGCCTTTGCCACGACTTATCCGGTGCTTGGTACATTGAACGCAATGCGGCTGGCGACTCCGCAGAGCGCGGTCCTATCCGCGGTCATCTTCAACGCTCTGATCATCGTCGCGCTCATTCCACTCGCCCTGAGAGGCATCACCTACCGACCGATCGGAGCGGGGCTGCTGCTTCGGCGGCACCTCTTAATCTACGGATTGGGCGGCGTGGTCGTGCCGTTCGTCGGCATCAAGCTGATCGATATCATTCTGGTGGCTTTGCATCTTGTTTGATTGGGTTAACCATTAGGCCGCAAGGGGAGAGATATGAAGGACCAAATAAGACCGGCCATGACCATGTTGCTGCTCTTGACCGTGTTGACCGGTCTGGTCTTCCCCCTGACGGTCACAGGACTGGCTTACGTGTTTTTCCCGGACCAGGCGAACGGCAGGTTGATCGTGCGCGAAGGCAAGGTGATCGGGTCCAAGTTGATCGGACAGTATTTTGACAGGCCGGAGTATTTCTGGAGCCGTCCGTCGGCGACCGCGCCGTTTCCCTACAACGCCGCTGCGTCGGGAGGGTCGAACCTCGGACCGACCAACACGGCGTTGATCGAAGCGGTCAAAGCGAGAGTAGCAGTCATACGAGCGGCAGATCCGGGCAACGATTCGCCCATCCCTGTCGACCTAGTCACCGCATCCGGAAGCGGGCTGGACCCCCACATTAGTCCGGCGGCTGCTCAGTACCAAACCAGAAGAGTGGCTCGTGCTCGAGGGCTCGCTGAGGCCGTTGTGCGCGACCTCGTGGTCCAATACACAGAGGGCCGCCAGCTTGGCGTGCTTGGAGAACCACGAGTCAATGTTCTTCTGCTGAATCTCGCTCTCGACGAGAGGCGTTAGTTTCAGTGCTTCTATGTCCGATGGTCATGATTGGAGGTGTCGGTTGAAGCACGCTCAGTCCCCGGACGATCGATCGTGCCGTTGACGCTCCTCCGGGCCTACCCTAGAATTCAAGCGCCGTTCACTATGTCGTCTTCAATCTTGCATAAAACGTTGCGCGGGAAACTGCTCCCATGAACCAATCACGACCAGATCCCGATGCGCTGCTGAAGCGTGTGCAGGCGGAGGAAACCCGCAAAGCCGAGGGCAAACTCAAGGTCTTCTTCGGCGCCAATCCCGGCGTAGGGAAGACGTACGCCATGCTCGAAGCGGCGCATGAGCAGCGGCGTGACGGTGTCGATGTCGTCATCGGCGTCGTTGAGACTCATGGCCGGACTGAAACCGAGGCGTTGGCGGACGGACTTGAGGTCCTCCCGCGCCGCGCTGTCGACTACCGTGGCGCAACACTGCAAGAATTCGATCTCGACGCGGCCCTCGCGCGACGTCCCACCATCATCCTCATCGACGAGCTAGCGCACACCAACGCGGCGGGCCTGCGTCATGCTAAACGATGGCAGGATGTTCAGGAGTTACTCCAGGAAGGTATCACGGTCTATACCACCGTGAACGTGCAGCACCTGGAAGGTTTGAACGATGTGGTTACGCAGATTACGGGCGTGCGGGTGCGTGAGACCGTCCCGGATTCTGTTCTCGAGCGGGCAGATGACGTGGAGTTGATTGACCTCCCCCCTGACGATCTTCTTCAGCGACTCAAAGACGGAAAAGTGTACGTTCCGGAGCAGATCCAGCATGCGATTCAAAATTTCTTTGCCAAGGGAAATCTGATCGCGCTTCGCGAACTCGCTTTACGCCGCACGGCCGAGCGGGTCGACCAGCAGATGGAGGTCTACCGGCGCGACCATGCAGTGGTCCGAACCTGGCCGGCAGCAGAAACCATCATGGTGTGCGTCAATATGAAGCCTCGCGGTCCGCGCCTCGTCAGGGCCGCCCGCCAGATGGCCGCCGACCTCCATGCCAAGTGGATCGCGGTCTATGTTCAGCTTCCTCGGCATCTTGGCTTGCCGCAAACCCAACGGGATCGCCTGGTACAAACACTGAGATTGGCAGAGCAGTTAGGGGCCGAAACCGTCACGCTCAACGGTGAAAGTGTCGCCCAGGAACTCTTGAGTTACGCGCAGAGCCGAAACGCGACGAAGATTATTGTGGGAAAGCCGGTCAGGTCGTGGTGGAAAGAATGGATGTTTGGGTCAGTCGTATCCGACCTTATCCACCAAAGTGGGGAAATCGATATCTATGTCATTACGGGAGAGGCCAGCGAAGGGCAACCAGTCGTCAGCCGGGGGTTCCAAAGGACCAGCGATGTTTTCGGATATGTCCATGCCTGGCTTGGGGTGTTGATTGCGACGGCGGTTGCCTGGCTGATGTTTCCATATTTCGCGGCGGCCAATTTGATCATGATGTATCTCATCGCCGTGATCGTCATCGCGATTCGTTGGGGGCGTGGGCCGTCGGTGCTGGCTTCAATCTTGAGCGTCGGGGCGTTTGATTTCTTCTTCGTACCACCCTACTTCACCTTCGTGGTGTCCGATGCCCAATATCTCCTCACATTCGTCGTGATGCTGGTGGTGGCCCTGGTGATCAGCAATCTGGCCGTGCGTTTCCACCAGCAAGCCGAGCTGGCCCGCTACCGAGAGAGACGCATGGGGGTGCTCTATGCCATGAGTCGAGGTCTCGCCACCCATCGGGACACAGGCATGCTGGCCCAGGTCACGGCCAAGCATCTTCGGGACGTGTTTGACGCTCAGGTTGCCATTTTCCTGGCAGATGCGAAAAATCGGGTGCAGCTGCAACGTGAGGAACTCCTGTTCTTTGAATTGGATCCAAAAGAGTCGGGTGTGGCCCAATGGGTATACGACCACAGCGCGCGAGCCGGACTCGGAACTGATACGCTACCGGGAGCCAGCGCACTCTATATGCCCTTGGTCGGGTCAGCCGGAGCGATCGGGGTGATCGCAGTCCGGCCCAAAAACCCAGGGCTGTTGCTGGACCACGAGCAACTGCACTTGCTCGAATCCCTCGTGAATCAGGTGGCTTTGGCGCTCGAACGGACTCGTTTGTCGGACGAGGCGCAACAGGCTCACGTGCGGGCGGAAACGGAGCGCATGCGGAACGCTATTCTCAGTTCGGTGTCTCACGATCTGAGGACTCCGTTGGCCACCATTACCGGCGCTGCCAGCAGCTTAGCGGAAGAGCAGAGTGAACTCGCCCCTGCCGCTCGGCACGAGCTCTCTCGGTCCATTTATCGAGAGGCTGAGCGTCTTGACCGGTTGCTGAAGAACCTGCTCGATATGATGCGTATCGAAGCAGGAGCTGTCCAGCTCAGCAAAGAGTGGCATCCTCTCGATGAAGTTGTCGGTGCAGCTCTGGCCAGACTGGAGGGGCGGTTGCGCGATCATACTGTCAACACGGCGTTTCCAGCCGATCTGCCGCTGGCGCTAGTCGATGGAGTGCTGCTTGAACAAGTGGTCATCAATCTTGCGGAAAATGCCGTCAAGTATGCGCCATCAGGAAGTACGATTGACGTGTCCGCATCAGCGAGCGATCACGATGTGACCATCGAAGTCGCAGATCGAGGACCTGGTATTCCCGTTGGAGATGAATCCCACATCTTCGACAAGTTCTATCGCGGTAGACTTGTGCGAGAGGGAGGGGTTGGGCTTGGGCTGACGATTTGTCGCGGTATCGTCGAGGCGCATGGTGGACGCATTTGGGCAGAGAATCGATCGGGAGGCGGCGCCGGCTTTCGCTTTTCGATTCCGTTACCGGATCAGCAGCCGTCTGTTGAGAGAGAGCAGACAGAGACTCAGTAAGCGTAATACTGGTCGATCGAAGACCGGTCATCGAGGCCGCTGGGTTCTATGACACAGGAAGCCACGATACTCCTCATCGAAGATGAACCGGAGATTCGCCGGTTCCTGCGGGCGACACTGCCCGCCCATGGCTTTCGATTGTACGAAACGACGACGGGGCGGGACGGGCTTATCGAAGCCCAAGCAAGAAATCCTGACCTAATCCTGCTGGACCTCGGTTTGCCGGATATCGAGGGGAGCGAGATCATTCGGCAGGTGCGGGGATGGACTACCACCCCCATCATCGTGCTTTCGGCTCGAGACCAGGAACAGGTCAAAGTGACGGCACTCGATCTCGGCGCCGACGATTACGTGACCAAGCCGTTCGGAGTCAACGAACTCCTTGCACGGATGCGTGCGGCACTTCGCCATGCCGCGCAATCTGCCGATGCCCCTGAGTCGGTATTTGTGATCGGCGATCTGAAGGTCGATCTCTGTCGACGACAGGTGTTTGTCTCAGGGAAGGAAGTTCATCTCACACCGATCGAATACAAGCTACTCACCACGTTGATCAGGTATGCCGGCAAAGTACTGACTCACCGTCAGCTTTTGAAAGAGGTCTGGGGTCCGCTCCATGTGGAGGAAGGACATTATCTACGGGTCTATATGCGACAGTTGAGAAACAAACTGGAGAAAAACGCCGCTCATCCTCGGTATCTCGTTACCGAACTGGGAGTTGGATATCGACTCCGTGCGGAATAACCTACGTCCTCTCCCTTCGTGTTCCACGTCCATTCATCCCTTTGGTTTTGTCCCGCTTTGATATCTGACGAAGTATAGTTTGTAAGCTGAGCCTGAGGGTTAGGCACCTGCTTTTTAAAAGAGTACCTGAGGTAAGAAGGCGCTGCATATTTGTTCATGATCTACGCGACGACGATCAATCATTGCTACAAATGGTGCGCTCGGATCAGCTTACTGTTGACCGTAGGGGGGCTATTTACAACGGCGCCTATCTGTCTGGCCCAAGACCTGAGTCAGCGATCGGAAAAGAATTCGATATCTGTCGCTGGTTCGTCAAGCCCCACAGAATCTGTCGCAACTGACTGGCGCTACGGAGCCTACGTGGATATCGGGTACATCGGGAATTTCAATTTTCCCGACAACCATCTTTGGCGTAACCGTGCTACGGCCTCTCATCATAACGAGTTGTCTCCCAACATGGGCCTGGTCTATGTGCGGAAGGATGCCAGCATGTCCTCACCCTGGGGTATGGAACTGGGCTTCCAAGGAGGACGGGATACAGAAGGGTTTGCGTTCTTGCCCGGCGAACGACGGGTGGATGGATCGGATGTGCTGCGCCACCTTCATCGCGCAAATGTGTCCTACCTTGCGCCGGTCGGAAGGGGGCTGATGGTGACGGCGGGGTTATTTAACAGTCTGATGGGGTACGAATCGCTGTATGCGAAAGACAACGCCAACTATACCCGGTCATGGATCGCCGATAATAGCCCCTACATGATGTTGGGTGTGAACGTTCAGTATCCTCTGAGCGAGCAGTTCACGGTCGCGGTGTTTGTCGTGAATAGTTACTACCACTTGGCCCATCCGAACGAGCTCCCGAGCTACGGCGGGCGCTGGTTCTGGAAAGCCACGCCACGGGTGACGCTGATGCAAACGCTCTATGGAGGGCCGGACCAGACAGAGACCTCTTTAGACTTTTGGCGTCTGTATGGAAATCAGATCGTGGAATGGAAAGGTGACGATGTCACGGTAGCCGCATCGTTCGATATTGGAACGGAAAACATCGCCGGACAGATTGCGAACCCCCGGGCTTTTGTCATGGGGGGCAATATGGTCGTGCGATGGCATATCAGCGGGCCGTGGGCTGTGGCGGTTCGGCCGGAGTTCTACTGGGATCGGAATGGTCGGTGGACCGGCGCAGAGCAGTTCGTCAAGGCCGTCACGTCGACGGTGGAGTACCAGTTTCCGTATCGATCGATGAACACGATCGTACGTGTGGAACACCGTTTTGATGACTCAACTGGGATCGGCGGTGGATTTTTCAAAAACGGTGAGATCCGTCCCGGTGTCGCCGGACTTTCGCCGGGGCAACATCTGCTCTTGCTGGGACTGCTTATGAATTTCGATTCACCGTAATTGGGAGAGAGGAGGCGGAGACCCTTGCATCCAGAGTTGAAGCTGATCGACGATGCGTCTCCCGAGCGCCTGCATGGCTTGCCTTTTCGCATCTTCGAGAGCCGCGTTATCGTCGACGAAGACTGCCGACCCCACTACCTTCGATACTCCTTCGACTGTCTGGATGGGAGCGCGCCATTCGGAGCGCACCGCCCACAGACTGCCTGTGGCTATCACGAGCGTGTCGCTTTCAGTGCCTGGCGCGAGATAGGCACCGATCACGGTCGGATACAGCCAGGCATAGTAGTTGTTGTACCGATCGATCGCCCCGGCGCCATCGACGATCAACACGGCGTCGGCTCCGTACCGGGCGCCGGCTTGCCTAATCCCATCAATATTCTCCGCCTGAACGGTTGAATCCATCAACACAAAGATATCCGTGAGGATCTGCTGATCGCGCAAGGGAGCCAAGCCATGGAGAAGCCGTTCCCTATCCGCGCTGAGCCACTCGACTTTTCTGAGGGACTGATGATTCGGGAAATTGTGATCGGCAAAAAAGATTCCGAGGCGAAACGGGGGCGAGAGGGGGGAGCCCAGGTTCGATGGAGCGTGGCTATCTCGATCCGAGGAGGGATCGACGTGCAGGACTTCGTTCATCGCGGCTCGATCGAACCCTTGGCTACCGGCACAACCGGCCGATAGCGCCACCAACAGCACGACGGTAATCGCGAAAGGTTGTTGCATCACCTCCTTGTCGAGTCGTGGCATCGCATTCTACTTTCAAAATCCGCTTCCACCGCCTCCGCCAAACCCTCCTCCAGATGATCCACCGGACGACCCACCGCTGCTGAAACCTGAGCCGCCCGAGCTACGTGGTGCGGCAGTCATGACCGTGCCGGCTGCCGCAGACATCTGCGATATATTCCCGACAAAGCGACTCGGTCTGAAGTCAGCCAGGTTCGATCCTTGATACCAGGTAGGCGGCTGGGTGTAAATCCCTTCAAAAGCGCGGACCCAATTGTGTTCAACGCCCAACGCCATCGCGAAGGGCAAGAACTTCTCGAACATCTGTGGTGTCTTGATGACCCGCTCAAAACGATCCGATTCAACGCGAGTGAGGAATTCTTCGAAGCCGAGCACTTGTTCTAGAACCCTTGTGCCTCGCATCGTTCGAGCAGGCATGAACCATCCGAACCCTACGATTATAAGGCCTGATAGCACTCCTGCCGCAAGACCAATCTGGATGGCTATTCCGTAGTTTGCCTGAAGGATTGCGGCTCCGTACACCGACGCGATGGCCACTGCAATACCGATGGCCACATAGACATACCTGACCCGATCCGGTCGACTCGCATAGTATCCCTTCTTCAGGAGTTGGTCGAAGAGGGAGGACTTGATCCCCTCAAGGTGGATGTAGAAGTGATTCTTCAGATCGGATAAGGAGACGACTGCCGCGTTGCTGTTCGAAAAAATGCCGTTCATGATCGTCTGTTCGTGCGATTTCAGGTCGGTCCATTCAGCCGTGGTTTTCACGTGATAAAGATAGAACGCCGTACTCGACCAGAGGCCGAGGAGTCGGGGTTCCTGACGTTCCTCGATCCGGAGAAACCCGCGAACAGCGAGGTCCACGAGTGTCGCCGTGATATCGCGAAGATCCGGTGAATTGTCGATCAGCGTCCCGAGCTCGGCGGGAGTCAGTTGGGCCGGGGGTTCATAGGTTACCGTGATGGGACCCAGATGTGGGTCGCGGCCGCGTACGTACCACAGACGCCACATCAGACCAAAGACACCGATAGGTATGGCTAATGGCCAGTTAGATCGTATGAGTAGGCCCGTCAGTTTCAGTGAAGTAGGCTCGGTGACCAGTCCCTTGTCCCAGCCGACGACCGCAGTGAGGCCCTCACGAAAGCCGAGTTGTCGTGTCATGCGGTAAAGAATTTCCGGCCCGGTGATGTGTACCTCGGCCTGCTGTTCTCGCGCCCCGTAGGCCCCGCTGAACGCGAGGGCCTTGACGCCGGTCACCCCGGCCGGAAGAAGAATTCTGGCACCTACTGATTCGATCGGCACGTCCCATTCGTCGCCTGTGACATTCCAATACAGCTCGTCGTGTTCTTCAAAGTATTTGATCCCGTTTAACACTTTGTAGGTCAGGATCAGCGTCTTCGTAGTGTCCTGTGCACCCGGCAACCAGACCTTAAAGACTCGATAGTGCCGATCGCGAGCGCTCTCGTACTTGAGGGGGACGTGGTGCTCGTCCGTTACGCTCACGAGATCCAGTAATAGGGTGTAATTGAATCCCTGGGGCGTTCGGTATTCGACCGGAATGTCACGCTTTAACCCGTTCCACGATCCCGTAAATCGAGGGCGAATGGTTTCCATGACGATCAGGTCTCCATTTGTAAGGACCTGAATATCAGCGTGGAACTGTTCGATGACCATTGTGCGAGCCTGTGCTGGAGAGTTTGCAAGGACGAGC
This sequence comes from Nitrospira sp., assembly GCA_041743145.1. Classification (GTDB taxonomy): domain Bacteria; phylum Nitrospirota; class Nitrospiria; order Nitrospirales; family Nitrospiraceae; genus Nitrospira_D. The sequence continues at coordinate 12,506 of JBGTNJ010000111.1, read as the reverse complement.
AGGTAAGTCGAGAGCAAGAGGGTAGTGAAAAGGAGGACAGAGGTGGGGGTGACGTTGGTCAGATGGCGTCTGGTCACGGTGCGGATCAGCGTGTCTGTTCGAAACTGACTTTCGGCACGACTTGCTCTGCACTATCGGCTAGCTCAAAGAATTCACGTGTCTTGAAGCTGAAGAAGTTTGCGATCATGTTGGAGGGAAATTCATGAATCTTCGTGTTCAAGTCTCGGACAACGGCATTGTAGTAACGACGCGCATTCTGCACAGCCTCTTCAATCTGGTTCAGCGAACTCTGTAGTTGAGTGAAGCTTTCTACGGCGCGCAGTTGCGGATACGCTTCTCCCAAGGCAAACAAGGATTTGAGCGATTGAGCAAGCATTCCTTCGGCTTCTGCCTTCGTAGGAGGAGTCGTCGCTGACATGGCCCGATGGCGAGCCGTGATGACGGCGTCGAGAGTCTGCTTCTCATGGCCGGCATAGCCTTTTACCGTTTCGACGAGGTTTGGAACTAGATCATGGCGGCGTTTCAACTGGACATCGATGTCCGACCACGCGTTTTCTGACTGAACCTTCAACCTGACCAGACTGTTGTACATGCCGATGACGAGCAGCGCACAGATTGCCAAGACGGCCAAGACGATCCACACCATGGGGCGTCTCCTATTTTACTTGTATTCTAGAATGCCAAGCTTGGGGCAACTATATCGCCGGGGTGAAGAGCTGTAAAGAAAAGCGGTGATACCTGACAGCTGAGTAAATGGTCTGCGTTACTCGACGAGCGGAAGAATCCGGTCAGCGATGGCCTGCACGATTCCTTCTTGTTCAGTGACCACTTTCAACCCCTTGAAGCTCAGGTAGTATCCCCCGTGACTCGGCGCCTGGATCGTCGCACTGACTTCGATACGGCCTCCATCTTCGATGTCAGGGTCGCGTACAAGAGGTCTGCCACAAATGCCTAACACCGCAACTGGAATCGTCGCATCGTCCTCTTCCAAGCGAAACAAGTACGCGCCGTAACAGTTGTCTCCATTGGGAACTGTATAGGGAGCAAGCGGCTGCACATCCCGTGCAGTGCCGTGCATGGTGACGTGCCGGAGATGGTAGACGCGTGGTTCTTCGAGTATGTGCTGGATGCTGATCGGTTCTTCTGCCCACAAGAGCGGTGGTGTGCCCGTTCCGACAAGCGTGAGCAGGACACCCGTGAGCCAAGCGACGAGCCGGATCCAGGTCAGCATATGGACGCATTCTATCATCTTCTTTGCACGGTCCCGTAGTTACTTTCTCTTCTCATGCACGGCCGCTATAATCCACCGTCTGTCAGCCATGGAGAATCACGCGTATGAGGAATGAGCGGCAACTTCAGATGTACGTCACGAAGTCGCGACCGAACTTTGAGGATCTCTTAGGCCAAATGGTGGAAGTGCCGTCGATCAGCATGGACTCATCCCACAAGGGCGATATCCGACGCGTGGCAGATTTGGCAGTACAGTATTTGATTGGGATGGGTGCCAAGGCCCAGGTTGTCGAGACCGGTGGGTACCCCCTTGTCTCTGGAGGGTGGACAACAGGGGCCGAGTATCCAACTGTCACCATCTACAATCATTTGGACGTGCAACCTGCGCAAGAGCCGGAATGGAAGCACGCTCCATTCGTATTTCAGAATACACGCGGTATCTATCATGGCCGAGGCGCGACCGACGACAAGGGACCGGCTCTGACAGCCCTGTTCGGTGCTCGATATGCCATCGAGCAAGGTGCCCCGATCAATATTCGGTTCCTGTGGGAGCTTGAGGAGGAGATTGGGAGTCCTCATTTTAGCGTAGGGCTTCGAGACCGCACTGCTGTGCCACGACCGGACTCCGTGATCGTCTCGGACACGATTTGGATTTCCAAGGGTCGGCCTGCCGTGCCATACGGCTTGCGTGGGTTGCTCGGCGCGCGACTGATTCTGCGAACCGGAGAGAAAGACGCACACTCGGGTGTGACCGGAGGAGCCGCGCGGAACCCACTGGCAGAGTTGATGGAAGTTGCGAACGCGTGCCTTGATGCGAGGACCGGTCGAGTGAAGATACCGGGCTTTTATGATGATGTGGTCAAGCCGACCAAAGAAGAGATCAAGAGTTTTCTCAAGTCAGGGTTTCAGGTAAATCGCTTCAAAGAAGCGTACGGGTTTCGATCTCTTCGTACGCAGGATCCAGCGGACGTCATGCGTCGGATCTGGGCATCTCCAACCTTTGAAATTCATGGGCTCAGCGGAGGCTATCAAGGAAAAGGTATTAAGACGGTGGTGTCCGGCCACGGCGAGCTCAAGGTCAGTATGCGCCTTGTTCCAAACCAACGACCCGAGAAGGTATTTGCTCTGTTGAAGAAGTATGTTGCCAAGGTGAACCCGCATGTGAAGGTTGAACCGGAAGGTATGCTCCACCCGTTCAAAGGGAGTTTTGCTGGGCCTTACGTGGATTGCGTGAAACGTTCCATAAGAGCAGCGTTCGGGAAGGATCCAGCATTTGTACGGGAAGGAGGATCAATCGGTGCGGTCGTCACGATGCAGAAGACTTGGAAAGTCCCTATTGTTTTCATGGGTTTAAGCTTGCCAGAACATGGGTATCACGCTCCAAACGAGTATTATGACTGGGGTCAGGCTTCAGGTGGAATGAAGGCCTTTGCTCACTACTTTAAGGAGTTGGCAAAGATTGGAAAAGGGTAGAACGGGAATAGTGACCGATGGTGAATAACCTACCAAAGTGGTCCGAGAGGCATTTCTTGAACAGAAATTCACAAAAATTGTTTGACCGTGTCGTTTATCATACAGCTACCGTCCTTAAGGTCACGCTCTCCATGACACAAAATATCCTAAGCTATTGCAATTCAAGACGATGGTCAATTATTGGCTTTCCTGGCTGGGCATAGATGTTGCTCAACCCTACGCAGAAAGTAAGCCGATAGCGCCGTTTAGGTTGATTGTAAAGGGTGCCCTTGAGTATCCTGGCCTTCTCATGGAGGCCGAACCGATCAAAGTAATTGTTGTCATGGTCACAACAGCAAACCAAGATGACGCGGCTAAGATTGCCGACCACGTGGTAAAGTCTCGCCTAGCAGCGTGCGCGTCAACCCTTCCCGCAGTGCGGTCGACATATTGGTGGGAGGGTACGATCATGAACGATCAAGAATCGCTCGTGGTGATCAAAACGACTTCTGATAAGTATCTGGCTCTACAGGAAACAATACAACGCCTTCATTCGTACAAGGTGCCGGAAATTATAGCGATTCCGGTAATCAAAGGGCTCCCACCGTATCTTGAGTGGGTGTGCCGTGAGACCTCCTAGATAATGTGGTTAAAGCAGCTAAGCGAAAACACAATTTTTACGGTTGACCATAGGGAGCAAAAGTAGGTAATTTACTGGATCATCTCAGACAAGAGATGTAAGGTGTAGTGGGCACGGAGGGTGAGAGTTATGGCTCAGATGACCAATCAAGATGGCGATTCCTATACGATTGTAATCTTTAGGGGGTCTACCGCAAAGCCCCTTCGTTTCAGCTTTTCGAGAAAACTCCTCCGTCGTTTGCTGGTCTGTGTTGGCCTGGTGGTGCTGGCCGATCTCCTTGTCGTATCCCACTATGTCGTGAGAACAGGAGAAGTCTGGGAGTTGGCCTCTTTCCGCAATGAGGCAATGAGTGCACGGGAACAGACTGCGGCCTTCACGACTGCCATTGATGATTTGAAGAAACGCATTGGAGCCATGAATGAGGTCAATCAGAGACTTCGGGTCATGCTGGGAATAGAACTCCCTAACTCCGGCAATATGGTGAATGGTCGTGGTGGTGAAGAGGTACCCCTTCCTGAGGAAGGGACCGCGTCTAGCGCACAGGGAAGTAGTGTGGTGGACACAAATTCAAGCAGCGCTAAGGATGGAACGGTAGGGGCTAGCCAACACTCGGCCGTTAGTACAGACATGTCCAAGAATAGTGCTGATGCAGTCGTTGCGGTTAAGGAAGGCTTAGACTGGCTTCAGCGAGCAGCAACTGCACAAGAACGTATCTTGAGAGAGCTGTCAGAAGCAGCCGAGCAGCGCTCCACCCGATGGGCCTCGACGCCTTCTATTTGGCCGGTCAAAGGTTGGGTGACGTCGGGGTTTGGCCCTCGAATTTCTCCATTCACTGAAAAGCCTGCTTGGCATGATGGGTTGGACATCGGGGCTGCACCAAATACTCCGGTTCGTGCTCCAGCCCAGGGGCGGATTACGTCGACTGCATATGATCCTAAGCTTGGGAATATGGTCCGTGTAGATCATGGATATGGAGTCGAGACGATGTATGGACACTTGGCGAAGGCTCTTGTGAAGGAAGGCCAGAGGGTTGAGCGTGGCGATGTCATCGCGCTAGTTGGAAGCTCGGGATTATCTACTGGCCCCCACCTCCACTACATGGTCAAGGTAAACGGCCAAGCCCTTGACCCGACTAAATATATCCTGGAGTAACAGGTCCTTAAGCTTCTTTGAATAGACGAACCAGACCGGCTGTTTCCTGAAGATCACACTGTGCCTCGAAAAGTAGCTCGCCCCTTGACTACCCAATTAAGTAGACCTACGAACATAGTCCCTTGACCGACCTCGAGATCGCGCAATCCATTAATTCCCTTCCCATTATTGACATCGGTTCTCAGCTTGGAGTTCGTGCCGAGGAACTCACTCCCTATGGTCGAGATAAGGCAAAAGTTTCACTCAAGACGCTGGATCGGCTTAGGGATGCGCCAATAGGGCGATATATCCTAGTCACTGCTATCAACCCCACACCGTTAGGAGAAGGAAAGACCACGACATCGATCGGTCTTGCGATGGGTCTTTCCCGGTTAGGGCATCGAACCGCGCTTACCTTAAGACAGCCTTCATTGGGTCCGGTCTTTGGTATGAAAGGGGGAGGGACCGGTGGGGGGTATGCCCAAGTCGTTCCAATGGAAGATATTAATCTTCATCTGACCGGGGATGCCCACGCAGTAGCTGCCAGCCATAATCTCCTCTCGGCGTTCCTTGATAACCATCTATTCCATGGAAATGCACTCTCGATCGACCCGGAGCAAGTGACGTGGCCTCGAACGTTGAGTATGAATGATCGGGCGCTTCGGGAGATCGTCCTGGGGGAAGGCACAGGCGGACGCCGAGGGCAGTTCGTCATCACCGAGGCTTCGGAGGTTATGGCCGTGCTGGCGCTGGCGAAGGATCCTTTCGAACTCCGCGCCCGGCTCGGCCGAATCCTCGTGGGGTTTACGAAGTCTGGCAATCCGGTCACGGCTGAACAGCTTCACTGCGTAGGGTCGATGGCTGCTCTTCTGAAAGACGCACTTATGCCGAATCTGGTGCAAACACTCGAGGGCACCCCCGCTTTCGTTCATACAGGACCTTTCGGCAACCTCGCGCATGGAAACTGTTCGATCGTCTCCGATGCGATCGCGCTTCGATGTGCCAATTTTGTTGTGACGGAGGCCGGCTTCGGCAGCGACCTGGGGGCCGAGAAGTTTTTTAACATCAAATGTCGCGCGTCTGGATTCACCCCGGCGGTAGCGGTGGTTGTGGCGACGTTACGCGCGCTGAAACTCCATGGGGGCGGAGGGGTTGCCAAAGCCGGGGTTGCGTTGCCATTGAGTCTAACCGGGCCGAATCAGGAAGCGTTGTCGAGGGGAATCGCCAATCTGGAGCAGCACATCGCTAATGTTCGGGCACACGGAGTGCCGGTGGTTGTTGCGGTCAATGCCTTTAAGGGTGACCCTCAGGACGAATTGGATTGGGTTCGGGAGCAGTCGCTGAAGATGGGAGCCATAGACGCTGCCGTCTCAACTCACTATGCCGATGGGGGAAAAGGGGCCGAGCAACTAGCGGCGGCGGTGGCCAAGGCATCGGAGAACCCTGGTCATTTCAAGTACTTGTATGAACTATCTTGGCCAATCAGAAAAAAGATTCAAACTATTGCCATGCACATATATGGAGCGGCAGCGGTCCAATTTGAACCAGAGGCCGAACGTCAGATAGATACTGCCGAGGCCTTGGGGTTCGGTGGGTTACCTGTCTGCATGGCCAAAACGCCGCTGTCGCTGTCTCATGACCCCACGCTCAAAGGGAGGCCGACTGGGTTTACGGTGCCGATCCGAGAGCTACGGATCTTGGCCGGAGCCGGATTTGTTACGGCTGTCTGTTCAGGAATTCAACTGATGCCGGGGTTACCAAAGAAACCGGCCGGTGAACGGATTGGTCTCGAACCGACAAGTGGGAAAATTGTGGGGCTTTCGTGAAGAATCAGCGTTGCTTCAGATACCGGAAGAATTCTGAATCCGGGCTCATCACCAACGTCGAGCCCTCCTTGAACACACTCTTATAAGCTTCCATTGAACGTGTAAACTCAAAGAACTTCGGGTCTTGTTTGTAGGCGTCGGCGTAGATCCGAAACGCCTTGGCATCCCCGCCCCCACGAAGTTCTTGTGATTCTTTATAGGCTTGGGCTAGGATAATCTCTCGGTCTTTCTCGGCTTCTGACCGAATTTTTTGTGCTTCTTCCCCACCTTCGGCCCGATACTGCTTGGCCTGCCGTTCCCGCTCCGCCTGCATGCGTGCAAAGACAGCCTTCTCGTTCTGTTCCGGTAAGTCGGCTCGCTTGATTCGGACATCTTGAATTTCGATGCCGTACACCGATGCCTTCTCGTTCGCGCGTTCGGTGACCACCCGCATGATGTCGGCTCGAGTGCTGGAGACGATCTCCAGTAACTCGTGACGGCCCAATTCGACACGGAGCTCGGAATAGATGATATCGTTCAACCGTTGGAGCGCGCCGCGTTGACTCTGGAACGCCTGATAGACTTTCAACGGATCGGTGATCCGCCATTTGGCGAAGTTATCCAAGAGCAGCGTCTTCTTGTCCGAGGTAATGACGTCCTGCGCGTTCGAATCGTAATCCAGTAAACGTTTCTCGAAGTACGTCACCTCCTGCACGAACGGCACCTTCACGTATAGTCCGGGTTCGGTGATATTCCGAACGGGTTTTCCCAGTTGGACGACGATAGCGCTCTGGATCACATCGACCACGAACAGGGGTGAGGCTCCGAGCACGAACAACGCAACGATGACGGCCAGCAGTGTGATGATTATTCCCTGCTTTGTCATTGTCGCATCCCTCTCGGCCTGAGGGTGGGAGGCGGTTCAAGCTTTGGCTCTTCGACTTCCGGTTGAGGGGCAGGTTTAACCACGGTCGTGGATGGAGATCTAGAGAGGCGGTCAAGCGGAAGATACGGTATCACTCGCTCACCACCCTTGCCGTCGATGATGACCTTCTCCACGTTCGGGAGAATCTCTTCCAACGTTTCGATATAAATCCGCTTGCTGATCACGTCCTTCGCCTGGCTGTACTCTTTTAAGGTGGCGAGGAAACGGTTCGTTTCGCCCTGGGCACGATTGAGGCGCGCTTGCGCGAACCCCCTCGCCTGGTTGACCCGCTCAGCAGCTTCACCTTTTGCCCTAGGAATGATGTCGTTGCGGTACCCTTGCGCTTGGTTGATCAGTTTTTCGCGGTCTTCTTTGGCATTCGTGACGTCTTTGAAGGCGGCGGCAACCGCTTCCGGGGGATCGACGTCTTGGAGTTGTACGGCGGCGATCTGTACGCCAGAGTGATACTGATCAAGGATCGTTTGCAGTAACGTCATGGTGTCTTGCTGGATCACGGCTTTCCCGGTAGTCAACGCTTCGTCTATCTTGCTCTTGCCGACCACTTCTCGCATAGAAGCTTCAGCCGCCTTCCCGATAGTTTCATGAATATCTGCCACATTGAAGAGAAATTCACGGGCTTCTTTGATTTTATATTGGACGATAAACTCGATCCCGAGGATGTTCATATCGCCGGTCAGCATTAAGGCTTCTTGGGGTACCATCTGCTGGCGCCCTTGTTGGGAAGTGCGGAAGCCGATTTCCAGACGGTGGAGCTTCTCGACCTTCGGCTGGAGGACGGTTTCTACGAAGGGAATCTTGAAGTGAGGACCGGGATCCGCGGCGCGAACTGGCACACCAAACCGTTTCACGACCCCTTCCTCGTCAGGGGCGACGATGAACACGCTCTGCCAAACCAGTAGGATCAGCAAGCCGGCAACGATTATATTCCAGACCCCACCTGAGGGAAGGAGGTTCTTCAACCCGCCTGGTGGAAACAAGTCTTTCAGTTGAGACTGAGCCTGCTTGAGAGCCTCCTCAAGCGGGTCAGACTTTTTGCTCCATGGATCTTTTGGGTCCCAGACCATTTGAAATATGTATATTTTTATTTAGATGGATGACTGAATCGCAGCGGTACCTTAACAGACTGGGACCAGAGTGACAAGCCCTAGATGGCCTTGGAAAGGAGAAAATAGGCGAGGCACGCCAAGCAGGCGGTGGCGGGAATTGTCACAAGCCAAGCTAGCACCATGTCTTGTACAGTGGCCCAGTGGATTGAAGCGGTCTCTCTCAGGAGTCCGATACCGATGATGGCAGAGCTGCTGACATGTGTGGTCGAAACAGGCAGACCCAACGTGCCTGAAAGTAGGACCAGCGACGACGTGGTTAGATTGGCCGACAAACCTTCCGTATGATTCATCTTCGTCACTCTTTCTGCGAGTACCTCTGTTACGCGCTGCCCTCCCCAATAACTGCCGATACCCATGGCGATTGCCACCCCTGCAAACACAATGATGTGCCAGGTGGGACTCGGCCATGCCGTCAGTGTGCTGCCGAGCAAGAGCATCGCCGCGATCTTCGGGGCATCGTTCGTGCCGCGCGCGAGAGATGCCAGTCCGCTGGACAACCAGTGAAGGGAGTCGAGACCGATGGTAGGGCCTGATAATCCCGCCCGGTCGCATTGTGATGGGACCGCGGCTACCGGTAGGCCGCTGCTTCCAGCTTGAAACAAGGTGCGGGTACAACCCTGTGCATCGATCGTCACGAGTGCTCGATGGCTCGGCATTATGCAGACACAGAGCCCCTCCCAGCGTTTGGCGATCATGGCCATGAGAGGATGAAACAAGATAGAAAGACCGAATGAAAGAAAGGGGCTCGCCAACAACGGGAGCACGATTTTCTTGGAGACCGTCGACCAGATCAGCCCATCGGCACCAAAGGCCAACAAACCTCCTCCAACCAGCGAACCGATCAACGCATGGGTCGTGGAGACCGGCAGTCCGGTCTTCGACGCTAAGAGCACCCAGAGGATGGCGCCACACAAAACCGCTGGAGCTAACACTGAGGGAATATCGAGGTCCGGCTGGATGAAGCCGCTGCTGAAGGTTTTGACCATGGCCAAAGCAACAAAGGCCGAAGCCGCCGCGCCGACCATCGTCCAGAATGTTCCCCACGCAATGGCCGTCCGATAGTTGGCGATACCGCTGCCGACCAGCGTCGCGATGGCCTTCGACACGTCATTCGTGCCGTTTGCAAAAGCCAAAAGAAGGATCAGGAGAAATGTGAAGACGGTAAGGTCCATCGGAAGCCGATTACGACGTGGCTCCGCTGCAAGACGAACCGGAGCCGGCCGTGCATCCATAGCAATGGTTGCGGGTTACGATATGACGATGATGGAGCGGTATCGGGTCGAAGTCTCGGATATGTGACGGCGCACCATGGTCCACCGGGAGATCGAGCATCTGGTTGAAATCGCAATCGTACAGTTTCCCATCCCATCCAACTGATAGGGTGTAGCGACACATGACACCGGCGGCGGCGGCCGGATTGAACGCATTGGCGAGCCGCGTCATGTACTGATCGTAATTCCCGCTTTCGATCAGAAACTCCAGGAACCGGCTGATCGGCATATTGGTGATGGTATAGAGCCGGTTGAATTCGATGCCATGCCGGGTGCGGAGTTCTTTCTTGAACTGGGCTTCGATGGCTTCTTGTTTTGGAGGCAAGAATGCTCCGACGGGATTGTAGACAAGATTCACGGTAAGCCCGCTGTCCGGTCTACCATAGCCGAAGCGGTTCAAGAGCCGAAGCGCTTCCATCGATTTTTCAAAGACTCCATCGCCGCGCTGCGCATCGGTCTGTCCGGCGCGACAGGATGGAAGCGATGCGATGATTTCGACTCGATGGTTCGCAAGAAATTCTGCGAGGTCGGCTTGTGAGGGAAGCAGCAAAACGGACAGATTGCAGCGATCCATTACATGGCGGCCCAACTCCCGTGCACGCTCGACCAACCAGCGAAAATTCGGGTTCAGCTCCGGCGCGCCACCGGTGATGTCGATCGTCGGAATATCGGTTTTGGCCAGAGCAGTGACGCATTGTTCGGCTGTTTCCCTCGACATAACCTCTACCCGATCGGGGCCGGCGTCTACATGACAGTGACGACAGGTCTGATTGCAAAGCTTGCCGACATTGATCTGGAAAATCGTGATGCCGGTGGCACGCAGCGGATACAAGCCCACCCGGTCCAGTTGCGCCTCAAGGGGAAGACGGGTGTCCGAGTCTGCCAGCACCTTGAGCTGGTTGGCAGCGGAGGCGAGAGGGTTGTGTCGGCCCAGTAGGGTCAGCGGCATATTCGTGTTCGCACCAACATGGGATGGACCTTTCAGGAAGAGACCATATTCAGCTTGCGAGCCTTGATCGTAGCCCACACGGAATCGGGAAATTGCAGTTCACAGCAGCCGAAATCCAGGGCCTTCCCTCGTCGGGTGGCCAACGCTCGCCCTATGACCGGCGCGATATGATAGCAGACCTGCTTTCCGGCCCGTCTTCCTTCGACGACGCCGGAGTCACGCAGAATGGGCAGATGATGGGACACGTGGGGTTGCGGGCAGCCTAATTCATGCGCCAGCTCCGTGACGCATTTTTTTTCGGCGAGCAGTGACCCTACAATGCGCAGTCTGGTCTCATCTGCAACAACCTTCAGTAGTGTTGCGCACTGACGCGGGTTCAGAGCAGTGCCTGCCGTGGCACGTTTCATCAACAGCAGCCTCCGTCAGGAGCACAGGTCACGGCTTCGCCGCTCACTTGCTCCCCGGCACGGTTTAGAATAACAAAATGGGGCTGATATCCGTTAGTTCCTAGGACCGCCACTGTCTTTGAGCAAATCTCCAGTGGCTCCCCACGGCGATAGATATGGTGATCGTCGTCCTCAACTTCCATAAAGGCGCCCGCCAGCAACGCATAGTGGCCTTGCCAGGTGCAAGGAACATTGGCGGGCAAGACAGCGGTCCAACGCGGATCGGTATGGGTGAACTGAACTGGGTCGGTGGTCAGGAGAAAATGGTCGAGGAAAGGAGGAGAGCTCAGCAAGAGTAGATCGTCAGGCTTAATCGGTCGAGGAATGCCACGCTGGTAGGTCATGCCCCGTTCATCCGTCACTCGAGTGAAGGGGCCTCGAAGAGTGGCGTACCCGACTGAAGAGGTCGTTGCTGCCGGTGGCAGTTTGTAGCCGGTCAAGGTCACGGAAAAGAAATGGATGCCGTCGATGATACGCCAGGGTGAAAACTTCGCAAGATGAATACCGAGAAAACCGGCTGCCGTCATGCCGTTAATATAGTCGGAGAGCGTCAAGGCGCCGGACAAACAATCTCCCCATTTCTGCGAGTCGTGGACAAGATACTGGGGAACGGTTTGGTCAGAGACAATATCGGAGACGGTGAATCGCCCGCCGGGCTTGGTCACACGGTACATCTCGCGAAACACCTTCCGCTTATCCGGAGCCAGGTTGATCACGCAATTCGAGATGATCAAATCGATCGTGTGGTCCTCGACCGGCACGGCGTCAGCTAAGCCTTTACGAAACTCTACATTCGATGTGGGATAGCCAAGATTGGTTGCGACAACCGACGCGTTCTTGCGAGCGATCTCCAACATCGTATCGGTCATATCGATGCCGATCACGCGCCCGGACGGGCCGACCAGTCGAGAAGCCTCGAAGCAATCGATGCCGGCGCCCGACCCGATATCCAAGACGGTCTCCCCGGTCCGTACCGTCTTGAGCCCGGCCGGAGTGCCGCAGCCGTAGGAGATCTTGAGTACTTCCTCAGGAATGAAGGTCTCGAGGTGCGTCATGTCGTAACTCGTGGGGCAACACATCTGTTCGCCGGTACTGGCGGCCTTGGCATAACGGTCGCTGACTTTTTGGGTGATTTCATCGATTGGCATAGCCGGCCTTCTCGTTCAAGTGACCTATGGAGATACGTCTATGTATCAACCCCCTCGATCGGCGTCAATCCGGTTCTTATTAGAACCTATCTCAAAATAGTTGACGGCGTGACCATCTATCCCTATCAGTCCGGTCATGCTTCGTCTGCGCGATGACCACTGGGAACGGATTCGGGAACATTTCCCGGAAGAACACATCCCAGACAGTCGTCCTGGCCGCAAACCGGTCCCAACACGAGCTGTCTTGGAGGGCGTACTCTGGATCCTGACCACCGGAGCCCAGTGGCACTTGCTCCCCCAGTGCTATCCGAATTACAAGACCGTCCATCGCCGCTTCCAACAGTGGTGTCACCAGGAGGTGCTGCGGGAGGTCCTCACCCAG
>JBGTNJ010000110.1:0-8801 GCA_041743145.1 Nitrospira sp. | reverse complement strand
CCTCGAATAGCAACCAGCGTCTAGCAGTTGCTTCGTTGAAATTGACATGGACTAGCTGTTCCGCCGACGGAGGATGGCGTAGAAAGCCGGGACCTTCACCACGTCACCCGTCGGGAGGGTATGCACCGTCTGAATGTGGCTCGCGCCGGTACGAATCAGCGTAAACTGATCCGGTGGAAACAGTACGCCCAAATCGTTTTCATTCAACAAGCCGGGCGTAATCTGGTACTGGAATACCCGTGCAAGGCCGGGAGGCGGTCCATACTGTTTGATCAGCTGATCAAAGAAGGGCTCAGCCGCTGACGACAGTTCGATCAGATACAGAGTTCCTGTTGTCCCCAGCAGCCGCCCGATACTCTGTATCGCCGTCGCCTGATCTGCCGGAGACAGTTGATGCAACACGCCCCGCATGTAGATATTCGCATCACCAATTTCATCGTGAAGGGCTTGGGCATCATCTGGGCTCAGCACATCAAGAATCCGGTACGAGACGTTGGGCGCGGCATGCTTCATTCGGGCGATCTCCAATGCTGCTGGAGAAATTTCCGTGCCTAGTACCCTTGGAAAGTGATCCGCGAGACAGCGCGTTTGCGTTCCGTTGCCACACCCCAGGTCAATTAACGGAAGCTGCGAGTCGATCGCATCTTTGAAGAGCACGACATCTTGTTGGGCCGCATGAGCAGGATTGGCATCCCAAAAGATTTCGCCCGGTGCTCCGGTCGTGGTACTCCAAAAACCCTCCCAGGATGTCAGATAACGATTCGGTGCTGTCATAGATTTTTCCCCTTTGCTGGTTAGTGATATCGATATGAGAATGACACGCCTGTCCCTTCCCTCATTTCTATAAACCATCTGGGCGCGAGCAGGAAGACCCGATTCCCTAGGAACGGCGGATGGCCCACCAATTCTGCAGCCACGTGGATCGTAGTAGCTTGTACCCGAGCCAGGCCATGAGCAGCACTCCTAGTAGTGGTACTGCCACCGTACGCACCAGCTTCTGATAATCGGTCATGCTGACCCGCAACAGATACTGCGGGCGCTTCATCAGATTCTGCTTCTCGGTTGCGATGGTAACCGTGTACAGACCCTCGTCCAGCCGGACTTCGCCTTTCAGTACACCGTCCGGGTGGGTGCTCGGCCGAATATCGGCCACAATCTGATCATCGACCTCTTTGCTCCCGTTCCCCTTCGTGACCCGCATCCCGACCAGCTCGTTGCGCAGTGTCGGGTCCACGAGGTCGACGACCAGAAAGGTGTCGCCTTCCTTGGGAATGTCCGTGCAGTATTGATCTTTCAACTGGTATTGCGGCTGATAGGCGCTGAAATGGACCACCTTCTCCCCGACCCGGCGCAGACACGGGTCGTCTTCTCCGCTGGTGGCTCCATGGGCCCCCGCGACGTCGGGGTGGGATAGTGCGGCAACAAGAAGAAACGCCGCCGCGCCGATCTTTCTCATCTGTTTCATCATGGCTGAACCCCCCTGTGTGGGACCGCCGCCTTTTCCCTCATCTCCCTGTTCCGTTCGATGAGCCAATCAGCGCCGTGTCCGCATGCGACGCAGCGAGACGCCCTGAAAACGCACAGGTGCCGTCACCCTGTTCCTTTGCATGGCACGTAGGCCCCAGCAGAGCGTCCCGATGGCGAGTACTGTCACAATCATCAGATCCATGTTGCCCTCCTCATTATCGCTGACCATCCAATGAATTCTCATCACCCTCTGTGGCTCACCGAGCAGACAGGCCCCTCCGGGGTGAAGAGAGGGGCCCATCTACCCCAGCGGGCGACGCCGCTCGGATTCGCGGCGCCTGCCTCGACAAAGAAAGGAAACCGGTCTGCGTATCCTTGTCTTCGTCATTCGATCGCATTCCTGGCCTCGCCGACTGTCATTCCACCCGTCGACGATTCTGCAGGATAACCGGATCGACGACCTCGCCACATTGCACACAACGCTGAGCGCGATAATCCGACAGGTCCTCGCACCACTCGGCGACCATCAGCCCGTTGCAGCGCGGACAACGATCAGTGTTGTGGATTCTTGCTCGACTTTGAGCCGTTTCCTCAATCGATTGCTGTTGTGGAATCGCCAGCGCCGTACCCATCAATGCCTCCTTCAGCGATCTACCGGTTGACCTCACACCATTTCATAGCAATGTTAAATAGCAACTCGCGTTCCAGGAGAGTTCGCGCACGACCTAGGTCATTGATGCCGCTGAAACTATGGGAGATTGATCGACTTCTTTAGGAAATATTTTTCGCGAAACAAATGAGGTGCCGAAGACGACCTGCCGACGCGACGGCACAGTGCCGAAGTGTCGGCGCGAGCCTGGAACATTCTTGGGGCTGGGTGAGAGGCCTGGCTAACTACGGATGGCGAGAGATACCGAGCTTCTGCATCTTAGATTGCAGGGTCGTCCGCTTCATCCCAAGCTTGGCAGCAGCGCCTGCAGGACCACCGATGATCCAGTCCGACTCCCGAAGGGCCTTGAGAATATGTTCGCGTTCGGCTTGTTCAAGCGTCGTAGGCTGGAAGTCCGTTGTGTGGTTTGGCAAACGCTTTAATTCTGCGAGCGACACAAACAGATCAGGTCCCTGGGTCAGAATCACCGCTCGTTCGATGAAATTCTCCAACTCACGCACGTTGCCGTGCCATGGATAGGCCTGGAGCGCTTTCATCGCCTCCGACGGGATTGTTTCGATCCGTTTCTTCATCCGTTGGGCGAATTTCTGAGCAAAGTGTCGAACCAACAGGGGAATATCTTCCACACGCTCGCGCAGGGGAGGGACCGTGATCGGAAAGACCTTGAGCCGGTAATAGAGGTCGCTGCGAAACTTCTGCTCCTCCACCATGTGATCGAGATCGCGATTGGTCGCGGCAAGGATGCGAGCATTAACGCGTATGGTCCTTGTGCTTCCCAATCGCTCAAATTCCTGTTCTTGAAGTACGCGCAGTAGCTTCACTTGAAGCTCCAGGGGAATTTCCCCCACCTCGTCTAGGAACAGGGTTCCACGGTCAGCGAGTTCAAACCGGCCGATCTTGGTGGCAATCGCACCGGTGAAGGCGCCTTTTTCATGCCCGAAGAGTTCGCTCTCAAGCAGGCCAGTTGGAATCGCGGCGCAATTGATCTTCACGAACGTTCGCTCCCGCCGGTTACTGAGATTGTGGAGCGCCCGAGCAACGAGTTCCTTCCCACTGCCTGTTTCGCCTAAGATCAGGACCGTCGAATCGGTCGCCGCCACGGTCTGGACCTCTTTGAGCACCAGTTTGAGAGCTCGGCTGTCTCCGATGATTTCCTCAAAATTGTACGCGGTCTGGATTTCCTCCTGCAGGTACAACTTTTCCTTGGCCAGCTTATCCCTCAACAATGAGATTTCCTGATACGCCATCGAATTCGCGGTGGCAAGCGCGACCTGCGCACCGATCCGGCTGAGCAATGCTTTATCGTCATCGGTGAATGCATCCTCCTTCCGACTGACGACGCTCAACGTGCCTAATGCTCGCCCATGTAAGATAAGTGGAACAGCACATCCCGATTTCAGGCCTTCCGAATCTGCCCGTTTCATGATCTCCGTAGGAAACTCCGTGAGGCTGAGACTCCTGACCAGGACAGTCTGCTGGGTCGTGAACGCCAGCCCCTCCGGGGTTCCTTCCAACGGTATGGGATCTCCCGCTCCGACAAAGTCTTGATGGCCGGGGAAGTCCAACGCATGAGCCCGCAACTGGTGTGTCGCAGAATCGTAGAGACAAAACCACGCGAAATCGTGTGGAATCACACGACCGAGTGAGGTGGAGATCGCTTTCAGGAGGTCTCTCAATTCGAGGTTCGATACCACGGCGTTGTTGATGTCCAGTACCAAGCTGAGGCTATCTCGCTCTCGAGCCAGAGACTGTTGCGCGGCTTCGGTGCTGGAGAAATTGAGCACGTTGTCCACGGCCACGGCAACTTGTTTGGCCACCTGACCAAGCAATCCCATGTTCTGGTCTCCGAATGCATGGGGTTCGAGACTCCCGAACCCGATAGCCCCGAGACGTCGCATGGCCGTCGTCAAGGGAAACAGACAAACAGACTGGACGCCGATTTCCTTGAGTACCGCCATCCCCATGGTGAATCGAGATTCCTCGGCGAGAAACGGAATGACCAACGGTTTCTGGTGAGTCCAAACCCAGCCGCTGGATGACTCCTCGATCGGAAGCTCCAGCCCATCCAATCTGGTGTTGAGGCGGTGCGCGGCGGCAGTCTCCAATACATGAACCTTCATCACATTCCTTGTGGGATCGTGGAGAATCAGACCGATAAAATCGAACGGGGCGACCGTCGGGAGGCGTTGCGCTAGGTCCCGAAAGAGTGCGGATAGGTCGCGGTGCGACACGATGGCTTCGGACACCTCGAGGAGAAGCCGTATCCGATCGCGAGCGTGAGACAGCGCTTGATGATGGAGGACATTATCCACCGCCACGGCGACTTGCTTGCCCACTTGTTGTAGAAATTCAAGGTCCGTCTCTCCATAGGCCGCTTTTTGCAAACTCAAAAATCCCATGGCGCCCAGCCGCCGGACCGCCGTGGTCAAGGGAACGAAGCAAAAAGAATTCGTGCCGTCCTCTTTCATATGCCCGATGACCTTGGGCCAACGACGCTCTTCGGCAAGATCCGGCACAAGAATGGGCTGCTGCGTCTGCCACACGATTCCAGCCGGACTGTCTTTGACCGGCCCCTCATGGCCGCCCACGAGGTCGGCAGGCACGTTCGCCTGGATGGTATGTAATCGAACCGTGTTGTGCACAGGATCATGTAACGTCAAGGCAACAAAATTGACATGCACTACTCTGGGAAGGCGCTGGGCAAGATCTCGGAAGAGTTCGTCGAGGTCGCGCTGTGTGGAGATCGCCTGCGCCACCTCCAGCAGAGCTTGATACCGCTCCGCGAGGGTCTCACAGGGAGATGCGGGATACGCGTCCATAAAAGTGGCACAGTATGGCGTATCAGTCAGTCACGGCTCAAGAGGGAGAGGGGCGCAACGCCCACAGCGGAAGTTCAATCAGCCCCTGTCCATAAAAAGAGAACAGGCAAATTCCGAAGAGTCCATTAACGTAATCGTCGACGTGTGCAGTTGAAAACCAAGCCAGTCCACCCTTGAAAGAAAAACAGGCGGGCTCGGAGGGAACATCTTTGGTCACCGTTGCAGCCGTGGTGGACAGCCTTTTCAACGTCCTACTGCCACTTCGAGTTGCACGGAAACCGTCGCGAGGTGAGCCATAGCAGCACTCATGTAGCGACGGTCGTGCTCAGAGCGTCTGGTGCGTCCCATCGCAGAACGGCGGGGTCTTTGTGTGCTTGCACTGGCACAACGCCACCTCTTTCTTTTCCTCCACGGTAAACTCAACTGGTTCAAACCCGGTCCCTTCATGTGACCCATCACAAAACGGTTGGTCCCGCGACCGCCCGCAGGAACACCAGTAGTAGGTTCCAGGGTCCAGCGAAACCACAGCCGGCTGCTTTGCTGCAATGCGTGGTTGTCCCATGAGAATTCCTCCCTCCAGATGGTTGAGATGAGATCACGCGGCGGAGTATATGCTTTCGCCATAGAATTTTGCACGTCCTTTTGCACGTCCTGATGTGAAGGCATTATTCACCACCTCATCTATGGTATTTTCATTCCCCGGTCTTGTGGCCTTGCTACCGGTCGGCCACAGCAGGTCAATCGCAAAGAGAGTTCGCTTAAGAGGCGTTACGTGCAACCTGATCCCGTATTCTTTAAAGACCTTGCCACGGTATTCCTTGCCGCCGTCGCCGGCGGCGTACTCGCCAGAATTGCCGGACAGCCGTTGATTCTTGGATACGTCCTAGGTGGTATTGCCATCGGGCCGTTTACCCCAGGACCTACTATCTCCGAATCTCACACATTCGATCTCTTTGCAGAGATCGGCGTCATTCTCTTGATGTTTTCGATCGGGCTTGAGTTTTCCGTGAAGGACCTGATGCGCGTCAAATGGGTCGCCCTGGCGGGCGGCCCGCTCGGCATTCTCTTGTCCGTCGGATTAGCCATCCTGATAGGGAGCTTGGTCGGGTGGTCTACGATCCAAAGCATCGTGATCGGAGCAGTCATTTCTATGGCGAGCACCATGGTACTCGCCCGCCTCCTCGTCGATCGGGGCGAACTTCGCTCAAAACATGGACGGGTGATGATCGGCATTACCCTGGTCGAAGACGTGGCCGTCGTAGCGATGACAGTGCTCATGCCGGCCCTCGGAGAGTTCGACTCAGAGCGATTACTCCTCATCGGTCAGGCCGTGGTGAAGGCACTGCTGATTCTTGTACCGCTGGGATACTTGGGCGCCAAAGTGATTCCATCGATCATGACGCAAGTCGCCAGGACCCAGAATCAAGAACTCTTCCTGCTCGTCACACTGGCCATTAGCCTTGGAACTGCTGCGGTGACACAGATGGTCGGACTCTCCCTCGCCTTGGGGGCCTTCCTGGCCGGCCTCATTATCAGCGCATCCGATTATGGGCACGAAACCTTGGCCCGGCTGCTCTCGTTGCGTGATGCCTTCGTCGCGCTCTTTTTTGTGACCATCGGCGTTCTGATCGACCCGCGTGTCATCGTCGATAACCTTTCTCTGCTTGCCACAATAATTGGCTTGATAGTGGCGGGGAAACTCTTGATTTGGACGACCGTCGTGCGGCTGTTCGGCTACCCATGGATTACCGCATTCCTAGTGGGGATTGGCCTCACTCAAATCGGCGAATTCTCCTTTGTTTTGGTACAGGTGGCACGAACGGCAGGCCATGTCGGCACCGACGTATACAATGCGACGCTTGCAGCTTCTCTCATCACCATTCTCATGAACGCGGCTCTTGTCAGATATGTGCCCGGATGGCTTGTCCAGAGGCGCCTCACCCATGATCAGAGCGACATCGTGTCCTGGCCGCCGGAAGGCGAACCGCTCCAACAGCATGTCGTGCTGTGTGGATTTGGACGAGTCGGTAGCTCGCTCGGGAAAGCGTTGGACGCGTTCGGTCTTTCCTATGTGGTCATCGACCGAAATCCGGACATCATTCGCCGGCTACAAATCCGACACACTGCCTGCCTCTATGGCGACGCCTCCCACCGCGAATTGCTCATGAAGGCTTGGGCTGAGGACGCGTCTCTGATCATCGTGGCATTGCCTGAAATTGAGCCCGCTGCACTGACAGTGGGTCGCATCCGCGACCTCAATCCAAAAGTTCCGATTTTAGCCCGGGCGCATGGAGTAGCGGAAGCGGAACGACTCGGTGCCGTCGGGGCGACCGAGGTCATTCAACCTGAAGTCGAGGCATCAGCGACATTGATCCGGCATGCCTTAACCTGGTTTGGGGTACCGAAGGAGAGAATCTTAGACCATGTAGAACAGTACCGGCAGTCCATGGAAACGAAGGGGCAAACAAGTTGAATCGGCACCGCGAGGCTTACAACTGCAATAGCTTGATCGACGATCCCGGCTGCCGCCAGCCCGTGCATCCTTCGCGCTGATATCCCAAAGAGTTAACATCCCATTTCTCAAAGCATGGTAATCGGTCGAAATGGCCGCGAGATGTCCCTGACCACACGCTTCTGCTTCGGCGTTCAATTTGATCGCGCTCCCACTTCGTCGAGATGGCGCAAGAGGTCGGCGGGATCTTGATAGACTCGGTAGGCGCCGGCCTGCTGAAGTTCCTCGCGCCCGTATCCCCCGGACAGCACGCCCACCGCCAAGGCCCAGGCCCGGCGGGCGGCCAACATATCCCAGACGCTGTCCCCCACGATTACGCACTGGTTCATCGGTACCTTAAGCCGCTGGGCGGCAGCCAGAAAGAGATCTGGATCCGGTTTTGCGTGCCGCACGTCATCGCGAGTCACGACAGGCACAGCCTGGGATAGGTTCAACAGTTTGAGGGTAGGCTGCGCACTTTGCAAACGCCCACTGGTGGCAATGGCATACGGCACGCCACGCGCCGAAAGCTCCGCCAACAGTTCTAGCGCACCCGGCAACACGCGCAAAGAACCGGCCTGCCGGCGATAGGCCTCGGCGTGGGTGCGCTGAATACGCTCAACTTCTTCTGACGAGAGCACTCGTCCGATCTCACGAAGAAACGCCGACAACATGAGGCCACCGCTCATACCGATCTGTCGGTGGATCCGCCACACGGCCAGCTCAATCCCGGCACTTTGCATGGCTTCGCGCCAAGCCAGGACATGCTGATAGACGCTATCCACCAGGGTCCCATCCAGATCGAAGAGAAATGCGAAAGAGTCACGGTCCGATGATAGTGTCATGGCTTGTGGTCCTATAGGGTTACAATTTAGGAATACGTCGAGCGCTTCTAATAACTAACACGGGCCGATGCCGTCACGCTGACGATCGGCAGTGCCGAAGGATCGTCATAGCGTTCAACGATTCGCGGGCAGGTGGACAGTTTGGATGGCGACTCAGATGCGGTCCACCGACTTCTTCACGAGCCTCGATATTTTCTCCTCACCTGCGGATGGGCAACGGCCCACTCATGCATCGCAAGCAAGATGGGTTCGAGAGAACGTCCTAGCAGTCTGCTGAAAAACCCTATTCTCCACTGGTATTTCGGTTTTTCAAGGCAGTGGCACGTGGCCTGGCGGAGGGGTGCCTCCGGTGTAGCGCCTCATTGTGGGGGGGGGCAGCCCCCACTATCCTGTTCTCGGCAGCAATTTCGGGATGCGGATGAGGTTGTAGCCGATGAGATTGAGCATGAAGTGCGCGGCGACCTTGTCCGTGCCCCTCAGTTTGGTCTTACGCATGGTGCCGTGCTGCT
>JBGTNJ010000109.1:0-167809 GCA_041743145.1 Nitrospira sp. | reverse complement strand
GAGCAGGGCGATCTGCTCATGATGGATTTGGATAGCCTTGTGCGCGAGAAACAGGTCGTAATAGGCTCGCTTCACGCGAGCGATCAGATCCCGTTCTCTGGCCCGAAGGGCCTGTTCAGTCATCTCGGCCGACCGGCTGGCTACCTCCTCTTTCAGGGCGAGTTTTCCGGGAAAGGGAAATTTTTGAGACAGTCCAATGATCGTGTTCCCTGATTGCCTAAGATTGAACGATTCAGGGACGTTCCACCACTGGACCGACAGAGTCGGATCCTCCAACGCCCGTGCTTGCGCGATCCGGTGCGAGGAGGCTTCCCATTGCTTGCGCGCCACCACAATTTCTGGATTTCTCGCCAGGGCTTCCTGAATCAAGTCCGGTAACCTCAAGAACGGCTGTGTCGTCTGATCGACGGCATAGGCGACGTGGCGGCCACCTGTCGCGAAGATCATGCTCAGGACTGTTATGGCCAGCAACACAAACTGAATTGAATGAGTCATAGGACGATCCTCCCCAAGAGGTGTCCTGCCCGCTACTCCCGCCGATCCCGAGCGCCCATCCTTGCTACAGATGAAGCGACTGGATGAGCCGGGGCCCAGCGCCGGGCAGATAACGTGATGATGAAAATGGTTAAGGACGAACCGGGGAGATCAGATGCGAAGCACTGTGCTCGCGAGCGACTGATGCGGAGGAGAACTTGATTCAAGAGTGTAATCTTGACTAGAAATCCGTACGAGCCGACAGCTCACGGCTGGAAGTGCGACCAGAGCATGATCTGCCGACCAATGATGGTCGATGATCAACGAAGACGACTGAGAGGAGGACTCGACCCCTAGAGTTTTGAAGGCGTCGCACAATTGCCGACTAGGTTGTTCCACGGGAGTTGAACAGCCGTTGGCCATCGAGGCATCGGTGGTTCCAGACAGCGGCAGGAGACAGGCATAGGCGTTGAAACTGAACGCCAGCATGAATACCACGATGGTCACGGCGAGAAAAGATCGGGAGTGTTGAGAACTCATTCGCATGGGCTGAGTCTATCCTTCTGTCAACTTAACCGTCAACGGTATTTCTCATACGTGGGTACTCGATAGACGCCCAAGGGCATCGACAGTTTGGACGAATGCCTTCAAATTTACCGGCATCGCGTTTCGGTCCACAGCTTGGACAAAAACGCGAGCCGGTCCTGGAGAGCTCATAAAGTGTTAGAGCGCCAGCCTACGTAGGCGCAGTGCGTTCGCGATCACTGAGACGGAACTAAACGTCATCGCGGCACTGGCGATCATTGGGCTCAAGAGCACCCCGACGAACGGGTAAAGGATCCCAGCGGCGATGGGAACCCCGAGGATGTTGTAGATGAACGCAAAGAACATATTCTGCCGGATGTTGCGCATCGTCCCTCGGCTCAACCGTCGCGCCCGCGCGATGGCTCGGAGATCTCCCTTGACCAGCGTGACCCCCGCGCTTTCCATCGCTACATCAGTTCCGGTCCCCATCGCGATCCCTACCTGAGCCTGCGCCAAGGCCGGTGCATCGTTGATCCCGTCGCCCGCCATCGCCACAACATGTCCTTCTGATTGGAACCGTTTGATAACTGCCGTCTTCTGCTCAGGCAACACCTCGGCATGGACATCATCGATATGAAGCCGCCGCGCCACCGCTTCCGCAGTCGTCCGATTGTCGCCGGTCAGCATCACGATCCGCAGGCCTTCGTGGTGCAACAGGTCGATGGCCTCCGGCGTAGAGGACTTCACGGGATCGGCGACCCCCAACAACCCTGCCGGCTTGCCGTCGATCGCCGCGAACATCACGGTCTGGCCCTCAAGTCTCAAAGGTTCAGCCTGCGCGGACAAGGCCGTGGTCTCGATATTCGATTCGTTCAGAAACCGCGCAGTCCCCACAGACACCACACGGCCCTCAACCGTCCCCGTGACTCCTTTTCCCGTGAGCGAACGAAAATCCTGTGCCTTAGCGGGAACGATCCCCTTGTCCCGTGCACCGGACACGATCGCCGCCGCCAAGGGATGCTCGCTGCCTTGCTCCAACCCGGCTACTAGCCGCAGAAGATCCGTCTCGTTGAAGTCCGGTAACGGAGCGACCGTCATGAGACGAGGCTTGCCCTCCGTCAGCGTGCCGGTCTTGTCCACGACGAGAATATCCACCTTTGCCAAGGTCTCCAGCGCTTCCGCGTTTCGGATCAGCACCCCTGCCGTTGCGCCACGCCCGGTGCCGACCATGATCGACATGGGCGTCGCAAGCCCTAATGCGCACGGACAGGCGATGATCAACACTGCCACCGCATTGAGCAAGGCATAGGCCATGCGAGGTTCGGGACCAAAGAACGCCCAGATCGCGAAGGTTGCAATGGCGACAAGAATGACGATCGGCACAAAATAAGAGGCAACGATGTCGGCCAGCCGTTGAATCGGCGCGCGCGTACGTTGCGCCTCGCTGACCATTCGCACGATTTGCGCCAGCAACGTCTCTCGGCCGATTCGCTCCGCCCGCATCACAAAACTACCGGTTCCGTTGACCGTCGCCCCGACGACCTTGTGACCCGATTGCTTTTCCACGGGGATCGACTCCCCGGTGACCATCGATTCATCGACGGCACTCGAACCCTCCAACACCACCCCATCCACCGGAATCTTTTCGCCAGGTCGCACACGCAACCGATCGCCGACCTGCACCTGTTCTAACGGGATATCCTCTTCGCGAGCATCGTTTCGAACCACACGAGCCGTTTTTGGTGCCAGCCCCAACAGGGCTTTGAGAGCGCTGCTGGTCCGACTCCTGGCTCGCAACTCCAACACTTGCCCTAACAACACGAGAGCGATGATGGCCACTGCTGGTTCGAAGTAGACGGCAATCTCCCCTCCGTGCACGCGGAAGGAGTCGGGGAACATCCCCGGAACCAGCGTGGCGGCAACGCTGTAGAGGTACGCCGCGCCGGTCCCAAGTCCGATGAGGGTGAACATGTTCAGATGGCGACTGACGATCGACGCCCACGCTCGCTCGAAAAGCGGCCGACCAATCCATAGCACTACCGGCGTGGCCAGCAAGAACTGAAACCAGACCAGCGCTCGTCCAGGAACAAGTTGTTGCAACGGCTGGCCCGGCATCATTTCAGAAATCATCAGTGCGAAGATGGGGGAGCCGAGAACCACGCTCTGCCAAAACCGGCGCGTCATATCCACCAGTTCCGGGTTGACTTCCTCCACCGTCACCGTGCGTGGTTCCAACGCCATCCCACAAATTGGGCAACTCCCAGGCTGGGCCTGCACAATTTCCGGATGCATGGGACAGGTATATTCGGTACGGGTCGGCAGAACGGTCACGTCCGCCGGCTCCAGCGCCATCCCGCAGATGGGGCATGCTCCGGGTTTGGATTCTGAAACCTCGGGGTCCATCGGACAGATATATTGGACGTTGCCGCTGGCCGGGGCAGGCGTCGGCTTCGGAATGCGCTGCTCAGGTGGCGTCAGGTAATACTCGGGGTCGGCTCGGAACTTATCGAGACATCGGGTGGCACAGAAATAGTATTTCTTATCGCGATATTCGTATGAACCGGCCGCAGTAGTCGGTTGGACCGTCATCCCGCAGACCGGGTCGATCTCACCCTGCTCGGCTTGTTCCATCATCGGAAGCGGCTTACGCGGGGCAGGCATCGTGATCAGATTCAGCGGCTTTTTGCCCAGCACCTGTTCCGGATCGGCACGGAATCGCTCCAGACAGGAAATCGCGCAAAAATAATAGGTCGTGCCTTTGTAGTCATAACTACCCGCCGCCTTGGCAGGATCGACAGTCATGCCGCATACAGGGTCGATTTCCGACATCGCGTGAGCGTGCGAAGGAGCATGGGTGCTTGGGATGTTCTCGCTCATGCGGTTACCTCCTGCATGCGGCTTCCCGCAACAGCCGCTCGATGATCCGTTATTCATGGGTCCGACTCCTTTCATCTTATCCGGTATGGTCTCTCAATGTCGCGTTCAGAATTAAAGACGAAAAAGGCGGCCAAATATTACAGAGAGACCAATGGACGCGAAGAACCCATTGAAAATACTCGAAAGATCCGGTGGAAGCGGTGGGAGAGGCGTAAGCGGATCAGATCGCTATTCGCAGGTACAATTGAGGCAGCCATGGCTGCTACAGATCCCGCACGCGTCTTCAAGAGAGGCCCGCAAGGATTGGCGAGCTCGGTGCAAGCGAACCGTTAGATTGTTCCGTGATACCTTGAGATCTTTCGCCACCAGGTCCGGCGATTCTCCATCTAGATCGATGCGCTTGATGAGGTCCGCATAATTTCCACGGAGGCTCGGAAGGAGATCGTGAAGGCAGGCGCATGCGGTAGCCCGTACCTCATCCAGTGGCGGCTCTTGATGGTCACCAGAAATGGTCGATTCTTCCAGGATGGCTTGATTACGACGGACCTCAGCTCCCAGTGCACGATAATGATCTGCGACCGCATGGCGAAGAATGCGGTAAAACCAGGCAACCGCGCTTTCCTCATTATGCAATGAATGAGCGCTGGCAACTGCCCGCGTAAGGCTTTGCTGAAGGATATCGTCCACGAGGGTCGCTTCACCTACTCTGCGTCGAATAAACTGCCTATAAACGGACTCGTTCTCCAAAAGTCGTTGAATGACCTCGTTGACTCTTGCCTCAGCCATTACAAGCCGTTACTTCTTCGCATCCGCCTCAAGGATGCTCCGGACGATGGTCACCACATTCTCCGGCGTCATGTTCACCCCATCGACCTTAATATTCCCATCCAGCAGAAGTGACGGGGTCGAGGACACCTTGATGCGTTCACCCCATCGACGCCCCTCTTCAAACAACTTGGCCGGTTTGCCGCTCTCCAGCCCTGCTTCGAACGCGTTCACATCCAAGCCCACCTCTTTGATCAAGAGTGACCGAATCGCACGATCCAACACCCCATCAAGCTTCTCTTTATGGATGGTGCGAAAGAGCACGGCTTTCATCTGATCGCCCTTGCCCATCAACTTCGCCTGCTCATACATGTCGAAGGGAGTGGGAAGCTTCCCAGGGATGACGGGAAATCCGACCATGGTAATATCGACCTTATTCCCGAATTCTTTCAGCAGCAGAGGCACCCCCGTCTCCTCGAAGTGATGGCAATGCGGACAGTAGAAGTCAGCGAACTCGATCACTTTCACTTTGCCTGGCTGGTGGGTTGAAGGCTCATCCTTGAGTATTTCGAACTTGCCCTTGAGTTCGGGCTTAGCGGCCTGTGCGCTGAACGGCGCATTGAACAGCCCCATCACTCCTACCACCAGAAGCATGCCCTTCCACATCGACGTCGTTCGACCACCCATCTCTAGACTCCTTTCACAGATACATATGCCTAACGCTCACGCCCATTATAGCGGATGAAGCGCCTCCTTGCGCTTTGTTATAATTACATGATGGAAAAGCTCTGGGCCATCTCTCTCATCTCGGGATTAGCCCTCCTGCCCGGCTGTGCAATGACGGATGATCGAGCCGATGGCCTCCCATCCGGCGCACCCCAGATCAGCTATGCGCAGGTTAAGGCAACCCCCGAATCCTACAGCGGGCAATCAGTGACATTCGGCGGAAAAGTATTGGAAGCACGGCGACTCAAGGAGGGAACCAGGCTTGTCATCTTACAGCTGCCCCTGACGTCTTCTCTGCAACCGACAATGGACCTCAGCAGGTCCGAAGGCCGGTTCGTGGCCCTGCAGAAAGACTTTCTCGACCCAGCGACAGTCCCGCCAGGCACGTTCCTCACCGTGACAGGAGCACTGGCCGGCACTGTTGCTATGCCGCTGGACGAAACTGAGTACACCTACCCGATCATACACATCACCAACCTTCGCGTGTGGACTGAGGATGAAGAGGATGCACCTCGCATCCGCCACCCCATCGGTCCCGGCCCCTACTGGGGCCCCTACTGGGGCCCCTACTGGTCCCCGTACTGGCACCCCTGGCCTTACTATTGGTAATCCAAACACGTCGCAACTCCGACTCTTCACGCTCTTCTCACCTAACTTGTCCACCACCGTCCCTATTCCCCCTCTGGACTCTCGACGTCTTCGTTAATGCGCAAGCGGTCGATGGCATGACATTCATGACACATTAGACTTGGTACGCCTGATTGTATACAATGCATAGAGCTGGCGATGCCGGAAATGAAACTGTTTTTCTGCCCACACATAATGATGTGGCTCCCACCCTGGGCTATTTCTGAGACGCGGAGTGCCGAAAGAACGTGATGATTCGAAATGACCGAATCGCGGTACGAGAACCATCCAACCTTAGTTCATCGATTGTCGCCACATTGAAGGAACAGATTCTTCACTGGCACTACCCGCCCGAACATCGGTTGACTGAAGTCGAACTCTGCAAGAAGTTCAGCGTGAGTCGGAGTCCTGTGCGGGAAGCGCTCCGTGTACTGGCAACCGATGGATTTGTGAAAAAACTGCCGAATCGTGGCTACGTGGTCAAACAACACAACATCGATGAGATCGAGGAGCTGTATGAGGTTCGCTTAGCTTTAGAACTGTATGCCGTCGAGTGCTTGGCGAAGAGAGGACCATTCAACACGCATGATAAGGAAGACTTGGTCAAGCTGAAGCAGACATGGACTGGCCTGCTGAACGGATCTTCCAAGAAAGCCGAGGAACTCGCCAGACTAGATACTCTGTTTCACGAGACGCTCGCCCATGCTGCAGGGAACAAGACGCTCTTGCGGCACCTTCGTACCATCAACGAACGCTTGATGCTTTTTCGTATGATCGATTTCGACAAAGTCGATCGAGCCGAAAGCACATGCCGTCAACATCTGGAGATTCTGAAGCACATCGCTACCAAGGATGCGCCTGGAGCACGGGCGGCCATGCAAAAAAACATCGATGAGGGACGCAACAACGTCCATACTGCGATCAAGGATGCATTAGCCAGAGCCTACTCGATGAAAACCTAATGAACGCCCCATGATTTTGGGACGATGGGGTACCCATCGTGCGTTTTCAGGCCCTTTCGGTCGGCATTCAGGTACCGCCCCATCCTTTCAGCGGAACCGTGCATAGTGTGTTCCGCCAGGCCTGCAACTTATGGCTAGAGCCTGGTGAGCTGCTGACCTTACTTCCATGCCAGAAAGGTAATGTCCCTCACGGCATTCGCTTAGACACCTCATCTCATTTTGTCTTCCTGCATGCCCTTCGAGTCGGACAATCGGCCGCATGTCGGGGAGGAATACTCCGCATCGACGGAGCTGACTTTTCCGTCGATCTGCGCCCTGCACGCCCCTGGCAGATCGATCTCACAGAGTTGCACATCGATCTTTGCCGACCCACTCAGGCTCAATCCTGGGTAGTTGCTTGGTCTGAATTAAACAGGCATTACCACAAAGGTGGCATATCGGAGAATCTGGGAGCCTTTTTCCTATCAGAAGTACGGCCCGCCATACCGGCGGTCTCGGAGATTCTTCTCCAACAGGGTACTTACACTATCCCGTCGCTCCTACAAGCGACGTGTCGCCTCCGATTAAGAGATGTCATGATCTCCATTAGATCACTGATCGGGCTTGGGCATGGCCTCACGCCATCGGGCGATGATTTCCTCGTGGGCTACATGGCTGGACTATGGTGCACGGCAAGGGCCAACCCATCTCGGATGCGATTCCTGACGGCTTTAGGATCTGAACTGTCGGAAGTGTCACGGAACACCAATAAAATCAGCAGCACCTTTCTCCAGTCCGCAGCTAAAGGCCATGTCTCCGAACCGATCGCGAAGTTGGCGCAGCAGCTGAACCAGGCGAACGATATGAGCAGCCTCAGGGCAACCACGCAAACCGCTCTACAAGTCGGCCATACGTCCGGCAGCGACGGTGTGTTAGGGATGTTGCTGGGCTGTCTTGTTTGGCAGGGGCTGCCTCCTCATTTGATTTTGAGTGACCTTCTTCGTTTGTCTCTTCTCCACGATTCAACGGCCCAACGATGAAATCAGAATCCAAAGATGCACGCGGTGATGAGACGAGGCCCGGTCCTCGGGCTGATTCGGCCTAAGACTCGAACCCTGATTTTGCTCTTGACTTGGTATACAATTTTGTGTTCAATGCCGAGCTGACGGGCTAGAACTCAGACACTCAGTCGACATTTCTCTTCGACCGATCGTTTCTTATCTTTAGACGAGGCATCACGCTGCATGATTTGACATTCGCCACATAAGCCATCGGCGGGAGGCAACCCACCCGCCTGACGTTGAACGCCGCAAGCCTGCCAAGGCGAGGCGCCAATGGGAGACCGTTTACATGGCCAGGGCGACAAAAATAATCCGGAATTTCTACCGTGATTCCGTCTCGTTGATGCAGGTTTCCTCCACGATTGCCAAGCTGCCCGGGGTGGAACAAGCCTCGGCCATCATGGCCTCTCCCAACAATGTGACACTTCTCGTAGAAGCGGGCCTGTTGGCGGAACCGGTTGTAGCCTCTGCCAACGATCTCCTGATTGCCCTTCAGGGAGAAGCGGATGCGCTGGAATCGGCGCTTGCCGCAGCAGAATCCTCGCTGAAACAACCCTCCCCTTCGTCGACTGGCAGTGAACAATCCCGCGGCATTTCTCCCCGCAGCATCGAGATGGGACTCGGGAATCTCGTCGGCGCAAACCTCGCCTTGATCTCCACCCCGGGCGAGTACGCAGCGGCGGAGGCCTTCAAGGCGTTGACTCTCGGCCTCAATGTCATGCTCTTTAGCGACAACGTCGAGCTCAAGGACGAGATCGCGCTCAAACGGTTCGCTCAGGAGCGCGATCTCATTGTCATGGGCCCAGACTGCGGAACCGCCATTATCAATGGCATCCCGCTTGCCTTCTCAAATGTGGTGCGTCGTGGAGCCATCGGTGTCGTCGGCGCATCCGGCACCGGCCTCCAACAGGTAACCTGCCTGGTCGACCGATGGGGCGGCGGCATCTCGCAGGCGATCGGAACGGGCGGACATGATCTGCACCGCGACGTCGGCGGTCTTTCCATGCTGCAGGGCCTCAAGGCACTCGCCGCTGATCCCTCTACCTCCGTGATTGTGCTCATTTCCAAACCTCCGTCGCCGGAAGTGGCCGTCAAGGTATTGGAGGCAGCCAGCGGCGCAGGGAAAGCGGTGGTCGTCAATTTTCTTGGTGCCGATCCCGATCGGGTACGACGCGAGAATATTTACCCCGCCGCGACACTCGAGGATGCGGCAGCGGCAGCGGTGGCGCTCGCCAACGGCAGAACTCCCGAAGCCAGGAGAGCGAGTGTGACCTCTCCTTCCACCCCACCGCTTGCTCCCCAGCAGCGATACGTTCGAGGCCTCTATAGCGGCGGCACCTTTTGCTACGAGGCGTCGCTTCTCCTGAAGAAAGAGCTGGGGCAGATCAATTCGAACACTCCGGTGGAGCCAGGGGACCGTTTGAGTGATGTCTGGACCAGTCAAAAGAACACAGTCCTTGATCTGGGAGACGATCTCTTTACTCGTGGGCGCCCCCATCCCATGATCGACCACCGGCTCCGAAATGAACGGCTGCTCAAGGAAGCAAGCGATCCTGAAGTGGCGGTGATCCTGCTGGACGTTGTCCTGGGCTACGGATCTCACCCAGATCCATCCGCTGAGATGGCCCCGGTGATTCAGAAGGCTCGCGACCTCGCCACCAAAGGAGGCAGACACCTGGTCACCATAGGATTCGTCTGCGGCACAGCAGCGGACCCTCAGAATCTGTCCAGGCAGGAAACGGCTCTTCGAGAGGTCGGGGTACTCCTCGCGGAGAGCAACGCGCAGGCTGTGCGCATGGCTGCCTCTGTAGTTCTAGAGACTGGCGTCGTTGGAGGACGATTGTGATACAGGCTCTGTTTCAGGAGCAGCTCCATGTCTTGAATGTCGGCCTGTCTTCATTCGCCGATTCAATTACCAGGGCGGGCGGCTCTGTGCTCCAGATTGAATGGGCCCCGCCCGCTCAGGGGCAGCAAGAGGTCGGTCGTGCGTTGGCTCGGCTGGTCAACCTGCTCTCTGTTGAAACCGCCAATCAGACAGCGTTCGATGCCTACCAATCGGCCCAGCCGGTGTTGAACGGCGTGGGCACCGCCGGCCAGGTGCTGCCCAACATGGCGGAGCGGATGATCCTGCACAGTGGTCCTCCCATTTCATGGAATGATATGTGCGGGCCCATGAAGGGAGCCATCGTCGGGGCTATCCTCTATGAAGGCTGGGCCGAGAATCTCGCCAGAGCTGAGGCCATGGCCTCCGGCGGTGATATCACGTTCGAGCCTTGCCACCACCACGATGCCGTTGGACCGATGGCCGGGATCATCAGCCCCTCCATGCCGGTCTGGATGGTGACCAATACGACCAATGGAAATCAGGCCTTCTGCAACTTTAACGAGGGCCTCGGCAAGGCGCTTAGGTTCGGCGCCAATGGTCCGGACGTCATCACCCGTCTCAAATGGATGGGGCAGGTACTTGCACCAGCCTTGCGAGCCGGTGTCGAGCTCCTAGGCGGGGTAGACCTCAAACCCATGATGGCCCAGGCCCTCCACATGGGCGACGAGGTGCACAATCGTAACGCCGCTGCCTCCTCGCTGTTCCTGAAACGCATCATTTCGGCATTGTTGAAGACACGCCTCTCCGCTACTGATATCGCGGCGGTGGTCGAGTTCATCGCCGGCAACGATCACTTCTTCTTAAATCTCTCCATGGCAGCGTGCAAAGCGATGCTCGACGCAGCTCATGGCGTTCCCGGCAGCAGCTTGGTCACAGCCATGTCCCGTAATGGAGTCGAGTTCGGCATCAGAGTCAGCGGCACTGAGAGCAGATGGTTTACGGCACCCGCGCCGGTCGTTGATGGACTCTTCTTTCCCGGCTACACAGCGGCAGACGCAGCGCCTGATCTGGGAGACAGTGCGATCACCGAAACCGCCGGTGTCGGCGGATTTGCCATGGCGGCGTCCCCTGCCATCGTCAAGTTTGTCGGCGGCACACCGCAGGACGCGATCGACAACACCATGACCATGACGCATATCACCGTTGGCCGCAACAATGCCTTCACGCTGCCAGCACTGAACTTTGCCGGCTCACCGGCGGGTATCGACGTCCGGAAGGTCGTCGATACCGGTATTCAACCGATCATCAATACGGGGATTGCTCATCGCGAGGCAGGGATCGGACAAATCGGAGCCGGGATCACTCGTGCTCCCCTCGCCTGTTTCACGCAGGCAGTCTCGGCGTTGGCCAAGATGGTGAGTGCGACGTGACGCACTGGAAGGAACCCCATGGGAACGTCTAACAAACTTGCCGTCGTTGCTGTCGGAGGTAACGCATTGATCCGCGACAAGGATCACGAATCGATTCCGGATCAAAGTCGAGAGGCTGCGATTACGACGCATCACATCGCGGAAATGATCGCAGCCGGGTGGAATGTCGTCATCACCCATGGGACCGGTCCTCAGGTCGGCTTCATTCTCCGCCGTTCTGAATTAGCCCTGGAAGAAGTTCCTCCCGTGCCGATGGACTATGCCGATGCCGACCTGCAGGGCGGCATCGGGTACATGTTCCTCAAAGCCCTTCACAACGAATTTCGCAAACAGAAGATCGATCGGAAGGCGGTCGCCATTATCACGCAGACCTTGGTGGACCGAAACGATCCGGCATTTGCCGACCCCTCTAAACCGATCGGATCACACATGAACGAACAGACGGCACAGCGACTTGCCCGTCGCCAGGGATGGATTGTCAAAGACGATGCAGGCCGCGGATGGCGGCGGGTTGTGCCGTCGCCTCAGCCGAAGACCATCATCGAGTTGGCAGCCATCAACCTCTTGGCTCGATCGGGGTTCGTCGTGATTGCCTGCGGCGGCGGTGGGATTCCCGTGGTTCAAGACGAAGAAGGGAACCTGATCGGCGTCGAAGCCGTCATTGACAAGGACTTGGCATCAAGCCTGCTGGCCCGTGGTATCGGGGCTGATTTGTTGCTGGTCTCCACAGGGGTCGAGAAGGTGGCCATCAACTTTAACAAGCCTGACCGGCGATGGCTGGACCGCATGACCGTGGCTGAAGCGAAGAAACATTATGCGGATAATCAATTCGACAGAGGCAGCATGGGACCGAAGATTCAGGCGGTGATCGAATTCATAGAAGGGGGTGGCCAGACCGGGTTGATCACCAATCCTGAGAATGTCGGTCGCGCCCTGGCCGGCGAAACGGGAACATTTATTGTGAAGTAACGTGTACCACCATACACATCTCACCCTGAGGGAGGACCTATGTCCGAATCACGCAAACTGACGAGACGCCAAGTGCTACAGGGGACCGCAGCTGCCGGTGCACTGGGCATGTTAGGCAACGTGGAGTGGATCGGCCAAGCCTGGGGCGCATCGGACAAGGTGAAGATGGGCTTCATCTTTGTGGGTCCGCGAGACGACTATGGTTACAATCAGGCACATTTCGAAGGGAAAGCGGCGGTCGCCAAACTTGATTGGGTGAAGGCCTTCGATGAAGAAAAGGTCCCGGAGACCATCGAGGTCCAAAAAACCATGGAAAGCATGGTCAAGCTGGACGCGGCCCAGGTGCTCTTCCCCACGTCGTTCGGGTATTTCGATCCGCACATTCTTAAGGTCGCGCCACAATTTCCCAAGATCCAGTTTCTGCATTGCGGCGGGCTGTACCAGGAAGGCAAACACCCCAAGAACGTCGGAAGTTACTTTGGCTTTATCGATGAGTCGCAATATATCGCCGGCATCGTGGCAGGCGGGATGAGCAAGAGCGGGAAGCTGGGGTTCGTCGCCGCGAAACCTATTCCGCAAGTGTTGCGCAACATCAACAACTATACCCTCGGTGCCCGCAGCATCAGGCCATCCTGTACGGTCAACGTGATTTTTACCGGTGACTGGTCTCTGCCGGTTCGCGAGGCGGAAGCTACCAATAGCTTAGTCGACCAGAGCATCGATGTCATCACGTGCCACGTCGACAGCCCCAAGGTCGTCATCACAACCGCCGAAAAACGAGGCATCTATTGCACCGGGTATCACTGCGACCAATCCAAGCTTGCCCCGAAAGGGTATCTCACAGGAGCGGAATGGAATTGGGCCAAGGTCTACATGGACTATGCCGACATGATTCGAAAAGGGCAGACCGTGCCCCATCTCATCCGTGGCGGTTTGAAAGAAGGAATCGTCAAGGTCTCGGAATACAACCAGGTGGTGACAGAAGCCGTTCGCAAACAAGCAGACGCAGCCAAAGACAAATTCATGCGTGGCGGGATGGTCGTGTACAAGGGCCCGATCAAGGACAATACCGGTCGCGTCGTCATTGCTGCAGGAAAGGAGCATGTCCAGACTGACATCTGGCTGGAAAGCATGGATTGGCTGGTCGAAGGAGTCATCGGTTCAACTAAGTCGTGAGCATAGGCGTGGCACAAACCTTGAGTAAAGCGCTGGAACCGGTCCTCATTATCGTTGGATCCTTGACGGTTTCGATGGTGTTATTCGGAGTCTTCGTGGCTTCGGCGGGAGCCGATCCGTTCGAGGTCTACCAGACCATGTATCGCGCCGCCTTCGGTACGTCATTTTCATGGCAGAACACGCTGGTACGAGCCGCGCCGTTGATGCTCACAGCCCTCTGCACGGCACTGCCTGGGTATCTCGGGTTGATTATTATCGGAGGCGAAGGCGCCGTCGTCATAGGTGGTCTCTTCGCGGCCATCGCTGCTCTCACCATACCTTCGGCTCCTCCCATGGTCGTTCTGACTACCATGGCGCTTGGAGGTATGGCGGCAGGAGGCATGTGGCTGGCCATTGGAGGAGCACTGCGGCACTATCGCGCTGTCAACGAAACCATCAGCAGCCTGTTGCTGAACTACATTGCCATTGCCCTGTTGAGCCATCTCGTTACGAGTACCTTCCGTGATCCGGAAAGCCTTAACCATCCCTCGACGCATCATATCGGAGAGGCCAATATGATCGGCGTCATTCCTGGAACAGATCTTCACTGGGGATTGGTGTTCGGCATTGTGGCTTGTGTCATCGCATGGTTTCTCATGCATCACACCGTCTTCGGCTTTGCCTCTCAAATCGCCGGAGGCAATGTTCGCGCGGCCCGGGTCGCAGGCTTGCCGGTGGGACGGCTGATCTTGATCGTCTGTTGTATCGCGGGGGCGGCAGGTGGACTGGCAGGTATGTTGGAAGTGGCGGCCATCCATGGTAGGGCCAATGATACCCTCAATGCCAACTATGGATATGCCGGAATTCTCGTGGCCTTCGTGGCACGGAATAACCCATTAGCCATCATTCCTGTTGCCGTCCTGTTAGGTGGCATTCGCGCAAGCAGCGGGTTGTTGCAGCGTGCGCATGAATTACCCGATGCGACTGTACTGGTGATGCAGGGGATCATTTTCCTCGTCATTCTCTTTAGCGAAACCCTGTACGGTCGCTTTTCGAAGTTGCAGAAACAAGGGGTATCCTGATGGAAGTCGGGTGGTGGGGAGTGCTCATCGCCGTACTGGGCGGCGCGATTCGAATCGGCACGCCATTTCTGTTTGTGTCCTTGGGTGAATGCTTGACCGAGAAGAGCGGCCGCATCAATTTGGGCCTGGAAGGCACACTGGTCATGGGTGCCATGACCGGTTACGCCGTCTCACTGCATAGCGGGTCTCCATGGCTGGGTGTCTTGTGTGCCGGCCTGGCCGGCATGGTGCTTGGGGCCTTACACAGCTGGCTCTGCAGTTTCCAACGGGTCAACGATATCGCGGTTGGAATCGCGATGATGCTATTCGGGACCGGGTTGGCTTTCTTTCTGGGAAAACCCTATATCCAGCCATCTGCGCCTCGATTACCCTCGATCGATCTCGGCGGGTGGAGTGATCTTCCGCAACTCGAGGCGGCTCTGCAGATCAACGCCTTGTTTCTGCTGGGCATCGTGGTGGCGGTACTGATGGGATGGATGTTGAAGAATACAGCGTGGGGATTAAAAGTCCGGGTCGTGGGCGAAAGCGCCGATGCGGCACGTGCCCTAGGCTTGCCGGTCGATCGAATCAGGATCATGAGCACCGCGATGGGAGGATTTCTCGCCGGAATTGGCGGGTCCTACCTTTCGCTGTACTACCCGTTCAATTGGAGTGAAGGGCTATCAAGCGGCCAGGGATTGATGGCGGTGGCACTGGTGATCTTTGCCCGTTGGCAGCCGATCGGCTGCCTCTGGGTGTCGCTCTTGTGGGGAGGCGCGGCTGCGTTGGGGCCATCCCTGCAATCGGTGGGGATCACAGGCGGATATTATATCTTTAACGCAATCCCCTACATCATGACCTTAGCGATGATGATCATCACCTGCTCTCCCAGACGGACTCTCGTGGGAGCCCCGCATGAACTGACAGTGACTCGTTAGTTAGATGGTGAGTAACGATGAGTCGAAAATCCAACCCCAGAGATCATTGAGAGGTGAGCCATGAGTAGGTACGTTGCATCCGATCCCTATCCCTATCCCTATAACGGTGACCTCCGACCGGACAATACGGTCTTTCTCATCATCGACATGCAGACAGATTTTTGTGGAAAGGGCGGTTATGTCGACAAAATGGGCTACGACATTTCTCTCACCCGAGCCCCGATCGCGCATATCCTCAAAGTGCTGTCGAAAGCCCGAACCATTGGAATGCATGTCTTCCACACCAGGGAAGGCCACCGGCCAGACTTGGCAGATCTACCGGACAATAAGCGGTGGCGCAGCCGGAGAATCGGGGCCGGCATCGGAGATCCCGGTCCCTGCGGAAAAATCCTGGTTCGAGGAGAGCCGGGATGGGACATCATCCCCGAACTCTCGCCTAACACCGGCGAACCCATCATCGACAAGCCCGGTAAAGGCTCGTTTTGGGCGACCGATCTGGAGATGTTGCTGAGACTTCGCGGCATCCAAAATGTAATTTTGGCCGGAATCACCACCGATGTCTGTGTCCATACCACCATGCGCGAAGCGAATGATCGGGGTTTCGAATGTCTCTTACTGGAAGACTGTTGCGGCGCAACTGATTCGGGAAATCATCAGGCTGCGATCAAGATGGTCACCATGCAGGGCGGAGTGTTCGGCGCCGTGGCAAAATCGGACGCCCTGTTAGAGGCGCTTTCATGACGGATGGGGTTCCTCCAGATTTACAAGCGTTGGGGATTACCAAGCGCTTCGGACCGCTCGTGGCCTTGAAGGACGTAAACTTTCACCTCCGATCAGGCCAATTTCATGCCCTGCTCGGTGAAAACGGCGCGGGCAAGAGCACCCTGGTCAAATGCATCATGGGGTATTACCACCCCGATGAGGGGAAACTTTCGTTGGATCAGCAACCGGTCACGATTCGCAGCCCACGCGACGCACAGACCTTCGGCATCGGCATGGTATATCAGCAGTTCACCCTCATCCCCAATATGACGGTCCTCGAGAACCTGGTGATCTCCAAGGCCAAGTTGGAGCCCCTCATTAATTGGCAGAAGGAAGAGCATCAGCTGACACAGTTTATGGAAAAGATGCCGTTCAAGGTGTCGCTCTCTGCTCGCGTCAGTTCGCTCGCCGCAGGCGAAAAACAAAAAGTGGAAATCCTCAAACAACTCGCGCTGCAGAACCGCATCCTCATTCTGGACGAACCAACCTCCGTTTTGACACCACAAGAAGCGGATGAAGTCTTGGGCCATCTCCGGGCCATGACGCTGGCCCAACAAGTGAGCGTCCTGATCATTACCCACAAGCTTCGCGAAGTGGCGGCCTTTGCGGACGAAGTGACGGTCCTGCGCAAAGGTCAATTCGTGGGTTCCGGAAAAGTCTCTGAGCTCAAGGTCTCGCAGATGGCGGAGATGATGGTGGGCTCAGAAGTGACGGCGAAGCCGAAGCAACGGACCGTCCTGTCAAAGAAAGTTCCGAAGCTGGTCCTGCAAGATATCCGTGTCAAGGATGATATCGGTGTGGAAATCGTGCGGGGACTGCATCTCACCATCCATGAAGGCGAGATTGTCGGAGTGGCCGGAGTCTCGGGCAACGGACAGCGTGAACTGGTCGAGGTCCTGGCAGGGCAACGCCAAGCGACCGCGGGTACGATCCGTGTGCAAGATCAGCCTTTTCAGCCGACTCGCGAGAAGATCAGACAGTACAAGATGTTCTGTCTGCCGGAAGAACCGCTCCAGAACACGTGCGTTGGACGCATGACAGTGGCGGAGAATCTGGCCTTCCGAAATTTCGATCGTGAACCTCACGCGCTGGGTGGCTGGCTCATCAGCCGCCCAGCGCTACGTCGGAGCGCATTCGAGCTGATTGAACGTTACAATATCAAACCGCCCTATCCCGATACACCCATTCAGTCGCTTTCTGGAGGCAACGTGCAGCGCGCAGTCTTGGCGCGCGAACTGTCGGCGGAGGTAGAGATTCTGATCATCGCCAACCCGTGTTTTGGGCTGGACTTTCTGGCCATGGAGGAAATTCGCCTGCAGATCGTCGCCGCGCGCAATCGCGGGACGGCCGTGCTTCTCGTAAGCGAAGATCTCGACGAGATCCTGGAACTGTCCGACCGCATCGTGGTGATGTTCAACGGTCAACTCGTCTATGAAACCACGTCGTCCGGCGCCGACCTGGCGATCATCGGACGGCACATGACAGGACATACGACATGAATACCGTTATCGCGTCTCCTTATCCTTATCCTTTACCGGCAAAAGACTCGGGCAGTCGCGTGGCGTTGGTGATCATTGACATGCAGCGCGATTTCGTCGAACCGGGCGGATTCGGCGCGGCGCTCGGGAACAAGGTCGAGCATCTGCAGAAAATCGTGCCGACCGTCGCACAACTTCTCAAGACCTTTCGTGAGTTGGGATTACCGGTGATTCACACGAGGGAGGGCCATCGTCCAGATCTCTCGGATTGTCCACCCGCCAAGAAACGGCGCGGAGATTCCACGCTCCGCATCGGCGATCCCGGTCCGATGGGGCGCATCCTCGTCTTGGGAGAGCCGGGAAACGATATCGTCCCAGTATTGCGTCCCGAAGCCGGGGAGCTCGTCATTGACAAGCCGGGCAAGGGGGCATTCTACGCCACCAATTTACAGGAGCGCCTGAAGGAGCTCGGCATTACCCACCTGGTATTTACTGGAGTCACCACCGAGGTCTGTGTCCAAACCAGCATGAGAGAAGCCAACGACCGGGGCTTTGAATGTCTCCTGGTCGAGGATGGAACCGAAAGCTATTTCCCCGAATTCAAACAGGCCACAGTCGGCATGATCCAATCACAGGGCGGCATTGTCGGCTGGGTGACGACGGCTGATCGTCTCATCGCATCGCTTCGGCAGGCCTACACAGGGAGCACCTCGTGAATCAGAGCGAAGTGCTGTTCGCGGTCAACGGGACACTGATGCGTGGCCTCAAACTCAACCACAACATGGTGGCGGCCAAGGCGACGTTCGTCCGAGAGACTCAGACTGAACCTGCCTATCGTCTCTGGACGATCAACGACGAGCATCCCGCGATGCTGCGTGTCACCGATGGGACCGGCACCAAAGTCGCGGTCGAAGTCTGGTCAGTGCCCGCCGCCGGGCTGGCGGAGATCTTGCTGAACGAGCCCCCCGGTCTCTGCATCGGAAAGGTGCGGCTGGAGGACGGAAGCTTCGTCCTCGGTGTGTTGGGCGAAGCGGCGCTCGTCGAAGGACAGCGAGAGATCACAACCTACGGCGGCTGGCGGTCTTACGTGGCTCGTCAACCACGGTCTTAACGAGCCCACGCTTTGCGCTATGTGGCACTCCCGATAGAAGGTGTCAACGCGCAGAGTGTTCAGACTTGATAGGTCTCAGCCTGAAGGGACAAGACCCTTCGCTGTACTTATCTGAGCCTGGCGAAGAAGGTCGATGGAGGCGGACGAGAATGATGCGACAGCTAGACCCAAAAAGTACGGACGACTCGTGGGTCCTAAAAATGCTTTGAGCTTTGCGATGCACCAGCCATGTCAATCTGATTGGTCTCAATCAGACTCGTAATCGACTCGCGAAAAATGCGCACACTACCCTTACCAATCTTCGTGCCGCGCAGCCGTCCTTCTTCCACCCATCGATAGATCGTCCAGCGGCTGACAGAGAGCAGATCAGCTGCCTCTCCGACTCGTAGCAGCGTCTTTTCCATGGTATTAGTTTTAATTGGCCAGGCTATAGACAATCGGGAGGCTCATGACAATTTGTGGCTTTCCAATGGCATGTTTCATATGGAGCGGACAGGCGAGCTTCACCGCTTCGATTGCGGCCTGATCAAGTGCACTGTAGCCTGAACTCTTCTGGACGAAGACATCGGCCAGCTGTCCGTCCGATCGGATGACGGCTTTCAAGATTACTTTGCCTTCTTGGCCGTTCATGCGGGCCGAATTCGGATAGCGTTTCAGTTCCGCCACCCGCCGCCACAGCGACTCGGCCAACCATCTGTTATCCACTTTCGCTTCCGGACCAGAGACCTGAGTTTTGGCCATCTCCCCTGGAGCGGCATCCATACTACTGTCATGCGTCAAAGCCGGGATAGGAGCCTCTTGGAAAACAGGAACCTCCGGAGACGATGCAGGAGCCGATGCGATCGCAACCGACTCATGTTCAACAGATTGTGCCTCGACCAACTTGGGCAAGGGCCCAGCCATAACGGGCTCAGGCTCCTTCATCTCGACAGCCGGCTCCGCGGCTTCGACGATTCGTTGCTCAACCGGCTCTTCACGTACCTGAGGAGCCTCCACCTTTTGCTCACTCGTTGGTTGCGGAGGCTCGATCTTCTGTTCCGTCGGCATGACCGGTTGGGAACTTTCTAGGACGGGCTTGGTCCGTGACGGAAAAGGTTTCTTGATCGGCGGGTGAGCCGATGCAACAACCGATTCAGTTGGCTTAGATTTGGAGTCGGATCTCGCCTCTTCCACCAATGCCACATCCCATTGGAACGTTTCCGCCTGGAGGACAGGTTTGACTTGCGCGACAAATGCGAAAGCTAAGCCGACCACCACTCCATGCAGGACGAGTGAGATGCACCAAGCGAGGAAGAGGAACTGATTGCTATCCGTCGATTTCATGCTTTTTTTGTGACCGTTCACTTGCCGTCAAACAACCGCTCAATCTTAAAGCTATAAAGAAAGTGCGGGGCGGAGGTCAAGGGAGGGACCCTCTGCCCCGCGCTGGTCCGAGCCGGAGGCAGCCTGCTCGGACACATCAATCCTTGTGCTTAATCACCAACTCATCTGCGAG
Organism: Nitrospira sp.; assembly: GCA_041743145.1. Lineage (GTDB taxonomy): Bacteria > Nitrospirota > Nitrospiria > Nitrospirales > Nitrospiraceae > Nitrospira_D. Next base: position 147,589 of record JBGTNJ010000109.1, on the reverse strand, counting down.
TTGATGGGCTGCCCTATTGTCTATCTCTCGACTAATTGCTTGCCTGATTTCCGGCTTCTGCCGCACCGGACTGATACACCAGCACCGCTCCGGGGCTTGTCCCGACCTGCACGGTTTGTTTGATCACATTGTCGGTGGCATTGATGATCGATACCGATTGAGCCGCCCTGTTCGACACAACGATGTACTTGGCTTCTCCAACTCCTTGTACCAAGATGTCCATGCCATGTGCCGAGGCAAATCCCGCGCTATCTCCACCCGGAATCAACTGAATCTCACTGAGGAGGGTAAGCGCTGGAGGTGTTGCCGTGAGTGTCAATGCGTCGAATGCGAACAGACGATCTTTCTTCGTCGATGCAGCATCATTTCCCGCCAGAATATAGAACCGCTTCCCATTCGGAGAGAACTTGAACGCGCCGGTCGAGGTGCCGTTAAGCTCCGGAATGTTGAAATCCGTCCGCGGAGTCCCGGTGGTGCCAAGGTCGATCACTCCCAACTTGGTTCCCGTTGGAGGAGTGGTGTCTCCGCGTACGAGAAGGTACCGCCCATCAGAAGAAATTCCGAATCCCGTATACGGCGTTCCTGCGAGGTCAAAGGTCTTGATAATATCGAATGTCGTCGGGTCGATCTCCGCAATCTCTTGGTACCCTTCTTGATAGCTGTAAATCTTCTTTGTCAGTTTCGACCAACGAATCCCGTGTGGCTCGGAGCTGTTCGGTGTGAACGGAGTCGTCAATGGAGTGAGTGATTCATCATTGCAGGGAGTTGTTTCCTTGGCCGAATTACACAGATCGATACGGTCGATCATTTGGAGGTGGGTCGGCGAGCCCTCCTGACCGTCGATCACAGCGATTTCACCAGCGGTTGTGCTCGATATAAATGCCCGCTTCGGCACTCCAGCTCCGGAAGAAAACGCTGTGACCTTGTGGCCGTCGGCCAACACACAGATCGTTCGCAGTACCGTGGGTGGGTTTGCACCAGGCCCGAGATGGGAGTTGTGCATCACAGTCACCGATCCACCTGTTTGCGTGCCACAGTTCACCACATCGTCACCCGGATTTGCGGCCGTGTTCTCATCGCCGTCGTTCATACTCCAGATGACTTCTCCATTGTTCGTATCGCGATAGATATGGACCGGTCGCGTACCGGAGGACAAATTTACCCTGTGGATCGGAGTCGCGGCTGTCAGTGGATCAATCGCCGCCACTTTGCCGGCGGCTCCGAGATTCACAAAGACCCAATCTCCACTGGAGAACTGCATATCGCCCAAAGCCACGTTCTCAAATTCAGCCGCGTCGATCGTGTTGACCACTGCATTGCCGGAATCTCCCTTCAACGCAACACTCATCAATGTCTTGTCTCCGGCATTGTTCACAAACGCAATCGGTCCACTGAACCCGGCGCTACCCTCGGGCGTCAACACTCCGGTCGTGTCATCGCCCGAGCTACAGGCGGCCAGACCGATCAGCGCAAGTCCTAAGGCGCCCGTTGTGATACACGATGAATATCTTCGTCTCTTCATGGTTTCCATTAGACTGTTCCTTCCCGGTTATTAAGTATCGTCTTCTCATAATTCAAAGGAGCGCAGCCGGCGCTCTGAATGAATAGGCTCTATGCGACCTGAGGCACACTCTGTGGTGGGCCGCGAGGCGGGAATTCGCCATCAAGAGCAACATCCTGTAAGGGAATGGCACCGAGGCTCCAGACGCGGTTCATGTGAACATCCGCGGAGAGGTCTCCTCGTCCTCCGCCACCCTGGATATCGAGACCGCTACAGTGCCAGATGCAATGATTGTGGCTATGCTGACTGTGCTGAGCCTGTCCTTGCGGACAGTGGGGCGCCACCCATTGCGTCGTCAGATTCCCCTGTGCGACCGATAGCGATCCGGTCAACCACAGCACAGCGCAACAGCTGCTCAGCACCCGAGAAACTTGTTGTCGCGTCTTCTTCAACATGGCCGATTCGACATCACTGTTTCCCGCCACCGTTCTAAGATGATCCGCCGAACAATTGGAACGATTTCGTCACCCCAAAGATGTAGCTGATCTGTTGCTCCAAATTGCCGTTGAAGTCTCGATGGATAGGGATCTGGGCGATGAAATAGGCCGAGGCAAAGTTGAAGACATTCACCATGATGCCGGGCGAATACGCCAGGTAGGTGGAACCGGTCGTGGGCACTGCACGAAACTTGATGGCTGGATCGAGCAAGATCGAGGAACCACTCGCCGGATTGAATTGAAAAAGCGATGCGTCCATCGCGTCGTTCTGCATCCATCGGAAATTAAACTGCTGCGTCAGGACCAACCATGGTGTTTTCTCGAGCGGAATAACATTGAGCCCCAAACTCACGTTCACTTCGTCGCCGAACTTGTAGCCGTCGCTATTCTTCGCCGTGTACCGATAGCTCGCCAAGGCGAACTGATTCACCCGATGGGGAATCAATTCGTAGGTCTGATAGATCATGGGGACCACACCGAAGTTTCCTCGGCCGATTTGCAATGTCGATTCGGCCAGCGTGTTTCCCTGGGCAAACCGGCCATAACTACCTGTTGGAAAATCAACACCCACGCCGAGCACCACCATGCTGCGCAGGGTGGGCAGCACGTTGTATTTGAGTATCGCGCGAATATCGCCGAGCCCTCGCTCGCTGTAGGGCACCGGCGTGAGGCCTCCGATCTGGGCGTCCGACTCGACATGTTTGTATGGAATCGCCACTTGGATGCCGAGGCGTTCAGTCAGACCGTAATTGAGGTCCAGCGTCGCCGTACGGGTCGTGGTACTGATGCGGTTCACGTTCAAATTAGCCAACGTGAGGGTCCGCTCGCCCTGATTGGCAAATGGGATGCGCCCACCCTCGCCCGCAGGCGCCTCCATTGGCGTGTAGTTGTAGATGGCGTTGATGGTCAGCAAACCTTTCATCGGCACCTGTTGTTGAGACCCGATCACCACAAAGCAACTGACCGAGCCGCAAGAGGCATCGACCGGGCTTGGGCTGAGCGTCGAGCACACCATTCCGACGACACCACCGATAGTGAAAACAATGGACCAGATCGTACGCAGCATGATTTGAACGTCTTTCTGCTAGCCCGCGACAGATCCGCACATCGGATCCGACTGCGGGATGCGATTGAAATGAAAGCGCCTACAAACTGTGAGCGCTATGACAGAAGATTGGGAGGCCCGCGGAAGAAGTACGGGAGCGAGATCATGCGGAAGGCTACGTCAAATGAAGGATTGCTAAGCCATTCAAGGAGCTGGAGATCCGACGGCACGTGAACGACGGACGACTCGATCCCCACACCGCCCGCGCACAACCATGCACAAAGACCGGTTGAGTGGGTACCGGCCTGATGGTCAGCATGGTGCTCGGCATGGCCAACACTGGGGGCAGCCATGAACCCGTTCACTAGCACGAGGCAGAACAACAAGGCCCAGATGAATGCAGATCGTTTCACTTCTCTTTGACCTACAAATGCTCTTCTCTATTGAAGCGACGCCGCCTTTGTTGGCTCTGACTTCTGAATACGTGCGACGGTATCGAGGATGACCTGCTCAGTCAGGAGCCCGCCTTTGATGTATTCCTGGACCACGCCTTTTTCATCGATAAACACGCTGACCGGTAGGCCGAAAACTCCAAACTGATTCGCCACTTTGTTGTCCCGGTCCATCAGCACCGGGAATGTGTGGCCGTGTTGCTTGATGTGCTCGCGCACTTTGGCCTCGTCTTCCAGTTCGTTGACCGCCAGCACCACGAAGCCCTGGTCACGAAGTTTGTCGTACATGGCCTGCATGGCCGGCATTTCCGTTGTGCAGGGTTTGCACCAGGTCGCCCAAAAATTGACGAGTACGACCTTGCCCCGATATTGACTCAAGCTCTGCTGCTTCCCTTCAAGATCGACCAAGCAAAAGTCCTCAGCCGACGTCCCGACCGCCGGGACCCGAGACCCCATCGCCCAGACCAGACCACTACTGACCATAAGCATAAAGCTGAGAGCGAGCAACCCAAGTTTGGATGGATGGTACCTTCTCGTCATTGTCATCTCCTTACTCATCTCCTTACCCACCGTCATGGATTCGTGCATGGATTCGTGATGAGCCCCTTTTCGTCAACTGGAACGACCTGGTCACACCAACTAATGTAGCTAGTTCTCTTCGCAAGACCGCTTACGACTCTGAATCAACAACAGCGAGAATAATGGAATACATAACTGCCATGACGCCCAGGGCCCCTCTCCCAGGAACAACCTCGAACCGACTGATAGTGCTAGAAACCGCCGCGTGGTCTCACGTACGATAAAACAGTCCTGACTCACGCGACAAAGGCCTATTATAAGGAGATGGATGGAGGAGCGCGGCTGGAAGAAATACGAGATGGTTCAGAGAAAGTGTCCGTCGCATATGGGACTGGGACTAATGCAACAAGGCTCCGTTCGGCCTGAATCAATACTATATCACTGTCAAGCACCGTGCCGGCAGCACACATCCAGGAACAGAGCAGTGTCCCGTGTGTAGCCGCTTGATGCTGTGCATGGTGCCCTGCATGCTCGGCTGCTTGAGCCTGAGCCAAGCCACCAACCGACAGAACGCATAACACCAACACAATTGAAAAGGGCTTACGAAACATGTGAATCTGCTTCCTACACCTGGAAGACTAGAGCTGATTATTCTGCTTGGATACTAGGCGACAGGAACGTAACCTGTCAAGCCGCCGTGATGCGACCTGAGGATCGAGTAGGATTCATTGATGGGATGCTGTATACTGCCAAGCTTATCGGGATAACATCGCTCATTCACAACGGCTTTTGTCATTTCGTATTACCGCTATGGTTACACAAGTACTCAATCTGATATTCGGTAGCAAAAACGACCGTGAAATCAAGGCCCTGCGTCCGGTCGTGGACCAAATCAATGAGCTGGAGGCGGGTCTTACGCCGCTTTCCGATCAAGCGCTGACCGACAAAACCCAGGACTTCAAGAAGCGACTTGAAGCAGGACAGACACTGGACGATATCCTGCCTGAAGCCTTCGCCGTCTGTCGGGAAATGTCACGACGCACACTCAACATGCGGCATTTCGATGTGCAGTTGATCGGCGGCATGATTCTCCATCGCGGCCGCATTGCCGAAATGAAAACCGGGGAAGGGAAAACTCTGGTAGCGACGCTCCCCGTCTATTTGAATGCGCTGGAAGGTAAAGGCGCCCATCTCGTCACTGTGAACGATTATCTCGCCAAACGAGACGCCCAATGGATGGCACAGCTCTATCATGCACTCGGTCTGTCCACAGGGGTCATTCAACACGACGCATCGTTCATCTACGATCCAACCTACGAGGCCTCCGATAAACGGCTCCAGCACCTTCGTCCCTGCACGAGACCCGAGGCCTATCGGGCCGACATTACGTACGGCACGAACAACGAGTATGGGTTCGATTATCTCCGCGACAACCTGGTCGTTACGGATCTGAGCCAGTGCGTCCAGCGTGAGTTAAACTTTGCCATCGTCGACGAAGTCGACAGCATTTTGATCGACGAAGCTCGGACACCGCTGATCATCTCGGGTCCGACCGACCAGACGACCGACCTCTACTATCGAATCAATGCGATCATTCCCCAGCTCAAGCCCGAAGACTACACGATCGAAGAGAAGACTAAGACCGCCTCGCTGACAGAGGACGGGAACGCGCGTGTCGAAAAACTGCTCGGGGTCGACAACCTGTACGACCCGGCCCACATGGACATGGTCCATCACGTGGTGAAGGCGCTGCAGGCCTACACGCTCTATAAGCGCGATGTCGACTACGTCGTCAAAGACGGCGAAGTTATCATCGTCGATGAGTTTACCGGGCGCTTGATGCCCGGTCGCCGTTGGAGCGACGGATTACATCAGGCCGTCGAGGCTAAAGAAGGCGTAAAAATCGCGAACGAGAACCAGACACTCGCATCCGTGACCTTTCAGAATTACTTTCGCATGTATAACAAGCTCAGCGGCATGACAGGCACCGCCGATACGGAAGCCGCCGAGTTCGCGAAGATCTACAACCTCGATGTCAACGTCGTGCCGACCAATCGTCAAATGATTCGGCAGGATTATGCCGATGTGGTGTACCGAACCGAGAAAGAGAAATTTGAGGCGATCGGCGAGGAGATCAAAGAGTGCCATGAGCGAGGGCAGCCGGTGCTCGTAGGTACCATTTCGATCGAAAAGTCAGAAAAACTTGCCGGACTCTTGAACCGAAACGGTGTGAAACACAATGTCCTCAATGCCAAGCAACACGAACGAGAAGCGGAAATCGTGGCACAAGCCGGGCGCAAAGGAGCCGTGACGATCGCCACGAACATGGCCGGCCGCGGTACCGACATCTTATTGGGTGGCAATCCTGAGTTTATGTACAAGCAGGTGCTCTATCGCGATGAGAGCATCCCTGAGTCCCGCAAGCTTGAAATCTTTGAGGAAATTCGGTCGGATTGCGAGAAGAATAAGCAGGAGGTGCTCACTGCCGGGGGGCTTCATATCTTAGGCACGGAGCGCCACGAGAGTCGCCGGATCGACAATCAGCTTCGCGGACGAGCCGGCCGCCAGGGCGATCCGGGCACGTCGCGATTTTACCTGTCGCTGGAAGACGACCTGATGCGGATCTTCGCCTCCGAACGCGTTTCTCAGTTGATGCTTAAGCTCGGAATGGAGGAAGGCGTTCCCATCGAACATGGAATGGTCACCCGCGCGATCGCGAACGCGCAGAAGAAGGTGGAAGCCCACAATTTCGAAATCCGCAAACAGCTCCTCGAATACGACGATGTCATGAACAAGCAACGCGAAGTGATCTATCGTCACCGACGGGCGGTGCTGAACGGAGACAACCTGACCAACGACCTCCATGACATGATCGACAATTCGGTGGAATCGACGTTGACGGTCTACTGCCCACCCGATCAGTATCCGGAAGAGTGGGACGTGAAGGGACTGGCTGAGGTCATGCAGAGTCAGTTTGGCTTGGATGTCACTCAGGGCAAAGACGCCGGTGGAGATTCACTACGCGATGTTGGACGAGACGCGCTCCTAGAAGACCTCCGAACCCATGCTCGTGAGGCCTATACGAAAAAAGAACAAGAACTGGGCCCGGAGTTGATGCGCTTTCTGGAAAAAACATTCATGTTACAGGTGATCGACCACCACTGGAAAGATCACCTGCTGGGGATGGACCACCTACGAGACGGCATCGGTCTGCGCGGGTACGGCCAGAAAGATCCGTTGATCGAGTATAAACGGGAAGGCTTCGACCTCTTCGCCGGCCTGATGGAACGCATCAAATCCGACACGCTCGATCGCCTGTTCCATGTCCAAGCCGTCCGCCATGAAGGGGAACAGCCGACGCCTCCGCCCCAGTCCATCCCGTCACGTCCACAGCCCAGAATGACGTTGAACCGAGGCGACGAACCAGTAACCGCCCCCGCCCCCGCTCAACGGGCCGAAAACAAAGTAGGCCGCAACGATCCCTGTCCCTGCGGATCAGGCAAGAAGTACAAGAAATGCCACGGGGCATAGTGACGCTCGGCTGCCCAACAGACTTACATCTTTGCCGTGGTCTCACTCCGGAGACCTTCAACCGCCACTGACCGCAACGAATCCATTTAGCTGTGGAGCCAGCTTCTACGGGTACACTTAAGACTCCATTCCTCCTTATTTCGCCTTGACTTAAAGCAGTTCCGAGGGCTACTCTAAGCCCCTTTCGACGCCTGGGATGATGGGCAAGCATTGCCCATAATCTAGGGGTGTCGCTTTTTCCATTGATAACGGTAAATTTGGAGCTTTCTGTGAGCGTAGGGCATCCAGAACTCGTAGCCGCCATTGCTGCTGAAATCGCCGCCTCAGGTCCGATTCCGTTCGTTCGCTTCATGGAATTGGCCCTCTATCATCCGCAGTTCGGCTACTACATGCGCGCGCCGGAAGAAATGGCTGAACGGATCGGTTGGCGTGGTGATTTCTATACGAGTTCAGACGTCCATCCCATCCTTGGACAAGCCCTCGCAAAACAGTCTGAACAGATAGACCAAGTACTTGGGCAGCCTGACTCCTTTGCTGTGGTCGAAATGGGCCCTGGGAAAGGGTTGCTGGCAACACACCTTTTGTCTGCATGCCAGCAGCACTTCGGGTCATTGTTCGAGCGCCTCCAATATGTCTTAATAGAACGAAGCCCGGCCATGCGGGCATTGCAACGCAAGAACTTGGCTCCCTGGCTCGATCGGCCGAACCTCCTCACCTGGGTGAACGATCTTGAGAATGTGGCCCAGGAAGGGGTGAATGGGCTCTTCTTGAGCAATGAACTCATCGATTCATTTCCCGTCCACCGGATTCAGGTCACAGCCAAGGGGGCTGAAGAGCTCTGCGTGGATTATCAAAGCGAGCGATTCGTTGAATGTTTGAGGCCGCTATCGTCCGAAGCCTTGTCCAATCATGTGCACCGAATCAACACCGATTGGCCGGAGGGCTATCGAACCGAAATCAATGTTCACGCGTTGAGTTGGATGCAGCAGGTAGCTCGGCTCATCAATCGAGGGATCGTTCTCACGATCGATTACGGCCACACTGCCCAGGATCTCTATCGACCTGACCGGAAAGGCGGTACATTCCTGTGTTATTCACGACAATCCGTCAATGAGGAGCCGTTCCTGCGCGTGGGGGATCAGGACATGACCGCGCATGTGGATTTCACGAGTCTGGCTCTTGCCGGGGAAGAATATGGTCTCCGCTCGACCGGCTTCACCAATCAACTGAGTTTTCTGATGGGGCTTGGCGTCGAACACATGCTAGAGGCGCTGGAGCCAGACAGCCCTACGTTCAAAGCCGCCATTCACTTGCTCAGGCCGAGCGGCATGGGAACCACCTTCAAGGTCCTTGTTCAGCACAAGGGAATTTTGAGTCCCGAACTAGATGGCTTGAAGTACAAGCCATTTTTTGATTCTGCGCTCACGGCACAGTCGGTTGCTTGAGGAATTGAGCGTGCTTGCATCTCTAAGAATCGCCGGTTGGTAACGAGGTTCTGAGATTCGCATGGGGAATACCACTGCTCCAGAGAGCTATGTACCGATCCTCATCTTCATCGGTGTCGCCATTGCTTTAGGGACCGTGACGCTTCTACTTGGCCGCTTTGTGCGTCCTAACCAGCCCTATCGAGCAAAGTTGGCGCCGTATGAAAGCGGAAGCCCGCTGTTTCAGGACGCCCGCGTGCAGTTCCCGATCCGGTATTACATCATTGCCATGCTCTTCGTGATTTTCGATATCGAGATCGTTTTTATGTTCCCGTGGGCCGTCGCCTTTAACAGTCTCGGAATTGTGGGGCTCGTCGAGATGACCGTCTTCATCGCCATCTTGGTGGTGGGTTTTTGGTACGCCTGGAAAAAAGGAGCACTCGAATGGGATTAGGCGGGTCCAGTGGGATCCTTACGCTAAGGGCGAATGGAACTGGTGACCGACGCCATCCGCTCACCATTCTCGCTGGGGGGGAAGGAGGCTACGGTGAGTCTTCTTGAACGACAATTTGATGCCAACGTCGTGACGACGAACTTGGACGCGGTCGTCAACTGGGCCAGGAAGTCCGCGCTCTGGCCTATGACATTCGGGCTGGCCTGCTGCGCCATTGAGATGATCGCCAGCGTCTCTTCCCGCTATGACCTTGACCGCTTCGGTGCCGGCGTCTTTCGTGCGTCGCCCCGGCAGTCGGATCTTATGATTGTCGCAGGAACCGTGTCGCGAAAGATGGCCCCGGTCATTCGACGGATCTACGACCAGATGCCTGAGCCTCGCTACGTGATCTGCATGGGTTCGTGTGCGACCTCGGGCAATCACTACAACAGCTATGCAGTCGTTCAGGGAGTGGATCAGATCATTCCAGTCGACGTCTATGTCCCAGGTTGCCCACCCAGACCCGAAGCGTTGTTGGACGGGCTCCTAAAGTTACAGGAAAAGATTCAACGCGAGAGGGTATTCGTGAAGTAACGCCTTGACCCGTCGACGGTCCAGAGGCGAATGAAATGCGAGTGAAGCCGATCTGAGGGATGGATGAGAGCGATGATTGACGAACACATGCAATCTCTCACTGACACCCTGCTGAACAAGTTCTCGGAAGCGGTGCTCTCCGTCGACGTTGACACGGCCCGATCAGAGGTCACCGTTCATGTCGCCGCGCCGAGGATCTTGGAGGTCGCTCGCTTTTTACGCGATGACCCCGCCGCCTACTTTGACCACATCACCGATATTTGCTCCGCCGACTATCCAGCCGATCAGGAACGGTTTGAAGTCATCTATTTTTTTCTGTCACTTCCTTACGGTAAGCGCATTCGCCTAAAGGCCAGGGTGACTGAAGACAACCCTACCCTCGATTCGGTCACAAGCGTATGGCGCGGGGCGACGTTCTTGGAGCGAGAAGTCTACGACATGATGGGGATCCGGTTCACAGGCCACCCGGATCTGCGTCGCATCCTCCTCCCAGAGGACTATGCCGAAGGCTATCCACTGCGCAAGGATTTCCCGACCGAAGGTCGTGGATGGCGCAGCCAGTTCGACTTCATCCCTCGCCTCGATGAACCACCGGTCGAGCACATTGAAAGCGAAGTTCCAGAGGCTGAAAAGAAGCTGTTTCTCGCCGAGCCATCCGCATCCTCGTCCAACCGGCGAGAAGAATTATTGTTGAACATGGGCCCACAGCATCCGAGTACGCACGGTGTTGTGCGGGTCGTGCTTGAGCTGGATGGAGAGCGAATCGTGAAGGCCACGCCGGACCTCGGCTATCTCCATCGTGGGGTTGAGAAATTGGCTGAAGGCTTGGCCTACATGCAGATCATCCCCCATACCGACCGACTCGATTATGTCTGTGCCATGGCGAATAATTACGCCTATGTGCGGGCCGTTGAAAAGCTCCTGGGGATCACCGTGCCTGAACGAGCCGAGTACATCCGCACCATTGTCGCGGAGATGCAGCGTATCCTCGGCCATCTGTTCTGGCTAGGCGCCCAGGCTTTGGATATCGGGGCTATGACTATCTTCTTTTGGACATTTCGCGAGCGAGAGACCTTGCTCGATATGTTCGAAAGGTTGTGTGGAGCCAGACTGACCTTGAATTATTACCGGATCGGCGGCGTGGACAGCGACTTCACTCCGGAACTGGTGGATCAGCTCAAGACGTTCTTGGACACCTTTCCTGAGAAGGTGAATGAATACGATTCACTGCTGGCAGGCAACAGAATATGGTTGGGACGGACAAAGCACGTCGCAGTGATCTCGGGGGAAGACGCGATCAATTTCGGCATGACTGGCCCAGCATTGCGTGGATCCGGCGTCGCGTACGACGTTCGTAAACTCGAACCCTACGGCGTCTACCACAAGGTCGATTGGGAAGTGCCGGTCGGGAAAAACGGCGACACCTATGATCGCTATTGGATCCGCGTCGAAGAGATGCGGCAAAGTGCACGGATCATCAAGCAATGTCTGGATCAGCTGCCGCCCGGACAGATCATCGCTGATGTGCCGCAATACATTCCGCCGCCCAAGCAGCAAGTGATGCGCGACATGGAGAGCCTGATTCACCATTTCATCATCTTCACACAAGGCTTTAAACCGCCGAAGGGTGAAACCTACTGCGCGACCGAGGCACCAAAGGGTGAACTGGGATTTTTTATCATCAGCGACGGGAGCCCACGTCCCTATCGACTGAAGATTCGGTCTCCTTCTTTCATCCACATGGGCGCGTTTGACCACATGGCGCGAGGCTACTTGATTTCCGACATCATCACGATTTTCGGCACGTATGACGTCGTCATGGGAGAGTGTGACCGGTGATGAACCAGCGGCCGGTAAGAGAGGCGCTGACAGACTGACATTTAAAACGTGTCAGCTTCATCTTTGCGTGCTCGTCAGCACCAGGACTATGAACGTATGAAGTTATCCGAAAAATACAGGGACGAAATTGCTGACATCTTATCGCGCTATCCGGTCAAGCGGTCTGCCCTAATTCCACTTCTCTATGTGGCGCAGCGCGATCAAGGCTATGTGACCGAGTCGGCGATGCTGGAAATAGCGAAGCTTCTCAGACTGACGCCTCCGCAAGTCTACGAGACGATCACCTTCTACACGATGTTTAACCTGAAGCCGATGGGTAAGTTCCACTTGCAGGTCTGCAAATCCCTCATGTGCGCGCTCGTGGGTTCAGATACGCTGCTCGGGTGGATCAACGCGAAGATTGGGATTGCGCCGGGCGAGACCACAGCAGACGGACTGTTTAGCCTCAGCACGGTGGAATGTTTGGCTGCTTGCGGGACCGGTCCGATGATGATGGTCAATGATGACTACTACGAGCAACTGACTGAAGACAAACTGGATCGCATTTTATCCGATCTACGCTCGACGGGGACCAGTCCCCTAAAGAGCGGGCCCTTCATGTGGCCCGAACCGCTAAGGTCTACTGATAGTGTGATAGGCTGAATCCGGTACTTGTCAGCATGGAGACATATGCCTAGACACGAACTGATCTTGCTCAAGAATATGTCAGAGCCCGGCTATACCGGGTCGCTGGTGGACTATGAAAAGACAGGAGGCTATCAAGCCTTGCGCAAGACGCTGGGCAAGATTGCTCCGGCAGATGTCACGGCCATGGTTCGAAAATCCGGCTTGCGCGGTCGCGGCGGCGCGGGTTTCCCGACCGGCGTAAAGTGGGGGTTCCTACCGAAAGATTATCAAGGTCCCCGTTACCTGTGTTGCAATGCGGACGAGAGCGAACCCGGCACGTTCAAGGACCGGCAATTGATGGAACGCGACCCTCACCAAGTCCTGGAAGGAATCGTGTTGTCCTGCTATGCGATTGGGGCGGAAACTGCCTTCATCTATATCCGCGGTGAAATGGTCTTGGGTTCCAAGATTTTGGAGCATGCCATCGCCGAAGCAAGAGCCGCCGGGTACATCGGAAAGAATATTCTGGGTACGGGTCTTCATGCGGACGTATGGGTCCATCGAGGGGCAGGCGCGTACATTTGCGGTGAGGAAACAGCGCTGTTGGAATCACTCGAAGGGAAGCGTGGTCTTCCTCGTACCAAGCCCCCGTTTCCAGCGACGCACGGCCTCTACAATAAACCGACCGTGGTCAACAATGTCGAAACGCTGGCCAACCTGCCACACATCATGAGCCGAGGCCCTGAATGGTTTGCCGCGATCGGTTCGCCCCCCAAAAGCACGGGCACCAGAGTCTTCTGTGTCAGCGGACATGTGAAGCGCCCGGGCAATTATGAAGTGCCGATGGGTGTGACCGTACGAGAATTAGTCTATGAACATGCGGGTGGTATGCGTTCAGATAAACCGATCAAAGCGTTCATCCCCGGAGGAGCTTCGGCGCCGTTTCTGACTCCGGCTCATCTGGACGTAAAACTGGATTTCGAATCGGTTGCGGCGGCGGGTTCGATGCTGGGATCCGGCGGCGTCACCGTGATGGAGGAAGGCACCAGCATGGTCTGGGCAGCACTCCGGCTGATGGAATTTTTCTACCATGAGTCCTGTGGGAAATGCAGCCCGTGTCGAGAAGGCAGTGCCTGGCTCGTACAAACTATGCGCAGGATTTTGGCCAAGCGCGGTCGGATGGAGGACCTTGAAACCTTACTGGATCTATGCAAAAACATCGCAGGCCGCACGATCTGTGCTTTTGGCGATGCGGAGGTTGCACCGATCCAAAGCACCCTGAAGTATTGGCGGCAGGAGTATGTCGACTTAGTCAACGAAGCAGAGGCCGCCAATCTAATCAGACTTGAACCAGCGGGGCGGCCTTGAAGGTATCCACAAGCTATCGGATGATTGTGTGTCACTATGCCTGAGTCTACGACACCGACAGTTCGTCTCACGATCGATGGAATAACGGTCAAAGTCCCGAAAGGGACGTTGGTAATCGAAGCGGCGCGGCGCATCGGCGTCATGATTCCGCATTTCTGCTATCATCCAAAGCTCAAACCGGATGCCAATTGCCGCATGTGCCTGGTCGAAATCGAAAAGATGCCCAAACTTCAGACCGCCTGTAGCACACCGGTCGACGAAGGAATGAGCGTACGCACCGCTACGACCGTGGTGAATGATGCCCATCGCTCGGTGCTCGAGTTCATCCTCGCCAATCACCCGCTCGATTGTCCGGTCTGCGATCAAGGGGGAAAATGCGATCTTCAAGATTTCTCCCATCAATATACTGCCACCAGCCGATTCGTTGAAACCAAACGCATCTTCCAAAAGGAATATTTCAGCCCGCTCATCGAAACCCAGATGAATCGCTGCGTCCAGTGCCTCCGCTGTGTCCGTTACTGCGACGAGGTCATGGATGTGAAGGCGTTGGCACCGGTCGGTCGCGGGACCATGACCGAGATCAAGCACTTCGGGCCGCATCCGCTGAATTGCGAGTTCTGCGGTGGCTGCGTGCAAATCTGCCCGGTCGGAGCGATTACCAGCCGGCTCTCGATGTACGAGTATCGACCCTGGATGTTGAAACGAGCCGACACCATCTGCGGGTACTGCGGAGACGGATGTCAGATGACCGTCCAGACGAAGGACCAAGAGCTCATCGAGGTGAACTCCGCGCATGGAGCCGGTCGAAATAATGGGGACCTTTGTGCTCGTGGGTTTTTTGGATTCCATGCGGCCAGCCACCCCGACCGCTTAACCCACCCGCTGATCCGGAGAAACGGCGCACTCGTGCAAACGACATGGGAAGAAGCCCTCGAATACGTCGCCAACCGTGTCAGCGAACTTAAGGACATGCATGGTGGCCAGGGTTTTGGAGGATTGATCTCAGGCCGTTGTACGAACGAAGAGTTGTACGTCTTTCAGAAATTTATGCGCGGGGCCATCGGCACCAACAATATCGACAGCAGCGCCCGGTACGGCCACGTCAACAGTCTGCACGCGATGCGACTCGTCCAAGGGACGCATCGGTGGACCGTCACTTTCGACGACGTTCTGGATGCCGATGTGCTGGTACTCGTCGGCACGAACATCACCGAGACCAATCCCATCACAGGACTCAAAGTCAAAGAAGCGGTGAAGAAGCGTCGGGCGACGTTGATCACGATTGAATCGCTGGAGCCCGTCATCGACACGATGAGTAACATCGCCAATCTTTCACATCACCATTTTCGCATCCCACCCAGCGAGATGCAAAAT
The DNA here is from genome assembly GCA_041743145.1 of Nitrospira sp. Lineage (GTDB taxonomy): Bacteria > Nitrospirota > Nitrospiria > Nitrospirales > Nitrospiraceae > Nitrospira_D. The sequence goes on along the minus strand of JBGTNJ010000109.1, from coordinate 132,406 downwards.
GGTATCCTCGGTCTCTTGAAAGCCGTCATCGAGGAAAACCTAATACTGCCGGATATCTCACAGCGATACCCTGCGTATGTTAAGGCCGTCACGACCGCCCTGCGAGCGTTCTCTTGGCAAGATCTTCACAGGGCCACCGGCATCGAGCCTGATTCGTTCATACAAGCCGCCAAGGTACTGGCAGCCGGACGCCGAGTGATTGTTCTGACAGGTCAAGTGCTCCTACGTAGCGAGCGAGGGTACGCCGGCTCCTTGACTCTTCTCGATCTGCTTATGCTGACAGGCAAATTGGACCAGCCTGGTTGCGGGTTTGCACCACTGGCAGAGGAAAACAATGACCAGGGTGCCGTCGAAATGGGAGCCATTGCCGAGTTCCTGCCGGGGGCCTGCTTCGCCGACAATGCTGCGGACCGCGAGAGATTCATGCACCTATGGAAGAGAGACCTACCGCTCACCGTCGGAGCCTCCCTCGTCGACATGTTACATCGTGCCCAAGCAGGGTCCCTCAAAGCGATGTTCATTGTGGGGGAGAATCCCGTGGCCAGTCTTCCCGCACAGATACGAGCAGAGGATTCGTTACGAAAGTTGGATCTTCTCGTCTGCCAGGAACTGTTTTTGACTGAGACGGCCGCTCTGGCCCACGTTGTGTTGCCTGCAGCTTCTTCGATGGAAAAAAACGGGACGTTTACAAATACCGAAGGACATGTGCAAGCCGTTCGTCCTTCGATTGAGCCGATCGGAGAAAGCCGCCCCGATTGGGAGGTCTTTGCCGCCCTGTCCATCCTGTTAGGCATGCCGATGGAATACGCAGAGAGCAAAGACATCCTGAAGGAAATTCGAGGTGCCATTTCCGGCTATACGTCGCTTGGACCGACACCGTTGCCCCCTAAAGTCGATCGTACAGCCATGGACCGTTACCTCAGCCAGGGGTACCAGCCGGATCTCACGACGCGCTACCGACTCATCGCACCGCAATCCAGGCCGGATGGGACCCTACAGATGGGATTTGGGCAGAGCCTGTTTCACTCTGGGAAGCTCTCCACTCGTTCGAAAGGTCTGTTACAGCTGGAAGGCAATGGCCGGCTCCGGATCAATCCGGTTGACGCCGCCCGCTTTGCATTGATGGATGGGGATCGTGTCCGCCTCTGCAGCACCTCCGGAGAAATGACGACCGAGATAAAAATCATGGAACGGGTGCCTCAAGGTACGGCGTGGTTTCCGGATCACTTCGGCCAAGCTGCCGTCGGCCTGTTCGAGTGCGCGATAGATCCAATCACACACGTGCCATCGTTCCGGACAGCAACGGTGTCTATGATGAAGGTTGCGTGACGAGACTATTACTTGCTGATGACTATGCTAATCCAGGAGTCTTATTGTGAGTGAATTCGGGTTGCGTCTTGCCATATCTCTTACCCAAATCGCCGCCGTCATGGGCCTCGTAGTTGTAACGGTGCTCCTCCTCACGTTGGCCGAGCGAAAGGTGTTGGGATGGATGCAGGACCGCATGGGTCCAATGGAAGTGGGACCATACGGCATCCTCCAACCGTTTGCGGACGCCATCAAATTGTTTTTCAAGGAGGACATCGTCCCTGCCGGTGCCAATAAGTTCCTCTTTACGATGGCGCCCGTCCTTTGCTTGATTCCTGCGTTCATTGGATTTGCCGTCATTCCCTGGGGCCCAAACTGGACGCTCGAGATCGGTGGCGTCACCGTCAAACCGTTCGTCATCAGCGATATCAATATCGGCATCCTGTACATCTTAGCCTTCACCTCGATCGGTGCCTATGGCATCATCCTCGGAGGGTGGGCATCCAACAGTAAATATTCCTTACTTGGGGGTTTGCGCTCTGCGGCACAAATCATCAGCTATGAACTCAACGTCGGGCTATCCATCATCGGCGTGGTCATCTTAGCCGGCTCGCTTAGCTTGGTGAAGATCACCGATGCCCAAGCAGGAGGGTTTTGGAACTGGTATCTTTTCGCCCTTCCGGCACCGCAGATTTTCGCCTTTGTCGTGTTTGTGATCTCATCGGTAGCCGAGACGAACCGCGTTCCGTTCGATTTACCGGAGGCGGAAAGCGAATTGGTCGCCGGATTCTTTACTGAGTACAGTGGTCTCCGATTCGCGTTCTTCTTCCTCGCCGAATACGCAAACATGGTTTTGGTGTCCTGTGTGGCTGCCGCACTGTTTCTCGGTGGTTGGAACGCGCCCTACCCAGGAACAATCCTCGCACTTTTAGGCATGCCGTCCTTGGCTTGGGTCGAGAACACCATGTGGTTTGCGGTTAAGGCGTACTCGTTTTTGTTTCTTTTTTTCTGGCTTCGAGCCACATTGCCGAGACTGCGATACGATCAGCTGATGAAGTTCGGCTGGAAAGTCCTGCTGCCGATCGCATTAGCGAACATTGTTGTGACGTCGATTGCAGTGTTTATTGCTCAACAAATGAAATAACTGCCGAGACTGACATGGCCTCAACCACACCCTCTAAACGTCTGAGCCTATCCGAATGGTTGAAGACCATTACCTTCTATGAAATCCTCGTCGGGATGAAGGCGACCCTGTCGCACTTGCTTAACTACAAGCCGGTCACGTTGCAATATCCTCATGAGAAACGGACGCTGCCGGATAACTATCGCGGCATGCTCGCCCTGCTCCGATACGACGATGGAACCGAGAAGTGCGTGGGGTGCGACCTCTGTGAGGCGGCCTGCCCTTCACGGGTGATTCGTGTCGTGAGTGCCGAAGTGCCGGGCGAACCCACGAAGCGCTATTCGAAAGAATACTATATGGACATGACCCGATGTTTGTTCTGCGGGATGTGCGTCGATGCCTGTCCCGTCGATGCCTTGGGCATGACGAGGGAATTCGAATGGGCGGTGTATGACAAGCGGCAACTCCACTTGAATAAGCAGCAACTCCTCGCGATCGGAGACCGATCGTTCCCGATCCGTGAGAAACGCTTGGAACTTCAACATCCGAACGTCGCGTTCTTCAACGTGCCATTCAAGCACGTTCCGCCCAAACCGAACTGACCCGGATGGAACGCATTGGGGCGCCGATGACGGCCATACCGTGGCATGAGTTTGGTCCAGTCGACCGCTAACCTAGGAACTGTATCGTGGCCCACGTGTTTTTTGGATACTTCGCCGGGATGATTGCCATTACCTCTATTCTGGTGGTGGCACTACGGAATCCTGTCTATAGCGTGCTGTCCCTCCTGGTCATGTTTTTCCATGTCGCGGGACTATATGTCACCCTCCATGCTGAATTTCTCGCTGCCGTCCAGGTCATCGTCTATGCCGGGGCCATCCTCGTGTTGTATCTGTTTGTCGTCATGCTGCTCAACGTCAAACGCGAGGATCGGTACCACAGCCAATGGCGGATCGCTGCCTTTGTCTGCATTCCATTGTCGATCGAATTTCTCGTCCTGCTCTCAGGCAACATGCGTGCAGCCAATCGTCAACCGGCTTCGCTTCCTGTCGAGCCTCACGTCTCAGACAACACGTTGGCCATTGGCCAGACGCTCTTCTCGACGTATTTGTTCCCTTTTGAAGTGGCCTCCCTGATTCTCTTGGTCGCCATGATCGGCGCGATTGTCCTTGCGAAACGCGACATCGGCGAGAATGAGGCAAAGGACATGACCCGCGCGCCAGGTGCCCAATGACAGTCCCTGTTTCCTACTACCTGATTTTGAGCGCAATCGTATTCTTGACGGGTGTCGTCGGCGTATTGATCCGGCGCAACATCATCGCCATTCTCCTGTCCGTGGAACTGATGCTGAACGCCACCAACATAAACTTCGTCGCGTTCTCCGACCACCTGCAGGATCTTGGCGGGCAGGTGTTCGTCTTTTTTGCCTTGACCGTAGCAGCTGCAGAAGTCGCGGTCGGTCTGGCCATCATCATCGCCTTGCACCGATCCGGTTCTACGATCAATATTGAGGAGTTCAACCTACTCAAGTGGTAAAAGTACCCGTGACGACTCATCACCCCTCACACGCTACACTCCTCAGTTTCCTTCTTGAGGCTTCTGTGAGACTGACGACCATCGATTGATACCTTCACCATGCTTTACGTACTCATCCCACTCCTCCCACTGGCCGCCTTTCTTGTCTTAGGATTAGGGGGCTCCCGGATCAAGGACCGGGCTCACCTGGTTGCAGTCCCAGCAGTCTTGTTATCGCTCGTGCTGGCACTGTCGGCTTTTTTTGAGATTGCCTCCGGTTCCGTTATTTCAGTACCACTCTATACGTGGCTCGCTTCAGGTGATCTCAATATTCACATCGGCCTCCATATCGATCGTCTAACCGCCGTCATGCTTTTACTGGTAACCGGCGTCAGTTCGCTCGTGCACATTTATACGATCGGTTACATGCACGGCGACTCAGGCTATGCCCGTTTCTTCAGCTATATCGCCCTCTTCACCTTCTCCATGCTGATGCTTGTGCTCGCCGATAATTTGCTCCAGCTCTTCATATTTTGGGAAGCTGTCGGTCTGTGCTCCTATCTCTTGATCGGACATTGGTACGAGCGCGCGTCGGCCTGTGCCGCGGCAACCAAGGCCTTTCTCGTGAATCGGATAGGTGATTTTGGCTTCATGCTGGGCCTCCTGTTGGTCTGGTACCATTTTGGATCACTGAACTACCTCGACATCTTTCCTGCCATCCATGAAGCGACCGATTTGACGATGAATCTTCTTGGTCCGTTCGGAGGAGTTTGGGAGGTTTCCGTATTCACGCTCATCGCCCTCTTACTGTTCACCGGCGCGGTGGGTAAATCAGCACAAGTCCCTCTTCACGTCTGGTTGCCTGATGCAATGGAAGGCCCCACACCGATTTCGGCTCTCATTCACGCTGCCACAATGGTGACAGCCGGTGTGTTCATGGTCGCACGACTCGCTCCCATCTATAACTTGTCCCCAACGGCTATGAGCGTCGTCGCCGTGACCGGCGCTGCTACCATGCTTCTTGGCGCGACGATTGCGCTGACCCAAACAGACATCAAACGTGTGGTGGCCTATTCGACCGTGAGCCAGCTCGGCTACATGATCATGGCCTGTGGACTCGGCGCGTATGCCTCCGGCATGTACCATCTGTTAACCCACGGTGCCTTCAAAGCCCTGTTGTTCCTTGGCTGCGGCTCGGTGATCATCGCCCTTCACCATGAGCAGGACATGCGGCATATGGGTGGCCTCAAGGAGAAACTCCCGATTACCTATTGGACGTTCGTGGTCGGGTCACTCGCCCTTGCCGGCTTTCCGCTCACGGCTGGATTTTTCAGCAAGGATGATATTCTCGTATCCGCTTGGTTATCGGGAGAGCTTGGTCGGGTTTTGACCATCTTAGGTTTATTGACGGCGCTACTGACTGCTTTCTATAGCTTTAGGCTGGTGTTCGTGACATTTTGGGGACCGTCGCATGCCGATCCACATCATGCGACGCACATCCAGGAACCTTCACGGACGATGACCACACCGCTCCTTATTCTGGCAGTCTTCAGCGTGCTGACCGGATACCTCGGCATCCCATCATTTTTGGAGCCCGTCTTTTCTACCGGACAGGCAGCCGCTCCTCATCATGGTTCCGACGAGTTCATGATCATGCTTGCCGCCACTGCGATGGGGTTACTCGGCATCGCATCGGCCTACTATGTCTACGTATTGAACCCTCATCTCTCCGATCGTCTCGCTGGAAGGTTGAAGAGCCTCTATCACGCATCTTTGAACAAGTGGTATGTCGACGAACTGTATGACCATCTTTTCGTACGACCCACGTTGAAGGCAGCCTCCATGCTTTGGAAACGAGTCGATGTCGAGGTGATCGATGGAGCCGTTAATGGGATCGCTCGGGCTATCGCGTGGGAAGGATGGTTGCTGAGGCTCGTCCAGACCGGTCAAACCCAACACTACGCCCTGGCAATGGTCATGGGCATCGTGATTTTAACGGCGTATCTTCTGCTTTGATGGCTACGAATGGAACGGATCATGGCGGACTCAGCATGATCCATCGTAAACGTTGTATTCCGCAATTGGCATTTGCAGGTTTGGAGGGCAGATGACTGGGTTTCCTTGGCTTACGGTATTGATCTTCCTGCCCATGATTGGAGCAGTGGTCATCTTTGCCGTAAAGGACACCTCTGTGCGACTGGTCGCTTTAGGTATTACCGTTGCCGACTTACTGATCTCGCTCCCTCTCTGGTGGCTCTTCGATGCATCCTCCGGTCAGATGCAATTCGTTGAATCAGCACGATGGATCCCCACTCTCTCAATCAATTACAAGCTTGGGCTCGACGGTATCAGCTTGCCTCTCATCATCATGACGACGGTCCTGATGCCGCTCTGCATTTTGATTTCTTGGCACGCCATAGAAACGAGAGTCCGGAGCTTCATGGCCATGCTGTTGATCATGGAAAGTGCCATGATCGGAGTGTTCTGCGCCCTGGATTTTGTCCTCTTCTACGTATTTTGGGAAGCGATGCTGATCCCGATGTACCTCCTGATCGGAGTCTGGGGCGGGCCGAATCGCATCTATGCCGCAATTAAATTCTTTCTCTACACCTTTGCCGGCAGCGTCTTGTTGCTGGTCGGAATCCTGGTCCTATATTTCCAGGGTGGCCACACCTTCGACATTCTTCAACTGAGTCAGAGAAGCTACGGAGTGGCGCTTCAGATTTGGGTCTTTTTCGCTTTTTTCGCAGCGTTCGCCGTCAAAGTTCCTATGTTCCCCTTCCATACCTGGCTGCCGGACGCGCACGTAGAGGCTCCCACAGCCGGCAGCGTGCTTCTCGCCAGCGTCCTGCTCAAAATGGGGACGTATGGTTTTTTACGCTTTAGTCTTCCCATGTTGCCGGATGCATCACGGCTGTTCACTCCGTTGATGGTGGTGCTCTCGATTGTGGCCATTATCTACGGTGCCTACATGGCCTTAGCCCAGGCCGATCTTAAGAAACTCATTGCCTACTCCAGCGTCAGCCATATGGGGTTCGTAACGCTCGGCCTCTTCATGTTCAATATTCAGGGGATTGAAGGTGCCGTCATGCAGATGGTGAACCACGGCATCACCACTGGTGGGCTCTTTCTCTGCGTCGGAATGATCTACGAACGAACTCACAGCCGACAGATCGCCGACAATATCGGTCTCACGAAGCCGATGCCTCGCTATGCCACACTCCTAGTCATTTTTGCGCTGTCTTCCCTTGGACTTCCCGGCACGAACAGTTTCGTGGGTGAATTCATGGTACTCGTAGGCACGTTCCTCTGGAGCAAGATCGCCGCAGCGTTTGCGTCATTGGGTATTGTTCTGGCCGCTGCCTACCTACTCTGGATGATTCAACGGGTCGCCTTCGGCGTCCCCGCCGCGCATGTACTTCCAAGGCTTCGCGATCTCAACCTTCGTGAAATGGTGACTCTCGTGCCGCTGGTGGTCCTGATTTTCTTGATCGGCCTGTTTCCTAATCCCGTGCTGACTCGCATGCACATGAGCGTGGAAAAAGTTATCGCACGTGTCGTTCCACTTCCCCAGGAAGAGACGTCAGCTCTGAATCAGCAGGTTCCTTCCTCCACCCAAAAGGGTCTAACCGCGAATGTCGACCTAACGATCTCCCGAGGAAGCACTACCTCTCCGCGCTTGGCCGATCTCGCGACAAAGGAACACCGGCCATGACTTTCTCGGTGGGCGACCTCTTCCTTATCCTACCGGAATTGCTCGTCATCACAGCGGCCTGTGTCGTGCTTGTACTTGACCCAGTACTGCATGGGCCTAGCAAGGACGGCCTGGTGTGGTTGAGTCTTGGAACCCTCGCCATATGCATGGGGTTGACGGCGTCCCAGGTGAGCGGCCCGACCGCGATCTTTAGTGGTCTCGTCATCATCGATGCCTACGGAGCCTTTTGGAAATTGCTCCTGTACTTCGTCACCGGCCTCACCATCCTTCTTTCGTATTCGTACCTCAAGGAAGAACGGCTGTATTTCGGCGAATATTATGGTTTTATTCTGCTCGCGCTCGCCGGGATGATGGTCATGGTCTCGGCGGACGATCTGTTGACGATCTATCTCGGCACCGAGCTCATGTCCCTCTCGCTGTACGTGATGGCGGGACTCAAGCGCGCAGAGCCGCGCTCTCTCGAGGCTTCGGCAAAGTACTTCGTCTTGGGCGCATTCTCATCCGGCATTCTCCTCTATGGCATATCGCTGCTGTATGGAGCGACCGGCAGTACAAGGCTTCCGGAGATCGCCACGGCTATCGCAAGCCAAGGGTTGAATGATCCGTTACTGTTGTTCTCCACGATCTTGCTCGCGGTTGGATTTGGATTTAAGCTCGCCGTTGTTCCGTTCCACATGTGGACCCCCGATGTCTACCAGGGTGCCCCGACCTCCGTGACGGCTTTTATGGCGGTGGCCTCTAAAGCCGCCAGCTTCGGCGCTTTTCTCAGGGTATTTATTGAGGGCCTGGGAGGGCTCAAAGCGAATTGGTCCGCGATCTTTCTCTTGCTCTGCGTCGCCACGCTCTTGATCGGTAACATCGTTGCGCTGGTCCAAACGAACGTCAAACGCATGTTGGCCTACTCAAGCATCGCCCATGCAGGCTATGCCTTGATCGGGGTCGTGGCCGCCGGCCGGATGGAGGGTTCTTCCGGGATCGCCAGCGTCTTACTCTATCTGGCGCTGTATACCTTCATGACCTTCGGAGCGTTTGCGATCGTGGCGATGCTTCGCAAAGGCGACATCGAAGGAGAAGAGATCGAAGACTTTACCGGTCTGTCGAAACGCCACCCTCTGGCTGCACTCTTGATGCTGATCTTTATGGTTTCACTGGCGGGAATTCCTCCGACTGCCGGCTTTGTCGGGAAATTGTATATCTTCAAGTCAGCGGTGGAAGCCGGCATGACGTGGTTGGCAGCGCTCGGCCTGATCTTCGCCGCCATTTCAGCCTACTTCTACCTGCGACTCGTCATGGTCATGTACATGCGGGAGCCGAGCGATCATTCTGACACCGCCCCTCATTTCGTCATGTCCCCGACTCTGTCCATTGTGCTCGCCTGTACGGTCGCTGGGGTCGTCATCTTCGGGGTCTACCCCAACCCGCTCGTGAGCTTCGCAATGCAGGCCGTGTTGATACTAAAATAAGCCGTCGTATCCTTTTAACGAATTGTGCGCGGAGCATCATGAGCGTCCTCCGCTTTCTCCTTGACGCTTTGAAAGCTTTCTTGAGGCAGGGCTGCCCCAGCTTGGCAGCAGCCCTAGCCTTTTTCTCGCTGCTCTCGCTCTTTCCGCTCGTCTTTCTCCTGCTCTATGGCATCAGTTTTCTTGTAAGCCAAGATATCATCGGTGAACAGTTCATGCTGAGCTTCCTTAAAGGCTTCCTACCTTCACTGGGCGAACGGCTCGCTGAAGAGCTCCATCGAATCAGTGCATTAGAAAGCGTGCGCTGGCTCGTGTTTCTATTTTTCCTCTGGTTTGGTGGCCTCGTCTTCTACGAGCTCGACTACGCGCTCAACGTGGTTTTTGAGAGCACCCAGAAGCGGCATCCCTTGATTTCCACCGCGGTTTCCATCGGCCTATTAGGGTCCACCGGGCTCCTTCTTTTCATTTCATATGTCGCGACACAAGCTATCACTTTTTTAACTGCCTACGCCCCTCGACTCTGGGGACTGGATCTTGTCGCCCTGGCCACACACGATTTTCATCTGACATACACCCTTCCCTTTGCACTCGCATTCCTGGCAGTGAGCCTTTTGTATCGCCTGGTTCCTCGACGCAGCCCACGATGGAGAGACGCCATGGCCGGAGCACTAATTTTTGGCTTACTTTGGGTTTCCACGAAGGTCTTGTTCGTCAGTTATGGCAGCTATGCAACCGTCTACGCACGGCTCTACGGATCGTTGCTGGAAGTCGTACTCTTACTCCTGTGGGTCTATTATTCAGCGGGGCTCCTACTATTCGGTGCTGTTATTGCTCACAAGCTTCAACAACTTGCCCGCATTTCGCGAACACCTTTGGCCGATGACATCTAATAAGCACAACGTGAAAGGTAATAGCGCTGAGCATGAAAGCACTGACCCGAGAGTTGGAACAAATGAGGACCAGCCGGAACTTTCTGTGGGTTTCTTACCCTTTCACTACCTTACCCGCGACGTAATTGCAGAAAATGCACAATGGCCGATTGTGTCACGAGGCCCACAATCTCTCCGTCTTGCACAACAACCAATCGATCCCATCTTCCGCGAGCCATGCGCTCCATGGCATGAATCACCGGGACCTCCGGGGTGATCACCAATGACTCTGAAACTGGGCGCATCACTTGCTCAACCTGGCGCCACCCCCAAAGTGCCGGAGCCACACTCTGTATCTCAGAGACTGTCACAAGCCCTACCAACCGCCGATCTTCCACGACCGGAAACCCTCCGTAGCCATAGGCCTGGAAATACTGATTCACCGCTTCATGAAGCGTGCACTGAGCAGGGATCGAGACCACTGTCGTCACCATCATGTCTCGAATAGGGATCGTCGCTAAGGACTGCCGCAGCATGGCTTGGCGTCGACTGGCTAACGCAGCCGCGAACAGAAACATCCCGATAAAAACGACCCATCCTCCATTCGACATCATGGAGGCAGGTAGCTCCCCGCTGGCGGCCCCATAGAAGACGATAAGGCCGACAAGACCGAAGATCACCCCAAACGCTAGTCCAACCACCGCGGCTTGCCTCGTTGCCCGATAAAAGTCCTTTCCCCATGCCCATAGTCCGGCACGCAGCACGCGTCCACCATCCAGCGGAAAACCGGGGATCAAGTTGAAAAGCCCAAGCTGCACATTGACCATGCCCAACAAGACTCCGAGCATGATCACTCCCTGTAGTCCCTGCTGCCATTGAATGGCTTCAGCCAGTAGTACCAGCAAAAAACAGCCCCCACCGATCACGAAACTCACGACGGGCCCGGCAACTGCGATGAGAAACTCCGCCTTTGGTGACGGCGCTTCCCTGCGCATATGGGCCACTCCCCCGAAAATGAACAGGGTGATCTGCTCAATTGGGATACGATAGTAGAGCGCCACATAGGAGTGCCCCAGTTCATGCAGAAGGACAGAGAAAAACAAAAGAACCGCCGCAACTGCGCCCATAGCCCAATAGCGTTCAGGTGAGAGCCCGGGCAGGCTATCAGGCAGATACCCCGTTGAGAGGCTCCAGGTTGCCAAGAAAAAGACTAGAAACCAGGATGCATGGACGCGAATCGGAATTCCCAACGCACGCCCGATTTTCCAGGAAGGCATATGCATGGAGAACACCGTAACAGCTGAATACTCATAGGGTCAATTCGTCCTCACTGGATCAGGTATACTCACTCGTGTGCGACGATATTGGCTCAACATACTCTTGTGGATTCTCTTGACCGGGATTTCGTCACTGTTATTTTCCGTAGACAGTGTTGCTCAAGTCATCAAATCTGCGCCACCAACCTGTCCCGGCATCGCGTTGACGTTTGATCTCTGCCCAGTGCGGAAGGGGCCGGGATATGATCGACCCTTAATCGATTACTTGGTCAAACATCGCATCCCGGCCACGTTCTTCATGTCGAGCACCTGGATGACGAAACACGAGGCAGAAGTGGATTATCTGCTAAGCGTGGAGGGGTTCGAAGTCGGGACCCACGGGGAGGTACACGCTCATCTGCCCATGCACAGTGCTGAGGAACAACGTACGGAGATACTTAGCCCGGTCACATTGCTGCGGGAACACTACGCACATGACGCTACGCTGTTTCGTCCACCCTATGGAGAATACAACGAGGTGACCGTCGCCCTGGCGAACATGCTCGGCCTGCGGTTCATCCAATGGAATATCGAATCAGGAGATCCTGACCCTACGCTCTCTGCCGACCAGATTCTCACCCGTGTCGCCAATCAGGCCAAACCCGGCAGCATCGTCGTTTTTCATGCGAACGGCAAAGGCAAGCAAACAAAGCAGGTGATCGAGCAGCTGACAATGGACATCCTTCCTCGAAAAGGCCTCAAGCCTCTGACCATCAGTGAGCTGTTGAACTGTACATCCCCAAATCCATGACCACCCTCAATGCCAGAAACATGCATCCCAACGATCGAAGCGCGGTCGTTTATCTACTCGGTGAATCCGATCCCTGGAAAACGCTCGGATACACAATGAATGATTGGAACCGCATCTTTTGTCCGACCCCTCAAGGTCGTGACTGTTATGTAGCCGAATTTGATGGACGGGTGGAAGGGGTGGCCATCGTAAAACAGAAATTTCTTCTGGGCGACTACTTGGAACTCTTGGCTGTGGCCGAATGCGCTCGTCAAAAAGGAATCGGGGGTCAGCTCTTAGCACATATCGAACAGCTCGTGTTCGAACGAACCAAGAACCTCTTTGCCTGCGTATCGGATTTCAACGAATCAGCGCGGGCCTTCTACAAAAAACACGGCTATCAAGAAATCGGCCCTATGCCTAACTTCCTAATCCCAGACAGCGCTGAGATACTCCTACGAAAGACGGCGGGACCGGCCAGAGCCTCAGAATAGATTGTCGACAGGTAGAGATGCGTGCAACCAGCTTGGGGCTACACGGTCATTCCATGAGTTGACGTGGGCTACATCACGGTGTAAGGAAGGGTATCATGGTGGTCAAAAAGCTGCTCCATACGAGAATGCGCGTGAGCGATTTAGATGAGACCATCCGGTTCTACACAACCATTCTAGGTCTTGAGGTCATTGAACGGAAAACCTCTCCGCGCGGGTCACAGCTGGCGTTCCTCAAAGTTCCCAATAGCGACGAACTCATCGAGCTTACCAGTTTTCCCCCGAGCGGACCAGTCAAGGTCCAAGAGGATCTCGTCCATCTGGCTTTCCAAGTTGAACACCTCGAGGAGACGATCGTATCCCTCAATGCCCAAGGGGTTAAGATCACGGATGGCCCGACGAAGACTTCGTCCGGGAGCCGATTCATCTTCATCGATGCACCGGACGGTTACGAGATCGAGTTGATCGAACGGCCAGCTGGAGTGAAGATTGTCTAACTCCCAAGTTGCCACACGCATCATCACAACGTCTATCTGCCACCTACCATCTACATTGACGATGTGACGCCCCCCGAAGTACCTTCATCCCTATAAATACCGGACGAGTTTCCCGAATCAGGAGGACAAGCGAGATGAAGAACGGTTTTTTCCGCGGACACGGGCTTGGCAACGACTACCTCGTGATGGATCCGGATGATCTCACGTTTAAGCTGACACCCAAACATATTACGTTGATTTGCGACCGCAACTGGGGACTGGGCAGTGATGGCATCTTGGCATTGGCTCCGTCAAGGAAGGCCGATTTCGGCCTGCGCATTTTCAACCCGGACGGCAGTGAAGCAGAAAAGTCAGGAAATGGGCTTCGAATCTTTGCCCGCTATCTCCATGCCACGGGCAGGACAAAGAAGAAGCACTTTACGGTTGAGACAAAGGGTGGATTGGTCACCATTGATCTGCATGTGGACCGGCATGGGGACGCCAGCACCGCTACGGTCGAGATGGGGAAAGCTACATTCGCTCCAGAGTCGCTCCCCTGTTCGCTTGGCGTACCGGAGTTGATTCAGCAGCCCATCAACGCCGCGGGGCGGTCGCTGATTTTCACTGGCGTCAGTGTCGGCAATCCTCATTGCGTGGTCTTTCGACCGGCCGGCAAGTCGTGGTCCCGGGAAGAGCTGTTGAACCTCGGCCCAGCCTTGGAGAATCATGCCCTGTTCCCGAAGCGGACCAACGTGCAACTAGCTGTCCCGACTGGTCCGAAGGAAATCTTCATCTTAATTTGGGAGCGAGGCGCCGGAGAGACGCAGGCCTCCGGCTCGTCATCCTGCGCAGCAGCTAGCGCCGCGGTGCGTTTGAGATTGGTGAGAAGTCCCGTCACCGTGAAGATGCCGGGTGGTGTCTTGAGCATCCGCGTGGGTCACGACTTCAGCCTGACCATGAAAGGGCCGGTAGCCGAAGTCGCGCGTGGGACATTAAGTCCATCGTTTGTTCGTGGGCTGAAGTAGCCCCTCGTCGGTCGCCATCTGTTAGCTGTGAACAGGACAAAATATTGCGCCTACTCCTGGTATCCTTATGCGTAGCGAGCGACGGGTGACGCATGATTCCTGACACGCTTCGTTCCAAACTTGACCATCTTCCCCACAAACCAGGTGTGTACTTGTTCAAGAACTCGCAGGGGGAGATTCTCTACATAGGAAAAGCGGCTGTACTGGCCGATCGTATCCGATCCTACTTCCAAAAAGGCACGGACCATACCGCTAAGACCAGCCTGCTCGTCGGCCAGGTAGCCGACCTGGAGACAATGGTGACCAGGTCCGAGCTCGAAGCGCTGATATTGGAGAGCAACCTGGTCAAGCGCCACAAACCACGTTTCAACATCGTGTTGAGGGATGACAAGCAGTACCCTTATGTAAGACTGCCGATCAAGGAAGATTTTCCACGGCTTTCCATCGTCCGTCGAGTCCAGAGAGATGGCGCCCTGTATTATGGTCCCTATACACCGGCGAACGCTCTGCGCGAGACATTGAAAGTAATCAAACACGTCTTCCCCCTGGCCACCTGCAGCATCGACATAAACGGAACTGCCGAACGGGCGTGTCTTGAGTTTGAAATCAAGCGCTGCATGGCCCCCTGTACAGGTAACCAATCGAGGGAAGAGTACCATCAAATCGTCAAACAGGTTCGCCAATTTCTGGAGGGGCGTGACCGTGAGCTGCTCGACGACCTTCGCGCTAAAATGGAAGGGGCGGCGGAACGGGAGGAGTTTGAGGAAGCGGCGCGATTGCGAGACCGCCTCTTCAAGATCGAACGGATGTTGGAGAAACAGCGTATTACACAAACCTCTGCCACCGATCAGGACGTGCTTGGGCTCGCTCGGCGAGGAGCCGCCGTGGACCTCCAAATCCTCTTCGTGCGAGGAGGATTGCTAATCGGACGGAAGGACTTCTTCTGGCCCCAATCGGCGGATGCCTCGGATCACGAACTCATCCGGTCCGCGATCGAGCAATTTTACAACAAAGATGGCCAGCCTCCTCGAGAAGTCTTGGTCCCGGCCGACTTGGAGGACATCGCGCTGATCGAACAATGGCTGTCGGATAAACGGGGAGAGGCTGTCCGCGTCTTGTCACCAGACCGCGGCGCAAAGCATCAATTGGTCTTACTGGCCGAAGAAAATGCCGCATCGGCCGTCGCAGATCATCTGCGCGATGAAGAGCTCGGGCGGCAAGCCTGTGAAGAGCTCAAACGGTTGCTCCGTCTCGATCGCCCTCCTCGTCGGATTGAAGGATTCGACATCTCAAATACCATGGGGAACCAATCTGTTGCTTCGATGGTCGTGTGGGAAGCCGGAGAAATGAAAAAGTCGGACTACCGTCGGTTCAAAATCCAGACGGTCCAGGGGGCCAATGACTTTGCCAGCATGAAAGAAGTCGTCATGCGTCGGTACGGAGGGGCCGACGGTGAACCTAATCGAACGACGGAGGACTTGGCTCGGCCGGATTTAGTCTTAATCGATGGGGGACTCGGGCAATTGGCCGCTGCGATTGAGGGGCTGAAGAAAGTTGGACAACAGGACCTACCGATTCTTGGTTTGGCTAAGGCCCGAGGAGAGAAGGAGGAACGGGTCTTCCTCGCGGGAAGAAAAAACCCGATTTCGCTCACGGCTACGGCTCCGGCCACCCATCTTTTGCAGCACATTCGCGATGAAGCCCATCGTTTCGCAATCACGTTCCACCGCAAGCTTCGTGGTCAATCACTGGTCAGCTCCAAACTGGATCAGGTCATCGGAATCGGAGAGATTAGGCGCAATCGACTCCTGAGCCGGTTCGGCAGTCTAGACAAACTTGTCTTAGCGAGCGACGAGGCTTTGCAGGAGGCCGGACTCAGTGCAGAGACGATCTTGAATCTCCGCCGGACGCTCGCCAGATAGACTCGATTCGACTCCCATCCCCGCTAGAATAGATACCGCAAGCTAAACGTTCCTAAATGCACGAAGGCATGATAGGTCCCGTCGACGGTCGGA
This sequence comes from Nitrospira sp., assembly GCA_041743145.1. Lineage (GTDB taxonomy): Bacteria > Nitrospirota > Nitrospiria > Nitrospirales > Nitrospiraceae > Nitrospira_D. The sequence continues at coordinate 116,363 of JBGTNJ010000109.1, read as the reverse complement.
TTTAGATTCCCGGTGACGGTCCTCGATTCATAAAACCACTCCTGATAGGCAAGGTCGAGTCCGATCCCTTTCGGCCACAGTACTGACTCTCCACTGCAAGGAATCAGCCCAAGAAATCGCCCTGCCCCCTTACAGAGAAATCCCACGCCAAGGGACAGGGTATGAGCGGGTAAAGAAATGATGCCAGGATTAAAGGTCCGATCGGGAACCGGATCTTCCGTGTACGTGTAGCCGGACCGAGCGGCAATCTCCCAGTACGGCATCCAGCGTGGGTTGAGCCACTTATACTCGGTCCCCACTGCAATCACCGTAACATTCTTCCACTGTTGAGGCTGAGGGATTGTGGCACCATTGGACAGTCGTACATCGAGATTCCGGTTTAAGCTCCATCCCACATACTCAACATCAACTTCGACTTTCCATTCTCGCTCTAGGGATCGAACCGGCCAGACTGCGATAGCCCCAGTCACCATTTGCGGCAACACCAGATCGGTGGAAGCATCGGCCGCCTTCGCCCCATTAACCAACAACGATCCCTTCAACGGTAAAACCGCTTGACTGCGATAGACTAGGCCGATCGAGACGACTGGCTTCCCGCCTTTATTTCTCACTGGAGTATAAAGCACACTGGCAGTGACTCCCGCTCCGGTCCCTGTTCCATTGAGTTCGACGGATGCTCCAACTGGTATTCCAAGGGCGCCTCCGCCGATCTGTTTCTGCTCCACATGCCCTTCGCCAAGAAAGCTCGCAAAGGTATAAATATCGGCACTCACACCTACCGAAAGCGCATCGGTTATCTTGTACGCAATGGTAGGTTTGATGGCCATCAGCGGCAGTTCCGCCGACGTAATGGCCGTATTGAACGGAGCATCGATCGGGTAGCGTGTCCTCAAACCGAAGGGCGATGTCAGCCCCAACCCAATAGTGACAGCGGAGAAACGAGGTGTACCTAGTGCTCCAAGATTCGCGCTGAGGTACGTGTGTCCAGGCGGAGGGAAACTAACGCTTCCACCGAAATCGCCTCGAGTATCAACTCCGGAAATGCTCTTCGCTTTAATGGAACCGCCAAGTAACGCAATCCCGAATACTCCCTGGATACCAGAGACTTGAGTAAGGCCAGCAGGATTATATTGAATAGCTGAGGCATCGTCGGCCTGAGCGGCAAATGCATTCCCTTGAGCTGCGGCGACAGCCCCCTGTGGTTGAAACCTCAATGCTTGAGCGGTTGCGAGTACCGGGGACAGAAACACCACCACTACGACCATCACCTCAGCTGCAACCCTACTATGAGGTAGGCAACCTGATGAAATAAGCTGAAGCATGTCTATGCTGGCTTCGTTTTTCCTTTTCTACATCTGACTTCGCCAGGTCAATACCCTACTTCCTCGTCATAAGTATAGGTCCGTATGGACCTATTTAATGAGCTCTATCAAAACTTGTTTCTCTTTATCTATAATAGCTCCCCGATTCCCACGCTCCACACACTTGGAGGATCCCTATGTCACAGGTGACACGGACTGAAAACAACAAGCGCCCTTTCCCCCACCAACTTTTCGAAGCGATTTCAAAAACTGAATGTACAGCTTTTGTCGAGGCACTCCATTACACGATCGAAGCGAACTCTACGGCAGATGTCAAAGAGGCGCTGATCCGATTTCAAAATTTGTTTCCTTTTACGCGAGTGATTAGTGGCCTCGCCCGCCTCACAGCCAACGGTAGTTTCGACGGGTTTACCAACGTCATCAATGTAAGCTACCCGGAGGAATGGCTTCGACTCTACTGGCAGAACGGATATTTTGAGGTCGATCCGGTCTTTCAGACCGCACTGCAAAAACCAGGCACCCAACATTGGGGGACTACCTATCAACGGGCAAGCTCTCCGAAGCAACAGGAATTCATGGCCGCAGCAAAGGAATTTGGACTGGGAGATGGAATTACAACCGGATCCGCCGATCCAGCTTGCGGAGTCGCGACCTTCTGTTCGTTTGCTTCTGCCGATAGCGTGGATGCTACGCGATATGTGCCACTCATTGAGTATTTCGGATACTATGTTCATCTGGCTTTATTACGCACGGCCCCTGCAAAGGCCCAATCAATGGATCGCTGTGTCAAACGGTTAACGCTCAGGGAGTTGACGATTCTGAACTGGGTCAAGAATGGCAAGACGAATTGGGAAATTGCCCAAATTATGGGCGTGACAGAACGTACGATCAGATTCCACGTCGAGAGCATCTTCTCGAAGCTCGATGTCACATCACGGTCCCAGGCGGTTGCGACCGCCATCGAACATGGCTTACCGAACGTCGTTTAACCACATGGGCGATTGGCTCCTGTACCCAAAATAGGACTACCCAGGTTATGAAGAACTTCATCCCACCTCCGAGAACACAGGCGAAACGCTCGATGTCCGCCCCGTTACTGTCTGGCCGGATGTGGTCTTTACTGTAGAGATCCATTCCAGGAAGCTTGGCCGCTTTTCCATATTCTCGTTGTCGGAGCGAGCCATGTCATAGAGCGCCGCCACAGCTCCTGCCCCAGCTGGCGGGAGCTTTACAACGGGCCCGATGGGTTCACAAGGAAAGCCGAACATGCGAAGGGCTCGCAGGAACCGGTGTTCAACCTCAAGGTAATAATACCGAATCTCGTTCTCCACCGCCCATTGGTAGATTCCCTTCAAAGTGCCCAACATGACCCGTGTCGAAAGCTTTGCGTCTTGTATGTCGGGATTAACGGCAAGCCTAGTGATTTCAGCTGTGTCCGGTTCTTTCCTTATGGGGTAGTCCACAGGAAGGAGTGCTCCAAATTCATTTTCCAGCATGAACTGGCCGGAAGAGGGAAGTAAACGTGCCATACCAAGCAAAGTTCCATCATGATGCAGGAGCCCAAGTGTGACCCCCCATAGGTCATACATGTCCATCTCCTTGCCATCCTCTGTCGGTGGCACCCACTGCAGTTTCTCTGCGAATACTCGATGTCGCAATCGGTAGGCCTGGGATAGCTCCTCTGTTGTGTCGAGCGTCTTAACGAGAAATTCTCCTTCGTAAAACGCAACTTTTCTTTCCTCAGAAATTGCTGAGATTGGCATGACTGCCTCCTTTTAAAGTGAGTTAATTAGGGCCGCCCTAGAGCCGAATGGGCAGCCAAACATCTAGTGAAGGAGGCGGATGGTTCCACCTTAGAGAACAAACGTCACCTGGCGGGTCCGCCAGGTGATTTCCTACTCACCACGGAGTAAAAGCTGGAGACGTTCTTGCTGGGTGTGGGTTCGGTGAAAATGTGGACAGGGGCAAGGTGAAAGGAGAAAACTCGCGTGACTGAGGGAAAAGCAAGATTTCAGTTATTGGATGGGGGGCTCCGGTCGATGTCAGCGCTCTCACTCTCGCAGTCGGTTCGGCCAGTGAAAGAATCCTTTCACACCGGTCAATCGGAGCCTTGCGCAGCTGAACTCACGACCGCATATAAGGCAACCGAACGACGGCTGCACAAGCTTTTGGAAGATCGCACTCGGATCGGTCGAGACCTGCATGACTGCGTGCTGCAATCCCTGTATGCCATCGGGCTCGGTATTGAAACTAATCGCAAGATCAGGCAATATATTAATAAGGAAGACAAAGCATCTGCTGACCGAATGATTTGTCAGATTAACCAACTGATCCATGAGGTCCGAAGCATGATCCGCGAATTGGAGTCCGGCACGGTCCAGGAATTTGACTTATCTTCTGAGCTGAATATGTTGCGCACCACCTATGAGCAAACAGGCCGACTTCGCGTAAAGTTGGATCTTCAACGCACCGCTCTTGAAGTGCTCACGAACGAGGAGGAACGGGAGATTCTGAATATCGCACGAGAGGCCCTTAGCAATTGTGCTCGCCATGCCCATGCATCTTGCGCTACGGTCTCTGTGCGCATGAGAGAAACAAGGATTCGTGTCACCATACAGGACGACGGGGTTGGATTCTCCACGGGCGTCGGACAGCCTCGTGGATACGGGCTTACCAACATGGAAGCTCGGGCCAAAAAACTCGGAGGATCATTACGCGTTCACTCCAAAACCGGGGGAGGCACGCAAGTGACGGCAGAGTTTTTATTGGAACCCGTTCTGACTCCAGTATGAAAGAGCCACAAACCAGCATCATTATCATTGATGACCATGAGATGGTCCGTAGAGGGCTGCGTGCCCTGCTTCACCTCGAGCCGGATATGACGATTGTGGGCGAGGCTGGAACTGTCGCGGATGGTGTCGCGATCGTTGAGCGCCTCACCCCACACATGGTGCTGCTAGACGTGAAACTTCCCGATGCCACCGTCACCGAGGCCTGCCGACGCCTTCTGGCTGTCGCACCAAAGCTTCGTATTCTCGTCCTCACCAGTTATGCCGAGGACGTTACGGTGATGGCCGCCGTCCAGAACGGAGCCCATGGCTATGTCCTCAAGGATGTGCGAATGGATGACCTCATTCGTGCCATCCGTACTGTAGCCACCGGTCATGGCTACCTCGATCCACGATTGACCCAGCGGGCGCTTCATTGGATTCGCACCAGTTCGCACCTGGGCGTGAATCCACAGGGTGTCACTCGATTGTCACCTCAAGAGCGTCTCATTCTACCCCTATTGGCGGAAGGGAAGACGAACAAAGAGATCGCCGGCCATCTCCGCTTGAGCGACAAGACGGTAAAAAACTACCTGGCAAATATCTTCGATAAGCTGCATGTGAAACGCCGGACCGAAGCCGTTGCTTGGTTCATGAAAGAAAGCCGTGTGTCGTCCCCTACGCAGAATCCAAAGCTTTAAGCCGTTCAAACTTCTCGAGCCCTCGTCATCGCCATTCCTTTTGGTACTTCCTCGTACCCTCCTCTGGTATTGTAGGATTACTGCGCTCTATGCTATTCCCCTGATTGCCGTTCTAGCGAGTGGCAAGCCTGTACGAGAGAAGGGGCTTGTTCCGCTGTTTCGTCCGGCCTAACATCTGGGGTCCACTCCATATGAATTCTCCGTCGGGCATCGACGGCGCCCTATCCGCTGAGCTGACTCATTTGCGGCAGCAGGTGCATGAGCTACAGCAGGCCTTGGCTCAATCGGAACAGGACCGAGGACTCGCACACACATCAACGCTTGAGGCAGCCCGGAGGAAGCCAAGCTCATGAGCGAAGCTCGTCTCCGCTCATTTTTGAACGCGCTGGACGATCTGGCTTTTGAGTTCGACCAGCATGGGAGGTATCTTAATGTCTGGACTCGTAGCGAAAATAACCTGCTCCTGCGGAGTTAGAACTCAAGGTGTGTAAATGGAGTTCAGGCGGCGGTCCTCTCGGCCTGATCGTTCCCGTTGCCCGTCACACTGCCTGACCGGATCATCCTCCCATCTTTGCACGGCACACCGGAGGCGACGAGTGGCAGCAACGCCGGCGCATTGAGTTTGCGCCATGCCTGCTCGGCCACCCGGAGGATTTTCCAGATGATGGCCTGGGCGCCCTCCACACGCTTGTAGCGACGAGATGCGTTGGTACGAAGCCGGACGGACGCGAAGGGCGACTCCACGATATTCGTCGTTCTGAGGTGAATCCAGTGCTCTTTCGGGAATGCATAGAACGTGACCATGCGGTCCCAATCGCGTAGCAGCGTGTCCACGGCCTTCGGATCCGTCTTACGGTACCGGCGGACGAAGGCATCGCGCTGCCGCTCACACTCAGCTTGCGTTTCGGCATAGGGCATCGCCTTGAGGCGTTCGACCGCGGTGGCCTGGGCCTTCTTGGGCAGGGCATCGAGGACGTTGGTGAGCTTGTGGTTCCAGCACCGCTGCTCCTCCCCGGTGGGGTGGATTTCCCCGAGCGCGGCCCAGATGCCCAGGTGACCGTCAGCCACCGTGAGTCGCGGAAACTTCAATCCGTGCTCCCGCAGACGGCGCAGCACCGTCAGCCACGAGTCCTTGCTCTCTCGCTCGCCGCTCTCGCAGGCCAGAACGATCTTCTCCCCCGTCGTCAGTGCCCCGACAATCGTGAGGAGAGCGCTCTTACGGTCCGTGATACCCGCCTTCACGTAGAGACCATCGGCCCACCAGTAGACGACTTCCAAATCCGACAGATTCCGTTTGGTCCACGTCTCGTACTCGAGCTCGAAGCGGGCCTTCAGTCGCTGAATCGAGCTCGCCGACAGCGGCGCCCCCTCGCCCAACAGGCCACGCAGCGCCAGCTCAAAGTCTCCAGAGGACAACCCGTGCAGGTACAGCTCCGGGAGCAGCACGCCGACTTCCGTCGTCCGCCGCTTGAACAGCGGGAGAATCTTGCTCGCAAACCGTTCCGCGAGATCCCGCACTCGTGGGCGACGAACCGTGACAGTCCCGTTCATCATTGAGAACTGCCGCGGCTTCCCGTAGCCGTTTCGGCTCCCGACAGGCGGATCAACCGGGGTTACCGTGCTGCGGCGCGCATGTCGGACGCGGCCGAGGAACGTCGTCACTTCCTCCTCCAGAAGTTCCTGCAGTTGGACCTGGATGTTCTCCCGTGCCCACTGCTCCAGCGTGTCATAACACACGGCGCTTGACTCGACGGCCTCAGTGCTGGTTTTCTCCCTCATGGTGGCGTATCCTTTCCCCTCGGCTACAACCGAGGCGTTGGTTGATGGCTCAACCGAAAGGGTACGCCGCCTTTATCCCATTTCCACACTTAAAGATGATACCTCTGCTCCTGCCAAAATCGGAGCTTATCGGAAGATGCTTAACCGACGTCTTCGGACCTAAAACCGGCACCTATTACCTGGAAACGATACGCCATGTCATCGCAAGCGGAAAAACTGCCGCAGTCGACTACAGCGTGCTACTCAGTGATAACGGACGGCATTTTTCAAGGATTCTCACGTACATCCCAGGGAGCGAAGGAGGCACAGGCACCGTAGGCTGCATCGTGCGCGATGTTACTGAGAGCCGCCGCATCGAGTCACAAGTTCGAGAAAGTGAGGCTCGATGGAGAGCGCTCTATGAGCATGCGGGAGTCGGGATCGCTCAGATCACGCTCGATGGTCAGCTTCTCCGGGTGAATCCCCACTTATGCAAGATCCTAGGTTACTCATCAGAAGCGATGCTCGAACGGAATATTCAAGACTTGACCCACCCAGACGACCTCCAGGGAAATCTCGCCTATCTCGCTGAACTGCTGGCTGGAAAACGTCACTCGTTCTCGATGGAAATGCGCTATCGCCGGATCGACCACACCTGGGTGTGGGTCGACTTGACCGTATCTCTTGTGCATCCCGGCTCCAGCGATCAGGCCTATTTGATTGCTGTCATTCAGAACGTCGACGATCGGAAGCGGTCCCATTCACTTCTGCAAGCGGCCATGAACTCAGTCGCTGATGGCCTTCTTATCGTCGATGGTCAAGGGAAGGTAACAAGTGCCAATCAACGTTTCTTGTCACTCTGGAACATCCCTGATGAATTGGCCGACTGCCAAGACGACGACGCCTTGCTTCTATCTGTTATGGGCCAACTAAAAGATCCGCAAGCCTTCCTGGACAAGGTCCGTGAACTCTACGCACACCCAAAAAATGAAAGTTTTGATGTGTTGCACTTCAAGGACGGCCGAGTCTTCGAGCGTCACTCACGACCACAAATTCTCGATAGAGAAATCGTGGGCCGTGTCTGGACGTTTCAAGACGTCACCAAACACAAGCGAGCCGAGGAAGCATTACGCGCGAGCGAACTCAGGCTCCAGCGCTTCGTCACTGAAGCCCCGGTCGGTCTCTGCATCTTCGACGAGAACTGGCGCGCAATCATCACCAACAGGGCCATGTGTGAACTGACGGGGTACGAAGAGGAGGAGATTATCGGAAGCACCTATGCCCTGTACACGCACCCTGAAGATCTTTCCGCCAACATCGTACTGACAGATGAGTTCTTTCGACGCGTCCGATCGAACTACACCTGTGAAAAGCGCTACATCAGGAAATCAGGCGAAATCATATGGGTTTCGGTCAAAGCGACACGTATCGAGCTATCCGGCCACGAAGGGCCGATGCTCCTGGCCGCCGTTCAAGACATTACTGAGCGTAAACTCGCGGTAGAGGAGCGTGAGCAACTGAGTCGTGACCTTCACGATAATCTGCTGCAAGCGCTGTATGCGGTCGGCATGCAACTGGAGGCGGGAAAGCTGGCCATGAAGCATTCCGCTCGCCGGTCAAAACTGCATATGAGTCGAGCGATTAACCAGCTCAATAATCTCATGGTCGATGTTCGCCAATTTATTGCCTTGTTGACAAAGCACACTCCCAGGGAACTGGATTTCGGACAAGCGCTCAATCAACTCATCGCGTCGATGACAGGAACCGGTGATACCGCTCCGGAGTTGGACATCAAGAGTCCCGTCCTTTCTTTCATTACTCCGCAGCTGGCCGAACAACTTCTCAGTATCGTGCGAGAGGCCTTGAGCAATAGCATGCGCCATGCGCACGCCTCCCATCGATGGGTACAGCTGAGTTTGATCGACAACTCGATCCGTTTAGTCATCGGCGACAATGGCGTCGGCTTTGCCCAAACTCGTAGGCGGCGCACCGGTCATGGGCTCAGCAACATGGCTACTCGAACCCAACGCATGTTCGGTACCTTCACCCTTCAAAGCACTCCGAGACAAGGAACTATCATTACAGTTGACGTTCCATTGAAGAAGGGAGCCGTGTATGAATAAGGCTCCATCGATCCGATTGGTCATCGTGGACGATCACGAGGTGGTGCGCATCGGTCTTCGGGCAGTCCTCAATCTGACACCGGGGATGAACGTTGTGGGTCAGGGCATGCGGATGGAGGATGCCAAAAAACTTTGCTTCCGTTTCAACCCCGATCTTATTCTCCTCGACATCCGATTGCCTGATGGCAGCGGTGTGGACGCTGCTCGTGAAATTCTTGTGAAATGTCCACAGACTCGCGTGCTCTTCCTGACAAGCTTTGCCGACGATCATACGGTGCTCGAAGCGATTCTCGCCGGAGCCCATGGGTACATCCTGAAAGACATCGCCTCTCAGGCTCTCATCCGCGCCATTCGCTCAGTGGCCGCCGGCCAGGTGTTCATCGACCCTCGTTTAGCAGGCCAAACATTGGGATGGCTGAAGAATGTGTATCGCGAACCTGGGCATTCGCAACGCCCCCTCCTATCTCCCCAGGAGCAACGGCTATTACCGTTGGTCGCTCAAGGGCTCACGAACAAAGAGATCGCTCAAGAATTGCGTCTCAGCGAAAAAACCGTGAAGAACTACCTCGCCAATATCTACTCCAAATTGAATATCGGACGTCGATCGCAGATTGCGGCTTTCTATGCGGGAAGCTTCAAAGGCTCCGGCGGGCATTTATCGATGGAGTCGGACTAGTCCAGAATGACCTTGGCACCAATGCCCATCTCTTCACTTGGATAATACGGAGGGCGCAGGATACACCACTCATCGCGGAGAATCTGATCGCGTAGATCCACCGACACCCGCCTATGCTCTCCTCACCTTCACCTCGCTCCTTAAGGATGCTCTGCAAATAGTCCAAAGAGTTAAGAGTTGAAGGGATAATTCCGATAAGAATGAGACGAGTCCGTTCTCAGGATCGGCGGACACTGGCTCTCATACTGTCAGCTTGATGCCGAACCGCTCCACCGAGCGCAGTCAGGGATTTTATGTCCGGATCAATATCAAACTCGATCTCCGTCCTCCTTATCGAGCCAAAGAAGGCTCTTGCCCAGAGATTCCAAGACATTCTCGCAAAGTCTTTTTCTACCGCACCCATTCCTCAGGTCGTGTCCTCTCTTCAGGAAGGATTGCATCATCTCGGCAATCGTGAGATAGCAGTGGTGCTTACGGACTTGGTGCTGCCTGACAGCACTGGACCGGATGCTGTTCGTATTCTGCGGACAGCCGCCCCATCTAGCGCTGTGATAGCCTGTACTGAAACAGGGAATACGGCTTTACTGCTTGAGGCTGTTCAAGCCGGCGCGCACGAGACACTGCCCAACGTTCTATTATCACCACAGGAATTCACCCTTGCGGTCCAAAGTGCCTTGATCAGAGTCAGTTCATCGAAGCTACCTGTAGAAGCTCCGCCGCCTTCATTCCCCATCGCAGTCTCACCCACATTCCTGCCAAAACTGGCGCACGACTTGAACAATGCACTTACTTCTATCAACGGGTTCGCAGACATCCTACTCGCTCGGTTGCCGGCTGAAGAAGCGCCTCACCGTTGTGCGGAACAGATCAAGGATGCCTGTGACCGCGCTGCCAGCTTAGCGAAAAACTTGGCAAGCTTGTCGGCAGACCCCCCGTAAGACCATTGGACGCTCCAGCCCGCCCCTCAAGACCTCACGAATGTGGGAAACTGAATTGACAGTCTAGGCCTCACTGACTAGGATACGTCGCGCTGCAGCCAAGAGGCCCGTATGTCAGATTCTCGATCACCCAACACTCAAGAGACAATACTCTCGCCTAAAACTTCTCATTCTGCCAGCAATCAAGTCGAGGCCTTCTTCGAGAGCGTCATCTTTGCGAGCCGATGGATTCAAGCTCCGCTCTATGCTGGTCTTATCGTGGCGGAGCTACTCTATGCGTACAAGTTTCTCCATGAACTCTGGGAAATGGTGACCCACATCAACAAGATCGAAGAAACCGCGTTCATGCTCGGTGTCCTGGGGTTGATCGATGTGACGATGGTCGCCAACTTGTTGACCATGGTCGTCATTGGGGGGTACGCAACTTTCGTCAGCAAACTAGATTTGGAGCACCATCCAGACCGACCTGACTGGCTCACCCACGTGGATCCCGGCACCATCAAGATCAAACTCGCTGCTTCTTTGATTGGTATCTCCAGTATTCACTTGCTCAAAGGGTTTGTGGACGTGGCCAATGAGAATCCGGAGCATCTGAAATGGAAGATCTTCATTCATATGACCTTCTTGGCTTCTGCCATTTTACTGGCTTGGACCGATAAGATCATGCAAAAGGACAAGAAACACTGAGCGAGGCAGACTCCCCCTTTTCCACCAACCTGACAAACACAGTTCGTCGCGGAAGCGGGGCAGTGTGCAGATCTGGGGAAGTAGGTCAACGAGCGTGAGTGCCTGAACCACCTACTCCGGCAGCAGCCTTGATTGCTTCGACAGTCAAAGGCTTTTCTAAATACCCACTGATCTCAAACGGCATGCGTATGGGAGCACCACCGCAGGAAGACTCGTCTCTGAGCCCAAGAACTTGAAGTTGGGAGAAGCGCTCTTTGAGCTGTTGCACGCAGATAAGTTCCGCTGCTGATCGAAACAACTCGATTTCCGCAATCAACAGATTCGGAGCCACTTCCCGCCTCAGATTCTGTAGTTCCTTGGCCTCCTCAATACTGTGAACTTGATACCCGAGTCGCTCCAATGTTCTCAGCAGGACCGCGTGACTGACAGCTTCTTTCACGTACATCAAGGCACAGAGAGAATTTGCTGGCGAGCCACCGTCAGCTACGTGATCAAGTGAGAGATCAAACCAAAATGTGCTTCCCTTCCCGATCTCACTCTCGAACTCCATTGCACCGCCCATGAGCTCGACAAGTTGCTTGGCGAGTGCCAACCCCAGACCCATCCCGCCATATGTACGTCGATGGGACCCATCAACTTGCACAAACGGTTGGAACAATCGATCAGCATCGGTCTTTCTAATCCCAATCCCCGTATCCCTCACACTAAATCGGATATGGCTGACACCTTTCCCTTGTTGTATCCCCTCTCTGCCCGTCGACTGAGAACAAAGGTGGGCCTGCACACAAATCTCCCCGCGTTCAGTGAACTTCACAGCGTTACTAAGGAGGACCGAGAGAAGGCGTCCGAGTCGAACCGCATCGCCATAGAGTTTCGACGGAACGGTTCCTGCGATTTCGTAACGGAGGCGGATGCCTTTCTCTCTGGCCCGTTCTCTGAATGATTCGAGATTGCTCTCTATAACCGCTTTGACCGCAAACTCTTCTCGACTGAGCGTGACCCGGCCTGATTCCAATTTAGAAAAGTCCAAAACATCATTAATGATGTCCAGCAACACCTTGGCGGAGATTTTGATCGTTTCTGCACAGTCTCGTTGTTCTGGTGTCAGATCCATCTCAAGCAACAATTCATCCATGCCGATGATCCCGTTCATCGGAGTTCGAATCTCATGGCTGATGGTTGCAAGAAACTCTGACTTGAGCCGCGCACCCTCAAGAGCGGCATCTCGAGCCAGAACTAGCTTGACCTGACTATCACGTAGGTCTTGCATGGCCTGGCCGGCTCGTAACATGTAACGGACCCGATGTCCCAGTATGTGGCCATTGATCGGCTTGACGATAAAGTCGGTTGCTCCAACATCATAAGCCTGGGTAATCGACTGATAGTCCTCCAGTCCTGTCATGATCAGCACGGGCGTATGCCTGCCTTCCGGCAATCGCCGTAACTCGGCACAGGCCGTGAACCCGTCCATCTCTGGCATCATGATGTCCAGCAGCACCAGATCGGGATGATGCTGGATGAACGACTCCACACCAAGGCGCCCATTTTCAGCTTCCTCGACCGACCAGCCGGACTGTTCAAGTGCCTCACGAGCCAGAAGCCGGGCAACAGTATCATCATCGACGATCAAAACCGTTGGGCGACGTTCGTTTGTCATGCGGCCGCTCTCCCTTTGGTCAGCTCTTCTTGAAGTGCGGCACAGGCAGCCTCGTAGTGCTGGTCGAACTGGTTCAAGGCTTCTCCTGCTCGATCAAGCTGTTGACTTGCTCCCAGCGTTTCCAACTCTCGACAGTCGGCAGCCAACGCTAAAGCCCCGAGTTGAGCGCTGCTCGATTTCAGACGGTGTGCGGCGGCGCGCAACTCAGCCGCGTCTTTCGAGAGAACCGCCCGGCGTATCCGTTCGACTATCTCCCGTGACGTCTCGACGTACTGCGACACAATGCGAGCGACGATGTCAGGGTGTCTAGGGCGCTGCAGAGCGCGGATGGCAGCTAAAGCCGATCGATCAATGACCGTAGGCTCAACCATTGTGCCATCAAGTTTCCCTTCCCTTAAGGCAATGGTCGGCTGATCACCGCCCATCGGCTTCTCCGATGGCGTCGTCGATGCGCTATCTCCTTCGCTTTTCTCCACGTCGTTCTTAGGAAGCCATCGAGTTACAGCGTGTTCAAGTTGCGCCTGAGTAAAGGGTTTTGCGAGGTAATCATCCATGCCTGCAGCTATACATAGTTCTCGGTCTCCCTGCATGGCATGTGCTGTCAAGGCGACTATCGGTACTCTACGCCTGAGGCGATGACCAGTGTTGTTCGCTGGTTGTTCTGCGTTGGCCTCACGTTCCCTGATCAACCGAGTCGCAGTCAATCCATCCATCACCGGCATCTGACAATCCATAAAAACAAGCGCATATTCTGTTGTCTCAAGCGCGGCCACCGCTTCTCGCCCGTTTTCAGCTGTCTCGATGTGGCAGTTGAGCGTTTCTAGCATGCCGCAGGCTACCTCACGATTCACGGGATTATCTTCGACCAGCAGAATCCGCACTCCGGCTGGACCAGGTGGCCGATGGTCGGTGGGTTTAGATTCACCGACACTCCGATGGGCCGGTGACGGTAAAGGTTTCTGAACCATGGCACATCGCCTGAAATACGCAGTAAACCTGAATCTGGCCCCCTCTCCAGGAGCGCTTTGGAGATCGAAATCCCCTCCCATCAGGATGACGAGTTGCTTAGCGATCGCCAGTCCTAAACCCGTCCCACCATACTTCCGCGTCGTCGAACCATCGGCTTGCGAGAAGGCCTCAAAAATGTGGGCCTGAGACTCGGCAGAGATGCCGATGCCGGTGTCTCGCACGGAGACCGACAATCCATACTGCTCCCCCTTCTGCCTCTCACGCATCACAGACACCTCAATCAGTCCACGCTCTGTAAATTTGACGGCATTTCCGACCAGGTTCACGAGGACTTGTCTCAGGCGTGTTGGATCTCCGAGCAGGTAGAGAGGAACCTCGTCGTCGATCTTCCAAGAAAGTTTCAGGTGCTTCTTTTCTGCGGCTGGCCCTGACAAATCGACCGCTTCTTGAATAGTTCGCCGCACCTCAAAAGGCGTCGTCTCCAGTTGTAACTTACCCGCTTCGATCTTGGAGAAGTCCAAAATGTCGTTGATGATAGCGAGCAGAACCGCGCCGGAGCGATGGATAGATTCGGACAAATGACGTTCTTTATCGCCAAGGGCACAGCGGAGTAACAGTTCCGCCATTCCCAACACGCCGTTCATGGGCGTCCGAATTTCATGGCTCATGTTCGCGAGAAATTGGCTCTTGGCCAGGCTGGCTGCTTCGGCGGCTTCTTTTGCCTGACGCAGCAGTTCCTCCGCCGTCTTCCGATCGGTCACATCGATGTGTATTCCAACCATCCGTGACGCCACCTCACCTGGACTTTTTATGATGGTTCCGCGTGTAAGAATCCATCGGTAGGAGCCATCTTTATGACGAAGGCGGTGCTCATTTTCCAGCGACGATGTTTGCCCCTTCAGATACGATCTGATTGCCCCTAGCGAGCGGTCGAGGTCTTCCGGATGCATCAGGCTTTCCCACTCTTGAAATGTATTGTTGAGTTCATGGTCGTCATAGCCGAGCTGCCGCTTCCATTCCAGTGAAAGATAGAGGTCATTCGAATTGAGATTCCAATCCCATATCCCGATGTTAGTGCTCTGCACGGTCGTGGTCAGGAGCCCTTCGCTGGTTCGTAAAGCCTGCTCAGCCTTCCGTCTGTCAGCAGCCTCAATGGCCAGGTTCACTGTATTGGCGACGGCCGTGGCGAAATGTTGTTCCTCGAGCGTCCAATGTCGCATGGGGCCGAGATGTTCATAGCAGATCACACCAATCATCCTGCCTTCGGAGCGGATCGGCACGTCGAGCATGGAGGTAATGCCAAGCGGCGCCAAATGGTCCTTGGTAAACTCCGCCGTCCTCGGATCGTGCTGTGCGTCATCGGTGGCCACGATTCGCTCGGTATTCAATTCTTGGAAATATCGCGGATAGGCGGCCGCGGCTAGCGCGAGGCCCTGAGAATGTTCCTGAGTAGACAACTGAAAGAGATCAGCACACTGAATGGCTGAACGATCCTGCGTAAAAAACCAGATGCTGACCCGCTCCGCGCGAAGACACGCTGCCGCCACTCGCGTGATGGCTTGAAACGCTCCGTGGAGATCACCGCCATAGACCTGCGGGCTTTGGGCCAGCTGGGATAATCCTATCTGGATTCGCCGGAGAAGGCCTTCTGTCTGTTGCCGTTCTCGCTCGACCTGTTTCTGTCGAGTGATATCCCTGAACACAAGCACGGCGCCGATGCTGACCCCGTCCGCGACTACCATGGGGGTCACGGCTAGGGAAATGGCGATGAACTGGCCAGCCGCCGTCACCAGCAAGCCATCATCCGTACGATAAGGCTCGCCCGAAGCAAGTGTAGGCAGCGTGGCATCGGTGATCAAACACTCCTCTCGATATTCCTCCGGCCCTGGAGAGATCATCCGATACACCGGGCGGCCTACGAGCACCTGAGCGGGCTCTCCGAATAACTGCTCTGCTTGATGGTTCATCATCTGAATCTTCCACGCGGCATCCACGACGCAGAGTCCATCTCCCAGCGCATGCAACACCGCCTGAAGTTTGTTGCGCTCCCGGGCCAGCTGGGTCTCGCTTGAATGCTTGAGTTGCGCATAGAGGTTTTGCATCTCGTCAGAGGAGAGGGCCAGAGATCGTTCCAGCAACGCATGGCCTTGATCGGCTTCCAGATAGCTCTGACTGATTCTCTCCAGTAGCTCACCCCATGCCTTCGACGTCGGTGGGGAGTGCCCCTGATCGAGACCCAACCGTTTAAGCTGTCTTGCCAGCAGGGAATGCATGGGCAATCACGCCGCCTCACTCAGCGTCGTCAGCGTCATCGTTTGATTGTGAAGATCGCAAGTCCCCGTGGTGTACGGAGAAATTTCCCCGTACGAGTAGAACCCGATCTGCTGCGTCCCCTTGGGAAGCACATCCAGCGTCGACTCTGTTTCCTCCTCCGTTCGTTCTCCCAATACAAGTCGACGCCCGACGCAACTGATGGCGATGGCGAGGGTGGACGAGTCGCCGTCACCCGACAGCTTTGTGGACGATGCCGCCTCCGAGGCTCCCTGGACCAACCGGTCGTAGTTCGCCTTCATTAATTGCGTAAAGGCTCCTTCTGGAATATCGCCGGCGAATGTGAGTGCCTGTTCACCTTCATTCACTGCGAGAATCGTTCGGACCAGGCTCTTAGAATCCGATTGATCGCAATCGTAACGCCAGAGGGAACAGGAGCCCCGTCGCCGGTAAGCCGTTGGCTCGATCGCCGAGATACTCTTTATACAACTGAAGGGCAGGGCGACCATCGAGTTCGAAGAGAATGCTCCTTCTGGACTTAGTAACTCGCCGCTCCGGCCCGAATCGATCCCATCCGCCCTTCGATCCATGCCCGATATGAATGTGATCACCATAGAACCCAACCGCCGTCACAAAACCTGGTTGAGGTCGCCGATCTTGCAGCACCCACGTACGACGAAATCGGTCCCCATCTCCGGCCAACCCACCAGTGACCACAACTGAGTACGGGACCTGCGAATTCAGCCCCCGCACCAGCTCGCTCCCGTTCCCATTGAGGCCATCAGAAAGGACGAAAATGCCTTTCAGCCTTGAATCGTTCAGTTGTCGAGCGATACCCTCACCGGCTTTGAACGAGTCCTCCGCCGAGTGCGCAGGTGCGTTGGCCATTCGTAGATCCGTATGGGCAAATCGCACAATTGCAGCACTCACGCTCTCGTCGGAGATCTGTGTTCCTAGAATTTCCCCGGCGGTTGAGCAACCGATGACGATCGATTCGGGATAGTCTTCGATCAGCTCGCCTAGAGGATCGGCTGAATCGAGAAGGCTGGAAGATCCGAATAACAGCACTAGTGTTCGGCGAGAATCGATCCTTGGCCGGCTCCTCACGGACCAGAGTTTCTTGCGATCATAACCAAGCGTATGAACCTCCATCAGTTGTTCTCCTTTTAGCCTAAAACTAGATGGCGACCCGCCCCCCAGGGCCGGCAGAACGGGCATGCAACTCGATGTGCTAAACACCGATATGCCACCAGTGCGGCGAGCCCAACCAGAGTCGTGCCGCCAGAGAAGCCAAGCCATACGTGATGGCTCCTCAGCAGCGCAAACAAGGGTACGCCCTCCACGTGAATCCACGGGAGCGACACAATTCTTCGATGGCATCGTGCCCATACCTCGCCATCCAGCATATGGCCTTTGGGCAGGGCATGCCACAGCCGCCGGATGGAAGACAAAGGATTGGATGGTTCGGAGAGGCGAACCGTCATGAAACCCCTGATGCTTTGCTGTTTTCGGCAAACAAACTCAGTATTGTGTCGGTTCTTTGATCTAGAAACTTGAAGACGCTCAGAAGAAGGAATTTGAGAGGAAACACTGAACGGTCGCTTACATGGCTTTCTACGGACTAGCCACCGCGTTTCTGCAGACTTGGCAGGCAATCCGCTATGCAAGGAGTAGGCTCAGACCCGAATCATGTCCAAGCTTGGGTGAGAGTCCCTTGCCCATCCCGCCAATAGGGCGTCCACGCAAGGGCCACTAATTTCACTGCAATATTGGCCTTGGTGGGTTTAATGGAGATCATGTCGAGCTTTTCATTCAAAGGATCGGTCGCCGCAGCCAACGCGTCGCTCTCGGACGTGAATTGTGCTTCAAGATCCGCAAGCTGTTGTTGGAGGGCCGCGACGTTCTCTTCTGCAATGCCGACATCCTTCGACTCTTTCATGACCCGCCCTGCACTCCGAATCGCGGTCGTGGCGCGTCCGATGTTCGTGGCACTGATCGTCTTCCGTCCGAGAAAGGCCCCGAGGATGGACGCGCCGACTGAAATGGCCGCCTGTACTTGACTGGAACGAGACTCGGCCTCCTGCTTTTCTTTGGTGAGTTCCGCGCGCCTGATGCGATCTTGAAGTGTGGCAATCTTCGACGTGTATTTCTGGCGAAGGGCTTCAGCTCCTTTGTCGCGTTGTTCCCGCCCCGTTTGCTGTAACCGGACTCGGAAATCCCGTTCGGACTCCCTTGGGTGAGACACCTCTGTGGTGCTCGGGCTCCTCAATAATTCCACCTTTTGTGTTCTATAAAGCCATCCCCCGAAGTCTTTGCTCCAGTCAGTGTAGCTTTTCACCTTGCCAGCACTCGCCGGCAAGGGCAGAAACTGTGCGCTCTCTTCCGGATTCTGTTCCAGATCGGCGACCACCAGGTTTGCTGCGCTGGCCTGATCCCAGTCGACCGCAACCGCAGCGTCCGCAATAGTCGCTAAGACCGTCAGATCCTGGGTGCTATCGATTCCGCTCTTCGAATCGAAGAAACGGATCTGTGACGAGCCCAGCAGCATCGGTGCATAGACCAGTTCACTGCCCTCCGGCTTCGAACCGCGCAGCGGCACAAAATGCTGCGGGACATCCGGAGGCAGCATGGGTCGCGCTCCTCCTTTGGCACTGTGCGTCAATTTAATAGTTGGAGCAGGGGGTCCGGCAGAGGCATGGGTGGCACGTACCGGATCCATCAACGTCTTGATCTGCGCCCTTGTGAGGGGCCCACGAAGATACGAGAGACACCAGCGCGTCTCGAACAGCACTGGTTCATCCTCATGGACATTGTTCATCAAAAAGACCCGATTGCCGAGTCCGGCCAAGGTTTGCTCCATCTGACCTCGATCAAACTTCTTTCCGGCGCTGGCCGACGCACCTTCCAGCCCTTCCAAAACACGGGCCTTGTCTCGTTCCGTCTGCAGTCGGCCGATAAACCAGGTGCCAGTGTTGGCCAACCCCTTGTAGTCGAGATCGACCGGGTTCTGCGTGGCGAGCACGACTCCGAGCCCGAACGCGCGCGCCTGCTTCAATAAGGTCAGGAGTGGCAACTTTGAAGGCGGGTTGGAAACTGGAGGAAAGTATCCGAAGATCTCGTCCATATATAGGAGTGCGCGAAGGCTCGTGGTACCTGACTGGGCCCTCATCCATCCAACCATCTGACTGAGTAGGAGCGTCACGAAGAACATGCGCTCGGCATCGTTCAGATGTGCGATGGAGAAGATAGCCAAGCGCGGTTTGCCTGCCGAGGTATACATCAGCGACTGAATATCGAGCGCTTCCCCCTCAAGCCAGGCTTGAAAACCAGGTGCGGCAAGCAGGTTGTTCAGTTTCATGGCCAGTGCAAACCGATCCTTCGACGGGAAGAATGACTCAACATCCATCACACCGATCTTCGATACCGGCGGCGATTGAATCGCGTGGATCAATGCCGCCAAATCCAGATCTTCTTCCTTCTTCCAGGTCTGATCAAGGATCGTCGAGAGGAGAATGTGCTCACGGCTTTGGATGGGATCGGCTTCGATTCCAAGCAAACCCAGCAAGCTCGTAACCGTCGTACTGATGCGGTCACGCAGAAGTTCTGCATCTTCACGCACATCGGCAGCCGGTGCGGCAAAGGATTTCAGGATGGAAACCGGCAGCCCGGCGCTGCTGCCTGGTGTATAGATCGCAACATCCGCGGCATCCCGCAGTCGTTGAATACGGGCACTATCCTGTTGCCAACCAGCCAAGCCTTTGGACCAGAGTTCGGCCTGAGCCGTGGCGTAATCGGCTGGTGACAAGCCTTGCTTGCGCGCATCGTCTTCGTTAATCCATGGCTGGAAATCCTCACCTTTGAGACTTGGGAACGTCAGCATCAAATTGCCAAGGTCGCCTTTGGGGTCGATGATAATAGCCGGAATGTTGTCGATCGCCGCTTCCTCGAGCAAGGCGAGGCAGAGCCCCGTCTTTCCGCTTCCGGTCATACCGACGCAGACCGCGTGCGTCACCAGATCTTTCGAGTCGTAGAGGAGCCATCCCGGCTTGGCCTGCTTCGCAGCGAGATCATACGGCCTTCCCACATAGAACACGCCGAGCTTTTCGAAGTCTTCGACGGTAGATGGGGTAACCGGAGCCGAGGCTGTAGATTTCTTCCCAGCACTCTCTACCTTGGTGCTGGAGTCAGTCTTCTTCGCTTTCGGCATACCGATATCCCCTTTCATTCAACGGTCAGAATGAATTGTTCGGTATTGTAGTAAGCTAGATGATGAGCTGCAAGCGGGTGTGGAACGATTTGATCAATTACAGGAAGGAGTTACCGAGTTGCCCTTTGACAACCCAACTCGTTTGGGAGCACATAGACCGGAAGCAGGAAAGGTTATTCGAACATCTCGCTTTTTAGTTTGTGCCGAGTTCGAGAATCTCGCTGTTGTACGTGTTGAAGAAATGGCCGCGCACAATCTTCCTCGACTCACCTTCATAATTCCTTGCAAGACAGACTGAATACGTAAACAAGTTAAGCAGTGACACTTGTGCAACAATCGACACTCCGTCCGCAGCCCATGCAATTGTTACTAAATGTCCTACTCTTCTTCTCATGCCCTCATAGGCGAGAATTGAGTGCTGACTTACTTTGACAAGCGCATATGGTGCCTGAACACCATATCTCACAAAATTTCGAATCCGATCGAAAGATAGTTGCCGAATAAATTCACCACCTTCCCAGTAAGCGAGATAGTTAAAAGCAATTTTTGCCGTGGCACGGAAAATCGTGTGATCGATTGTGGCCTGCTCTTCGGTAAGTATGGATTGGGATTCGGGCATGGATACCAAGTCACCCTCATACTGAAACGAAATCCCTTTTTCAGCTAGCCGCTTTGACACCTCCTCCACCCCAAGACCGACAGCCCTAATACTTTTCGGCCCCTGCGAGGTGAAACCAAGTTCTTCTAACTGTTTCTTTTCCGGAATCTGATCAAGCAAGAAATACTTGAGCTCACCTAAATCCCTCTGGCGAAAGCCGACCTGCGGAATAGGTTGAAGCGTAACTTTCTGGTCAGTTTCCGAGTAATTTAGAAACGCATATGCTCCCTTGAGCCCACCCTCAGCTATCTTGATCCTAATCCGGCTTTGAGGACCTGGAGGCTTAAAATCTGCCGGTTTCTTGACCTTGAACTCTGATCGAGATTGGCCCTCCAGCGTGTCCCGCGCTAGGGCCAGTTCAACGCTGTTACCGAAGAATTGATTGCATGAATCGCAGACGAGCTGCTTCAGCGTGAAGTTATCTCTGAACTTTCCGAATGACTGAGGAATGACATGTTCCACTTTTTCATACGCTGACGCAGGCTTGTCCTCCTGGCAGTAGATGCATTGACTCATCCCAGCCATGATCCGCCTAATTGACGAAGTGCATTCCTATCACTTCTCACCACTTCTTCGGTGTGGAAGGGATGGATCTTTCGAAGTCGCCATAGCGGGTTTTGGTAGATCTAGCCGAATCTGCCGCGGGCGACGGCATGCGATTCTTATCGCGCCTTATAGTTGCACGAGGCTAAGAGTATCGATTCGGCTGCCGTTATGACTCATCGCATTGTGGCGACGCACGAAAGATCCGCCCTTACAACCCTGCCTCTTTCAACACCTGCCCCGTATACGACCGCTTCGACTTCGCTATCTCTTTCGGTGGCCCCTCCGCGACAATCTCACCGCCGCGATCTCCGCCTTCCGGGCCGAGGTCAATGATCCAATCGGCATTCTTGATGACATCCAGATTGTGTTCGATGACCAGCACGGTGTTCCCGGCTTCGACGAGTCGATCCAGCACATCGAGGAGCCGCTGCACGTCGGCGAAGTGTAGGCCAGTCGTCGGTTCATCGAGAATGTACATCGTGCGCCCGGTCGCGCGCTTGGAGAGTTCCCGTGAGAGCTTCACCCGTTGCGCTTCGCCGCCGGAGAGTGTCGTCGCCGATTGGCCAAGCTTCACGTAGTGCAACCCGACATCATGCAACGTCTGGAGCTTCGTCTTGATCAACGGAATATGTTCGAAGAACTCCAGCGCATCGTCCACCGTCATGTTCAGCACATCGGCGATGCTTTTCCCCTTGTGAAGAATCTCGAGTGTTTCGCGGTTATACCGTTGTCCTTTGCAGACTTCACAGGTCACATAGACATCCGGCAGAAAATGCATTTCGATCTTGATAAGTCCATCGCCCTGACAGGCTTCACACCGCCCACCTTTCACGTTGAAGCTGTATCGCCCTGGCTTATAGCCACGGACACGAGACTCAGGGAGATTGGAATAGAGATCACGAATAAAGCCAAAAAGCCCCGTATAGGTTGCTGGGTTGGAACGCGGGGTGCGTCCGATCGGTGATTGATCGATGTCAATCACTTTGTCGAGTGCATCGACACCTCTCAGGTCCTTGCAGCCATCGATTTTTGGCTTCTTGTGATAGAGCAGTTGTGAGAGGGAATGGAACAGCACCTCCAGCACCAGTGTGCTCTTGCCTGATCCGGAGACCCCCGTCACACAGGTGAACAGCCCCAGCGGAATACGCGCGGTCACATTTTTCAGATTATGCTTCTGAGCCCCAACCACAAACAGTGTTCCCCTCGCCTTCCGCTGTCGCTGCGGCACGGACACAGTCTGAATGCCGCGCAGGTATTGGCCCGTCAACGAATTGGGGTCGCCCATCACTTGCTGCGGGGTACCCTGTGCGATGACATGCCCCCCTTGGGAACCGGCTCCCGGCCCCATGTCGAGAATGTAATCCGCTGCCTGCATCGTCTCGGCATCGTGTTCAACCACAACCACCGTGTTGCCGAGATCACGCAATCGCAATAGTGTCTGGAGCAATCTCCGGTTATCCCGCTGATGGAGTCCAATAGAAGGCTCGTCCAGGATGTACAACACCCCGACCAGCCCAGACCCGATCTGTGTCGCTAAACGGATTCGTTGTCCTTCTCCCCCGGATAAGGTCGCTGCAGCCCGATCGAGCGTCAAATAGTCCAGGCCCACATTGACGAGAAAGCCGAGTCGTTCACGAATTTCTTTCAAGATCCGATGGGCGATCACGAGCTCGCGGTCGGAGAATTTGAGTGAGTGGAAAAAGTCTGCAGCTGCACGGACCGAGAGACTGGTCACCTCGGCGATCGACTGTTTCGCCAGCTTGATGGATAAACTTTCAGGTCTTAGCCTTGTCCCATGGCAGACTGAACAGGGTTCCAACAGGGTGAAATCCTCTTCTTCTGGACAGCCTGGCGAGACGGCATAACCGATGCCATCGCAAGCCGGGCAAGCACCGTGCGGGCTATTAAAAGAAAACACTCGCGGCGTGACTTCGGGGTAACTGACACCACATTTGATGCAAGCCAGCCGGTCGCTGTACAGCTTCGTCTGCCCATCCTCCGTTAAAACCCCAACCAATCCACCGGTCAGCTTGACCGATGTCTCCACCGAATCCGCCAGTCGGCGCATCAGCGCATCACCGGCTTTCATCACCAATCGATCGACGATGATCTCAATCGTATGTTTTTTCTGTTTATCCAGCGAGATCTCCTCGCCGAGATCGACAATTTTTCCGTCCACGCGGGCGCGGACATAGCCCGCTTTTCGCATCTCCAGCAGCTCTTTCCGATACTCCCCTTTTCGCCCACGCACGATCGGCGCCAGGATCTGGAACTTCACGCCTTCTGTCAGCGAGCCAATCGCATCGACCATCTGTTGGACGGTCTGCGCGGCGATCTCTTCCCCACATTGAAAGCAATAGGGATGCCCAACCCGGGCGAAGAGGAGCCGGAGATAGTCATAGATCTCCGTGACAGTTCCAACGGTGGAACGAGGATTGTGGCTGGTGCTCTTCTGCTCGATGGAGATGGCAGGAGACAAGCCTTCAATCGAATCAACATCCGGCTTCCCCATTTGTTCGAGAAACTGTCTCGCATAGGCCGACAACGATTCGACATACCGCCGCTGCCCTTCCGCATAGATGGTGTCGAAGGCCAGTGACGACTTGCCAGATCCACTCAAGCCGGTGATCACCACCAGCTTGTCGCGGGGAATTTCGACATCGATGTTCTTGAGATTGTGCTCGCGCGCGCCCTTGATGACGATGGAGTTTCCCATAGCGGCGGGATTATACCATGTGATGAAATCGGATCGTGGACTTACGGCGCTGTCAGGGCTGAAGACAGATTCCTTGGCCCTCTTGGCCCCAGGCCTAATCCGCCGTTCACAAGGCTTCGCGGGGACGCAAGACCCTGCCCCGCACTGTCCCGTGCCCTTCGGGCGACGATCGAATGACTAATCGCATTCCTATCTTTCTTTTATCTGGCTTTCGCTCCGCGCAGCAATTCTCGAAACGAGGTTTTATCATCCGCTCTCACTGCCTTGACAAAGCAAGAAACCGGGTGCTACCACGGACGAATGGTGAAAACCGAACATCCACATTTGACGCGGGATTCCCAACCACCAGCGAAGGTGGTCTCCACGTGGTCCGGGCAAGCGCGTGAAGATGCCGTCCAGCGGATGTTCACCTCCATTGCGGGCACTTACGACCTCAACAACACTCTCTTGAGCTTCGGTCTCCATTACTATTGGAAAAAAATCACGGCTTCGTTTATCGCCCCCGTCGGACGGGGAACCGCCCTTGATGTCGGAGCCGGCACCGCCGATCTCGCTCTGCTCGTGGAATCTAGGATGGGACCCAAGGGACGTGTGATTGCGTCAGACCTAAATCATGCGATGCTCGCGAGGGGCCTCAAGAAAGTCGGCAGGAAAGGACTCTCTGAGAAAATTACCTGCCTTCAGGCCAGCGCCGAGCATTTAGGATTTGGCGATAATACGTTTGATGCGGTAACGACCGGGTTTTGCATGCGCAATGTCGGGGATCTACCTCAAGCCGTAAAGGAAATCCGCCGTGTCATGAAACCCGGCGGCCGCTTTGTGTGCTTGGAGTTCTCGCGCCCCGTGTTCGGCTGGTTGCGGGCACTGTATGATTGGTATTCATTTAAACTGTTACCTTGGATCGGCACGATCGTCGCTCGTGATCGTACCGGCGTCTATGAATACCTCCCTGCTTCGATTCGAACGTTTCCCGATCAAGAGCGGTTGTGCCAAGTTTTGCGCGATGCAGGATTCCGTCAGGTGTCGTATAAGAATCTCAGCGGCGGCATCGTCGCGATTCATGTTGCAACAAAATAACCGTAGATGCCCATACGGTCGAGCGTCATTACGCCTCAAGGCCATCGACTTTCAGGCTTGACGGCTTTAAGACTATGCAATCGATTCTCTACATTTTTCTCCCCTGCAAGAAAGTCTATCCCATCGGGGTCACCTACATAGCCGACTTTATCCATCGGCGGAAACCGGAAGTCCGCCAGCGGATTCTCGACCTGTCCCTATTCCCTCTTGCACAACGAAGGCAGGCCATCCTCGACGCGGCCACGGAGTGCACGCCGAATCTGGTCTGTTTCTCTTGGCGGGACATTCAGATCTTTTCGCCGCATGAAGGCGACTCGTCGTTGGAGCATGCCTTCAATTTCTACTTTGCCAGCAACCCGCTCAAGCGAATCACCGCATCATTCGCCGGCGTCAAGCAGCTCTATCGCTACTACAACCACATCAATACAATTCTGTCGTACCCTGCGTTGGTCCGCAAGGAGTTCCCTAGAGTTCAGATGATGATCGGTGGTGGGGCGTTTACAGCCTTTGCTGATCAGTTGATCGAAAAGCTTCCGGAAGGAATAATCGGGATCCTCGGCGAGGGGGAAGACGCCATTCTCAAGGTCATCGAAGGTCGTTCGATCGAGGATGAACGGTACATTATCAAAGAAGGCAACCAAATCCGGAAAGGCCGGCAGGCATCTCCGGCACTTCTTGAATCATGGCCGGTGGATCTGCCCTATCTCACCTCGATTTTTCCCCAATATAGGGAATATGTGGACGAATCCATCGGGGTACAGTCCAAACGAGGATGCCCCTATGACTGCGCTTTTTGCCTCTACCCCTACATAGAAGGCAAGCGGGTACGCTACCGGCCGCCTGAAACGGTTGTGAAAGACATCGCTCAGCATTATCATCAATGGGGTGCCCGCCGATTCTGGTTTACGGATGCGCAGTTCATCACGGGGAAAGAAGCCTACCCGCAATGTACGGAAATTCTTGAGCGGATCCTCGCGGAGAAACTTGATATCGAGTGGTCCGGCTATATCCGAACGTCGTTAATTACCTCGGAACTCGCCAAGTTGATGGTGCGGTCGGGCGTCGGCGATCTTGAGGTGGCCATCACGTCCGGCTCGCAAGAAGTGCTGAACAATTTGCACATGGGATTCAAACTCGAACGGCTCTATGACGGCTGTCGCTATCTGGCCGAGGCTGGTTTTAAGGGCAAGGTCATTCTGAACTACTCCTTGAATAGCCCCAAGGAAACGGAAGAGAGCCTTCTGCAAAGCGTTGAATCGTACAAGATGGTGGCCTCGATTCTTGGAGAAGAGCGTGTTTTCCCGTTGATGTTCTTCCTCGGCATCCAGCCCAATACTGATCTCGAGCAGCGACTGTTAGAAGAAGGCTACTTGTCCGCGGGCTATAATCCCTTGATGCTGACACCGACCAGCATCAGGAAATTGCTCTATAACCCTGCACCACTGAACAAGATCATCGCCAAGGCTTGTCTCCGAGCATGGGAACGAAAGCAGGGCAGCAGTGATCCTCGTCGATGGACCGGCTCTCTCTCGCAATCGTCCAACCCATCACCGACTTATGCCGACCAGAACCTCAGTCGAGGAATTGAAGGCAACTCTGGTCGAGATGCTCTCTTATCGCTGGAAGAGATTCTTGCTTCGCGCCGACCGGCTTCATCCCCTTCGCAGGCGATCGAGCCAAGAACAAGCTCAGCCGGGTGATTGCTCTTCGACCGTCTCGTGTCTCTTCATAGAGGTTCTTGCCTCTCTTTCGCACTCTGCGACGCCTTGCATTCCAGTTTCTGCCAGTGCTATCATCCACTCTCTGTGAGAGATCGATTTCATACATTAATCATTTGTTTTTTCATATAATTACGGCCTTTATCCATTTCCCGGTTCGCGCCTTAAGGAGGCGCCCTGATGTATAAGACTATCTATATTCCGGTGGATAATTCCGACCATTCCAATACAGCGGTGGACGTTGGTGTGCACTTGGCGAAGACCTTCGGTTCCAAGATCGTGGGAAGCCATGTCTATGCAGCAAAGATGCATGACAAGCGATTTAAGCAGATGGAAGCCGGCCTACCAGAGGAATACCACGATGAAAAGGAACTCGACCGCCAACGCCAGATTCATGACTCCCTGATCACCCGTGGATTGCAAATCATCACCGACTCCTACCTCGACTATGTCGACAAAAAATGCACGGAGGCCAACCTTCCGATAGAACGACGATCGCTCGAAGGACGAAATTGGAAAGTGCTGGCTGAGGATATCAACACCAACGGGTACGATCTCGTCATTATGGGAGCCTTAGGAGTCGGCGCGGTTAAAGACAGCGTCATCGGCAGCAACACCGAACGAGTCATCCGGCGAGTCCGTAACTCCGACATGTTGATTATCAAGAATATTCAGCCTCTGACGGGTGGCAGGATCGTGGTGGCGGTGGACGGAAGTCCTTACTCGTTCGGCGGGCTGATGACCGGGCTAGCCCTCGGGAAAGCCTTTAACATGCCGGTTGAGGCAATCTCAGCCTTCGATCCGTATTTCCATTATGCCGCCTTCCACAGCATTTCCGGAGTTCTGAACGAAGAGGCCGGCAAGGTGTTCCGGTTTAAAGAGCAGGAAAAGCTGCATGAAGAGATTATCGATAGCGGCTTGGCGAAGATCTACCAATCCCATTTAGACATCTCCCGTGAAATCGCCCAAGCCGAACAAACCGATGTCAAAACGACCCTACTCGACGGGAAAGCATTCGAGAAGATCATTCAGTATGTCCGTAAGGATATCCCCGCTCTCTTGATCGTAGGACGCATAGGCGTCCATAGCGATGAGGATATGGACGTCGGCAGCAACACCGAAAATCTGCTCAGGAGTGCGCCTTGCAATGTGCTGGTCTCCAACCGCAAATATGTCCCGCCGATCGATACCCAAGCGGAGTACACAATCGCCTGGACGGAAGAAGCGCTGAGACGGATGGAAAAGATCCCGGTTTTTGCTCGAGGGGTTGCCAAAACAGCGATTCATCGATATGCCATCGAAAAAGGACATACCATCATCAGCAACACCGTCGTGGATACGGCAGTCGGGCACATTCTGCCTAAAGGCGCGATGGAAGCCATGCGCGCGCTTGGTGGGAATCTGGATGCTGCCGGTATCGACCGCGACCGAATGCAGGCTGACGAGGCCGTGACCAAAGATCTCATGGGACCGACCTTGAGCGGGATCATGACGCAGATCGTGGAGGAAAAGCCGAAACAGATCGATGCGGGCACTCAGGCCTATCTGGACCGCATGGGTCAAACATATTTCGTCTGTGATGGATGCGGCTACATCGGCAAGGGTGACCACCCGGTTCGATGTCCGGTGTGTAGCGCCGACGGGACGAAGTTCAAGCAAGTCGACAAGAAGATTTTCGAAGTGGCGGCGACATCTGAAGGCGAACTGGAGACGGATGTCGCATACGATGACGTGCCGATGCAATGGACCAAGGATGCAAAAGAGGCGATCCGCGCCGTTCCGGCTGGCTTCCAACGAAGACGAGCGAAAGCGAGAATTGAAAAGAGTGCGCGCAAGTTGGGTATGACAACCATCACGCTCGAATATGCCGCCCCGATGATTAAGGAAGCCGCGGCGGAAGACTACACCCCTATTTTTTCCAATAAGGGCACCGGCACGCCAGCGGTGGCGGAAGCGTCGCCTGAATCCCCGAAAACGGGCGGGAATGGCTCGAACGGGCAAGCTGAAACCGCTTCACCTTATAGCTGGACGGGTGAAGCACAAGCCAGATTGGATCGGGCTCCTGAAGGTTTCATGCGCGATTGCACCAAAGCGCTGATTCTCAAGCACGCCGAGAAGATTGGAGCGACCGTGATCACGATCGAGGTCGCCGACGAAGGCATCGAGCAGGCAAAAGGTTATATGGCAGAAGCCATGAAGACCGGCAATCTCAAAGATATGATCGCCGACCTCACAGGTAAAACCAGCACTTAATCACCCAATCCTGGGTGTTGAGCAACACCATATTAGCCATACCCAATAGGCTGACGATTCAGAACTCAACGCTAGACACTGGCTATTAGACCTCATGGGAAAATCCTTACCCATTTTCAACGGCTCTGCACTCCCTGGCGCACTGGGAGCATTTCAACAACCTATTACACG
Organism: Nitrospira sp.; assembly: GCA_041743145.1. Taxonomy (GTDB): domain Bacteria; phylum Nitrospirota; class Nitrospiria; order Nitrospirales; family Nitrospiraceae; genus Nitrospira_D. Next base: position 87,147 of record JBGTNJ010000109.1, on the reverse strand, counting down.
GTTCTCGACCCCGAGTCCGAAAGCGGACGGCCCTTTCGACGGACGAACCGTCGATGACTTCAAGCCCTACCTCGTCGCCCTGAACTTAACGAAGCGTTGCAACCTCAAATGTAACCACTGTTATCTCGATGCAACGACGAAAGCAGCAGGTGGAGATGACGAGCTAAGCACGGAAGAATGCTATCGTCTGATCGAGCAGATCGCGGAAGTCAACAAAGGCTGCCTGCTGGTCATCACAGGTGGTGAACCACTAGTTCGGCCCGACATTCTCGATATTGCTCGTTATGCCGTTAAACTAGGCTTTATGGTGGTCTTCGGTACCAACGGCATGCTGATCAACGATCAACTAGCCAAGACCCTTGTGGAAATCGGCGTGATGGGGGTCGGCATCAGTATAGATTCTTTGGAGGCTGCCAAACATGATGCTTTCAGAGGCGTACCGGGAGCTTGGGAAGCGGCGGTAGCAGGCATCGAAGCAAGCAAACGAAATGGCCTCCAGTTCCAAGTACACTTCAGCGCTCAGCCAATGAACTACCAGGAACTCCCAGAGGTTATCGATTGGTCACATCAGCTCGGCGCCCGCGTCTTGAACGTTTTTTTCATGGTGTGCACGGGGCGAGGAGAAGAGTTGACCGACATTACGCCTGCCCAGTACGAAGAAGTGTTGGGCTACCTGGTTGAATGCCAAGACAATTACAAAGGCATGCTGGTTCGTGCTCGCTGTGCCCCGCACTTCAAACGACTGGCCTATGAGAAAGACCCCAACTCTCCGATCACCAAGGCCACTGGGTACATGGGGGGAGGTTGCCTTGCAGGCACGAACTACGCCCGCGTGACACCCAATGGAGAATTGACCCCCTGCCCCTATATGCCGCTCTCTGCAGGGAACGTGCGCCAGCATAGCTTCGTTGATCTCTGGGAACAGTCGGATGTGTTCAACTCGTTCCGGTATCCCCAACTCAAAGGGAAGTGCGGTGATTGCGAATACAGCGACATCTGTGGCGGCTGTCGCGCTCGCCCCTATGTCGACCACGGGGACTGGCTGGATGAAGATCAGTGGTGCCTCTACACTCCCAAGGGTGGTGAGAAGATCAAAGTCGCCTTCAATGTTTCAGAAGAGTCAGAAATAGCATGGGATGAAGCGTCAGCGCTCAGACTGAGTCGGATCCCCTACTTCCTGCGCGCCATGGTAAAAAAGGGTGTAGAGAAGCACGCCCATGAGCACAACATCCCACTTATTACCGTCGAGTTGATGGACGAGCTGCGGAAAAAGCGCTTCGGCAACGACATACCCATCTTCAAACCTAGCACGGAGTAATCCGGATCGGAGACCGAACGTTCTCGCCCACCATCCAGGACGTCCCTCTCAGCGACAAGCATTAACACCATGGATACTCTCCAGAGCATTTCAACCGATCTCAATATCCTCATTCCGATCGTCAACCACTGGCTTCATCTCCTCTCAGCAGTCATTTGGATTGGAGGCTTGGCATTTCTTGTCATGGCAGTCGCTCCAGGGCTGCAGAAAGCCGTTCCAAAGAATCAGATCAAGCCCATCACAGACATTTTTTATCAGCACTATAAAAAGGTCGCGGGTATTCTCTTGCTCGTCCTGTTATTCACCGGCGGCATAAACCTCCACTACGTCAATCAAGTCCTGGTCTCTCAAACAGGCACCAGTGTTCAGCACCACCCCAGATACCTCATGGTCTTCATGGTTAAACTGCTTCTCGTGCTTGGTCTTCTCACCCTGTTTCTGTACACCGTCATCTTTCGATCCGAAGACGAAGCCGACGAGGGAGAGACCTACGAAGTTATCCCATTCCAGCGCGCCGCGCTTTGGATGGGATTTTTCATCATTCTCTGCGCAGCCGCCATGAAACACCTGCATCAGTAACAGCTACGTTTATTGCTTCTCTTCTGAGACTCTCCTTGAGTCAACTTGATACCTTTCTTGCCAAATCCCATACGCCTTAACTCGCGGCAATCGACCCCGCTTTATGGCATGAATTTCACATGTGTGTTGTAACAGAAGACCCCCGCACTCTTGTGACTCTGTGCAGGTGGTGCGGTAGTCAGGCTTACTGCCGAGCAACTCGACATCACAATCACAGGAAGCCTGTCTGGCTGGATTTTAAGGCAGAGTTTTGGACAAGAAAATGCTATGGCCGTCCGGGAGTCGCAATCCCAATCGGAGCATGCGGAGCCGTCGAAAACGTTGGCGGAGTGATCGGAGTCAGAACTCCACCGGATCCAATTGCAAAGCCTGCGACACTGGTAGACCCAGAGTTGGCTGTAAAGACGAACTGACCCGCCGGATTGATGGTAATCCCTACCGGTGCGGAAGCCGCTCCCGTAGAAAATGTCGCCGGATTCGTCGGCGTTAATACTCCTCCCGCTCCAATGGTAAAGGCTGCCACTTCATTCATGCCACTGTTCGTGGCATACAGGAACGACCCGTTCGGCGAAATGGCAATTCTCTGAGGGCTTGATCCCAGCACCCCAGTGGAGAACGTCGGCGGCACTGTCGCTGTGAGCACGCCTCCGGCACCAATGGAAAAGGCTGCAATGGTATTCGTTCCGCTAGGACATTGTCGTGAAGAATTCTGTGCCAGGGTGGCGTTACGTCATGGAAGACGAAAGGCGAGATGCGTCGTCCCGTGCTTGCAGAAACGGTTGCAACCGCTATTTCAATCGATTCAAGCCTAGAACCCGCTTGAAAACCGTCGCGAAGCCAAAGTAGCCGAAAGAATCCTTGAGGTTCGAATACAGTCGTTTGATCGTGCCCATCTCTGGATTGGTGACATACTCCATCGTCAACGCAATCCGCTCTTCGCCCTCGCCGAGGGGCGTGACGGCATGCCAGAGCTTGTCACCGTTGAAAATCACCATGTCTCCCGGCTCAGTCACCAGTTCAAGATGCCGTGGCTGCTTCGTCGGATGGTCTTTAAACAGCTCGCACACCAGTTTGCACTGGGTCGATCGATCGACAAGCCCCATGAGGATGGTATAGCGGGCACCTTTGTAATACGACGTATCATAGTGAAAGCCAATGTGGTCACCCGGTTCAGTATAGTAGTAGAGTGCGCAGGAGTGCGGATCGTTATCAGGGCAAAACATCACCTTCGCTTCGACAAGGCGGCTCAAGAATTCTCTGTATGATTGCGAGCGGTAGAGCTCGACAAAGAGTGGAGCCTTCTCCTGGACCGTATAATAGCTGACGCTTCCGCCTTTTTTATGGCCGGGAATGTAATTGCGATTGAGCTCTGCCTTGACGCTCTGCGCCTGAGGCACGAACAATTCTTCCACGAAGGAACGGGGCAAGAACTGTTTGATGACCAAAAATTCATTTTGCTCCCAGTACTCCTTGTGAAGCCGATCGAAATCTAACCCAGTCACGGCCCGGTCAACGGTTTCGGTTACCGTACTCGCTTGAACCGTCACCACTCCGCTCATACTCTGTCCTTGTTCTGCGCGTGACGCCCATCAATGCCAAGAGGACTTTCCTTAGCCTCTTGCCCACGGATGGGCTGAGAGCTGTCACGGCTCTCTACGGTCCGTTCAATACCGGAGCCCTCACCACTTCAGTATCCGGTGGCGTTTTAAAGTCGAACACCTCATTACCTAATCCGAGATTAGGTTTCAAGTTTGAAAATTCGAAGACGGCCACATTTCCACTAATTTCATGGAGCGACACGGTGCGGATGAAATACGTCTTGGGAAAGACCTCGACCACAATCTTCTGAAGATTCTGGTTCGCTTCATGCTCCTTATCTTTGGGAGTCAGGGTAATAAGCGGAATGCCACCGGCTCCACGTGCGGTCCCCGTGGTGGGTTCGACTTCGAACGACTGATCTAATTTGGCGGCTCCCTGTAGCAATTCTAACGGCGCCTTGGAAGCGGCCATCTGCGTCAGTTTTCCAACCAAGACTTGTTTATGTTCTGGAACGTATACCTTGACATCGTCCTGGTTCACGTAGATTTGCTCGCTCGCAGGATCAAGGTAGTCCCATCGCAAGCGGCCAGGCTTCTTAATGTACACCTTCCCGGACGACATGACAGGCCGCTCAAATCCTTCAATCTTCGTTTTTTGCGAGAAGTCTGCTTGGAGATCCTTCGTTTTCTCGTACCGGGCTTGCAACTGTCTGACGACCTCACGAACTTCCCGAGAGGCTTTGTCTTCGACCTGGGTGTCTCCCGCCCAGATCGGCCAGACCAGCACGCCGATCCACAGAGCTGTCAGACCCCATCGTATCATGCTTCAGCTGCACCTACCGGGCCGCGTCGTCCAAGGACTTCCCGACGCCCATCTCGGCCTGCTGCCCCCACAATCCGTTCCGACTCCATCTGTTCGATCATTCTCGCCGCCCTGGGGTATCCGACCCGGAGTCGGCGTTGAATCAAGGAAGCCGAGGCCTGTCCGGTTGACAACACCAGCTCTTTCGCCTGCTCATACACTTCGTCCTTCGCCTCTTCCTCTGCCGCCTCTTCCAATTTGAGCGACTGCAGCTCCTGATTATAGACAGGGATGGCCTGTTTCTTCACAAACTCCACGACGGAGCGGACATCGTCGTCTGACACAAAAGACCCATGCAGGCGCGCGAGGCGACCGGTACCGGTGGCCAGATAGAGCATATCGCCTCGACCGAGCAATGCCTCAGCTCCATTTGCGTCCAGAATGGTTCGCGAGTCGGTTTTCGAAGACACTTGGAACGCGATTCGTGCGGGGAAATTCGCCTTGATCAGGCCGGTAAGCACGTCGACAGACGGGCGCTGGGTAGCCAAGACTAAATGAATACCTGAAGCCCGCGCCATCTGCGCGAGGCGAGCGATCTTGTCTTCTACATCTTTCGGAGCCACCATCATCAAATCGGCTAGTTCGTCGATCATGACGACAATAAACGGCAGAGGTTCCGGTGGTGTCGGATTCGGCTGCATGCAGCCTCGCTCACCATCGGCGATCGAGCTTTCCCCGGCTGCGAGACGCTCCTCCTCAGAGAGGAACTGCCTAGGGAGCTCGGACTGCTCGACTCCCAGCGCGTTGTTTTCGGCAAACACCTCGTGCAGGCCGGCGACCTTGCGATTGTAGGCATCGATGTTCCGCACACCAGCCTCTGCCAATAATTTGTACCGCCGTTCCATTTCGGCTACGACCCATCCGAGCCCCCTCGCAGCTGATTTTGGGTCCGTAATGACCGGTCGCAGTAAATGTGGGATTCCTTCGTACGATTGAAACTCCAGCATCTTCGGATCGATGAGCAAGAGCTTCACTTCACTGGGTTTCGCGGAAAAAAGGATGCTCAGCAACATGGTATTCAAGCTGACGCTCTTGCCGGCCCCCGTCGCACCGGCGACTAACAGATGCGGCATGGTCTTCAGATCGGCCGTGATTGGGGCACCGAAAATATCCTTGCCCAAGGCTAGCGTCAGTCTTGATCGTGCCCGACGAAAGGTCTCGCTCATGACCACTTCTTTCATGGACACCGTCTCTCGGGACCTGTTCGGAACCTCGATCCCAACGACTGATTTCCCTGGAATCGGTGCCACAATACGAAGACTCGTGGCCTTGAGAGCCAATGCAAGGTCATCGGCCAGATTTACAATACGGGCTACTTTTGTGCCAGGTGCCGGCTCGAATTCATACATCGTCACGACCGGACCGGGCCTGACTTCCGTCACGGTCCCCTCGACACCAAAACTCGCCAATGCGCGCGATAGGACCTCGGATTGGGCTTTAAGTTCTTCGTCCGACATTCGATCCAATGGTCCGGAGGGATCACTCAACAAGAGTTCTGGGTCAGGCAAGCTATAGTCTTCAGAATCCGCCTGTGAAACAACCACTTCCGGCTCAATCACTTCCTTCTCAACCGCAAGCCTGGACAGAGGGAAAGGTTGAATGATCGGAGCGGAAGCAGGAGGGGACTGCTCTAACTCGTGCATACTCGCAGTAAAACGCTCCTCTTCCGTCGCGGTCTGGGGGAGCTTTGGTGTTTTAACCTTTGTTTTTCGATTGATGGCCTCCTTCTGAGTCGCAACCGATCGCTCGGGTATCATCGCAAAAACCCCTTCACAGAATGTGGCCCAACGTTCCGGCATCCGACGGATCACTTCGGCCAAGGAGAGCGGTGTGGTCAGCAGGAGGGACACAAGGAATCCCGCAATAATCAGAATATGGGCTCCAGTTCCTGCAAAGACCGCGCGAAGCCCTTCGGCAATCGTCTGACCCACGGCACCACCAGCCATCCCGCGGGAAATCATCCCACTGGTCAGGGTCGGAACCCCCGTGGTTTCCAGATGGAGAAACGCGCTCAGGAAGACGACCGCGGCTAGAGAGCTTGCTGCCGTTCGAAACCGGACGCTGACCGGTGTCTGAGAAAAACAGCGGACCCCCAACCGGCCCAAAAGAAGGGGAAAGAGGTAGGCCGCGCCACCGATGGCGTAGAAGAAGCCACCAGCCAACAATGCTCCAAATGAACCAATGAGATTACGTGGAGGATTCGCTGCCGGAGCTCCGCTCGCCACCATTTCCGCCTCTCCGGGCACGAACGACAAGAGGCTCAATAACATGAGCAGACTCAGTGCGATTAATATCACACCGATGACTTCACGCTGAATGTGAGAAGGCGGAGAGGGGGCTCGACGGGCTTCTCCCCGCCTCGCCGAGGTGGTAGCACCCATGACGCGAATGCTAACACAGGGTGAGGGTCATTTCAAACAAACACACATAACCGATTACCTTTCGTGTCCATCGAACGAACCATATTTCTGAGTTTCAAGACTGAGCAGTTGGTGACGTGTGGCGAATGATCTTGCCTTCCACCAGATAGACCACCAGTTCTGCGATGTTGGTGGCATGATCGGCCACTCGTTCAAGCGACTTAGCGATAAAGCTCAACCGAATGGCGCGAGAAATCGTGTGTGGATTTTCCATCATGAACGAGAGGAGTTCACGAAATAACTGTTCCATGAGATCATCGACGAAGTCATCATCACCGATCACTTTCCTAGCCAGCTCGGCATCCTCCTTGACGAAGGCATCGATACTTTCCTTCACCATCACCCGTGCAAGGCTTCCCATCCGCGGAATATCGATGTAGGGCTTGAGTTGAGGCTCTTCATTCAGCTCTATTGCCCGCTCACAGATACTCTCTGCCAGGTCGCTGATACGTTCCAGCTCAGTCGACAGTTTCATTCCCGTCGTCACCAACCGCAGATCTCGCGCCGCTGGTTGATGGAGCGCCAACAACTCGATGCAGGATTCGTCGATCTCTACATCCATCGCATTCACTTTGTGGTCTCGTTCGATCACCTCGCAAGCCAGAGCCGCGTCGCGCGTGACCAGGGCGGTCAGTGCCTTGTCGATCTGATCCTCGGCCAGACAAGCCATTCGAGCCAGCTTCGTCTTTAATTCCCCAAGTTCTTCGTCGAAATGTCGTGGTTGAACCATAGTGTCATCCGAATCGTCCGGTGATGTAGTCTTCCGTCTGCTTCTTCGACGGGTTCGTGAATAGTTGCTTCGTCAGACCGAACTCGATCAATTGGCCGAGGTACATGAATGCCGTCTGATCCGACACTCGTGCGGCTTGCTGCATGTTGTGCGTGACGATGACGACCGTCAACTCCTTCTTCAGAGAATGTAGCAATTCTTCGATGATCCCGGTGGCGATTGGGTCAAGCGCAGAACAGGGCTCATCCATCAGGAGAACATCCGGCTTGACTGCGAGCGCCCGTGCAATGCACAGTCGTTGCTGCTGTCCGCCGGACAAGCCGAGGGCGCTCTTGTGCAATCGGTCCTTCACTTCTTCCCATAAGCCAGCCCCTTTGAGACTTCGTTCGACGATCTCTTCCAACACCGCCCGGTTCTTCAACCCTTGCAATCGTGGCCCGTAGGCAACATTTTCATGGATCGATTTGGGAAACGGATTGGATTTTTGAAATACCATCCCGACCCGTTTCCGTAGGTCCGTGATATCAATCAGTGGGTTAAAAATATCGAAATCGTCAAGAAGAATATTCCCTTCATGCCGCGCACCCTCGATGAGATCGTTAAGACGATTCACGCAGCGAAGCAGCGTAGATTTCCCACATCCGGATGGCCCAATGAACGCGGTCACCTGATGTTCTGGAATCTCCAGATCGATGTTGAACAGCGATTGGACTGGACCGTAATAAAAACTGAAGCCCTGCACCCGAAGCTTGGGGTTCACATGCGTGCTGGGTTGAGGCAATACGTTTGAATCGCTCGATTCCATACTCCTTACCTTCTGAGAGGAAGTTTCGGGTACCAGGGGAGGTACGCTGGGCAGTACTTCATACTGTTGATCCAGCATATTTCCTCCTCATTCGATTTCGCAACATAGTTCCCGTGAGAGTAAGCGTCACCACGACCAGAATCAACACCAACGTTGTCACATAGACCATAGGCTTGGTAGCCTCGACGTTCGGCGATTGAAACCCCACATCGTAAATGTGAAAGCCCAAGTGCATGAACTTTCGGTCCAAGTGTATGAACGGCCAGGTCCCATCGATCGGCATGGCCGGTGCCAGTTTGACGACACCGGTCAACATCAAGGGCGCCACCTCACCTGCCGCACGAGCCATGGCCAGGATGAGTCCGGTCAGAATACCGGGAAGTGCCGTCGGGAGCACAACTTTCCACATCGTTTCCCATTTGGTCGCACCCAGCCCAATCGACCCTTCTCGGTACTCTCGCGGCACGGCTGACAAGCCTTCCTCTGTCGCGACGATGACAACTGGAACGGTCAAGAGCGCCAGCGTTAATGACGCCCAGAGGATACCGCCCGTGCCAAACGTGGGAGTCGGCAGTCGCTCGGAGAACCACAGCGCATCGATAGTACCGCCAACACCGTAGACGAAAAACCCCAACCCAAATACACCGAAGACGATCGAGGGAACCCCGGCGAGATTATTGACGGCAATGCGGACGGTCCGCACGATCACGCCTTGACGGGCATACTCTCTGAGATACAGAGCACCGATGACACCAAAGGGGGTCACGACGAAGCTCATAATCATCACCATCATGACCGTACCGAAAATGGCCGGGAAGATCCCACCCTCCGTGTTGGCTTCCCGTGGCTCCGTCGTCAGCACCATCCAGAGGTTTCCGGCATAGACCCACACCTTCTCCATCTTCGAAAGGTCGTTCGGGCGCAAGACTCGGATGACTTGGCTGAGTGCAATGGACTTTTCTCTGCCATTGGCATCGACAGCAAGCACCGAGTAGGGACTCTCCGACTCACTCGAATTCGCATCCCGAAGAAGAGGCGGCAAAGCCTGCCATACGGCATCCGGGCCTTCGGCCACGACCTGGTCTTCCTTAACGAGCGTTCGCAGACGTCCGTAGAAATTACCCCACTCGCGCCGTTCGACCATGGCGAGATCGACCGGCTTCGTCCGTTCGACGATCTGCTCGTCGTTGATCCACCGATAGTCCAGCCCGTATAGATCGCGATTGCCGATCTTCATTCTAATTCGCGGAACCCCTTTCGGACCGACTTCTTCACCAGCCAACTGACCGATCACATGTTTTCCGTCTTTCAGCGTCAATTCGACGAGGTCAGCCGGCCAGAAATACCCGAACCCGTTGAGGAGGATGAGCACCAGGAGGCCGGCGATCATGAGCAGCGATAGGGAAAGCCCCGCCCCACAGCCCCAAATAAAGAGCTCTCCGCTCGCCATGAAATGCTTGAGCCACAGTTTCATTGAATCACTCGTGCCCCAAAATGTTCTAGACCTGCGTCCAACATCTGAGCGCTACCTAGTAGCCTGGAATGTCGCCTTGCGTAAATCATAGCGATTAGAATTGGCTGTATTTCTCTCTGAGCCGCTGTCGAATCAGCTCCGCGACGGTGTTGAGTAGAAAAGTCGCGACAAAGAGGAGCAACCCTGCCAAAAAGAGTGTGCGATACAAGGTTCCGCCATGCGGCGCTTCTGGAATCTCGACTGCGATATTCGCAGACAGAGTTCGAAACCCGTTAAACAGGCTCCAATCCATAATCGGCGTGTTGCCGGTTGCCATTAGCACGATCATGGTCTCTCCCACAGCCCGACCGAACCCGATCATCAACGCCGAGAAGATACCTGGACTGGCCGAGATCAGGACGAGATAGGTGAGCGTTTGCCACCGCGTAGCGCCAAGTGCTAAAGAACCGGCGATCAGATTCTTCGGAACATTGGAGAGCGCTTCTTCGGAAATACTGTAGATGATGGGAATGATGGCAAATCCCATGGCCACACCGACGACGATGGCGTTGCGCTGGTCATAATTTAGACCGAGATGGGTCTGGATCCACTGTTTAAAATGGCCATCGAACAAGAAGGACTCCCACCAGGCGTTGGTCTCAAGGCACCCCCAGACCACGGCGACGATGATGGGCATCATGAGCAGCGCCTCAACACCAGGCCGCACACGATGCTTGAGGGAGGCTGGGAGCGAGATAAAGAGTCCGCTGCATAGAGCAATGACCACGGGCATCAGCAAGACCATCCCCGTCATGGCAGGAAAGTTTCGCTCCAGGACCGGGGCAAACCAGAGGCCGGCCAGAAATCCAAGCACTACGGTGGGCAAAGCCGCCATAATTTCAATCGTGGGTTTGATCTTGGCCCGGAGATCCGGATGCATGAACATGGCGGTGTAGATTGCGGCCAACACCGCCAATGGGACTGCCATGAGCACGGCATAGATGGTCCCTTTAATGGTTCCAAAAATCAGCGGGGTCAAGCTGAACTTGGCCTCAAAGTCGTCCGACCCGCTCGAGGATTGCCAGACAAGTTCCGGCCGATCATACCCCTCGTACATCACCGGGGAGAACAGAGTAGTTAACGTGATTTCTGGGAAGGGATTCGAAATGTGGTAATGCACCAGCTTATTATTTTCAGCTAGACCGACCAGGCCATCCGCCTTTGGAGAAAAATACGTACTGAGAAGGGTCCCTTGTTGCGGAACGAATGTCAGCAACGTTTGTTCGGACGTCGAGTGGTGCAACCGAATTTCTCCCCCGGCATCGGTTGTGATGAATCCCTTATCGCGCTGGGAAATCGTGATGTCGGTGACCGCACGCTGATGAGGGGTAAACCGATGAATCCGCGTCATATGGGTCGTATTGGTCGTCGCATGTTCTCGCACGGGCATCCACACGGCAATCTGCCCGGACGAACCGCCGACCACAAGACTCCGGTCACCCATCAAATAGGCCAGCGCGGTAATCGCCTCGTTTCGTTCGGAAGCCTGAGTGATCTCAACAAGACCAGGCTTTGCCGGTTCCTGGAGGTCAAAATTAAATATCTTGCCGTCTTCCGTGCCGACAGCGAGCAGCTCTGCCTGACTTGCAAGCGTAAGCGCCGTCACTCGACTGGGGATAGTCGGCGTGAGATCGACCCGTGTGATCGAAGCCGTGGTGGTTCCATCGGGGCGAGATATATTCCGGCTCGTCGTCAGCCAGAGATGCTGGTCTTGAAGCAGCGCGGCAATTCGAACGTCGGAGTCCGTGCTCTGATACGCCATCTTGATGATTGGTTGCGGAATCGGTGCGGCACTCATCGGAGTCCCGACCATGACGGACGGGGCAATCGAACGTTCGTTCCCTTGGAAGTCCTGAGTGAATTCAAGCGCCACAGGGATAACGCGGCCATCTTCCGTCCCCATGGCGAGTAAATGCCCCTTCCCGAGCGCTCGCGCGAGCGCTGTGACCGAGCCATCGGGCAGTAAGCCTCGCGAAGGAATCTTTGTTATGGCTGACGTGGTTTCCCCTAAGAAGACAAACTCCAATGAATCTCCGCGTAGGACATAGGCAAGCTCTTGATGCTCGTCGATGCCGATGAGGGCTGAGGGTGAAGGACGCTCAAGCGGGGAGAGTGCAATCGGTTCTGCCGGGGTGGCGTGGGGCGGTTGAAAGAGTGGGATGACCTCTTTCACCAGAAAGATACACATCCCGAGAATGCAGAGGATAATGCTGATTCCACCGGTCTTGATGATGACGTTTGTCAGCCCATCCGTGATTGACCTGACTTGGCGTCGACTGAACAGCCCACCCACCAGGGCCTGGGTCGGAAAGGAACCTTGGCCTGGGGAAGGCTCTCCTTGAAGCACTGATTGGGGAATGAGTGGAGGCACGTTCATGTACTAATCCTAACTTTTCTTCCCAACGTTACAGCTTTGTACGGCGAGAGCGATCGCCCGTGGTCATGATCCTCCTTGCGATCACCCCACTTAAGAATAACTGACTACAAGCCTAGTCGAGCTTTACCAATTCCTTTTCAATCAGGCTCTGCGGCAGCGGGAAAAACCCGTCCTTGATGGTGACGGATTGCCCTTCCTTGCTATAAATAAACTTGATGAATTCTTTCACGAGCGGATCGAGCGGTTTATTCGGTGCTTTATTGACGTAGACCAACAAATGGCGCCAGAGGGGATAGGATCCGTTCAATGCATTTGTCTGCGATGGCTCCACAAATGGTGCACCCTCTTTTTCGGCTAATGGAAGGACTCGAACACCGGACGTCAAGTACCCGATCCCGCTATAACCGATACCTGCCGGATCTTCCGTGATCCCCTGCACCACTGACGCTGAGCCAGGTTGTTCCTTGACCTCATCCTTATAGTCTCCGTTTTTCAACGCGAACTCTTTAAAAAAACCATAGGTGCCGGATGCAGAGTTGCGGCCATAAATGCTGATTGGCGAGGTGGCCACTTCACCTGTAACTCCTAGCTCGCTCCACCGTTCAAGGTTCTGCCGCGCTCCAACTCGACGCGTCTTAGAGAAGATCGCATCGACTTGCGCCATCGTGAGTCCTTGGACAGGGTTATCCTTGTTGACATAGACTGCCAGCGCATCAATGGCGACGGGGAATGCAGTGGGCTTATAGCGAAATTTTTTCTCGAAGGCGTCGATCTCGGTATTCTTCATAGCTCGGGACATCGGCCCGAGTTGAGCCGTGCCTTCGATCAAGGCGGGAGGTGCAGTACTTGATCCCTTGCCCTCGATCTGGATCTTGACGTTGGGATATTGCTTGCGAAAGCCTTCGGCCCAAACCGTCATGAGGTTGTTGAGTGTGTCCGAACCGATGCTATTCACATTCCCTGATACCCCACTAACTTTGAGATACCCCTTCAAGGCCGGGTCCAACACAATATGATCATCGGCGTAGACCGACGGGATGGCGGAGAGAAGAGTTCCAAGAAGCACAAGGCACAATAGACCAGGCTTAATGGTCGATATTTTCATAAGAAATAGTCCTTTCATGATTACCAATCATAAATAATCCTGTTTTGTTACCAACGCGTTACGGGAGTGTTACGAGAGTGTTATTTACGGACTGGTTCAGGTCCTCGCACATGCGATTAAGGGCTGGCCGCTTTCCACCCCACGCTCGATCAGCCATCGTCAATAGTTCCACTGCAACTGAGTCCGAATAATGTCCCCTTCTTGAATTTCAAATGGCGCCGTTCGTGTATTCGTGCGTTCGGTCCTGGCATACGCGATCACGAATTCCAGGGCTCGACCGAATTGCCACTCAAGCCCGAGTTCCCATTCCCGAACGACGGCGAACGGTGCATTCGTCCGGTTCTTCCTTCCTCCGTCGTATTCTTGCCAGCGTACATAGGGTATCACGGTGGTCAACCAGGGCTTATTCACGTCCCACTTATACATCGCCTGGACGTAGCCGCCTTGGAGATCCCCTTCTTGAATAGCTGTTCGAGTTGCGTTCAACTCCGGTCCATGACCCCAGTTCCATTCCGCTTGGAAACCGAAGGGTTGCGGATAGAGCACAAAATGCACGCCGACCCGCTCGTCGCGGATGTTCCCATTATTTTCCGGTACGACTCCTGGGCCTGACGCGACATCGAACGTCCCGCGGTACGCATCCACGCCGAACTGGATGATCTGCCCGTAGGGCAATTCCATGGGATAAGTGGCGTGCAGGACGATATGTTTATTGTCATTGCGTTCGGAGATATTGGTACCCTGGCCGTTATAGACCCCCACGCCTAAGACACCATAGTCTCCACTTCCTTTGAGACCTGAATCGACCAGTCTTCGGAATAGTTGTCTGGTTTCCTTCGGTGTGTAATAGATGAAAAGGCCGAAATCGCGCTCGCTTGGCACCGCGCTGTTGATGGCGTCGGTCCGGTCGAGGGCCAGCCGATTTTGACTGGACTGCAGATTTTCGAACCCAAACGGGACCTTTGATTGCCCTGCTCGAATCCGCAGTTCCTTTTCTGCGAACATGAGAAAGGGCACAGGCAAAAAGATATCGGTATAGGCGTCGCGAATTTGTGCAAAGTTATTCGCGTCTGGTGACGCACCCGGGACTGCACCTGCGAAATCCGGCTGGAAATAGAAGGACAGCCAATCGGTAATATCACCTGAAAAGACCAGACGGATTCGGCGAAAGCCGAAGCCCGTATTATTGCCGACGGAGACATCGGAATCATCGAGGCGTATATCTTTATTCCCCGGGAGGTAACTATAGCGCATTTGCGTATAGCCTCGTATGCTTAACTTGTCGAACCATTTTTTGACCGTTGACCTCTCTGCAATGATTGATTCTTCTCTTTCGTGCTCGGCCTTGAGCTTGAGCCATTCTTCCTTTGTAATCTGCCCTTTCTCGTACAGGAGATCCTCCACGCTCGCTTGAGCCGGATTGGGCTGGAAGATCAATCCGAGACCGAACGCCCACATCGCAACTCCAAACCACCATTTCTTCTTCATTCGACTTCCTCCCTCTAGTTGGTCGTGTTTCGAAAACCGTGGCGAGGTATAGAGCAGGAACGTTAAGGTGGTGCTACGGAGTTGTTACGCGTTCGTTAAATTGTTTAGGATTTAGTGAGGTGCAACGATTATCGAGTGGGTGATCTACCGTAAGAAGCTTGATATGGATGCATAGAAAATGAGTGAACCATCGCACATCCCGGATCGGAATCAGACCGAACCTCCGCTGTGGGCGATCGGAATAGCAGTAAGCATCATTCTCTTTACTCCTCTTCTGCTGTACTCACTTGCGCCGACAGGGCCGCTGCGCGAGGGTGACACGGTATTTTCAGCCGGACAACAGCGAGTGCGCATTGAAACCCCGACTGCGGATAAGCTAAATGGGATGGACAATACCTGCTTGCTCGATCCGGATAGTCCCCTCATCGTCATTCACACACGTAATACTGATGACGACCATTCGATCATTGCCGAAGTCCAAGGCAATCCGGCCAATGAATGGCCCTTTTGCCCTGTTCATGCAGCGGTAAGCATAAACAGCCATCAAATGTTTCAGAAGCCAGCGGTATTCGAGAACGTTCGAGAGCTCTTGGCGGGATTTTTAAACCGATGATGAGAGAGGCTTTCTACGGATCCAGCCTTGCAGCAAAACACACAATCTATGTACTGGGTGATTGTTAACAAACCGTTTACACAGTGTTTACATGATGGACACGGGAATGCGTTAAGTAAGTCAGATTGATGCGTATGCATCCGAAAGGCGGTGTCATCGTCTTAAGTGCCTGGGTTAACCTAACAATTAACTGAGGAAAGGATTTCTTATGAATATAATACGTTGGTCCATGGTCCTCCTGGTATTGACCGTCGGCGGATTAGCAAGTGCTGCGCATGAAGATAGCTCGGTGTCGGTTCCTCCTCCTCGTACTCAGGCCGATCTCCAGAGTGTTTTGCGTGATGAATGGTCACGACAGCTCTTCTGGGTTCGAATTTGGGTTTTGGACAACGCAAAGCACGATCTACGGTCTCGAGAATTTGCGGAAAAGGCTGTTGTTGCCAATATAAGAGATATTGCAAAGACATTTGCCCAGTTCTATGGAGAAGCTGCTTCTGGTCAGCTCCGTACCCTGCTGACACAGCACTATAGTGAAGTTAAGGCATATTCACAGGCTACTGTGGCCGAAAATAAGGGGCAACAGGACGCGGCCATGGCCCAGCTAGCCTCGAATACCGAAGCGATCGCTACATTTTTTAGCAAGCTCAATCCCCACCTCTCGAAAGACACCTTTAGAGCTCTATTTGCTACGCACGTCGACCATCAGGTTGCGCAAATCACCAAATTCCAACAAGGAGATTACGCTGGCGAAGAAGAGACCTGGCCAGCGATGGAGCACCATGTGTACGTGATTGCCGATACGCTAGCGACTGCCGTGGCGAAGCAGTTTCCGAAAAAGTTTATGTAGTTCGTCGCGCATATGGCTAGTCAGCGCGGATGCCATGGCATGATTTGAAGGGCTGCGCTCGATAAGACGACCATCTGTGAGATGGCGGATCCGCTAATCCATTTTCTTAAATGAGATTTGAGAATGGATTGAAGGCTCCCCTGCTCCACGATTTCCTTAGACACTCAATTGGGACATACTGTTCCCATATCAATGAACGTGTCGATGACCAAGGTACAGATAGAGCGAGGGCAGTTCTTTCAGCGAAAAAGGTTGTGGCGGGGCTTCGTGTGCTTTGGAGAAGATCAGCCGCGCCCCTCTATGCTGGCCAAGTCCAGGCATGAAAAAGGTAATGCGGATGAGGTGCTGGCTGGCCACATCCGGTAAGTGCAGGTGCTTTCCTGTGACCCCAGGAGGACACCATGGCGCCTTTTGAACTAAAGTGGCTCACATGAGGAACTCCGGTACGATCCTATTCTTTGGAGCAATACTGTGCCTCGGGTTTCTTTCCTGCCAGATTCGCCTTCCAACCGTGACTATCCACGATGATCCGGCACGCTTTGTCAGACTCGAAGTAGACCATACGGTAGGCGGCAACCATTTCCATCCTGCCGACATCACGACGGATGAGATGAGAGCGGTTCTGGCTGGCATGATAATCGACGAGCCGCATCTCTTTACTTCGTTTAAGGGCAAGGGCAAAGAGCTGCCTCGACATCCAGCTTTCAAAACAGGCGAAATCGACTTCTTTTCTCCGTTATTGGCAAAAGGTTTGAGAACGGCTACACCAGAGGAGATCGTCACGTTTTATCAAGCCACTCAGGAGACCGCGATCGTGCAGATAGTTACATCAGGCGGGATGTTCATTGACGGCGACGGGCTCCATGTCATACTAGGCAACTACCGCTCATCAACTCACTATGCTCCGGACCCTGGAATTGGGGACACGGCCGATGGCCGATCGGCTCCGCTGCAGCCTATAGCCCCCCAAGAAGCACGATTAGATTTTGAACCGCGGATTGCCATTGTTCCGTTACAAAAAGACTTTTTGAGCAAGTTATTCCGACCAGAACGGCGAGAGATAATCGTCCTGTACAAGAGGCTCAGAGGCACAACTTCCGACATGGGCCGCAAACTAAATTGACTGCTTTGTGAAAGCTTGAGCGATCTTTCCTTTCAGTTCGATTCTTCTTCCGCTGCTTCGCTGAAAGCGATCGGCTCTTCCCAATAATTGTTGTTGGAGCCCGCCTAACAGGGAGCTTTTACGTCACATGACTTTCTTGACGTGAAGCGACTGACACCGACTTCGGCCTGATGTACAATACCCATACACTGATACACAAAGCCGTGTCATCGACTCCTGACCAAACACCTACCGAACCTCCACTTTGGTCAATCGGTATTGTAGTAGCCATCATTCTAATTGCCCCTCTCGTCTTGTACTCACTTTCGCCGACTGGGCCGCTGCGCGAGGGTGACACGGTATTTTCAGCCGGACAACAGCGAGTGCGCGTTGGACACACAACCGCGGACGAACCAAATGGTGTGGACAATACCTGCTTGCTCGATCCGGATAGTCCCCTCATCGTCATTCACGCACCGCATAGCGACGTGGACCGTTCAATCATCGCCGAAGTCCAAGGCAATCCAGCCGATGAATGGCCATTTTGCCCTGTTCATGCAGAGGTACGCGTAAAACACCGCCAAATATTTCAGAAGCCAGCGGTGTTCGATAGCGTTCGAGAGCTCTTGGCGGGATTTTTAAACCGATGATGAGAGAGACTTTCTACGACCTCAACCTTGCAGCAAATTGTTTCCGGAACTTCGCCACTTTGGGGCCTACCACGACTTGGCAGTAACCCTGGAGAGGATTCCGAGCAAAGTATTCCTGATGATAGGATTCTGCCTCATACCATCTGGTGGCTGGCACGACTTGCGTGACGATGGGTGCGTCGTACAATTTTTCGTCGGATAAAGTTTTGATCACGGTTTCTGCTGTATGGCACTGTGCCGGAGTGCAGTAGAAAATTGCGGAACGGTATTGGGTGCCTCTGTCGTTTCCCTGTCGATTGAGCGTCATGGGGTCATGAATGACGAAAAAAATCTCCAGGAGCTCTTTGTAGGAAATCACCGTTGGATTAAAGGTGATCCGCACGGCCTCGGAATGCTCGGTCTGCCCTCCACATACCGCCTCGTATGTGGGATTGTCTAAAGTCCCACCGATGTAACCGGATTCGACTGAGTCCACACCGCTAACCTGGTCATAGACCGCTTCGAGACACCAGAAGCAGCCACCTGCAAGAATGGCGACTTCTTTCTCAGCTGAGGTTTTTGGTAACTCCTCTCCCATCGTGCGGTGTGTCGAGTAAACGGTAGGTTTCTCTCACTGGGAACAGAGCCCACTACTCTTCTTCTTCCTCCTCAATGTCTTCAATTCCTTCGTAACTCATTTCTGGGAATGACGCCGACGCCTTTTCACAGGCCGTCTCCACCATCTCCTCGGCATCTTCCGCAGAATCAGCATCGACCAAGAACTTCACGGTAATTGCGTACCTCTGTTCCACTCCCCGACTCCTTTCTCTGTCGTCCCGGGCAGATTCCTCGATCAAGACCCGATCGCTCTGTACTTTCTGACAGTTGTGGTAGCTGTGTCAACCTTGATCGAAGCAACACCGGGGATCATCGATAACGAGACGAAGGGGAGGGTTCGTTCAGAATCAAAAGATTTTAGGCGACTCAGTCGTGAGGGAGAGAAAGACTTGGGTGGGATTGAAGATGAGAAAGAGCTACTCGTCCCCTTCAAGATCGGAAAGAACTGTTTTAAGTTTCGCAAACTCTTCTGGAGCAATGCGGGAGAAAGCGATCCCAAAGCTATTGCCACCGACCCAACGCACAGTGGCTTCGTCAATTCGCAGCGGCCAATCCAGGCCGGGAACGTGGAGCCTGCATTCAAACTTTGATCCCGGCTCGACCTTCATATCACTTTCGATCTTACAGCCGCCGGCCGAAATATCCAGAGTTCGACCCTGCCCCTCCTGCTTGTGCCCCGAAAAGGTACTGCGAAATTGCGTCGTGAACCTCGGTTGGACCCGTCGCTCATCCGGCTGAGGCTTGGCTGGAATCTCCTTGGCAGGTTCGGGCCTAAAGAGAGAACTGAGTTTTTTCAAGGACAAACTCCTTGCCTAAGCCTGACCACCTGCACAGAAATGCTGTTTCGCCGCAAGCCCCTCCTATCGGGTTGATAGGAGCATGTGATCCCGACGGTTTTGCTGGTAACAGGATTCATCCTGATCAACGCAGAAGGGACGCTCTTTGCCATACGACACGATTACGACCTGTTTGGGGCTCACCCCAACTTCCTTAAGATAATTGCGAGCGGCCTTGGCGCGTTTATCGCCCAACACCATATTGTAGTCACTGGTCCCTCGTTCATCGCAATGCCCCTCAATCTTCAGCACCGCTCCTGAATGATTCTTTAGGTAGGTGGCGTCATGGTTGAGAGCTTCCATTCCTGCATCAGACAAGGTCCACTGGTCATAGCCGAAAAAAACGTCCTGCAAGCCCGCCTCCACCGCTGCTTTCTCTTCTCTTGTTAGCTCGGCGCGTTGCCGAGGGCCAGTCCCCGATGGGTTCAGAGCTGTGGAATATCCATCTTGTGCAAGACGCTCCTCAGATGGAGTACGAGAAAACCCGCTCAATTCTTTGCTTGAACTCCCACCTGATATATTCGGCAGCTTCGTACTCGTGCTCCCTGATCCGCTTTCACTCTCAGACTGGACCCATTTCTTGCTACACCCTTGAGTCGAGAGCACGATTACGGCTATGGCCATCACAACTCCAGACGTTGCGATCACTCTGTTCATAACTCTTTCCTCCATGTCATACAGATTGAGTGACTCAGCGATTCAGAGCAGCAATGCAGCGAAGGGCACTGCGAGACGCTCACTATTTCTCTCTCCGAATAAATATAGCACTGATGTTGTAACCTGTGGCTTCAACAGGATGTTACAGGATCAATGGAAGGATGCCTAATAATTTTAAGTATTTAGCAAGACGACGGAGGCGAGTGTTCTCTGATCAAACTACGGGGTGAAATGGGATCATCAATCCCTGGTTGGGCAACGATGAGGATGGACGGTCAAACACACGGCTGAAACAAACGGATAAATCTGCCCTGGCTCACCGATAGTCTTTTCGGTCAGCCCATCGAACCGGTTGCAACACAGTTCCTAATCCGGCAATTGCGCAGATCATCAGTAGCATGGCCAGTGCGATTGCAAGGAAAAATGCGGCTCGAACGTCGTGCAAAACGGGGATCATGGTGCCACCCTCCTCTTGCTCGATTGGTTAGCTGCGCCACCCACATTCACAGACCCAGGGGCTCATCGGATCAGCTTTCTGCAGTAGCTGCCTACAACAAGACATCGTTTGGTCCAGGGAGATCGCTTTTGTCTTTTACAGTATACACCCCCCAAATCTTCGCCTGTGCTCTGTATCGGCAGCAGCAGCGCACGAGATGACCTCTTTCAGATTTGGTTCTTAGCCTAGACGAATTTTCTTTAGCACGATACCGAGCTTAAGCACGAGTTTAACAACGCCTGAGCATTGCTAAGCTGCTGTAAACACATGAGAATTCATCGCTTGACTGTTATGGTACGCCCGGCAGGAATCGAACCTGCGACCTACGGGTTCGAAGTCACAGCCGACAGATTCAGATCCACCGGAAAACCCAACTAATCGAGACGTTACACAGGCAGACAAGTGAAAATCAAGGCAAGATTTCCGCAACCCTGCAACCTCGGCGCAACCAGTTTTCGGACAACATCACCCGTCGACCAAATCGGAAGAGCGAGAGTCGGAGAAGGAAGCTCCCGGAGGCCGGAGGCTTCCCAATGAATTGGCGCAACGCTTCAGCATGTGAGCGGTGATCCGCTCCTTCGCCTCAACAGCGACGTTCATGAGCGCCTCGAGATCGTTGAGACCGAATGAGGTGCTGTTGCGCCAGTCGCCGGACTGATCCTCGAACGGACGGCAAAAGGTGGTGGCGAAGAGCAGACCCTTCTCGCTGACGTTCTGCAGATCGTGGCCTTGATGTTCCCACATCGCAGCGTGGTGGCCGGTCGTTTGGATGAGGTGTTGGTCGCCATCTTGTTTCCTCCTTTGGTTTGAACTGTAGGTGACTCTCTCACGGGAGGAGGAAAGACACCATACAGTTCACGGAAGAAACAGGAGACAAAGGTCGGAACCGGCGGATCGGAGAGGGATAAGCAGCGAGAGCGACAGGTTCACTGGCGCGAGCGGTGCGCCTCGCAGGTGTTAGCCGGTCGGCCATCGCCGCTGGCGACCAGAAATTCGCGGAGCCGCTATCGCGCTCCGGCAAGCGTTCGCAGACATCGACAAGTTTCATGTTTCATTCCTTGGCCGCCTGTTTTGTGAATCTGTAAGTGCAAGACGCGACACGCAAAGTTGGTTCACATCGTCCTGACGAAGACAGCTTTGTGCGACAGTCGCCGCGTCGCGCTGCTGTATGCCTTCACCAATGGCTCCTACCTGTATCGCTTCGGATAAACATGATGTATCTCATCTGATACGAGGTTTCGAAACTCTCTCACCTCGTGATCACCCCCTCTCCGAATTGTCCAGAAAGTTCAGTGTGTTCGTCTCCTCTTTGTCTGAGGAACGAAGCTTGCTCTATCGCAGCTACGAAGTGGCGAAGCGAAGGATCCTCGCTCGCCGTGATCGATGGAGGGAGAATTTCTTCCGGTACAGACATCTCGGAGCATCCCCGCTACGGTCCTATTGGAAGAGGCAAGGGAGTGGCCTCACGGTAGAGCTGGCTCTACGGCGGAACCGAAGGGAGCATCCCCAGCAGTGTTCATTCACCATTCATACGATCGGCGTGCGGCGGGATGCTGGCCACGTGGGTCGCTCAATACCCGCCCTGAGGGCCGGTCGCAAAGGAGGACACGAGCATGAAGAGGGAGATCAACAGAGGCACACCAAGCGTTCAGGCCCGATGCTTGCTCGGTTGCGTGATCATCACGGGAGCTGTCGCCCTGACGCTGTCGTTTAGCATGGGCTCACATGCCGGCACGGGAAAGCTCGCGTGCAAGCCGGATATAAAAGTGACCAACAGCAAAGTCAGAGCGATCAAGGTGCTCAGATTTGGCTACAAGGACCGCGCTGGCAAGGAGCAGATTGAAGGGCTTGCGAACAAAGTGTTGGAGCCTGGCGAAACCGAGACCTGGAAGAAACAGAAGCTGCAGGACCTCGCTGAAGACACCCTGTCTGAAAAGATACGGGTCGAGTACAGGAATGACACTAGCGGGAAGAGCAAACCGAGTGATCCCTGGGGGAAGGCAGACTGGTCCGCCTGGCTTGATCGAACCGAAGCCTGTGATGATAAGACGCCTTACTGGATCAAGATTGAAGAGGACGGTGTCAGCGCAGGTAGTTCCACAACAAGTGCTTCTAGTTCTACAACAGCAGGAGGTTCGACAAGTTTGCGATAGAGGTTCGTTGGGGGGAGGTTGAAGAACCTCACGCGTTCCGTCGGATGGGAGGTTAGTACTCTCCCATCCGGCGGTGCATTTTCCAGGACCAGGCATCGGCCTGATCCTTGAATGGTCGGTGGAAGGTCGTCGCGAAAAACGGGTCCTTCTCGTTCACATTCTGCCAGATCGTCGCTTTGATGTTGCCACATCGCAGCGTGGTTGCCGGTCGTTTGGATGAATGGTTAGTTCCTATGAGGTTTCCTCATGGGACCGTGAAAAGGGTGCCCACGGCAATCGCTCCGAGTCGTGCTCCTTGTACGGAAGATGGCTCAGAAAAGAAGTCCTGATGGTGGCACCAGCTCTCCCTCGTGCTAGAATATCCCGGATCTCATCGGAGGACCGATTGTAAAATCCGATGCATGGATCTTATGCAAAGGCGTGATCGAACCAGAAGGAATCCCCCAGCGATGATCACAAATCGAGACGAAGTGCTGAAGCTCATTGAGCAAAATCAAGCGACCCTGAGAAGTCTGGGAGTTCGCCGGCTTGGCCTGTTTGGGTCCTATGCCCGGGGCGAGGCCATGCCAGAGAGTGATCTCGATTTTGTCGTTGAGCTGTCGGAAAAGTCCTTCGACGCCTATATGGATACGAAGCTCTTTCTTGAGGACCTGTTCCAGTCACGCGTGGACCTGGTCACGATGAGTGCCATCAAGCCGCGCCTCCTGCCGATTATTCAACGAGAAACCGTCTATGCCCCGGGATTCTAGGATCTACCTGGAAGACATTCTGGAGGCCATTCGCAAGATCGCATCCTATACGGCACACCTGTCCAAAGCCGCGTTCCTCGAAGACGAGAAAACCCTCGATGCGGCAGTCCGAAATCTCGAAGTGATTGGTGAGGCAGTCAAGAAACTTCCAGAGGATCTACGAGCTCAGCATCCGACACTAGAATGGAAGAAAATGGCCGGGCTTCGCGACATTCTGATTCATGAGTATTTCGGCTTGGATGCGGAAATCGTCTGGGACATCGTGACGACCAAAGTACCGACGCTCAACCAAGCCGTTCGAGCGATGTTGAATCAATAGACTTCACGTCGGAGCTCCCTCGTCCCTCTCCTGCCTCCCATGCTCTCCTGGCTAGCACCATTGTGCGGGGTTGAAGGGAAACCCCTGGAAGGCCAGAGGCTTCCCAAGAAGCCGCTCAGCGGTTCAGCGTGTGAGCGGCAATCCACTCCTTCGCCTCACAAGCGACATTCATGAGCGCCTCGAGGTCGTTGAGACCGAATGAGGTGCCGTTACGCCAGGCGCCGGACTGATCCTTGAATGGACGCGAAAAGGTCGTTGCGAAGATACGCATGCCCGCCCCGCCTACCCCTGCAGGCACACAACATGTCGGGTCCATCGAGCTCCGGGAGGCGGCGCCAGATGCGTACCTGGCGTGGCCCTCCAGAGATGCTGCACCTTCTTCGTCACACCACCACCGTCTGCTAGAGTTACTGGGTATGGCGCTGTGGTACATGCGGCTCCGAACGTTCCCGCGTATTGTCCTGGCCCTGCTCAGTATGGTGGGTCCTCTCCTGGGGCTCGGAGTGGCCTACATCATGCTCAGGGACTGGACTCAAGTCCCGCAGGGTGAGGTGTACTATGTGGAGCACGATTATCTTGGTGACGCAGCGTGGTGGGGGCTGCTGAGCCTCGGGACGTTACTGGCGGCCGGGCGAGTGCTCTTCATACGTGAAGCGCGCCTCCGATGGCTATGGCTCCCCATAGCAATGTCGTTCGTCATCATGCTAGTTCCCAATCAGAGCTTACAGCACCACCCAGCATTCCCCAGGATCGACGGTCTCAATATGGCTCAGAGAGTCAGCAACCCCGTCCGCGCTCAGCTCTCCTCATTACACTCCGATCTCAAAATGGCGGTTGAACGCGGCGAAACACTACGCTGCGTCTCTGGTCCGACCTCCATAGTCAGTCCGTATTTTCGAGCGGGTGTTCCACTGACCTATCAGCACGTCTGCCTGACGACCGATCTGCCCTTCGATGGGTTGCTGGCGTCGAGTGCCCCCGGCATGCTCTACGTCGTGACACGTCTGGGCGATCCAACGATCAGACTGCGCGCGACTGTCTTGGAGAGAAATGTGGATACCACATCCGTTTGGCTGCGGCCTCGCTTCGGGACCGACCCAATGGAGCTGACGATTTCCACCCAACCCAAGCCAACGTCCAACCAGCTGATTCAGGGACGGGCTGCCCCAATATCCTCCCCCTCAGCACCGAACGCGTGGCGACCTGCGCCGCTCCCGCACGCCAACCACTAAGCGCTCGTGTGTTGTGATTGGGAGAGACCGAAGGCGAGCCGTCATTCCAGTGACTGAAGCACGACCCTCTGTGGGCCTTCGATAGGAGTGTCGGTGATCTGCCTCCAGCTGCTCAGTTACCCTGTATGTAAGGGTGGAGCAACGTTTCTGCGGAGTGATGGGCCACGACCGGTCGGCTGTTGCTGCTGGCGACCAGAATCATCCCAACACAGCTCAACGCCCAAGTGGCACCACCGTTCGTCTCGGCTGAATGCGCAGTATCAAGTGATCTATAAGGTTGAGGAGCGGCGCATTCTGGTGGTGGTCATGGACGTCACCGCGCACGATGATCGGAGGCAATGATGAAGGACAAAAACATCCGTCCGGCAAAAGCTCGAGTGGCCGTCTCAGTGGGAGAATCTGTTCGGATTGTCCGTGAACTTCAGGGGCTCACGCAGAGCGAGTTGGCTCGAAGGACAAAGATTCCCCAGTCAACGATTTCAGCCATCGAAAACGATACCATCAATCTCGGCGTCGAACGGGCTAAAACCCTGGCGCGTGTCCTGCAGTGTCATCCCGCCGTCCTCGTGTTTCCCGGCTGGGACGTGACCAAACAATCCGCCGCGTAACCATGATGACTCGCTGTACCAATCAACTAAAGCATAGGACTTCCGGACCGAGGTACACCCTAAAGTACGAACATCAGACGATTGATTGTGAGAAGCAAACAGCGATCGTTCGGATGGTCATGATTAGCTAGAGGTTGGATGCAGAAGGGTAGGGAGTCGGTCCGGAAAACACGCACAAGACAGACCAGACAGACCAGATCGACCAGGCCTACCGCTCCCCACTCCCAGGCTCACGCGGCGACCGCCGATCATCACGATCCCTGTTGGGTTCCACGATTCTGGCCCTGCACGTACGCCTAGTAGAAGATTGAGGGGAGAGCCGCCCCACTTGGTTTCTGATAGAGGCCAAGGCTCATCAGTGTCAGGGGTTGAACGACACGCAGACCATGCTGAAGACACCAACGGAACAATTCCGCGTTTCGTGTCGGCAGTAAAAATCCAGGACCGAGAAATGCCGGAGCTCCGCCAATCAACGCCTTCAGGTCCTCGTTCGTCTCCCCAACCGCATGGCCGAAGTATCCGATAGACGTCGCGTAGCCCGTGAGCCGACCTCCTCGGTCCACCACTGTCGCTGTGCCCAGTCGGATTCCATCCAAGACTTCCTGGGAGCGATCATGACCGTGGACGAGCCAGCACAGGCGATTGCAGGCACCACGATCAGCCTCCACCGCCTGTCGCACGTGGCAGCCAGGAAGTGTGAGATTCAGCGGGGGCCCCTGCATGACGGAGAGCGGTTCGCGGGCATCAAAACCAAGCTTCGTATACAAGGACAGCGAGCGATTATGATAGGCGACCTGAACCAAACGTACCCCCGCAAAGCGCTGAGTTCGCGCCCGACTCAAGACAGATTCCATAAGTTGGCGTCCGATGGAATTATTCTGTGTATGGGGATGAACCGTAATCGGACCCACGCCGGCAATCAACGCATACTCCGTCAGGAAGTTGCTTCCCACAATACGACCGTCGATCTCCGCGACAACGGAATAGACATCGTCCCGTGCAAAGATGGACTGCAGGAACCCCACGGCGATCTCGGAGGATGGAAAGTCAGGGGGAAAGTTGTGCTGTGTTGCAATTTCCTTGAATGCCTCATAGCAGATGGTAGCGCAGGCCTCTGCATCGTCAGGCTTTCCCGGCCGAAACGTGACTGACATGATGGTGGCCTCCCCGCGTACGAATTCAGGACATGTCAACAACACACAGCAGCTGGGCGCGTACGATACTGGCTTGGAATTGAGGGTGTCAATGGCGTCGGGTGAACTGTCCGTTCGGTCTGCCGCCCTATTCGGTTCCCCGGACGGACAACACTGACCGGACAGACCAGTTAAGGAAGCCCCCAGAGAGCCGGAGGCTTCCCTGTGAAGCAGTAGGCATTCCCCTAAGAAGGGAGCACATCTGCTGCATTATCTATCCGGCTCCCTCTAGGCTAGGGTATTGCCTAGTCCATGCCACCTCAGCAATCATGCTAGAGTTATGACATGGCTTTATTTCTTGCAACGGTGTCCATCATCCCAGGAGGACAGTATGAAAACCAGCGCGGCCCTCTTCATTCCGATGCTTCTCATGGGCGGAGTTTCTTGCGGACCGACCACCGATACTCTTCAAGCCCCATTTGACATTACGTCCAGCACCTCACCTGGCAACAGTGCGCCCACCGGTCCTGCCAGGGCTCGTCAGCAATTGGAACGGTTCGTGGCATTTGCCTATGAGAGTGTGAGCGGCGATATTGCGCAGGGCCATGGCGAATATCTGACCTCGCTGGCTGTTTTGGCCGGCATTCCGACCGACTCGCAGGCCGCCTTTCGAGCGGAGATGCAGAGCCGCTATGCCTTGATGTCCGATCCCACCTTGTCCCGCAAAGAGGCGCGGACGCTGGTTGTGAACCATGCCTGGTCGGCCGGCTACGGAAGGACCGAGAACGGGTACAACCTTTCCGCGGCAAATGGCTCATGAGCCGGCTATCTCATGAGCCGGCTATAAGGGCGTCGTGCAGATCAGTTGCCTACACTGCCAAGACCGCGTAGGCATAAACCGCAAGACCACACTGATGAACACAGAATTTCTGCCCAAACAACCGGGGCCTCTTCTCATCACTTACTATGGTTTGCAAACCTGACAACAACAAATTTAAACGGACCTAGTGTCCGCACGAGCATGGGAAGAAGGGCACCGTCCCAGAAGTGTTTGGGAGCATGCCCTCATTGCCAATTCCAAAAGTCTCCCTTGTCGTTCACATGATAGGTGTCTCGCACCGGTCAATGACTCGACGGCTGGAACACCACGTAAGTCACTCCAACTATGGCGGCCAATATAAATACTTCAACGAGCAGTAACATAATGTCCTCACCTCCCTTCCCTTGTCTTGAAGACTACACTGCGAACATGAATTCTCGATGACGATATCGTGAACACTTCTTCATTTAGCTCTCTGAACCACAAAACGGAGAAGCCTATGGAACCGTACCACCGATTCAGCTAGGACGGCCCATAGGTTTCCCCCTTGAGGAGCCCCTGAGGGGCTACTGCGGCTTTTGTTGATCCTTCTTGTAGACCACGATAGCGGTAACCACCACCCCAAAAATTGCCGCACCGAAAATCAGCCAATTCGCGTCCATGAATCCTCCTTTCGGTCGTTAAATCAATCCATAACCAAAGCCTATCTCGGAAAGATGAAGACAGGATGAACTTGGAATGAAAACTCTCTTCATACAACGGTCGGCATCATCTCTTTGAGCGAGCACTTACAAACATCACGAACCAAGGAAAACGTTTTATACTGAATCACATAACCCGGCTACCCGGCCGTTCTTCTCTCGCTTATCGCCTGGACCGGTGAGACTCAGGCACAGACCACGGTGCGGACATTCGCACCACAGAGACAAGCAACGAAGGCGGCCTAATCTTGGACGTCTCCGGGTACAACTCCATTTTGCTGGACATCACTATATCGGGTAGCGCCACTGCGAATTTCAAAGTGCGCAATAGCTATACCGAAACGTGGCGAGACTTAGGTTGTGTGAAGACCGATGACACAAATCCGGCTGAACGCTTCACAATTGGTCTCCGGGCGATTTCCTTTTCAACAGGCATTAGGGTAGCCCAACAACTTGGGCTACCCCTGCTTTTCTCCTTGAGCGAGAACCTAGCTCACTTCGGACATTGCGGCACTGTAATGGGCACGCCAGCACGTGCCGAAAATTCCTCGAACTCACAGGGTCGGTAAAAATCATTCATCCGTTTGGTGTGCTTATCAACCGCATAACGAATCAATGGATCGGCACCACCCGGAGCCGGGGGAATTGGGAAGGTTGAGGGATTGTCCACGCAGTTGTTTGACCCAGGTTTTCCTGGTGGAAGGTCGAGCGTGGCTCTGATTTTGCCTTCCACCGCTGCGTTATAGCCGGCGGGATCGACAATTCTCTGTGCATCGCTCGTTCCGGCCCAGATGGCCAAACTATTCGGAAAATCCGTCACCCTCGTCCCGTCAGCCTTGACGGGCTTGATCAACGGGCTTTCGACAAAATGACAGGATTTCCAGGTTGAGATCACCTGGAGAAAGGTAGCTGTACTAAAGTTCTTTGGTTCTGCCAGGGGGGTCTCCGAGATGGCCTGGATGATCAACGCACGAACGGCGGGATCCGTTTCCGGGGCATTAATATCCACCTTGGCAAGATCGGGTACCATACTGAGATATCGGGGTTCATTCAGCAGGGCTCTCATTCCTTGTCGCCTATCCACCAAGTAAATCGAAGAAATGTTCGCATCATTGTGATTACCCGACGCGACCAGTGCGGGATTAATCGGATTCAGCACACCCAACGGTTTAAATTCCCGACTCAATGAATCTTTCACATCCAGGTAGGCTTTCACCCCCCGAACCAAGGCCTTGCCCAGAAAGATCGCCAGGACCGGCGGGTTCCCTTCATCGACTTCCGTCAGAAAGTCGAGGTTAGGCCGCAATGGAAAGCCTTCTTCCAGGGTCCCACTGACCGCTACGATGACAAACTTGGTGCCCCCACAGTCACCCGTGTGATCGTTGGGATGTGCATCGAGATGTTGTCGCTGAGCATCATGGGCCGGTAACTTCAAGGTCGTCGGGCTCATGTTCCCCTGAGTCGGAATATGACAGATGGTTACATTCTCCATTGCGGAGGCCCCGGATGGGAATCCCGCGAGGCACAGAACTGAAAGCATCCCTCCGACTAGCAGTAAGAACCGTTTGTAACAGTCCATGGCACACCTCCTCTAGAAGTGACGTACCTAGCACTGGTTAGGCTGTTCAACAAATACTCTCTTACTACCGAGACTGCCGAGTTTATATTCCAAACCCTGCGCTGTATGGCTCAAGGGCAGATAGCTATCCGTCGAGGGCGTATTATCCCCGGCGATCCTTATGACTTTTCGCTAACCCAGAAGGTTTTGCCCACTCGCGACTCAGTGGGCTGTGTAGCCTGGTGGAAGCAAATCAATCATCTTTACCCTCGGCCCTAACCAAAGCAAAAGAGTCTTTTTTGTCCTGGAGTTTGTCGCCGTGATGAACGGCGAACAAAGAACGGCGTCAGGTCGTGTGAGCACGCATTGGTGCTGAGGGCGGGCTGCTTGTCGGTTACCTACCACACGATATGGAGAGGAAGGTTTCGCAGTAGTCTGCTCATTTGCTGGCTCAGAGATTGCTGAGTGGGGCTGGCTCGTTGGCTCGGGTGGGAGGAACTGTCGACGAATCATATCGCCTCCAAATTCCGGGGTGCACGATAGTACTTCAGCTCGGAGTGGTCAAATACTCTTTTGTATAAGTACTTATGTACCTAGGTCCGAGTCTAGGACACGCCTAGGGTTTTGCAGTGGAAGCGAGCCAAATGCGCAGATCGAGGATGTATCCTTTGACTGGTTCAGCAGGATCCGTGACTGGGCGTGAAGCGTAACCATTTTATTCAGGGCGTCTTAAGATATTCTCTCGCTGACGTTCTGCCAGATCGTTGCCTTGATGTTCCCACATCGCAGCGTGGTGGCCGGTCGTTTGGATGAGTTGTTAGTCGCCATCTGTTTCCTCCTTGTGTGATCTACAAATACGTCTCTCACGCGAGGAGGAGAGGCACCGCACAGGTCACAGAGAAAGAAGGAGACCGAGGCCGCAACCGGCGTGCTGGAGAGGATCACGCAGCGGGAGTGACAGATTAATGGCGTGAGCGATGCGCCTCGCAGGTGTTAGCCGGTCGGCCACAGCCAATGGCGACCAGAATTATATGAACGATACACACAGGGGGATGAGGGACCTCGCCTTAAAGTTACAAAAGATCAACAATGGCAATGACTTGTATTTCCAATGGTTTCCCCGTTTTACTTTTAAATCATGGTGTTAATGCTTTTGCTTACGAAACTTCGTCCTTCATCTTTTCTGATAACTCTTTGGCTTCGCCCTTCCCTCGCTCGACCATGCCCTTCACATTGCCTTTCGCTCTTTCCATTTCCGCCTTCACATCGTTGCCCTTGGCGTCCTCCTTCAACGCCTTCATTTCTCCTTTCGTCTCCTCCACGGCTCCCTTCATCTCACCTTTGGATTGTTCCACTTGGCCGTTGGCTTTCCCTGTTAGACTCTCGAAAATTGCTATCAAAAGTCCTATCATCACGCCCTCCTAGCAATGTAATTTGGATGTATCTGACTGACGAATCAACTACACACATGCTAGCTACATTGGCTCGTCCGGAATCCTAGCGGAATCCCTAGGTGCTGTGCCGCAAGACGCAT
Source organism: Nitrospira sp. (assembly GCA_041743145.1). Taxonomy (GTDB): domain Bacteria; phylum Nitrospirota; class Nitrospiria; order Nitrospirales; family Nitrospiraceae; genus Nitrospira_D. Next base: position 55,807 of record JBGTNJ010000109.1, on the reverse strand, counting down.
GAGGGAGCCATCTGGCGCTATGGCTCTGTGCCTCAAGTGGTCCGAGCGCGGATCGAGATAGAGATCGTGCGCCAAGCCCCCGGACTTGTGGCCGAACGGCTACAGCTGCTTCCAGCGTGTCGTACTGTCTTGGGATTACGCACGTGGACCCCATTCGGCACAATGTGCTTTTTGAACGGTTCCTCAATCCTGGTCGACATGATCCGCCAGACATTGATGTAGACTTCCCATGGGATGAACGGCCCGCCCTTCTGGGCTGAGTATTTAAGCACTATGCACACCAGCAGGTGGCAATGGTCGCCAATCAGAACACCCATAACAGGCCATTCTCGCTGACGTTCTGCCATATCATCGCCTGGATGTTCCCACATCGCAGCGTGGTGGCCGATCGGTTGGATGAGGTGTTAGTCGCCATGGTGTTTCCTCCTTGTGTGATCTACAAATACGTCTCTCACGGGCGGAGAGGCACCGTACAGTCGGTAGGCAGAGGCCGGAACCGGCGGAGTGGAGAGGATCATGCAGCGGGAGTGACGGAGAGCTGGCGTTATCGGTGCCTCTCGAAGAGGCTAGCCGGTCGGCTATCGCCGATGACGATCAGACACAACCAACGAGAGAGAAAAAAAGTGAGTCACGAAAGATTGTGCTCAGATCTTGCTTGACGTAACACCAACGCATGAGCCTGGTCGTCAGAAAAGACTCCCGGTACCTTTTACATGCCCACGCACTTGGCTCGCCCGATGTCGCAAGAATCAGCCTCATCGGGTCAGGTCGCCACCTGTGCTAGTAACGATTGGCGTGGGGATTTTAGGACACCTCATCTAGAGCGGGCAATTAATAGATGGAGTACTTGCATATGCCGCATTGCCGCAGGACGAACCAGGCTTTGCGGTTGGGTGCTCAACTCCCAAGATGTTTTATCGCGCCTATCGGGATTAATCCGTGATCCTCAGTTTCCGACGCAGTTTCTATCCTATCTGAGCCTGTTACAGCAATTCCTATGACTCTATTATAGGCATTAACGGCAGGGCCTCCACTATTACCTTTTACTATCGAAGTACTGACTAGAATTTTCTTCATTGTACGCCATGCTCTAAAAGCTACAATCTCGCCTCTTGCAATTCGTGCTGAATCACCAAGTTGATAACTGGGAAAACTAGCAATTATTACAGCATCATGATAGCTGGGCTCTGAAGATACTTCCATCAAGAGAGAATCTGTGATGGGACAATCAATACTCAGAATTGCTAGATCAAGGTCTTCATTTTGGCGAACGATTTTAACGCGGAAACGCTTGGTGGGGGCAGTATCTCGAAATGCAACTGTATCCTTTCCCAGTGCGTGGGCACAAGTTAGTAGGCCATAACCTTCCAAAGCAAAGGCAGTACCTTGTTTCGGAGGATCATAAGATTCAAGTACCCATAATGCCTTCCGAATGTTGTCTAGATTACTAGGAGGTTCAAGATCTTTAACCAGGTGAGGAGCTAGTACCCTGAGTTGCCTCCTGTATTTTAGATAAAGCGCATTTGATTTGCCCCGGACCATTCCAAGAAATTCTATTTTTCCTTTTAACGTATCTACAAAAGATGGCGCAGATCTAATCGGGTTCTTGTGCTTTCGAGCAAACTTTGTTGCAAATTCTTTCTGGGCAAGATCCAAATCAAACTTTTTCCACGCATGAAGCATCGCCCTGATTTGTCTGGCGAACCTACGTTGAACATTAGGCCCTTGATTGGTTGTAAGGCCTGTAACCTCCTGCCTGTCGCTCTGACGCTGAAGCCTAACTTTTGAGTTGTTAATCGTGAAGCCATTGTTTCGAACCAGCTGACCCAATTCGTGCCCTACAATCACGCTCCTCCCTTTTTCATCGTTAATCTCGACGGCCAGAGCCTCTGGAAAGTTGGCAAAATTGGTGGAAAATGTTATGTCATCACCGTAACGAGTGTAGGCACACCTGTATCTTTGTGCCATCCGCCTCAGCTGGCTATCCATTCTCGAACAAATCATGTTAGACACAATCGGAGAGGTTGGTGCGCCTTGCGGGAGAATTTTCTCATGGCAACAAATCGCTGCAAGAAGAGATGCAACATGGTCATTTCTCTTATATGGAGCACTCTTAAACATTCCGTATACTCTTCCGAAGTTTATCGAGGGGAAGAAATCTTCTAAATCCACATTCAAAACAAATTTTCGACGTGAGTGATCTTTTGCGTTGGTGACAATGCTTCTTTCAGGTAAAAAACCATGTACCGTGCTTTTCGGCTGGTAGACGGCGAGTAAGACCTGGTGAAGTTTTCGTTGGATGATTTTGAGGGGGGTCACTGGAGCAGAAATGAGACGACTACCGCCTCTTCTCTTTGGAACTGAAAAAGAGGTGTATTGTGTAGTTCTTACCGTTTTGTATACGTGAAAAATGAAGCGCGAATAGGGCAGCTCTAGTAATTCAGCAATTTCGCGTCTTGTTCTCAGCGCATAGAACTTGTCGCGTAGGATCTCGGGTGAACCTAGTAGCCGTATCGTCATTCGGCAGAATAAGAAGGTGCCTGCAGCACTATTCCGCTTACCGCCAGGGAGAACACAGCGTAACAACGTGAAACGTGAACATGAGGGGGCATATACACGCCCTTCTCATAACCGCCGCAGGATCAACGGCAGAGTCAATAGCTAGGTGAGCAGGCACCCATTTCATTTATACTTGAAACGCACTTAAATGGCTAGCTAGCAGATGATTAGATGTAATTTCGATACACAATAAGCTGACCTTCCCCCATTTATTACACCACCGCCAACGAAGTTGACTTCTGTGTCACGTGGGCCTCGTTCTGATAGGTTTTGATGAACTCCTGGGGTGTCATATCCCCAATGGAGCTGTGCGTCCGCTCCTCATTGTATTCCTTCCGCCACGCTTCGATCACGAGCTGCGCTTCCTGGAGCGTCACAAACCAGTGCTGATTGAGGCATTCATCGCGAAACTTGCCGTTGAAACCCTCGATAAACGCGTTCTGCGTGGGTTTCCCTGGCTGAATGAAGTGCATTCAAACCGAGGGTCACTGTGCAATTTCGAAAGAACAGCTCATGTGACGGGAGCGTCTGTGAGCAAAGTAACACTCTGCATCACGGTCCCATATGTGGCACGCCAAAACGCCGGGATCGAGGGATTCCGGTTCCATGATCTCCGGCATACCTTCGCGAGCCGCTTAGTGCAGGCGGGGGTGGATCTCTACACGGTCCAGCGGTTGGGCTGGTGGAAATGTACGAAGATGGTGCAGCACCATGGGCACCATTACCCGGAGAGCCTGCGGGGTGGCGCGGAGGTGTTGGATCGGCTGCGGGCTGAGGCTAGCACAAACCGAGAGGTCGGCGAGGGTGGCGACGGCGTAAGTCCTTGATACATGGTGCGCCCGGCAGGAATTGAACCTGCGACCTACGGGTTCGAAGCCCGGCGCTCTATCCAACTGAGCTACGGGCGCAACGAAGTACATGAATCATGTTACAGGAAGCGTTGTCAAGGTTGAGAAGGTCGTCCGGAAAGCCTACAGTCGTGCCTGAATTTCATCGGCAACTTGCCTGAGAGATTTCCTCTCTGTCTCAATGACATGGTCAGCGGCAGACTGATACTTCGGTAGACGCTCACGCAGAACGTCTTGAATCTCATCAACAAACGACTTCACTCCGGTCAGGGAAGGACGCTGACTATCACCACCAATGCGCTTCGCAATCGTCTCAACTGAAGCTGTCAGCCAAAATACTATCCCTATTTGTTTCAATACCGCCACATTCTGTGGTCTGAGGATGATGCCTCCCCCGGTATCGACGACAAGTCCTTGCCTCCCGACTAACTGTTGACAGATCTGTGATTCGAAATCCCGGAAGCGCTCCCACCCCTGTTGCTCAACTATTTCTGGAATCGTTTTTCCCGCGAGTGCTACTATTTCTGCGTCAGTTGAATAGAGCATACGGTCGAGACGAGAAGCCAGGATCTTCCCCACGGCACTCTTTCCCGTGCCTCTATACCCAATAAGCACCACATTACTCATCGGAAACGAGATTCTAAGACCCGGCGCATGACATCAACCGGGGCCGTCTGGTTGGTCCAGAGTTCAAATTGAGTGACCGCTTGATTGAGGAACATCTCCAACCCTGGAATGGTTGTACACCCGGCATGTTTGGCGTCCTTGAGCAATTTGGTCTCGCGCGGGTTGTAGACAATATCCATCACTGTGAGATCGGTGTGAAGGAGCGAAGCAGGAACACAGCTGGCATCCGCGTTCGGAGACATCCCGACAGGCGTGCAATGAATCAACACTCGCGCGTCAGGCAGAACCTTACGAAGCGAGGAGTCGTCAAGATGGAACTCCTCGACTGTCGAACTTGCCTGGAGGCGAAGATCCTTCGCCAGTGTAGTCCGCTCCCGATCATCAATTCCTAATACTGTCAGCTTCACCAAGCATGACTCGGCCATGAGTGCACATGCGATAGCGCGCGCCGCCCCGCCAGATCCAATCATCACAACGCTCTGACCTTTGAGTTCCACCCCATTCTCTCTCAAAGCGCGTAATGCACCGGTAGCGTCCGTGTTGCACCCCGTAAGTGTGCCCTTCTCGGCAACAATGGTGTTGATCGCCCCGATTCGCCGGGCCGTCTCTTCCACATGATCAAGAAACGGCATGGCGGCCACCTTGTGAGGAATGGTCACGCTCGCTCCACGAAAGTTCCCGAGTGCGCGGAGTCCCTTCAGCGCATCACCGATCGCTTCTACCTGCCACGCCAAATAGACAAAATTGAGCCCCAGTTGACGGAACGCGGCGTTATGGATGGCGGGTGATAGAGAATGTCCGATCGGATTTCCAATTACCCCGCAAAATTTGGTCTGTGTGTCGATATCCATTGTTTTATGCAGGCCGCGCGATTGATCAGATTCAACCGCTACCCCTTGTAGACGGTCATGCCCCCATCAATGCGGAACGTGGCCCCGGTGACCCAGGTCGCTTCATCCGACGCGAGATAGAGGAGCATGTTCGCCACCTCTTCTGGTTTCCCAGGACGACGAATCGCGTATTGCGCAAGAATGGGCTGGAGCATGTCGGGATTTGCTATCAGAGAGGCTGCCATGGGTGTATCGATGAGGCCGGGATTCACAACATTACATCGAATCCCATCCTGCGCGTATTCGACCGCCACCGCCCTGGTGAAGGCATCCAGAGCTCCCTTCGAGGCCGTGTACGCAGCCAAACCAGAAAGACCCACCAAACTGGCAATGGACGAAATATTGATAATGGAGCCTCGGCCCTGCTTCAGCATCTGGGGGATCACGGCTCGCGTCATGCGGAATACCCCGGTGACGTTGACGTCGAGCACGTTCGCCCAGGTGGCATCATCGGTTTCATGGAGACGCTTTCCAAAGGCACCGATCCCAGCATTGTTGACGAGCACATCGATTCTTCCAAAACTATCGAGCGTGCGACGCACAACCTCCTGCACATGACCCTCGTCTGTCACAGAGCCGGCAACCCCAAGGACGGTTCCCTTGTGGAGCCGAACAACATGTACAACGTGATCCAATTCCTGTTGCCGACGCCCGGTGATCACCACCGATGCCCCTTCATCGGCAAAACGTTTTGCGATCGCCTCACCGATTCCCGCATTGCCCCCCGTTACGACTGTGACTTTGCCCTCTAATCGTTTCATGACTGCTGTTCCTCTTCTCTTTCATCAATCTTGTCATGGGTTCCATCATCACGTTCCTCTGACTCAGGCATGGGGCCAAGAACCCCTGGCTCCACCTTCCGAGCGACCGTGATGAAGCCGGAATGTGCAACCATGCGATGATCGGGCCGTACGCTTCGGCCCTGTACTGACCACGTTCGCAGCAAGGTCTCGAATGTCTCAATCATTCCGAACACCGTTGTTCGTTCGAGTGCCTCCACTGTGCGCATGATTTGAGGCACCGTGGGCACGAAGCTCACATAGATACCGCCGGAACGAAGCACCTGAGCCGCATGAGGAACCACCTGCCACGGTTCCGGGAGATCAAGCACCACACGGTCGAAGGGAACCTGGTCGTCGAGTAGATCAATGCCCTCGTACGCGTTTTTTCTGATCGCCACGAGGTTGACCGGATTCATCTGCCGTGAAATATTTGCTGCCGCCGTGAGCGCAAAGTCATCCCGGATTTCATAGGTCACCACCACGCCGTCTGGACCGACCGCGCGCAACAACGCCATGGTCAACGCACCTGATCCAGTACCTGCCTCGAAGACTCGAGCGCCCGGATAAATATCAGCCCACATGGGTATGATCGCGAGATCTTTGGGATAGAGGACCTGTGCCCCTCGAGGCATTTTGAGCACATAGTCACCAAACGTCGGGCGAAGCGCCAGCATCTTTTTGCCGCCAGAAAGTGTTACGATGGACCCATCAGGACGACCGATGAGGGTATCGTGCGCGATCTTTTGACCACTAAACTGGTACGTCTCTCCTGCTTTCAACGTGAGGGCGTATTGGCGCCTTTTGTGATCAACGAGATGAATTCGGTCACCACTGGACAATCTGGACATGGCTGGCATTCTAGGGGGTTCGTTCCTTGGTTTGCAACCAAGTGCTGTTCCTTGACAGGGTATCAAGTGGGCCGTAAGATCCTCTCATCATTGATATTTTCCACGATGACTGATGATGATCGAGGCACGAGAACTTCGTTAGTCCCTGTCCTCTCTAAGGCGGTCGTAGGACTGGCCTTCGCAGTTTGCCTGACGTTCCTCAGTCACTCCGTTCACGCGAAAGAGATGGTCATCGCGAACTACGAGGGGGTCATTAACCCCGTCGCGGCGGAATACCTGCATGATGCGCTCGATTTCGCGCAATCTGCCGGGGCCGAAGCATTGATCTTGAAGCTCGACACCCCCGGAGGATTGGATACCTCCATGCGTCTGATGATCAAAGACATTACAGGTTCGCCTCTGCCGGTAATTGTATTCGTCTCTCCCTCGGGAGGACGGGCCGCTTCAGCGGGCGTGTTTATCACCATGGCGGCCCATGTCGCTGCCATGGCACCGGGCACCAACATTGGAGCAGCGCATCCAGTCGCCATGGGCGGCGGCGAGATGGACAACACGATGAAAGAGAAGGTAGAAAACGACTCCGTTGCTTACATCAAGAGCATTGCGGAACAGCGTGGCCGAAATGTGTCATGGGCCGAAAATGCGGTGCGTAAGAGCGTGTCTGTGACGGAGCAGGAGGCCCTGAAACTCAAAATCATCGATCTGGTGGCCGAAGATATTCCCAGCCTGCTGAAACACCTGAACGGGAGAAAGATTGCTCTTCCCAATGGTTCAATCACACTCTCAACAGAGGCCACAACTCTTCGTGAATTTCCGATGGGCACTCGTTTGGAATTGCTTAAGGCTTTGAGCGATCCCAACATCGCCTACCTTCTGATGACCATCGGAACCATCGGGATCATGGCAGAACTCTACAGCCCTGGTGCAATCCTGCCCGGTATCGTCGGAGCCATCAGTCTGATCCTGGCGTTCTATTCATTGCAGTCCCTGCCCGTTAACTATGCGGGCGTGCTGCTGCTCATCCTCGGGATCATCTTCTTTATTCTCGAAGCGACCGTCACCAGCTACGGTCTCTTAGCAATCGGTGGCGTAGTGTCCATGACGTTCGGCTCACTGATGCTCATCAAGTCGGATGCGGAATTTTATCAGATTTCCTGGACCGTTATAGTGCCGGTTATCATCACAACGGCGGCCGTGTCGCTGTTCATTGTCGGAATGGGCGTCCGTGCGATGCGCCGCTCTCCACAAACCGGGCAGGAAGGTATGATTGGCGCGATCGGTATCGCCAAAACCGCCCTATGCCCGGACGGCAAGCTTGCGATTCATGGAGAACTCTGGGACGCAGTCAGCGACACCCCGGTAGAGCTTGGCACATCCGTGAAAGTGCTTCGTGTTCAGGGTCTCACGCTTTACGTCAGTCCGGTCCTACAAAAGAAAGAGGCGTAACCATGTTGCTTACTCCAATCAGTTTTCTAGTCCTTTTGCTGTTCATCATCTTTCTCGGCTTTAAAGTGCTACCGGAGTATGAACGTGGCGTGATCTTTCGATGGGGCCGGCTTTCTCGGGGTATCGTCGGAGGAAATGGACCGGGCGTCATCATCATTCTGCCTCTCATCGACCGAATGATCCGTGTGAGCATGCGCACAGTCACGATGGACGTTCCCCCACAGGACGTGATCACCAGCGACAACGTGACGGTCAAAGTCAACGCAGTGGTTTATTTTCGCGTGGTGGACCCGCAACGCGCGATCGTGGAGGTCGAGGACTACCTCTACGCCACCTCGATGATGGCCCAGACCACCTTGCGTAGCGTGCTTGGCCAAAGCCAACTTGACGACCTGTTGTCAAAGCGTGACCAGATCAACGCGGAGCTCCAGAGAATCATCGACCAGCAGACTGAGCCCTGGGGTGTCAAAGTCTCTGCAGTCGAGGTGAAGAACGTCGATCTCCCACATGAAATGCAGCGAGCAATCGCACGCCAGGCTGAAGCGGAACGAGAACGGCGAGCGAAGGTCATCCATGCTGAAGGTGAGTTCGAAGCCTCCCAACGCCTGGCGGACGCGGCCGACGTGATCAGCCGAAACCCTGCCGCACTTCAGTTACGTTATCTCCAGACATTGGTGGAAGTCGCCGCGGAAAAAAACTCGACCACCATTTTCCCGGTACCGATTGACACGCTTGCGCCATTCATAAAGGGACTGTTATCGAAATAGTGTGACATTTCCGTCGAACGGCTGGCGTCAATCCCACATAGCTGCCGCATAAGTGCGACAGTTTCTGATCAAGTTCCTCATTAACTCTGTCTAATCTTTCTGATTTTTCGAGACGATCCCTCGTGCCACCTCTCATCTTCGCTCCAGCATCCGTTTTGCTTCGTTGAAGCCAGTATACAGCCATGATTTGGTTGAATCTTCTCGGTTCCATTTGTCTCTAACTAGGACAGACGGCCCTCAACCTGGGAACAAGAGGTGACAGGATGAAGAATGACGGACTGCGAACCATTGACGAGATAGAGGCAGATACATCAATCGCGAGAGATGTCGACTCCGATGATGCGAAGGCAAGCGGCATGCTTGGAATAATCGGGCGTGCGGAGGCTGAAGAATCGACAGCCGATGAGAAGAGTCAGGCGAGCATACGAACGAACCAAGGAACAAGCCCGTTCCTGTTGGAGAGTCTCTACTTTCGTTCGTTTGGTGAGCGTGGACTCTTGACTCGAGAAGAAGAGACGTCTATCGCGAAGCGGGTAGACCAGGGAACGCGGCGTATCCGAACCGCATTGCGTCAAGCTGTGCGGGCTATTCTGAAGTCCAAACGGACGTCCTCTTTTCCAGACACCGTCAAGGCACTTCAAGTAGTCAGGCGATTAAGTGGGCTTTCAGCCACCGCCCTAGACAATGCGGAGAACCTACTGGTAGCGGCTGTAGGCTCGTCAGAGCCGGATGCCAAACTTACAGTGGGCGCAACCAAACAACTGAAGGCGGTACTGAATGAAATCCGATCCGCCAGAATTGTGTTGGAAGAAGGCAAAGATGAACTCGTGCGGTGCAACTTGCGCTTAGTGGTCGATGTTGCGAAACACTACACGGGACGGGGATTGAGCTTACTGGATCTCGTACAAGAGGGCAATATCGGGCTTATGAAAGCTGCTGAGCGATACCAGTATCGGAAAGGATTCAAATTTAGTACGTATGCCACGTGGTGGATCCGACAAGGCATCACTCGGGCCCTCGCGGATCAAGCGAGGACGATTCGCATTCCGGTCCACCAAACTGAAGCATCGCATCGAATTCTCCGTGTGATGCGGAGACTGGGACAGCGGTATGGACGGCCTGCCAGATTAGACGAAGTGGCTCATGTATTGCGCATGAGGCCGGAACGGCTCCGTGAAACCGTGCAAGCGTTTCAGGAACCGGTGGCATTAGAGACCCCGATCGGTGATGGAGATACCCAGTTCGGAGATATGATTCCGGACCAACAGGCCGTGTCACCCGACGCCCATGTGCACCGAGGTGAGCTGACTCAACAACTGGACCGGATCCTTAGCACCCTTACACCTCGAGAGCAAACTGTTATCAGGCTCCGATTTGGGATCGGCTACGACGAAGCCAGCACCCTTGAGCAGGTTGGCCAAAGCTTATCCGTCACACGCGAGCGTATCCGCCAGATCGAAGCGAAGGCGCTCAAAAAGCTCAAGACCCCTGGGATCAAAGAACTCTTCGCCTCGCTCAAATAAGACTCCTCGCTCTATCAGGTCCGAGGGCGACTTCGTCGCTCTCGGACCTCGACTTTCCTCTATCCAATGAATTGTGTAACAATGACATCCGCCGAGCGGAGCCCAAAGGCTCCTTATCGTACCCACGATCAATACCGGTGGACGTTCCCCGATGGTTCGGATCTCGTTATGGAACAACCTGTCCCTCTCAGCCACCTAATCGGCCCAGATATCACCACCACCCCATCCTGTGACTCGCTTCGATATCGGGATACCCGTATCCACACATTTCCAAATCCTGTTCCCTATCTCACAGCGTGGGATCTGCAGTCGCGTTTACATCACGAACGACTCCTCAATCGCCAGCCGGACACCCTGTTGATACTTGAACACTCGCCCGTCTATACGCTAGGACGCAGGACGCGACCATCAGATTGGGGTGGAAATCAGGCAGCTATATGCGAGAACGGAGCGGAATTCCACCATGTGAACCGTGGTGGGTCCGTAACCTTTCATGGCCCCGGGCAGGTCGTCCTCTATCCAATCCTGAAACTTCATCGGTACGCCACAGGGGCCAAACAATTAGTTTGGTTACTTGAGGAGGTTGTCATTCGCTTACTTGAGTACTGGAATATCACCGGTGTTCGTATCGTTGACAAACCTGGCGTGTGGGTCATGCTCCCGCAGCCGAAGAAGATCAGTTTTGTTGGTATACGAATTCAACATGGAGTGACGCTCCATGGAGTGTCCCTGAATGTCGATCTAGACTTGGCCCCGTTCCGCCACATTCACCCATGTGGCTTCCCCGATTGTTCTGTGACATCCATGGTGGCTGTTTCTCAAAGAGCCGTCCCGGTCCAAGCAATCAAGCAGCAACTCGCTGAGATCTTCACCATGGTTTTTATCTCAAGCGCCCCACGAGCGGTATCCACGCAAGGACAGGAGTACTCCCACACTGATCCTGAAGGAGCCCTATGCAGGAACTTTTGACGCCGACCTTTCGCTTAGCCGTCTCGCAATTCGATCAGGCCGCGGAGGCTATGCACCTGGACCCCAACCTCCGCGAACGCCTGAAGCTCCCACAGCGCTCACTCGTCGTCAGTCTTCCCGTCCTCATGGACGATGGGCATGTCGAGGTCTTTACCGGTTATCGCGTGCAGCATGATTCATCACGCGGACCCTCCAAGGGTGGAGTGCGGTACCACCCCGATGTAAATCTTGGCGAAGTGGCCGCTCTGGCCATGTGGATGACATGGAAATGTGCGTTGGCAGGCTTGCCATATGGGGGAGCGAAAGGCGGGGTCCAAGTCGCACCCAAGAGTCTGTCCTCTCCTGAGTTACAGCGACTGACCAGGCGCTACGCGGCGGAAATATTCCCCTTGATCGGACCGGTCAAGGACGTGCCTGCCCCTGACGTGGGGACCGATGCCCAGGTCATGGCGTGGATAATGGACACCTACAGCCAGCAGGTCGGATATGCTGTACCTGGAGTTGTCACCGGAAAACCGCTGTCGCTCGGTGGCAGCTTGGGTCGAGAAGAAGCAACCGGGCGGGGTGTCGTATATGTGACGCAGGAAGCCTTACGTCATGTGAAGCTGCCTTTGGAGAACGCGACGGTGGCGATTCAAGGGTTCGGGAACGTCGGCTCGCATACTGCTCGCATCATGCAACAACAAGGGGCACGGGTGATTGCCGTCAGTGATGTCCATGGCGGCATCTACAACGACAAGGGGTTGGACATCGCACATCTTCTCCGTCGTGATTCCAGCCAGCCACTCCGTGAAACTAAACAGGGAGACGCCATCACGAATGAGGAATTGCTCCAATTGGAATGCACCGTGCTCGTTCCCGCTGCACTATCCGAACAGATTACGCATCGCAATGCGAATTCCCTGAAGTGTCGAATCCTATCTGAAGGAGCCAACGGACCGACGACACTCGAAGCCGATCGCATTCTGGAGGACAAAGGAATATTTGTGATTCCTGATATTCTGGCAAATTCCGGTGGGGTCATCGTCTCATACTTCGAGTGGGTTCAGGATCTTCAGCGCTTCTTCTGGAGCGCAGCCGACATTCAGAATCGCCTACAGAATATCATCACGTCCGCCTTTCATCGCACACTTCACTTTTCAACTGAACGTCGGGTTTCAATGCGCATGGCGGCGCTCATGAGCGGGATTGACCAGGTCGCTCAAGCCCATCTCCAGCGTGGATTGTACCCATAATCGCCCACCCGTTTGGATCCCATTCGGTCACGATTGCTGTCTCTGGTGCTTGCCTCACAACTGGTATGTACGCTAGGGTGATGCTCGCTAGCAGGACGAAAGAGCACCTCATGACACGACATACGATCGCAACAGCGTGGGAACAGCACTGCGCTAACGGATGGCCTCAGTTTTCAAGTCCGGACGAAGGACAATTGATGACACTCGATACGGTCATCAGCGGATGCGTGGTCTACTACCTCGAGAGCTCCGATGGTCTCGACGACCAACGGCTTGCCATCGTGAAGGATTGCCTGCGTGATCTAGATGATTTGACGACAGAGCTGGAGGCTGATTGTCAGTCATACTTTTTCCGGCTTCGCGAGCTGGGCGAAATGTTACTACAGGTACAGTCGTCGCCATGATCGATGGGCTTGGGGAAGCTGCGTCTTCACATAGGCGATGAGCATCGGTCCATCAACCATTGATCCGCGTTTCTTGCAGCTTCGATCCCGGATTGGCTAAAATGACAGGAAGTGAGCTTTCCGAGTCAGCCTCTCTGGCGATGCCTCGGATACGTGATTGATCCCGTCATAGGGAAAAGTGATTGTCTTATGGAAAAAAATCCCCCTTGCATTGCCCGCGTGGTTTTCATTGGCCTGCTCACTGCATGTTCCTTGGTTTACGCCGAGCCGTACGAATTGAGTCAGACCGATGTCACGGAACCAAAAGCCATCTCAAGCGTCGACATCTCGCTCTTTGGTGTCAAACTCGGTGACTCAGAAGACAAAGCGGTTGAGAACCTGGTAACCGAACACATTTCTGGAATTAAGGCGGAACAAGAGGCAATCTTCATCTTCCTTCTCGATCAGCGCAAACCAACCGGCCCAATGGCTGGAGTGCGAATTCAGGACGGCAAGGTCGATTTGCTCTTCATCAATAATCGGTTCGCCTTCAAGACCAGGGGTGTTTTCCGCAATGTCCTCAATAGCGAAAGCCCCGAAGAGATTCGTAAGTTGCTGGGGCAGGAAGAGTACGGAGACGAGAACGTCATGGGCGCAATACTCGCGTACGACAAACAGGGCTTCCAAGTGAATTATCTCGGGAAAGATATCAACATCGAGTTCGCCCAACCTCACTAATCCCTTCTTACGTTACGTCCTTCACCACTCCATTCTATCGCTGCAATATCTCGCACGGGCTAGTGGCTCTACGTCCCTACCGGCTGGACAAATTAGCCCGGCACAGGTGTGGATAACGGGATATTTACCTGATTGAAGGGGATCTCGACCAAGTCCGATTATTGAACTGTATTGGTGAGACGGAAGCCGTAATCGATCAAGCTCTTTGCGGTATTCCACCTGCGGTTGGAGTTCAGGATGACCAGCAGCAAGTCTCTATCGTTTTGAGAGACTTTGGCAATCAAACATCGGCCAGCTTTTGAGGTGAATCCCGTCTTCACCCCTTCCACGCCGGGAATCCGACCAAGAAGGCGATTGGTATTATGCAGGACGTAAGCACGGTAGCCGCTCACGGGTGTGATGATTTCACGTTCTTCTTTCACAAGCCCTCGAAATACCCCATTCCCCATCGCGACTTCGCTGAGCTTTGCAAGATCTTCAGCGGTCGAATAGTGATCGGAACCATCAAAACCACAGCCGTTACTAAAATGAGTCCCATGTAAGCCCAACGACGTCGCCTTCGTGTTCATCAACTCGACAAACTGCGCTTCATTTCCGCCAACGTGTTCTACCGCCGCTAGGCAGGCGTCATTAGCGGACACCATCATCATGGCCTTCAGCAAATCCTTTACGCGAAAGACCTCACCGACTTTCAATCGCAGGTGAGTCTTAGGAGCTCGTGCCGCATTTTTGCTCACCGTTGCCAGATCGTCGAGCCGGCCATTTTCAAGAATGACCAGCGCCGACATGATCTTGGTCAGACTGGCCGGCGATAAGCGCTTGTCCGCTTGATGCTGATAAAGAACACGTCCAGATTTCAACTCCTTCAGGAGAATACTGTGTGCAGGAATCCGTTTCCAGGGAAGCGGTTGCGGGGCAGAGGTGACCGTACGGATCGTCTGAGCCTTGAGTTGCGTTTCCAACCCCGAGGCAGGAAGGCTCGAAAGAAAAATCAGTGGGATAGAGAAGGCCGTAACGAGAGCTGGCAATAGAACCAACCGGCACCACCGCAGCGGTCGATGATGAGGCCAGGAGTAGTCTTTCCGTCCCAAAGCCACCCGTCTATTTAGAAGGTGAACGACTCCCGCACCTTGTCACCCTTCCGCCCACTATCGATAACCTTATGAAAAAAACGGAGAAGATCAGCTAAATCAATCCAAAATCCACAATTGAGGCATCGCGCGTAAATTCGGCGGTTGATGAGGGTATAGTGCCGCTCCACCATCATGAATCCTCTGCACTTCAAACACTGCATACATGTCTCACTCTCTCCGAACTACCGCAGTCGATTCATGACTAATGCAACACATCCGGCAAGTAAGCCCCCGCCAATGAGTGTCGTGCCGAAATACACAAACACATTGGTGCCTCCAGCCGGTTGCGTCCCTTCCCATAAATCCCGTACCCCACCCTGGACCATCAGAACCGAGAGGGTCATAAGGGCCCCAATCATGAACCACCATGCAAAGGATCGAAGCGCCATTGGTATGCCTATAAACCTATACCGGTGAACCCATCAGCAACTCTAGCGAAGGCCCCCTGGGCTGTCAAGAATAGATGGCGATCCTTCGCCGCTATTCGTGTGACTGCGAATTTGCTCGTGGTTTAAGCCCTTTATGCAGAAAAATTGAAACGCTCCCGCTTCCATTGTCGACAATTGCCAGGCCTGGTTCCTCGACCCCGACAATGGTCACGCTAAAGGAGGACAGGGCGAATGGGCCAGACTTTGTGCGGTAGTTTCTCGGTGGATAGTGAAAGGTGCCGTCTCCTTTCCCGAACAAGATCGAGAGATTACTTGACTGGAGGTTCACGACGGCAACATCCACGAGACGATCGCCATTAAAGTCCCTCGCCAGCCCGAAATTTGGACCGGCATCGGCACCCGAGTCTTTACCAGGTCGAAACGTGGCATTGCCATTGCCTAGAAAGGTGGTAAAGCAGTCCTGTTCCCCATTGATGACCAAAAGATCACTGTGATGATCGTTGTTGAAGTCCGCAAAACTCACCCCTAGGGGACGATGGCCGGTAGAATAATCTTTGGGATCGCGAAAGGAACCGTCTCCGTTGCCAAGCCAAATGGAGACGGCGTTTGACATGGGTCCACCATTTGTCACGACCAAGTCCAGTTTCCCATCGGCGTTGAGATCAGACAGTGCGACCGATGTCGGTGTATCTCCGTGTTCGTACTGCACACCATGACGAAATGCCCCAGTTCCGTTTCCGAGAAACACTTTGACCTTGTCGTTCCGCAATGCCACTACCAGATCGGCATGCCCATCACGATTGATGTCGTCGGTCGCCAGAGCGATCGGCGTTCGATGGACCGGATATCGCTGACCCTCTTCAAATTTCCCATTCCCGTGGCCTAAGAGTAGCGCGATTTCATCTCCGCCAGAGCAGGCCAAGGCAACATCTGAGTAGCCATCTTCATTAAAATCACCCATCGCGAGAGCACGCGGCTCCTGACAGACATGCAGCTGGATTTGATCTCGAAATGTACCGTCCCCGTTGCCCAATAGTATCGAAATCGTATTGCTTGCGATGTTTGTGGTGATCAGATCCGTGAACGAGTCTTGATTGAGATCTACGGTTGTGATCGCAGTAGGATTCTTGCCTACCTTGTAGCTCGCGAAATAATAAAAAGGATCAGGCGGCTTGTACGGTTCGGTCTTTGAACAGGCCCCGAGACCGCTACCGACAATGAGACAGAGGAAAGGTACGCTGATCATGATGTCAGCCAAACGGGACATTCTTTTCATAAACACTGGCACGTATCTCTTCAATCCTCAGCTTTAGGACGAATGGGCCGAGTACCAATCAAGCTGAAAGTGCAGTATACAAAGGCGATCTTCCGCCTCGCAACGTACCAGGTGGTGAGTATCACCCTTTGAATTTCACTCATGGGTTGCGTTATGATGTTGCGTTATTTCTAGGAGGAAGACAATGAGTAATATTGTGAATGTCGACATTACCATGTACGGGATTGCTGAAGTTCTGAACTGGTGTCTTGATCGGAATAAGGGACGCGTGCCAGGCGTTGATACGCCGGGGTTCAAGAAAATGCAGGAGCTCCTAGCTGAAAAGCCACAATCAGGCGACTACTTTACACTGGATCAGTTCTGGAAGAAAAAGGTGACGGTACCCTTGACCGAAGAGGAAGTCGCTACGATTGATCGTTGTCTCTATGATATCCCTAACTTTGACAACGAACCGCTTCCTCAGATTCGGCACAAATTCTGGCCCCAGAAGGTCGCGAGCCATTAGCTCAACGTTCACGTCCTGATTGGTTGCACCGTTGAAGATATATAAGGGGCAGAATGAGACGGTGAAGAATCCTTACACGATCAAAGGCTTCCTTCGCCTTTGAGGTA
This sequence comes from Nitrospira sp., assembly GCA_041743145.1. Classification (GTDB taxonomy): domain Bacteria; phylum Nitrospirota; class Nitrospiria; order Nitrospirales; family Nitrospiraceae; genus Nitrospira_D. The sequence goes on along the minus strand of JBGTNJ010000109.1, from coordinate 38,782 downwards.
CTTGCGGAAACGATCCATCAGGTCAGCTCCTAGCGTGCCCCCTTCTGGCTTCTTCGTCGAAGGATCGGCAAAATGTCCTCGAATTTCCTGGAGCCGTTTCTCAGCCTGATCGTTGCCCTGTAGGCGCTTTGTTTTCTGAAGGGCAGTGTCAAAAGCCTCAAACGTCAATTCCTGATACCCGAAAGAGCGAATACGTTTAACCGCTTTCATCATGGCCTGGTTTCGAAACGTCGTCAGATGGTCGGAGTCGATCTCTTTTAGTCCCAGCTTACGAGCGCGGCGCTCAGCCGCTTTCCTGATTCCACTTCGCACGAAATCGGGAGATGTCTGAAGCCGCTTCCATGCTTCATCGGACCAAGCGACTCGTGCTTGAGGCGCATCCCACAAGTCGAGTAAGGCTGATTCGTCAATGTGAGTCAGTTGCCGTTCCCTTGCAAGATCTTCGGTATCTCGCCTCAACATATCGGTGACAAAATCCAGGGCAATGGGCGGCGATTGCTTTACTTTCTCCCCGAGTAGCGCAAGCGCCCCCTCAGTCCATACCATGGGAGGCCCGCTGTCCTCGTGAAGGTCGCCGAGCGCTTCAACCTTTTCGAACAGCTCAACGTTCACCTCGAGATGCCCTCGCTCTTTTGCAATCTCCTCAGCAATCTGCTTGATCATCGCGCGCATAAATTCAGGGACCGTGGCCAAGCGTTCTTTCGCCGCCGCGGTCCATGGAAGGCGACCATCTACCATCTCTTCAACGGCAGATGCCATTCCAGCCTCACCTCCCATACGCCCCATCATCTGGCCTTTAAACTGCTCAAGGATTTCTTCCGTAATCGCTTCATATCCTAATTCTCGTGCTTTCTTTTCAGCCACACGACGAACCATGCCACGCAAGAAGATGGGAGCGCGCTCCATGCGTTTGAGCGCACCATCAGTCCAGCGAATTTCCGTGGCAGCAGATTGTGAAGGATCCGACATCAACCTCAGCCTTTTTTGAGGAAGTTCAAATCTTTACTGATTGAGTAATTCTTTCAACTCTTTGCCGGCTTTGAAAAATGGAACGCGCTTGGCTGGCACCGCTACGGTTTCTCCGGTCTTTGGGTTCCGTCCTTCTTTCATTCGACGAGCTCGTAGACGAAAGCTGCCGAACCCACGAATCTCGGTCTTGTCTCCGCGTTTCAGTGAGTCCCGCACACAGTCAAAAATCGTGTTCACGACCACTTCCGCCTGCCGCTTGGTCAAAGTGGTGACTTGCTCAGAGACTCGCTCGATGATCTGCGCCTTGGTCATGTCCACTCTCCCTCCACTTCGATGATAACTGCGCTTACCTCAAATGCGATTAAAAGGCCATAAGGTATTTCAAGCTGATACCCGGCTGTACATCCAGCTTAGGAAATATCATGCTGAGCTTGGAGTCGAGAAGCTCGCGTATAGAAAATCGCCGCCGAGGCTCGACGACTTTTGGCTCTCCCTCGATCCCGACGACGTCTGCTGCCAACTGAATGGCATCCTCCAGATCTCCCAGTTCATCAACCAGCTTTGCCTCCTTAGCCTGGCGTCCGGTGAAGATGCGGCCATCCGCCAATACTTGAGCTGCCCGGAGTTCCATCGACCGGCCTTCTGCCACGGCTTCGATAAACTGCTTGTGTACGTCGTCCATTACGGCTTGTAGTAAACCACGCTCTTCCGCGCTCATCTTCCGGAGAGGAGAGCCCACATCTTTGTATTTTCCACTCTTAATGACGACCCCTTCCACACCTATCTTCTGCAACAAGCCTTCTACGTTAGCCGTTTCCATAATGACACCGATACTCCCGGTAAGCGTCCCCGGATTCGCCACAATTCGATCCGTTGCAGCCGCAATATAGTACCCACCCGAGGCCGCCACACTCCCCATGGAGGCAATGACCGCTTTATTGTTCTTGTTTCGAACTCGCTTGATCGCATCATAGATCTCCTGCGATGGCACCACGCCACCTCCGGGAGTATCAATACGAAGCACGATCGCCTTGACCGAAGGGTTTTCACTGAACCGCTTGAGTTCTCCGACGGTGGCCTGTGAATCCACAATGACACCTTCAACCCGAATCAAGGCGATACGATCCTCTGTGGAGAGATCGATATCTGGAAAAAAGAGATTCATCAAGACCACGGTCCCTATCACTGCCGCAAACAACCAAAAGATTTTGCGGAACAGGTGGCGTTTTTGAGGACGCTCGGTTTCTATTGTGTCATCCACCATTACACCAACCTATTTCAGCAGGCGAGACCAACCTAGCTTTGATCGTCCGATTGCGCACGTTTCCGGCTTTGCTTGGCCGCTCGGCCGAGGCTTTGATCCAACTCCCCTTGTGTCGAGTGATAATCATCAACCTGCTTACGATCCCAATCAAGCTGATGGTCTCGAAGGCTGAGGGCGATCTTGCGTTCTTCTTGGTCGACTTTGATTATCTTCGCCGTGACGTCGTCTTGCAACTTAAACTTTTCTTCCAACTTCGCAGAGGATTCCAAGCCAGATTCACTCACATGGATTAATCCCTCAACACCCCCGTCGAGTTCAATAAAGATCCCAAAATCGGCAACCTTCGTCACTTTACCAGCCACTGAGTCACCAACATGGTATCGCGATGGAATCGTCTCTTCCCAGGGATCGCGAGCCAATTGCTTGTAGCCAAGTGAAAGCCTTTCCTTTTCTTTGTCGATACGTAACACCATCGCTTCCACTTTTTGCGCTTTCTTGAACAGTTCCGAAGGGTGCTTGATATGTTTTGTCCACGACATATCGGAAATATGAATGAGACCATCGATACCTTCTTCGAGTCCGACAAAGGCGCCGAAATCCGTTAGGCTCTTCACCTTGCCCTCTATGCGCGTCCCGATCGGATATTTGCTCTCGATCATGTCCCACGGATTGGGAGCTGTCTGTTTCATTCCCAATGAAATCTTACGGCTGGCCGGATCGACATTCAGCACCGCCGCTTCAACCTGATCACCGACCGCTACGACTCTCGACGGATGTCGGACTTCGTGCGTCCACGACATTTCAGACACGTGCACCAATCCCTCCACACCCGGCTCGAGTTCCACAAATGCTCCGTAATCGGTCAAACTGACCACCCGACCTCGAACTCTGGTGCCAATAGGGTATTTCCCAGCGACATTGGTCCAAGGATCCGCGGTCTTTTGCTTGAGCCCGAGAGAAATTCGACCCGTCTCTCGATCATATTTCAAGACCGTCACTTCCGCCTTATCTCCCACCGTAAACAGCTCAGAGGGATGGCCCACGCGCCCCCAAGACATGTCGGTGATATGCAGCAATCCATCGATACCACCAAGGTCAATGAATGATCCGTAATCGGTGATATTCTTGACCGTCCCTTGGATCAGTTGACCTTCCTTGAGAGTGGCCAGCGTCGTCTGCCGCTTTTTATCCCGTGTTTCTTCGAGCAGTACGCGACGGGAGACGACGACGTTCCCTCGCCGGTGATTGATCTTGATGATCTTCAGGGGAAAGGTCTTTCCAACAAGCCCGTCCAGATCACGAACAGGGTGCAAATCAATCTGCGAGCCTGGCAGGAACGCTTTGACGCCGATATCGACCATCATCCCGCCTTTGATGCGTGACACAATCTTGCCCTCAATACTCTTTTCTTCGTTGTAGAGCTTCTCGAGTTCTTCCCAAATCTTCATCTTGTCGGCTTTTTCCTTGGAAAGAACGAGATTGCCGTCCGCATCTTCACATTCTTCGATGTAGACTTGGAGCCGGTCACCGATCTTGATATTTTGAAGTTCCTCGGACGAAAAATGATCGCGAGGAATCATGCCTTCAGATTTGTAGCCGATATCGACGATGACCTTATCTTTGGTCTGGGCCACCACGCGGCCTTCGGTGATCGTGCCTTCCTCTAGGTTGCGAAAGGTCTCCTCGTACAATGCGGCCAATGCATCGCGGTCTAACTGAGCATCACTGCTATTGGATACCGTACCCATATGAAGGTCCTACTCTTTCCGACTGATGTCGGGTGCTGATGGTGAAATCGCCGACCTCACTCAGCATTGTGAGCATCGGCGGTCTGCCTGTTCAAGGTGCCCGCATCCAGACTGTCGTTGCCTTTGGGAACGGGAACTTGACCTAAGGCTGCAATCTGTTCGATCACCGTCCGGCTGACGTGTTGATAGAACTGTTTGGTTTCTGCCCGCTCTCCTTGCTTCCCTGTTTCAAACACGATGGGAGGTCCAAATCGTACCGTGACCTGACGGCATCGAGGCCAGCGAGCCCCGACGGGCAGCACATCAAACGTCCCTTTTAGATACGCTGGAACGACCGGGCACCCCGTCTTGGATACAATCACCCCGATCCCGGCTTTCGGCGGTCGAAGGTGTCCGTCGTGGGTACGCCCCCCTTCTGGGAAAATGACTACCACTTTCCCTGATCGTATCAGGCTGATTGCTTTCCCGAACGCCTCTCGGTCCAGTCGTCCAAGTTTTACGGGAATCCAGCCTAATGACTGCACCATCTCATTCAGCACCGGGATGGGGAACAAATCATTCCGTCCCAGATACCAGGCCCTTCGATTCAACCCGCAGCCAAGCAGGGGAATATCAAGGTAACTGGCGTGATTCGCGGCAATCAGAAAGCCTCCGGTGCGTGGAACCTGTCCCTCCACTCGATACCGAAAGCAAATCTTACCGATGACCCTGGCCAGCGCCCACAGAAATCCGTAGACAATCCCGCTCACGACCCAGTCGACATGGCTGAAATCATTAACTCCACCACCTGCTCCGGGCTGAGTGTAGTGGTATCAATCGCTCGTGCATCAGGTGCTGGAACCAATGGGTCAACCGGTCGGGTCCGATCCCGTAAATCTCGGTCCGATAGATCCTGATACGTCGTCTCAATCGCCCCTCCACGACCTGCCGCCACAAGTTCACGGTGCCGTCTCTCAACTCGAATGTTTGCATCCGCGTCGAGGAAAAATTTGTATGGCGCGGCAGGAAATACCCTTGTCCCGATATCACGTCCTTCCGCAACCACCGAACCGCGCTGGCCGATTTGGCGTTGGATCGGCAACAACCATTCGCGAACTCCCGGGATGGCAGACACAACGGAAGCAGCCGCGGTCACGTCCGGTGCACGGAGTTCCCCAGTCACATCGATGCCATCGACCAAGACTTGCATCGCGCCATTTTGAAATTGCATGTGAACGGAGGTCGACGGCAATAATTTCTCGACCTGCTCACGGTCAGTCGGAGGTATTTTCGACCATAACGTTTTCCATGCGACGGCTCGATATAGCGCCCCTGTATCAAGATACAGACACCCAAGACGAGTCGCCAATAATTTGGCTACTGTACTCTTACCTACTCCAGCCGGCCCATCGATCGCAATGATCACGGACCACCTGCCCTGTTGCCACACGAATCCGTCATCGAGCACTCACGAGTTGAGCGAGAGCTTCTTTAAAATTGGGGAACGAGGTGTCCACACAACCTGTGTCAGCAATCGTCATGCTTTGTTCCGCGGTAAGACCTCCAATGGCAAGAGACATGGCCACCCGATGGTCTCCGTGGCTCTGCGCCGAGCTCGAGGCTTTTAGGCGCCCATTTTCTCCGCCTTGCCCTAATCCTCGAATGACCATTCCGTCCGTCCGCTCCTCCACGAGAGCCCCCATAGCACGCAGTTCGCCGCTCATGGTCGCAATCCGATCACTCTCTTTGACCCTCAATTCTTCGGCTCCAGAAATCACAGTATCTCCATCCGCCACCGCCGCGGCCACACACAGCACAGGAAATTCATCGATCGCTTTTGGGATGAGTTCAGCACCAATTGTGACGCCCTTTAGCGAAGCAGACCTTACACGAAGATCGCCGACCGGTTCACCAGCCTCCTCTCGCTGATTCAGCACCTCGATATCTGCGCCCATCTTTCTCATGACGTCCATCAAACCGGTTCTCGTCGGATTTATCCCCACCTGGCGAAGTGTCACGTCAGATCCCGGCACGATCGTCGCCCCAACCATAAAGAACGCGGCGGCGGAGAAATCTCCGGGGATCGCAATATGGACACCATGCCATCCGACAGCCGGTCGCCCTTGCAAAACCAGAGTACCATGTTCTCTCGTGAGAGGAATTCCGAGGAACTGGAACATCCTCTCAGTATGATCTCGCGACAGACTCGGCTCCTTATAGCGAGTCTTCCCTTGAGCATAAAGCCCGGCAAGAAGGAGTGATGACTTGATTTGCGCACTCGCCACAGACGACGTGTAGTCGATCGCCTGGAGGCCGGACCCGGTAATAGCTAATGGGGCCAGTTCTCCTCCCTTGCGACCTCCGATGACCGCTCCCATTTGGCGCAGCGGCTTGACAACTCGTCCCATCGGACGCCGTCTGATCGATTCATCACCAGTAAGGACCGAGAAAAAATCTTGCCCAGCCAAGAGGCCTGTCAACAGACGGATACCTGTTCCCGAGTTCCCGCAATCAATGGGAGAATTGGGTTCGGTTAACCCCCAAAATCCCTTCCCACAAACCGTCATTTCGTCCGGTGTGTGCGTGATAGGGATGCCGAGACTCTGAAGCGCCTTCATCGTATTCAGGCAATCCTCACCCCGGCAATAGTCCGAGATCGTACTCGTACCTTCGGCAAGCGCAGTGAGGATAATGGCTCGATGAGTGAGTGACTTGTCGCCGGGTACTGTGATCGTTCCTCTGAGTGGTCTGCCTGGCGTAATTGTCAACGATGTCATGGGTGACTCGGAGCAGAGCTATTCAATTTCTCACGCTCGCCTTTTGCCCGTTCGAGCGACTTCTCGATACCAGCTGCATCTCCTGCCTTGATCAGTTGTTTCAATTCGTCCAAGGCCTTCGTGTACCTGTCGATATAGGACACCACATTGTCTCGATTCCACAGAAAAATGTCCCGCCACATCTCCGGCGAACTTGCGGCAATCCTCGTGGTGTCCCGCAAGCCTCCACCGGAATGCCCGGCCAGATCAAGGGACGGAACCTGCTGATCACGAAGTTCGGCTAAAGCGTTCATGAGCGCAAATGCCGCCACATGCGGCAAGTGACTGACCGCCCCAAGGATTTGGTCGTGCACATGTGGATCCATCGTCAACACGATCGAGCCGGTCTCCTGCCACAACTGTCTCACTCGATCCAGGGCAGTGGAGTCGGATTGTTTCGTAGGCGTCAGGATACAGCGCGCACCGTTGAACAATCGATCTGATCCGGCTGCAACCCCGGTCTTTTCTTTCCCTGCGATAGGATGGGCACCCACAAAGTGCACACCCGGAGGCATCGCCGACTCCGACCGCTCGACTAACGTTCCCTTCACGCTCCCCACATCACTCACGATGGCACCAACGCTCAGGCAATGAGCCCATTCCTGAAGGTGACGCTCATAGGTATCGACAGGTGTCGCCAATACGACCAAATCCGCCCCATGCACCGCCTCTTGAGGATCGGCCACGTATCGATCAATGGCGCCCAACGCAACGGCCGTCTTGAGATTCTCGACACGCCGACCAACACCGATCACCTGATCGGCCAGAGCCTTGCTTCGGATCACCATACCGAGCGATCCACCGATCAACCCCACGCCAATGATCACGACTTGTTTGAAATGAACCGCCATTGCGCTTCAGAGCTCTCTCCCCACGGCCTTCGCAATATTTCTGAGGTCGCCCATGAGGGCTTTGAACTTGGAAGGCTTAATCGACTCTTCCCCGTCGCACAATGCGCACTCTGGATTTGAATGCACCTCGATCAGGAGACCATCGGCTCCAGCCGCCACCGCAGCTTTAGACATTGGAGCGACAAGATCCCACTTCCCAGTGGCATGACTCGGGTCGACAATGACGGGTAAATGCGAGAGTTCTTTCAAGGTGGGAATGGCCGCTAAATCCAGCGTGTTGCGATATTGCGTTTCAAATGTACGTATGCCTCGTTCGCACAACATGACGTTCTGGTTGCCGCGCGACATGATGTACTCAGCTGACAGGAGAAACTCCTTGATGGTTGCCGATAGACCTCGCTTCAAGAGAACCGGCTTGTCATATGCCCCGACTTCCTTGAGGAGTTCGAAGTTCTGCATGTTCCGAGCACCGACCTGGATGATGTCCGCCTTCTCGAGAAAGAGCTCGATGTCCCTGGTGTCCAAAATCTCACTCACCACCGGCAATCCAGTCAGTTTCCTCGCTTCGACCAAATAATCGAGTCCTTCGCGACCCAAGCCTTGGAAGGAATAGGGTGACGTTCTGGGCTTATACGCTCCACCGCGAAGAATCGTGGCTCCAGCAGCTTTCACTTCGTGGGCAATCCCCACCGTAAGCTCAAGGCGCTCGACCGCACAAGGCCCCGCCATGATGGTCAATTTCTTGCCTCCGATCTTGACCCCACCGACGTCGATGATAGTTACATCTTTCTTAAACTCACGGCTCACCAGTTTCCATGGGGCGAGAATCGGCAGGACACTTTCGACACCTGGAAGTGCCGTCAAAGGTTGGTTATGCAGGATTCGATCGTCACCGATCACACCGATGATGGTGCGCTCCTGACCGGTGGAGATTTGAGATTTCAGGCCCAAATCGCGCAGCCGATCAATAATGTGATCGACCTCACTTTCTGACGCTTCCGGTTTCAACACGATGATCATAATTCCCTCACTATGGCCTACCTTGCTCCATCCAAGACTTTCTTGAATGCCTGGAGGAAGGCGGTGTTTTCGTCAAACCGACCGATGGTGACGCGAATCATGGGGCCCTCGATATGCCGCACAATAATTCCCTCTCGCAACAGCGCGTCAAATACCGATCGGCCATCCCGTTTAGCATCAAAATAAAGAAAATTGGTCTCGCTCGAGATTGGAGTCATTCCCAATGCACGCAATCCCTGCTCTAGCTGCTCCATGCCAGCTGCGTTGATCGCCCGGCTCTCGGCCACATGATCATCATCCGCCAACGCCGCGAGGGCGGCTGTCTGGGCCAAACTATTGGCGTTAAACGGAGGCCGGACTCGGTTCAGGAAGCCGATTATCTCCGAGGTGCTGACCCCATACCCAATTCGCAATCCCGCAAGTCCATAGATTTTGGAGAACGTCCGTAACACGATCGCGTTCCGCCCTTGTGTCACATACGCCATCGCATCGGGGAATTGAGCATTGCGAACATATTCAAAGTAGGCTTCATCGAACACGACAATGACATCTTCCGGCACTCGAGCCATAAGCCGATCGACAGCTTCTGCCGATACCATCGTTCCGGTGGGGTTATTGGGGTTACAGAGGAAGAGTAATCGGGTTCGAGGCGTAATGGCCCGTGCCATCGACTCAAGGTCGTGGGTCCAATTGACAAGGGGCACGACTATCGGCTTGCCATGGACGGCGGTGACTTCCATCTTGTAGATCACGAAGGTGTCATCGGCCAGGATAGCTTCATCACCGGGAGTCAAGAACGTTTTGGCCAATAGGCCAAGGATCTCATCAGAACCATTTCCCAAAATGACTTGGTCGCTCGCCACCTTCCAACGATCAGCAATCGCCTGACGTAGTTGAGTCGCTCCGCCGTCGGGATATCGGTGCAGCGTAGCCTGCATCCCACTTAGCGCGGCGATCGCTTTTGGTGAAGGTCCCAGCGGATTCTCATTGGACGCCAACTTGATGACGCGAGTGAGGCCAAGTTCTCGTTGGAGTTCCTCGACAGGTTTACCGGGAACATACGGACTGAGTGAGCGGATATCTGGATGGACCTGTAATCCCATGGTCAGCTGTGAATAGCGTACGATCCTAAAATTTTCATGAAGAGGCAGCGTCCTTTGACTTCTTCTACAGCCCTGCTGACCCGTTCTTCGTTGATGTGGCCTTCGACATCCACGAAGAAGATATATTCCCACGCCTTTCGCTGGGAGGGACGAGATTCAATTTTGGTCATATTCAGCCCGTGGGAAGCAAAGGGGCGGACCAGGTCATAGAGCGCCCCGACTTTATCTTTCACGGATAACATCAATGACGTCTTATCCTTGCCGGTCCGTTCTGATGGTTTCTGCGACAAAATCAGGAAACGAGTGAAATTGTTCAGGTTATCTTCGATGCGGGACTTGATGACCTTGAGCCCATAGAGCTGGCCGGCCAATTCCGATGCAATGGCTGCCGACGCGGGTTCGTCGATGCAGACCTCGGCTGCCCGAGCCGTGCTGGCCACTTCAACCGCCGGAATATGCAGAAGGTTTGTTTCAAGCCAGTTCCGACATTGCGCAAGGGCATGCGGATGGGAATAGATTTTCTTGACGTCCTCGATCAGGCCCGACTTTGACAAGAGATGATGCGAAACCTCTTGAAGAATTTCCCCGTAGATCAATAAGTTGGAATCGATAAACATGTCGAGCGTGTGATTCACCACACCTTCTGTCGTGTTTTCAATCGGCACCACTCCGAAGTTGGCTCGCCCTCTTTCGACCTCACTGAAGACCTCCTTGATGCTGTGGACAGGCACATATTGAACGGACGATCCGAATTTCTGCATACTGGCCATATGGGTAAAGGTCGCCCGCGGTCCCAAATAGGCCACCTTCTGTGGCGACTCCAGCGACAGAGACGCCGACATAATTTCTCGATACACGGACCGAATGGCTTCGCTGGGGAACGGCCCGGTATTGCGCTTGGTCAACCGGTCGACGATTTCCGCCTCTCGCCCTGCGGTGTGGAGGTTGGCAGCAGCATCTTTTTCTTTTTTGATCCTGCCGATCTCGATCACACTCTTCGACCGCTCGTTGAGTAGGCGAAGAATTTCATCATCGATCCTATCGATTTCCTTACGGTATTCCAGCATGTCTCTTGGCATGGTGAGCCTAACCTCTGGAATTGGATCCGGGAGGACGACCTCACCCCCGTGCGGGAATGGGGCCTGCACAGATAGGTGGAGAATTCTACAGGAACGATAGAATCTATTGCAAGGATGACGCTGGGATATCGGGAGTTTCCAAAAGGCTGGAAATCGTCGTTTACATCAGGAATGGTGAGGACCGTTTGAAATGGTCGTACGCTAACCGGGTGACTTGGCGACCTCGACCAGTGCGGTCCAGGAAGCCGGCCTGAATGAGATAGGGTTCGTACACGTCTTCGATCGTACCCTTATCTTCCTGAACCGCTGCTGCCAAGGATTCAACACCGACCGGTCCCCCGTTGAACTTCTCGATGATGGTCAGAAGAATCTTGCGATCCATGTCGTCGAAACCGGCTTCATCGATTCCCAGCCAGGCTAACCCTTCTTGCGCGACTGGTTTGGTGATATGCCCATCCGCCTTGATTTGGGCATAGTCTCGAATGCGCTTGATAAGCCGATTGACAATCCGTGGTGTACCCCGTGCGCGTTGCGCGATTTCGGCTGCCCCGTCCCGGTCGATTCCGATACCAAGGACCCCGGCAGATCTGGTCACGATCGCTTCCAGCTCGGACGGCCCATAGAATTCAAGCCGATACACCAACCCAAATCGATCTCGCAGCGGAGAAGTAAGCGACCCAGCCCGCGTCGTCGCTCCCACCAGCGTAAACGGCGGAAGATCGAGCTTCACAGTCCTCGCGGCAGGACCTTGCCCAATGACCAGATCCAGCTGAAAATCCTCCATCGCTGGATACAGCGCTTCTTCTACGGACGCGGGCAAACGGTGAATCTCATCGATAAAGAGCACATCATGCGCTTGAAGATTGGTCAGAATCGCCGCTACGTCACCTGCATGAGCGAGGACCAACCCAGAGGTCGACCGCAGCGCCGCTCCCATCTCTTTGGCAATAATGTGGGCGATGGTCGTCTTCCCAAGACCGGGGGGGCCGTAAAAGATAGCGTGGTCGAGTGCTTCGCGCCGTTGTTGGGCCGCTTCGATGCAAATCCGGAGCGACTCCTTCATCTTCTCTTGGCCGACGTATTCGTCGAGCGTCTGAGGCCTGAGCACATTCTCCAGACCTCGCTCTTCGTCCGTGGCGCGGCTGGTCACCAAACGGTCGGTCATTACGCTGTTCCCATGCTCACTTGTTCTCCGGCGCCTGTTGATATTTTGGGGGAGGTGGCAGAGCCCCCTGGCCTGGCCGAGCCGTACTCCCGCAATCCGGAGGACAGGTTCTGTACCCTTGATTCGGATCGGGCAAGTTAGTTTCCATGTTACGCAACTGGCACTGACTCATCCGACCACCGTCGCTGCTTCCACAGCGCGCAGGAACCGAGGAACTGCCGATTTCGGCATAGCCGTCGGGACACGAACCACACAACCCCAGCATGTTTGCCCCAAGCGGTACACATTGTACGAGCGTTGGATCCTCGTCTTTACAGATCTCAGGGGACTGCGTCACACCGGTTGTCGCATACCCCTCCGGGCACTTCCCGCAGGTCATCCTGATGCTCTTGGGCTGCGGAGCATCCTCCGCGATGCTGACTTGCGGGCACGTGACAACGACCGTCGCTCCGATGGCCACAACGCACATAAGGAGCTTTACCGCATTCCTGATATCGAATGGCATCATGCTTACCCCCTTACAAGTTCCTTGAGGCCTTCCCGAATGAGGTCTTTCAACGCCAAGGAGCCTGTCGTGGCCTTCATCACACGCTTCAAGGCCTCCTTGGCGTCCTGCGCACGATAGCCTAAGTTTATCAGAGCGGAAAGCGCGTCCTCATACGGCCCCTCCGCATCGGAAGGTTCCGCAGCCGATGACCGGGGGTACGTACCGTGAATTTTATGGACCTTGTCTTTCAGTTCAAGTGTAATGCGTCCAGCCGATTTCTTCCCGATACCAGGAACCGTGGCAAGCTTCTCGACGTCTTCCGTCTCAATGGCATGAACCAGGTCTGTAATCGATAAGCTGGAGAGCACACTCAGGGCAAGCTTCGGACCGATGCCCGACACGCTAGTCAGTAGCAAAAACGACTCCTTTTCACTTTGCGAGAGAAAACCGAACAGCTGGATCGCATCTTCCCGGAGATGCGTATGAACATTCAGCGCGGTGACTTCGTCTACATTGGGCAGGGCGTAATAGGTGCTGAGGGGAATATGAACTTCGTACCCGACCCCCTGCACATCGAGCGTGAGGTGGGTGGGCGCCTTGAATGCCAACCGCCCCGTGAGAAAGGCGATCATGTCGTCTGGTTATCCGAGTGACATTACGATGTTGGTTGGCCGACCTCGCTATCCTGCTGCTGTCGCGGCCACTTTCTCCATGACTTCGTCTGGGATATCGAAATTCGCGTGGACCTTCTGCACATCGTCGTGCTCATCCAAGATTTCCATCAGCTTGAGCATGTGCTCAGCAGATTTTTCGTCCAGACGGATCGTGTTCTGCGGGATGAAGGTAATTTCAGCCAGAGTTGTGTCGATGTTGCCATCCACTAAAGCTTTCTTCACTGCCTCGAAATCTTGAGGACTGGTGAGTACCTCATAACTCTTCTCACCGACTTTCACATCCTCTGCCCCGGCGTCGAGGGCCAGCGAAAGAAGGGTATCTTCATCGACCTTCCCCTTTTCAATTGCAACGAGCCCCTTCTTATGAAACTGCCAGGCCACGGCGCCCGCCTCCGACATATTGCCGTGATTTTTCGTGAGGAGACTGCGGATCTCCGCGACGGTCCGGTTCCGGTTGTCGCTCGTAATCTCGAGAAGTACTGCAGTCCCTCCAGGGCCATATCCTTCTAAAGAAAACTCCTCATAGTTCACACCAGGAAGCTCACCTGTCCCGCGCTGGACAGCTTTCTTCATCGTATCGCCCGGCATATTCGCTTCCTTGGCCTTGGCGATCGCCAGGCGCAATCGGGGATTCCCATCCGGATCACCACCGCCCCGAGCTGCGATAGTGAGCTCTCGGATGATTCGCGTGAAGATCTTTCCGCGCTTCACGTCCTGGGCTCCTTTGTGTCGTTTGATCGTGGCCCAGTGACTATGTCCACCCATGTGTTCCTCCTCTACCCCGCCGGACTTTTTAGGCTGGTTAGAGATTTCTAAGCAAGTAACGATAGCTTTAAAATGTTACAGGTAGCACAGGCTTCAGAAAGGAGTCAAATGAGATCCGGGCCTGGCTACGGACCGTTATTCGGAATAGATAAGCAGGAGAAATCCGAAGAGAATCACGGAACCAGCCCATGCCACTTCGGCCCATTTCACCAACTGCTGTGACGCGCCAGGCATCCATGATGCCACTGCTTTTGAGAGGGCTGCACAGGCCCCCACCGTTCCCAACAGTGCATGATGAAGCTCGATCCTCGCCATGGCAGGATGATTCCCATGCGAGTGCACGAATAAGAGAAGGCTTCCGATGAGAACTAAGAACACCAATGGCGCTGCCCAAGCTGGGTGTCGGACTCGACCGGTTCGACGAAGAGTCTCACACACGGAGATAGCCAAGGCGAGAAGGCTATAGAGTTTGTGCTCGATGATTTCGAGGTCATGTCCCCCAAATGTTTCTGCAAAGCCGAGTGAGCCGATCGGCCATGCATCATGGTCGCTCCAGACAAACAAATACACCCCTGTGATACCAAGCGCACCAGGCAACACGAAACGGGCCCAGACAAGTGGCGGATACTGCAACGCATTCGCTAACTCGGCAAGGCCAAATAGCAGGTCACTGAGACCAGTGACGTGATGGTTAAACTCTGAATAGGCTATCCCTTCGGCTGATCCTTCCCAGCCTCCACTCCTCTCCAACCCATGCGCTTTATGCCTCGTATCCGTCGCGAGAGAGGCTTGTTGATGGTCAGCGGCTGGTTCTGCGCACACAACTGCGGGCCAAGCAAAGAACACGCCCACGAGCAGCAGAACGGGCAGTAGGGAATTTCCCCACTTCATACTGGAACCGTTTTGCAGGACTGCCTCAGATAGTAAAAGGGCCCATCCAGACGGCCGGATGGGCCTTTTTTCATTGTCGACGCACTAAACGTTCGCTTACATGAACTTCATGAACTTATCTTTTGCGTCGTCCATCACTTCAGCCGTGATGGTCGAGACTCCGCGTTCTTTGGCCATGCGTTCGACTTCTTTGCGTGCCATCGGACGGATGAAGTCAGGAATGTTCTCTAGCCGTTGTTCCGCCTCCCGCGACCAGGTCATCCCATCAGGCGAATAGTTCTTGGAATCGTCCATCACTTGCAAGGTGATCGTGGTGAATCCATTTGTGCGCGCGTAGGTTTCCACGCTGCTCTGGACCATCGGCTTCACGAAAACCGGAAGGCGGTCGAGTTTTTCCTTCGCGTCAGGAGTCCAGGTGAATTCCGATGCAGCAGAGCCGCCGTTCGCGGGCTTGCCGCTGGCCGTCAACCCCATCTCAGTTACCATTGCGGAAAACGGGCAACCGCTCGCTTTTTCACCAGCCTTGGCGGGCGAAGCCGCCGTGGCAGCCACCGCTGGTTCAGGAGAACTCGGTTTCGGCGCGGCGGCAACTTGGCCATTTCCCCCAAGCGCGCGCAACCCTTCCATGGATGTTTCCGGCGCGGACTTCGGGCTCAGCTTCAGCCCCAAGGCATTCATCATGTTCGTTTCGCCGGAATTGGTCACCATCGAAAACTTCGCACTACAGGAAGGGCAGGCGAAAAAGACCCCGAGCGATCCTTCCTCCGGCTTCTCCACCTTCTCAAGATTCATATATGTTTCGCAGTTGAGACAGACAAATTTCATAAAGGCTCCTGTTGCAGTCGCTCCGCAGGGGTTGATCGAGAGACTACGCTATCATATGGATTTTCAAGGAGTCAAACCGCATAGAGCGATGCGGCAACCATTCCAGGTTCACTGCTTCCATGTGACTCCCATGACCCTTTACCGCTACTTCTTCTACAGGCACTTTCATGAGCTCCGAGATATTCTCTTTCGTAGGCTGATTTTGGCACAAAAAAAGAGTAAGCTGCGGCGGCAAAAAACGCGCTTGAACATACTTTTTGTGGGCAGGGTTAATCAAAGAACCGTAGCAGAGTGAATCTATGTTGACTCAAGTCGAGGCACACACTCTTATCGCAATGCAAAAGACCTTCTCAGAGCTGGTCACCATAACTCTGCATGCGGGAACAGACCAAACACATGAGCTCATAGGTGCCGACAAGAAGGAGAGGTTCCTCCTCGATCTTTCGCGCGGCACGATTCGCCTCTCAAAGGTAAAGTTTCAAACCCGTGGCAAGATTGCAATTGTTCTGGTTCGACTGGATGTCGATGGGAGTCCTCATACAAATCCAGACGGAAGCTACATTGGCAGAACCCATATCCACCTGTACCGTGAAGGATTCGACGATAAGTGGGCTTATCCAATAGACCCTGCTATCTTCACATCATCGACAGACATTAACGAAACGTTCAGAAGCTTCTGCGGATACTGCAACATCATTGGGATTCCAAGTTTTCAGGAAGATCTACTGTGAATAAGCAAGAGTGCCAAGGCCTCATTGACTCATACGTTGAATGGCTCCGAAAGGGGCTATCGGTTGAGCATTTAGAGAAAGCCTGCGAGCTCACAACGCCATTTCTGGATCGGCACAATGATCACATTCAAATTTATGCCCTGAGACAAAATGGAGCCATTCTCCTGTCAGATGACGGATATATCCTGTCGGATCTTCGGACAAGCGGACTGGATGTCAACACACCCAAGCGCAAAGCTACCTTAGAGACTATGCTTCGTGGATTTGGTGTCCGTGTCGAAAATAAACAGCTCGTCGTAGAGGCGTCGCAGAAAAACTTGGGGCAGCGAATACATTCACTTATTCAGGCGATGTTAGCAGTGAACGATATGTTCGTGATGGCTCAACCTCGCGTTGCGAGTTTCTTCTGGGAAGATGTGAAAGCATTCTTTGACGACCATGAGATTCGCTATAGCGCAAGCGTTAAACTCACTGGCCACACAGGATTCGACCATGCCATTGATTTCCTGATCCCACATTCTAAAACCAGGCCTGAACGCATGGTGCAAGCTATCAATGCACCAAATCGAAATACGATAAGTGCATACCTCTTTAGCCTTAGTGATACGCGAGAGGCGAGAGGGCAACAATCAGAATCGTATGCATTTCTGAATGATCAGGAACGACAGATAGGAGGAGATATCCTTGAGGCACTAGCAGCCTACGAGGTTAAGCCGGTATATTGGTCTCACCGCGAGCAATATGTGCAAGCTCTCGCTTCATAACGGCACATACTCTCCGTGTACATCCGTTCTTCTCGTGACGTTGATCCCGCCAGTTCTCTCCCATGATTTCGAATGACTGGGGTCGCATCTTGTTTCTTGCATGCCGCTGTCTCCCCCACCAACGTTGCCACGTCACCGGTTTAATGCACGCCTAGCACCAGCGTTATTGCGCATCCTGAGTGGCTGTGCTGCGTTTTCGCAAACTTCGATATTCGTGATGACTACAGCGGTCAACCTGAGTTGCTCGGCAGCATGCTAGTGTGCCTCCGGCGTGGCACTTGGGGGCTGATCGTCGCCAGGGAACTTCTTATACTTCTTGTAGTACTCGACCTGCGCACTGTGCACCCAGTTTTCCCGTTGGATGCGCCCCCCAAAGTTGGGTAAGAGGAACTCGAATTTGTCGATGTCCGCCTGGCTCCAAGTCGCCACCTGACTGAACCAGAAGACACCCCGCTTATGCAGAAACCGTTCTAACGCCGGCCCGATCCCGCGTATGTGTTTCAGATCATCGGGCGACTCGCCAACCGCTTGTCCCTCATTCGACGGTTCCACGGCACCGGCCTGGTCCAGATCCCCAGCTGGATCGCTG
Organism: Nitrospira sp.; assembly: GCA_041743145.1. Lineage (GTDB taxonomy): Bacteria > Nitrospirota > Nitrospiria > Nitrospirales > Nitrospiraceae > Nitrospira_D. Next base: position 21,062 of record JBGTNJ010000109.1, on the reverse strand, counting down.
CTCGTTTCAACCGGCACTTCTCCACCCTTCACAACAATCTGTTCAGCGAGAGGCTCGGTCTGCTTCTCGACGACCTTCTCCCCGGCCTGTGGAGACGCGGCTTGGAGCTCAGCGAGCTGCGCAGGAAACTCGAGGCTCTCACTTGAGGGCTCGCCGCCGCCGAGCCATTTCTTATACTTCTTGTAGTACTCGACCTTTGCACTACCTACCCAGTTTTCTCGTTGAATGCGCCCCCCAAAGTTGGGTAAGAGGAACTCGAATTTATCGATGTCTGCCTGGCTCCAAGTCGCCACCTGGCTGAACCAGAAGACACCCCGCTTATGCAGAAACCGTTCTAACGCCGGCCCGACCCCGCGGATGTGTTTCAGGTCATCGGGTGCCTCGCCGACCGCTTGTCCCTCATCCGACTGCTCCACGACACCGGCATGCTCGAGGTCCCCCGTGTGTTCGCTGATCTTTTCAACCGACACTTCCCCATTCTTCACGACAATCTTTTCAGCGGGAGACTCGATGCGTTTCTCGACGACCTTCTCGCCGGCCTGCACAGACACGGCGCGGAGCTCAGCAATCTGCGCACGAAGCTCGGCGATCACGGCCACCTCACCTTCTAACGCCTTGATCCTGGCCAGCTGCCCTGGATTGTCGACCGGCACCACCACTCGCCCCTCGATACGCCTCTCTCCAGCCTGTGAAGAAAAGGTCTTGAGCTGAGCGATCTGCGTAAACAGTCCAGCGATCACGGCTACCTCGCCTTCCAACGCCTTGATCCGGGCCAGGTGCTCCTGATTGTCGACCGGCCGATCTACAATCTTTTCTACCGGTACTTCAACGCGTTTCACCACCACCCGTTCGACCGGGACCTCAACCCGCTTCTCAACCGTTCGAACCTCTGGCGGTTGATTGGTAAGCCTGGTGACCTTACTCGTGAGGCGTTCCACCTCACGACGCTTCTCATCCATCACTGGCCCCAACACCACACCCTTGATCCCCCACCCAAGGAAACCAGCTCCCACCACCGTCCAGAACCAGCATGTCCAGTGCGCAGACATCATGGCTGTTCTCCCTTGGTTACGATGGAAAATTCGATTATTCGGTTGTGCCAGCGCCTCTCATCGGTGGCACTCTCAACGATCGGTCGGGAGACTCCGTACCCTTTGGGGGTCAGCCGTTCGGCTGCGATTCCTTGTGAGATGAGATATTCGACGACGGCCTTGGCACGCTGTTCCGAGAGCACCCAATTCGCCTGCTCCGGTCCAACGTTGTCCGTATGACCGCCGACTTCAAAGGCCACCGTTGGGTCTTCGTGTAAAATCGTGGCCACGCTATTCAGCACGGTTTTCCCCTCCGGCAGAAGGATCCCGCTGTTGATTCGGAATGTAATCGGATTGCCTATCAGCAGGTCATCGATCTTCTTTTTCGACACCGCCGGCCCAGATGCCGGCGACAATGGTGGTAGCGATGGCAGCGGCTCAACGATGTTCGGAGCCGGTGGAGGAATTTCCGCCTGGTTCTCCAATGCAACCGGCGGTGGTGACCTAACCAACCCTTGATCACAGAAGAAGAACGTCAGACCAAGGATGAATACCCCGAGGAGTGCAATAAACGGATCTTTACCCTGCATGACAATCACCTGCGTCTAAGGAGAGCCGCGTAGCACGCCAAAGCAGAATATTGCTGTAGAGAGAAAGCCGTCAAGGGGTCGGTCTGGTGTCATCCCCTGAAAGGCGGGAAACTGACCTCCAGGCTCTGCCCACAGACTGTTGTGGACTGGGGTCGCGCCTTGCTTCGTGCAGACCGTTGAATCTGCCACCAACATTGCTGCGTTGCCGACACAATACACGCCTTACGCCTGGGTCCCCGGCGTTTCAATCGCAATTCCTTTCCGCTTGCGCCACCGTCCTCTGCCCTAGAACTTCCGCAGGCGGGCGATCTCTCGGATACGTGACCCAACCGCAAACGTTGTAATCTACATGATTGAGCCGAGCAACTGAAAACCCACTTGGACATGCGCCAACGTGGCAGACCACCCCAGCAACTCGTGCATATCTGGTTTGATCGGTCACTTAGTTCTTAGCTGGAGTACTGGAGAACCGGCTTCGGTCCGTCGCCTCGGCCAGGACACCACAGCGCCTCAGGTCTTTATGGATACTACTTATAGCATCACCCCGATGCGTGTGCCCCATTAGGGCGACATCGCTAGTCGATGCCAGGGCGGTTAGGTGGAATTCCATGCATAAGCGCTTGCATTTTACACCTCTCTAGGCCACGATAGCATTGGGCAGCGGCAGTATCGCAATTCCGTAAGGAATTTAGGAGTCATGTTGCCGTGAGATTTTGGTGCTGGATAAAACTACGCATTGTCTCCTTGATTCTCCGTGGTGGTAGTAGAGAGAATTTGCAGCTAAGAGGTTGATCCATGCTGAATCATCTCAAATCCCATGTCGTGGCCTATAGCCTCGCTGCCGTGGTGGCACTCTTCTTCGCCGGGCAGGCGGTGCTATGGTCCTCGCAGCACGAGACAAACCTAATCGAGCCGCAGTCGGTTGAAGCTGCAGTCGACCCGGCCTCGGCAGAGAAGTTCGCGAAGCTGGATCAGGAGAACCAACAGCTCCAGGAACAGAACGGTCAGCTCTACCAACAGAACAACCAACTCTACGCACAGAATGACCAGATCCAGGAACAGAATGGCCAGCTCCGCCACCAAAATAGCCAGCTCAACCGACAGATCAAACAGCTCCAAGAGGTCATTAAAGAAAAGAACGAGCTGGCGGCGATCCAGACACGCGAGCTTGGACTGCGGCACCAGCAATTGGCCAACTACGAGCAGGCCTTGGCGGCCATGAAGGCGCAGACACCGATGGTTGAGCAGGCCGTGCGCAAGCAGACCAAGACAGATGCGGGGTTGGTGAAACTGGCGAGGGAAACGCTGGGCGTAGAGGTCGAGGTGAGGGAATGCCGATGAACGATGATGAGATCGAGCATCGAACGAGGGTCGTGGAATTCAACGACTCTATGCCACTTCGACGACTTCCTGGAACTACGCGCGACATCTTACACGGTCACGCTGTTCATCTTGCTGGCATTGATCCGAATGCTAATAAACGTGATGTGAATTGGTACGTCAAGGTGGAGGAACGTATACCATGATCTACCTGTTGCTTACCTTACTCCTGCTCCCTGCCGTCGCCCATGCCGACGAGAAAGTCGTCGCGGTGCCTCGTGATCAGTTCGTCAAAGTGTTGGCTGAGGTCCAACAAAACAAGCAGCTCCTGACCGAGTCAGGAAAGTTGTTGGCTGAGTATAAGGACATGTTTGAGAAGCAGAAAGCCTATGTTGAAACGCTGGAGGGGCTGAACGAGAACCGAAAGCAGGAGAGTGATTTGCTGCAAGAACAAAATGCTGCGCTCAACGAGCAGCTCGACGCTGAGCGGCAGCGGAAAGAGGATTTGGCCTGGCACGAGAAGGCGCAGTGGGCAGGGTATGGGGTGGCCGTTCCAACAGCGATTATCATTTTGCGGAAGTTGATCCTCAAATTCTGATAAAGGGTACCAACCGGAATGATCTGGAGCAAAAGTCGGGGTCAGTAACTGTCTTGGAACTCAATCGGACTGACTCGTGACTGCTCGCCACGGCATCCCGTTCTTTAGCACCGCATTCACGATGGTCAGCCGTTTCCGCATGCATGCCATCCAGGTTAACGTTTTCACCCTCCCCGCCTGACACAATCGCTGATACAAGGTGCGCGTCACTGGGTTCCTCTGTGTGGCCATCAGAACGCCCACGTAGAGCACAGCCGAACGTGAGCCCGCCCATCCCACATGCCCCGTCGCCCTTTGACTTAGCAGGCTGCGGGAAAACCCATTTCGGCTGCAGAAGCCATCGCATTTATCGATGTGTGAAACGACAACAAGCAGCGACGCAGGATGCTCAAAAAGGCGCGTCCAGCAAGGCCGCAGCGAGCGAAGAGGTGGAGGCGTAGGCTTCTGTACGATGAGCCCCTGAGCGAGGCGAGAACGCCGCTGCCGGACTTGATCAGCATCCAGGCTAGATCGAATACTGGAAGATCGGCTTCGCCCCGATGGCCTGAGCCAGGACACCCCGGCGTTTCAATTCGTCGAGGATTCGAGCAGTGGCTGCGTCGAAATCTGTGGGTCCCGAAAGAACGACATCGGTATTCGGCGGTGGTTCTTCTTCCGTCTTGCTCATGTGGACAGCGATGACCGGCGCAGGATTCACGAGGGTCCTGATCGCCTGTGAGGCCTCACGATGAGCCAACCCGAATGGATTCGTCGTAGATACCACGATGAGGCCCGTGTCGGTGAGAAGGCGAGCCACTTCGCCATAGCGCCTGGCCATTTCGGTGGTCTGTCCACGCTCTTCTTCGCTCAGATCCGCATCCAGTCCACGGCGGAGATTTTCTCCATCCAACAAGTACGCATGCCGCCCGTCTGCTACAAGACGGCCTTCGAGTTTTCGAGCCAAGAATGATTTACTGGTGTGCCGCCCTCCGGTAATGAGGACAACGGCTGCACGATGGCCATACTGTTGCGCACGGTCCTCCACCGTCACTTCCCCCTTCACCCATGCAAAATCGCGCCGTCTGGCTTCTTCCCGCAGAAATTCTTGGTCGTCGTGAACCAGTTCAGTGATAATGCCGCCGCCTGCAATGTCATATTCGTCTATCAAAACGAACCGGCCGGTCGCCTCGAACGACGCCGACAGATCGAAGGCAACCGGAGCCTTCGTACGCAAGGTCAATTCGGCTACTTGATTCTTATTGACGGTACTGCTGCCCTGTTGCTGGGCCAGGTCCATCGTATCGATGATCCGATGGATTGAAGCCACTTCGCAATCCACCTCTTTGGTCGCCACGCGCAAGAGATATTTGAGCCCTTTTCCCAGCGGCCGCTTCCCCAACCAAAACAGGTTGGCCCGAAAGGCGGTGGAAACAGATGGAAGATGTTCTTGGTGGGAGGCGATTTCACCGCGCTCGACAAAGATTTGCTCATCGAGCGTCACCCCGATCGATTGTCCCGCCAGGCCCTCAGTCGGTTGCGGCTCGATATTGAACGCTTCTACCGTCCGGATGTTCGCCCGCTTGTTGGAGGGTGAGAAGACAAGGTGATCACCCACCTTGAGCCGCCCCGCTGCAATGCGGCCGGTGATGATGCGGCGTGCATCGAACTTATAGACATCCTGCACGGGCAGTCGAAGCGGCTGTTCCGAACGAGCCGCTTCTTTCTGGAACGCGCCGAGCGTTTCTAGGACTGTCGGGCCGCTGTACCACGGCATCATCGCACTGCGGTTGGCGAGGTTGTCGCCGAGCTTGGCGCTCACTGGAATAAACTGGGACGGCACGGCTTTGAACTGCGCCAGAAATTCTCGGTACTCTTTCTCGATCCCGTCGAACACGTCCTGCCGGTACCCCACCAGATCCATCTTGTTCACAACCACCGCAAACTGCCGGACACCCAAGAGCGAAAGCAGGTAGCCGTGCTTCTTCGACTGTTCCTTCACCCCTTCCAAGGCATCGATAAGCAGGAGCGCTGCCTCAGCACGTGCAGCGCCGGAAATCATGTTCTTGAGGAACTCCTTATGCCCTGGGGCATCGATGATGATGTACTGGCGGCCCTTCCACATGAAAAACGTGCGAGCCGTATCGATCGTGATCCCCTGCTCCTGTTCCTCCAGGAAGGCATCGAAGAGGAACGCATATTCGAATTCCTTCCCCTGTTGCTTACAGATAGCCTGTACCTTTTCCAGCTTGCCATCGGGCAGTGAGCCGGTATCGGCATAGAGCCTGCCCAACAGCGTGGACTTGCCATGATCCACATGGCCGACGATCACGATATTCAAATTCTCGGATGGCTTGCTTTCGGTCATTGTCATTTTCATTTACCCTGCAGAATGCTCAAACGAGGCGACCAGCGAGGCCACAGGGGAGAAACAACCGGAGGCGTACCCTCTTGGGTACGTTGAGGATTGCTTCGATCCGAGAACGGAGCTGGATGCTCGTTTCAGCATACTGCCTACATGTACCCATCTTTTCGCAACAACTCCATCCCTCGTCCTTCGTCCTGCGCTCGTCCTGACCGCTCGGCCACGGTGGTACGGCGAAGTTCTTCGATGATGTCGTCCACGTTCTTGGCTGTCGATTTGATCGGCGACGTACAGGGTGCGCAGCCGAGGCTGCGATAGCGTGTGCCGTCGCCTTTATCGAGATACAAGTCGATGAAGGGAATGTTTTCGAGCTTGATGTATTCCCAAATATTGATTTCTGTCCAATCCAGCAAGGGGTGAATACGGATATGCGTGCCGGGTGGGAATGTCGTCTTGTATTGATCCCATAGCTCAGGCGGTTGATCCCGGAAATCCCAGTCACCGTGTTTATCACGTGGAGAAAAATAGCGCTCCTTGGCCCGCGTCCCCTCTTCGTCGGCCCGGACGCCGAGGATCACGCCGGTGTACCCCTTGTTCTCCAGCAGTTGCTTGAGCCCGTTAGTTTTTAAGGCCGTGCAACAGACCACACGGCCCATCGTGTGGTTCATGCCTGCCGCCAAGGCTTCTTTGTTCTGGCCGACGATCAAGTTCAACCGCCATTCACGAGCAAGACGGTCCCGGTACTCGATCATCGCCGGAATCTTGTAGCTAGTGTCGACATGGAGAAGTGGAAACGGCACATGCCCAAAGAACGCCTTACGAGCCAGCCAGAGCAGCACCGTCGAATCCTTCCCCATCGACCAGAGCATGGCGAGATTGTCGAAGTGTTTATAGGCTTCTCGAAGGATATAGACGCTTTGATCTTCAAGTTGCCGAAGGTGTTTCATACTCGTAATCCTTCTAGCCCTATGCTGCGACCGGTGCTCGCACTAATTCATCAAGTTTGCGCGCTGCCGCTCCTCCATCAAGAGCCGTACGTACAGTTGGGAAGCAGGCCGATAAAGACGAACCTTTGCCTGCCGCATAGAGCACCATCGCCGCGTTCATAAGCACCCACTCTTTTGGCCCCCCCTGCACCCGATTCTGAAGAATGCGGCGGAGCAGATCGGCTTCTTTTTCACGCTGGCCGGGTGGAAATCCCGCCATGTCCCGTGATGAGACAAACGCAAGCCCAAAGTCTTTTGGCGCCACGCCCAGCGGAATGATGCGTTCATCGCGTATCTCCAACACCCGTGTCACCATCGAAGCGGATAGCTCCGGATCGCCTTCGACACCACGGATCACGAGCGCTCGCGGACACCCCAGCATGCTCAAGGCTTCGGCGGTTTTTTCAAAATGCGGCGGGTGCGACAACCCGACGAGTTGTACTGCAGCCCGAGCTGGGTTGAGTAGTCTGGCAATCGGATGGAACACGTTTCTGACACCAAACTCCTGACGCATCTCCAAAAATCTGAAGACCGGCGGATGATACAGTCCGATATCCAAGTACGCAAAGCCCTTCCGGTTCACATCCTCCGTCACCGACTTAGGATCGGCATCAACTGGGATACCCAATGCTTTCAAGACACCGGCACTACCGGGCCGACCAGGAATGCCATCGTAGCCGTGCATCAAGACGGCTGCTCCAGCCGCAACGGCGACAATGGACGCGGCAATAAGCGCGTGAAACGTATCCTGCTTCCCTGCGTAGCTCGGCACATCAACCAGGGCGAGGTTCCGCGAGACGGCGAGAGGCGGCACATACTGTCTCGCTGCAGCAGTCAATGCAGCCAATTCCGTCACCGATTCAGTCTTGAACCGCATGGCAATGAGGAAGGCCCCGACTTGTGCCGGTGTCGCCTCACCCTCGATCAGCGCCTTCATGGCCTGTTTACACTCCTCCCAGGTTAGATCCTTAGAGACCTTTGGGCCTTTGGCAATCTTGGCGAGAATATCTTGAATCGGCATGTTACGTCTTATGGAGTCCGCACTCGGTTTTGGCAAAATTCTTCCAGCGTCCGGCTCGCGGATCGTCACCAGGCGCCACGGGAGCGGTGCAGTGCGTGCACCCGATACTGGGATAATTCTGATCATGGAGCGGGTTGTAGGGAACTTCGTAGACCTGAACGTAGGTCCACACATCAGCCCACGTCCATCGGGCTAGTGGGTTGACCTTAACCAATTTGAATTTCTCGTCCCACTCGATCAAGCCGGCATTGGCCCTGGAGGGCGCTTGATCCCGCCTAATGCCAGTTATCCACGCTTCGTACCCTTGCAGAATTCGGGTCAGGGGTTCGACCTTCCGCAGCTGGCAGCAGCGGTCCGGCTCCCGTGTCCACAACGCATCGCCATAGTCTTCCGCCTGTTTCTGCGGTGTCAGCAATGATTTCACTTGGATGACCTGGGCCGGCTTGAGGCTATATCGTTCAATCACTCTATCTCGCGTGGCATAGGTCTCGGGAAACAAAAACTCGGTGTCGAGATAGAACAACGGCAGTGATGGATCGACGCGATGCACCATGTCGACAAGCACGACGTCCTCCGCACCGAAACTACAGGCCAGCACAATCTTTTCCCTATATCGCTCGATGGCATCCGCCACCACCTCTTGAGGCTGCTTCGTCTCGAACGAGGCACCCCAAGCCTTGAGATCCGCGATGAGTTCGGATTGGTCTTTTACTGCCATAGCAACCCAGGCTCTGTCATCCTTCAACCTTCTCAACCAGGATCCGATAATGTGAGGCTTCCGGTTCCAGCGCCTCTTGGATCAATACCTTGTGCCCATCGTTCTTGAGGCTCATGGGCACGTTCTTGATCGGTTCGCCTGAGTCAAGCCACACTTCTAACTTTTCACCAGCATCCATCATCTCAAGCTTGAGTTTGGTCTTCACATAGTTCATGGGGCACGCAACACCCCGTAGATCGTAGACGGGGGCTCCCGTCGGAGCAGGAGCAACCGGTTTCGCTTCAGCTGCAACTGGAACCGGAGGAGCCTGCTCTTCTGGCGTGGCTGACAATTTGAGATCCTTCCCCATCTGATCCGTCGCCGTGCGACAGGCATCGACAAACCCTCTGGCAAATGCCATCTTCTCATGCGCCGACTCAGCGGACGTCTCCTTCGGCCCTAGATCGCCGACCTTCTTGTTTAGCTCTCGATAGATTGTCGGTACCACGCCTTTTTGCGCAACCCTGCTATCAAACTCGCTGAACGTCTCGGAGTCAGTTGATGGCTCGAGTCCTTCGGTCACCAGAAGCGCCTTGGCTGCCGCCAAGACCGCTCGATAGGATTTGTTCACCGACACGGAATATTGATGTTTCTCTACCAACAGTTTCGCTTGATAGAGCTCTTGGTCGGCCTCGAGAATACCGTTTTCGATCATCTCCAGCGCACCACCGGCACATTCGCCGGGTCCGAGATCTTCAAGGATGAATTCTTCCTCACCTTCCCAGTCGTAATAGAAGGTCGGGTCTTGCTCATAAGGCGGTACGATCGTGTACGGAATCAACTCGTCCTTCAACTTGCTCTTCCCGACACGTGCGATGAATTTCGGCAAATTCTCGTTCTCTTGGTGATCCCGCCGATACACATCGATCAAATGCGAGATTGCCGCCGGAACCGCCTTTGCAGGCAACTTCACGGTCATCTGGCCGATCTTCGCCGTGCCGTTCACCGAACCACCGAGGTGCAACTCGTAGTGCGGTGCGACGTGGTTGCCAAGGCGCTTTCCGACCCCATGCAACCCGATGGTGGATATATGATGTTGCGCACAAGAATTATGGCAGCCGCTGATTTTGACATCGACCCCCGCCAGGTCTTCGGGAACGCGTCCAGCGGGAAACACCTCAGCCAGAGCCCGCGCAAGTCCTTTCGATGAAGTGATACCCAGGCCACAGGTATCAGTACCGGGGCAGGCAATAATGTCTTCGACCAGTTCTGCACCAGGATCCGCCAACCCGCGAGAGGCGAGATCCTCATAGAGCTTCGGGGCGAGATCCGCCGGAATCCACCGAATCACCATGTTCTGGTTGATAGTGGTACGGAGATTACCGTTTGAATACCGTTCGGCAAGATCGGCCACGAAGAACATCTGGTCGACCGTAATATCTCCCATAAACAGCTTGATGGCGGCCGTGACATATCCTTCCTGCTTCTGTTTCACAACATTGGTTCGTTGCCACATCTCAAACGGCGTTTCGAGCCCGATCGCATGCGTCCCCTTGCTGTGGTCGTTTCCGTTTCCATTTGCCAGTCCATTTCGAGTCGGCATGATCAGCGGCGTCGGCACATCCTGATGCTGAAGAAGCGTCAACTCTCCGTTCTTGGGAAGGGCATGGCCCATAGCCACGTACGCGGCTTCCCACCGGCGCTTGAATTCCTCAAATCCCAGCTTGTCGATGACAAACTTCATACGGGCCTTGTTACGGTTTTTTCTGTTCCCGAGGGTATCAAAGACCTTGATGACGGCCTCGATACTGGGAATCAGCTCCGCCATAGGGGTGAATTCTCGAAGAAGTTGTGCGACTCGTGGCGCAGAGCCCAATCCTCCACCTGCTACCATTCGAAAGCCGATCGCCCCGTCGGCTCGTTTCACTGCCAGCAAACCAATATCGTGGATTGGAGTTAGGGCACAGTCATGGGCGCATCCAGAAAACGCGATCTTGAACTTCCGAGGCATACTTTGGTTCAGTGGATTGCGCAAGAGGTGATAGGCTACTGTCTTCGCGTACGGTGTTACATCGAACACCTCGCCTTGGCACACTCCCGCCAAGTGGCAGGCCGTCACATTCCGCACGGTGTTGGCACAGGCTTCCCTGGTGGTCAGGCCGACTTCGGCCAATCCCCGCATGATGGCCGGCACATCCTTGAGTTCCACAAAATGTATCTGAATGTCTTGCCTCGTCGTGACATGACCGACCCCGGTGGCATAGCGATCGGCAAGTTCCGCCAGGCGGCGAAGCTGATTCGCCGTGAGGCCGCCAAATGGAATCTTGACCCGTACCATCTGCACTCCAGGCTGACGCTGGCCGTAGATGCCATATTGCAAACGGAAGGGTTTGAATAGATCGGTTGAGATGTCTCCAGCCAAAGTCCGCAGAGCCTCAGCCTCAAAAGTCTCGATTTCCTCCTGGATCACAGATGGGATCGGATGTGTCGCGATCTTAGGGCGATTGATGGATTCGACCTGGCTCATCGCTCTCTCCTTATCTCCTCAAGAGAAGAAACCTTCGTCTCAGATGTGATACATCGGATTTCGTTGAGCATCAAGAGCTCGTTGATGCGTCGCTAAGTGTTCGACTGTGATGCCCTCGAGCACCTTACGTTCTGCTTGTTGTACTTGTTCCCACACGTCACCAAGAAGTAGTTCAGGCTTTGCCGTAGACCGATCGCGCGGTCCCTGATTAACAGGGGATCGATGGAAGACCGGTCCCTCCAATGCTTCGAGTATGTCTGCAATCGACAGGCTTGACGGTTCGCGTGACAATAGATACCCCCCCTGGGCTCCTCGGTGGCTTTCGACTAAATCAGCATTTTTGAGCGCATGGAGGACCTGCTCCAGAAAACGAACCGGAATTCCCTGTCGCCTTGCGATCGCCCTCGCTTGAATTGGAGACTCTTTCGCGTTGATCGCAAGGTCAACCGCAGCCATAATCCCATAGGTTACACGCTTCGACACTTTCATTCTTCAGTATTCCGGTAGGAATTGAATACTATGTATACTGTCCCCTTTCCTGATCTGTCAAGAGAGATAACGAGACGCGAGGCTTAGTGAATCTGTTTCCTAAGTATTGAGACGCTGATCTGTTGCATGCCGAAACACTGCACCATCATGACAGGAGAGGAAATCGTCTATTGGTGATACATTTCACGCCTGCAGAGGGATGAAGAAGCAGCTCGAGAGTCACCCACATACGTAAAATCCGATTGACATCGTTTACGCCCCAGGCAATAATCCGCCCTCTTCTTCGGGTGGTACCTTCATGCCAGTGCCGTCATCTGCATATACTATTCTTCTGCTTACGAGCGATGCAGTTGTACAGGGACAGGTCAGACAAGTCTTCAAAGATGCGTCTATTACCATCGCCCGAGATGCAAAGGCCTTCCAGAAGGAATTGTCTCAACAGGGGTTTGATATTGTCATCGTGGAGTCCCGTAGCGGACAAGAACGGCTCAATGCGCTTCAGGACCATCCAGATCTGTCCCGCGCCCTTCTCGTCAATGGCTCGCGGGCTGTCTTGAGAAAAACACTGAAAATGATCCAGCTCCAATTGATGAGCTCACCGAATGTCTTGCATCAGAACAATTCCCGCGAAGGCTCTCTCGAAAGTTACTTAGAAGAAAAAATGGGGGAGTTCGTCAAAGGCATGAGGAACGGATCGGCAAGAAATCTTCACCCAATCCTAATCTCCGCCGTGGAACGCCCTCTCATCACTTCAGCCCTCAAGGAGACGCGAGGCAATCAAATACAGGCGGCGGGACTTTTGGGGCTCAACCGCAACACATTGCGAAAAAAGATCGTCGATCTGCACATCCCCTTGAAGCAAACAAAAGTTAAGGCGAGTCAGAGTGCTTAACCACAGGTTGCCACAACGTGCCGCGAAACTCACTTTCCATATTTCTCTCAACACTCAAGGAGGAGGGATCCCATGACAAAGGAAGAGTTGATTGCGAAGATGGCCGCTTCGGCTGGAATCACTAAAGTTGCGGCAGGAACTGCCCTTGAAGCATTTACCGGAGCGGTGACTTCCACCCTGAAAAAGGGGCAACGAGTCTCCCTTGTCAACTTTGGTACATTTACGATCTCCAAACGGAAAGCGCGGATGGGAAGGAACCCGAGGACAGGCGAATCGCTCCGAATCCCGGCAGCCAAGGTGCCGAAATTTTCAGCCGGGAAAGAGCTCCGTTCTGCCGTGAAGTAGTTGTCTTCACCTGGAGCGTATCCGGCTAAGGAAGAGAAGGGAGACTCTCTTTCGGATCTCCGATGGAGTGCTGTCTTCTCTTTCGTTTTCTTGACAGTGTCCGTGAGGCTATATTAGCATGCCATCTTTGCTGATAGGCGCGTAGCTCAGGGGGAGAGCGCTACCTTGACACGGTAGAGGTCGACGGTTCAAGACCGTCCGCGCCTACCATGAATTCGAGGCACTGGTTTGCCTCTCGGAGGCGCGGTGCCTTTGTTATTTTTGGTGCTATTGAAAGTCGGTTTTATCCGTTATGAAAATTGCGGTTAAAGACGGTCCGAGCAGAGACATTCAGGTGGGTGAGACAGCGGGAGCCGCCTTGTCTGCATTGGGGATTGCCAGCCAAGATGTTCTCGCGGCCAAGATCGATGGAGCGGTGGTTGATCTGTCACGGCCTCTTTCGGGTGGTTCAACTATTGAACCGCTTCGGTTCGATAGCGTCGAAGGTCGGGAGGTCTATCGTCACAGTAGTACGCATATCATGGCTCAGGCTGTGAAAGAACTTTTCCCGTCCGCACAGCTCACGATCGGGCCCGCGCTGGAAGACAGTTTTTACTATGACTTCGCCTTTGACCGCACCTTTACACCGGAGGACCTTGAGCAAATTGAAGCTCGTGCCGCGGAGATCATTTCCCGCAACCTTCCGATTACACGGAGAGAGTTCTCGAAGCAGGAGGCCATTGATTTTTTTAAGGCCAAGGGAGAACACTACAAGGTCGAACTTATTCAAGGTTTCCCAGACGGAGAACCGATCACTGCGTACACGCAAGGCGATTTTGTTGACCTCTGCCGCGGTCCTCATCTCTCGACAACCGGCTCCGTCGGCGCCATCAAATTACTCAACACAGCCGGAGCGTACTGGCGGGGCGATGAACGCAATCCTATGTTACAGCGTATCTACGGCACATCCTTCCCGACAAAGGCCGAAGTGGATGCCTATCTCGCCAGGCTGGAAGAGATCAAACGGCGCGATCATAGAAAAGTCGGAAAAGAACTAGATTTGATCAGCATTCAGGACGAAATCGGTCCAGGGTTGGTGCTCTGGCATCCGAAGGGGGCTACCGTACGCCTGTTGATTGAAAACTTCTGGCGAGAACAGCATATTCGCGATGGTTATGACCTGGTGTATTCACCCCATGCCGCTCGCCTTGATCTGTGGAAAACTAGCGGGCACCTTGAGTACTACCGGGAAAATATGTTCCCACCGATGAAGCTGGAGGGGAGCGACTACCAGCTCAAGCCGATGAACTGTCCATACCACATCATGATCTATCAGTCTCACTTGCGGAGCTATCGCGACCTCCCCCTTCGCTATGGAGAATTGGGAACCGTCTACCGCTATGAGCGAACCGGGGTCTTGCACGGGCTCATGCGAGTACGCGGATTCACCCAAGATGATGCCCATCTCTTTTGTCGCCCGGATCAGATGGAAGCGGAAGTCAGCCGCGTGTTGGATTTTACATTTTTCGTACTACACACGTTCGGCTTCCATGAGTTCGAAGTGTTTCTGTCGACAAGACCCAAAGAGTCGGTCGGCGGCGATGAACATTGGACGCTGGCGACGAGCGCATTGGAAGCCGCCTTGAAGAGTCGCAATATCTCCTTCCATCTTGATCCCGGTGGCGGGGCATTTTACGGCCCGAAGATCGACATCAAGATCAAGGACGCCTTGGGTCGTTCGTGGCAGTGCTCCACCGTTCAGGTGGACTTCAACAACCCAGAGCGGTTTGAATTAGGTTACATCGGAGAAGATGGAAAAGCCCATCGCCCGATCATGATCCATCGAGCCCTCATGGGTTCAATCGAGCGTTTCTTCGGAATTCTGATTGAGCATTATGGAGGCGCATTCCCGACCTGGCTCGCTCCGGTACAGGCGGTGGTCATGAATATTACCGATCAGCAGGAGGAGTATGTCGCCGCCGCGGTCGGTCGATTGAAGACCTCTGGCTTCCGCGTCGAAGCCGACCTTCGGAACGAAAAGATCGGTTTTAAGATTCGGGAGGCTGAGAAGGCGAAAGTCCCCTTCATGCTGGTTGCCGGAAAGCGCGAAGTTGAAAATGGGACGCTCTCTGTACGCGGTCGAAGCGGCTCGAACTTAGGAACCATGACAGTGGCTGAGGTGGTGGATCTCCTGCAAGCCGAGACCAAACATACCCAGCGAGAAATACAACCTACATAATAGAAAGAGGTGGCCTATCGTCCCCAAATTGCGCGTGAACCGTGAGATCCGAGTGCGAGAAGTCCGTGTGATTGGACCGGAGGGAGAACAACTTGGTATTCTCCAGACCCCGGATGCTTTCCGTCAGGCTCAAGAGGGCGGCTATGACTTGGTCGAAGTTGCCCCTACGTCCGTCCCTCCGGTTTGCCGGATTATGGACTACGGGAAGTATAAATATGAGCTAAGCAAGAAGGAGCATCAGAGCCGGCGCCATCAAAAGTCCACCCAGGTGAAGGAAATCAAGCTTCGTCCACGGACGGACAAGCATGACCTCGAAATCAAAGTTCGACAGATGAAGACTTTTTTGGAAGAAGGCAACAAAACCAAGGTCACTCTCACCTTTCGTGGACGAGAAATGGCCAATCAAGAAATGGGTCGCGCCGTGATGAATTCGGTGATTGAACAATTAGCCCAAGCCGGCACAATCGAGTATGCTCCCCGTATGGAGGGACGCAGTTTGATCATGATTGTGGCTCCAAAACATTGACGTGCCATGCGGCGGTACCCATCAACCAAAGGAATCTCCGATGAAAGCGAAAACGCATAAAGGAACGAGCAAGCGATTTGCCAAGACCGGAAGCGGGAAAATCGTGCGCCGTAAAGCAGGCAAACGACACTTGTTGACCCATAAACGACACGACCATAAGCGCCGCTTGAGTGGAACTGCGGTCGTCGACCCAACCGTGACTTTAACGCTGAATCGACTCCTGCCGTACGCATAGACAGCGATCGATTCGAGTTGGGAATTTCAAGATTTAAAAGGAGTAAGAATCATGCCTCGCGCAAAGGGTGGTCCAAAAACTAGACAGCGGCGGAAGAAGCGGATTAAGTTGGCATCAGGCCAGTATGGCGGGAAGAGCCGGCTATTTCGATCCGCCACAGAGAGCGTAGACAAAGGATTGACCTACGCGTACACCGGCCGCAAGAATCGTAAGCGGGACTTCCGCCAGTTGTGGATCGCGCGCATCAGTGCCGCTGTTCGAGCCCAAGGATTGACCTATGGTCGGTTCATCAACGCATTGAAGAAAGCGAATGTGTTGCTGGATCGAAAAGTATTGTCAGATATGGCGATCAAAGATTCGGCGGGATTTGAAAAGTTGTGCGGCCTCGCTAAGCAGCACGTTCCGGCTACGGCATAAGTTCTCACAACTCAGCATCAAGCGGAGAGAGGGGGAATAACGCACTGTTATTCCCCTTTTTGATTTCCTTTCACCACCTACTCCCCTTAACCCGTTCACGCAAGGGCTAATCATCTTCCCAGCCCACAGATACCGGTGAGAGGCGAGTGTAGGATTACAGGTCGGCTCCTTTTGCTCATACATACACACGAGCTCGTCGTGCCGCCGATACCGACCTCTGTCTAAGCATTAACGGTTTCGGCGGTACGACGGTCAACTCGTTTCGGTGTTTCCTGATGCACCCTACAAGATCCGCCCCGATCACACGATTCGAGACGTACAGTCGAACCTGAATCCGGCCTTCTTCTTGGTTTTCACCAAGAAGGTCAAACCGTCTAGTCTTTTTGAAAGTGTAAGATACCCCAGGTCAAATGCCCGGCCATGCCGGCATCAACCCAGTGCTGTAATCCCACTTTCATATTGGCCAGATATTCTTCTGCACACACACGAACGAGGGTGTGGTGTTGCGCCACAAGTTCTTGCAAGACCCGGGCATAGTGAGTTGGTAAATTCTTGGATAAATCCATAGCCCCGACTTCTTTCCATCCAAGATCTTTGGCCAATTGTTGATAATACTCAATCGATCCCAAGGAATCTAAATGAATACGATCGAGGATTGGTTGCAACACATCTTTTGGACATTTGGCGCTTTGCATCGGATCAGTGAATATGAACCGTCCACCCTTGGCCAACACCCGTGACACTTCTTCAAAAACCTTTTCCCGATCTCCGCTATGCAAAATGGCATCCTGAGACCACACCAAATCGACACTCCCATCAGGGAGCGGAATCTCTTCAAAGCTGCCATCAATGACATTAATCGCCAAGCTAATGCCTGCTTTCTGATTGAGTTCTCGATTGCGTCTATTTTGGATTTCACTCAAATTCAGGCAACCTACCTGGCAACCATATTCCTTGAGAAGATAGCGGGCTGAGCCTCCATACCCCGATCCGATATCCAACACACGGGTCTTCGAATCAAGATTCTTCACGGAAGAAGCCATCATTTCCACCGTCCGTCGGCTAGCATCGAATATTGAATCCTTGTCAGATTGGTAGAGTCCAATGTGAATATCTTCACCGCCCCAAATCGTGGCATAAAACCGGTCCGCATCAGAGCTATTGTAATATTCCCGGGCCGTAGCCACAGCAGGTGAATAGGTCTGACTCCCAGAATTGCCTACAATCCTCGTTGCCCGTTCCTCATTTTTGTAGAGTTTTTCCGCCACATGCACATAAAAGTCTGGAGCCTCAACCTTATGCGTTTCCTGGAAATCGGCATAGGTTTTCACCTGCTGAAAGCCCACTTCGTTCATAAGCCGACGAGTATATTCTTTCCGCAGGGGGAACATATTCAAATGAAAAACCTCCTTATCAGGAAACGTATAGCGAAATCTGGCCAGCCCTTCATCCACATACTCAGGCTCTGCGCTGACGTTATCCCCGCAATAGTAATAGACATGCTTCGACCTAAATCCATCGTCTAAAATACCATCGTAATTACGTTGATCTAGAATGAGCACCCCATCATGTCTCAAGACGGTGTAAAACTCGGCCAAGGCTTTTCGCCGATCTTGCTCGGAAAAAAGATGGGTCAGAGAATTACCCAGGCAAATCACGGCATCATATTTATTGTGGATATCCCTGCTTAGCCACCGCCAATCAGCATGAATCGTCTGCATGATAAAGCCAGCTCGCCGAGCATTTTCAAAGGCTTTCGCTAACATTTCCGGACTGCCATCCGCGCTGGTAACGTCGAACCCAGCCCGCAAAAGCCGAACCGAATGAAACCCCGTTCCGGTCGCCACATCCAACACGGACTGAACTCCCCGCTCTTTCAAAAGCCGGATAAAAAAGTCCCCTTCACTCGAGGCCCGAGCTCCCCAATCAATGAGTTCGTCCCATTTTTGGACAAAACTATGGACATACTCCTCTTTGTACAAATCCGTTTTTCGTTTGGCGATAGGATTATCGCCATATGCTTGTTTTCTACCCATGGACTAACCTCCTAAACGGCCGCTGCTCTCACCACCCTCCAGGAAGGCTGAGTAAGTACAAGGCAACGTTATGTTGAATGGGAAAGGCAAAAGAAAAGTATACGCTTAAGCGTCATCGCTTCACCTGTATCTTAAAATCAGGAAATAAAAAGGCCCTCCGAAAGAGGGGGCCCCGATTGGTTGGAAAGCATGTTCTTGTCCTTAAGTAGTGCCTCGCGTGTGTTGCCTATGCGGCGGTGAGCCGTGCAGGCAGGTTGTCATATGTACACCTGGTCTGGCGTCTTGCCGTCAAGCGCCCGGTGCGGTCTGGTCTGGTTGCAGAACGTCAGGTAGCGCTCCACGCCCTGGTGCGCAGCGCTGACCGTCTCATAGGCGTGAAGATAGACCTCCTCGTATGTGATGCTCTTCCAGAGTCGTTCAACAAACACGTTGTCCCGCCAACATCTTTTCCCGTCCATGCTGATCTGCATGCCGTGGTGTGTCAGGAGCCCCGTGAACTCCAGGCTGGTGAACTGGCACCCTTGATCGGTAGTGAAGATCTCGGGTGGGTCTTAGCGGCCCACGGCGCCCTGAACCGCATCGAGCCAGAAATCGGTCGTCAGCGTGTTGGACAGCCGCCACGCCAGCACTCGACGACTCGCCCAGTCGAGGAGACCGAGATCTCCAGATCGCGGAAGAGATAAGGATAGACTGTGTGGGCGTGATGCCGCTGGCTAATTCAACTGACCCACGACCGGTTCGCCACCTTCTGGTGGCTTCGGTGAAGCAAGGCTACTACTTATCGCACTGTCCGAATTTCTGGAGCCCCCTCTGAACTTCTCTTGCGAGCGTTTGGTAGGCCAGATTGCTTGCCAAAGATGTCAAGCCTAAACCTTTAACCCCATAAAGAGCAACCCTTTTAAGTCATAAACGTTGAAATGACAGAGCGGAACGAAGCTATAGCCTTACATGACTTGGCGATTGCCTACTTTCCCGCAACAACTCCCCTCCGCCTATTCCCAATACAGAATGATGGATCATCTCTCGACCAAAGGACCTCCATGGCATTTTTCTTGTTCACTGTGGCTGATTATGGTAGGGCTAAGTGTTTTATCTACACCCCATCGCTCCATGAACCCACTAAAATCCACCACTTCTGTTTTCAATATTTCGTGCACCCTGGCGTTTTTCTTCCTCCTGTGGGGAGGTCTCGCGCCAGATCATTTGGCGAAAGTCACCGGGACCCTCCAAACGTCCCTCCTAGATTCGTTTGGCTGGCTGTATGTGCTAGCGGCATCCAGTTTTCTGATTTGCGCCCTCTGCCTGATTTTTTCCCGATGGGGAGATATTCCACTTGGGCCAGACGGGGCCAAGCCTGAATTTAACCTCCTCACGTGGTTTGCCATGCTGTTTTGCGCCGGCATGGGCATCGGTCTTGTGTTTTGGGGTGTCGCCGAACCCACGTCCCATTTTCATGACCCGCCCATCGGAGAAGGAGGAACCCCGCAGGCCGCTCGTCTGGCGCTCCAATATTCGTTCTTTCATTGGGGACTGCACCCGTGGGGTATCTACACAATGATGGGCATAGCTCTCGCCTATTTCCAATTTCGAAAAGGTATGCCGGGGCTATTTAGTTTGAGCTGCCAATCGGTGTTGGGCAGGCATGCGACCGGACCACTGGGAACCGCCGTGGACGTGATTGCCGTCTTTGCCACCGTCTTCGGGGTGGCCACTTCTCTGGGGTTTGGCGCGATGCAGATCAGCGGAGGACTATCGTATGTGTTTGGTATTTCGAATTCACTCACGACTCAACTAATTTTGATCGCCATCGTGACGGCGCTTTTTATGCTCTCGGCCAAAACGGGCCTCCATCGTGGCATTAAATACCTCAGCAATCTCAATATGGTCTTGGCCCTGTCGTTACTCTTCTTTCTCCTGTTTCTTGGGCCCACCCATTTCATCATGGAGGTCTTTCCGTCAACTATTGGGCATTATCTCCAAAACCTCCCAACCATGAGCCTCAATCTCGCACCCTTCCAGGATTCCACCTGGATTCATAATTGGACCCTCTTTTATTGGGCCTGGTGGATTGCGTGGGCCCCTTTTGTGGGCACCTTCATCGCAAGAATCTCCAAAGGCCGGACCGTACGCCAATTCGTGCTGGGCGTGTTGCTTGTCCCATCACTCTTTTGTGCCTTTTGGTTTACGGTCTTTGGCGGAACCGGAATTGCGTTAGAGCTCTTCCAGGACGTGCCCCTGAAAGCCGTGATGGACAAACAAGGCATGGAGGTCTTGCTCTTCACGGTCTTGGAGCAGTACCCCATGGGTACGATCATGTCGCTTATTGCCATCTTCTTGATCGGCACCTTTTTCATCACCTCCGCCGATTCCGCCACCTTCGTGCTGGGGACGCTCACTACCAACGGCAGCCTCAACCCACCCAATAATATAAAATTCACCTGGGGCGTTATTCAATCCCTCTCCGCAGCCATTCTCTTGTGGTCGGGTGGGCTCAAAGGACTCCAGACCGGCGCCATTTTAGCGGCCTTTCCATTCGTCTTCGTCATCATCATCCTCATCATTTCTCTCCTCAAATCCTTCAAAGAAGAAGTCCGAAGGATGTGAAAGGCCGGGGTTCAGCCCGGCCTCTATCATAAATGCAAATCATTCCAGTCTTGAGTTCTAACTCCAAGTGCAACACTGCAAGCCCAGATGGGCTACGGTGTTGCCATGCGTACAAAATCGTATTGCCATCTGAGTGCCGACGAACGTGAGACCTTGAGTCTGGGGCTGGCCCACGGCTATTCGCTCCGC
>JBGTNJ010000108.1:0-39423 GCA_041743145.1 Nitrospira sp. | reverse complement strand
AGCGGATTGGGGAGCAGCCGGGATAACGGAATATTCGATCAGATCAGAGCAAATGACGGCGTGTACTTCGGCTTTGGGTCGGAGACCGATGGTCGAAGAACGGCCAGGAGTGGAAGTTCGGCACCGAGATCGCACCGCCATGAAGCAGTCCTCAGCCCTGTCGCACTGACGTTAAATTGAGGCTCGTCCCTGCGCGGTGTGGTAAGCATGCGCGCTTTGTGACACGTCCCGTGCGTGCACGAGGCGCTATGGGTGGCGCGTCCACGTTGAACGACGGGTTAGGCATCACGGCGTCATTTGTTGGCGCAAGCTGGCTCAAAGTAAGCTGTGTGCAGTGGAGGTCGGTATGGAACCTTCCACTTCGCCTCATGCCAATAGCTCCACTAAGCAACAACGTTGTACCAGTTCTGTTTCGTGGTTGGAACAAGAGTAGCGTTTGGTAGGCCACATAACATTTTGTACTTTTCAAAATACCGCAGGATAGCTTCATAGTCCCGGCCTTTGAACTGCACCTCTTGGTCGGCCCAATTTCCTTCCGAGCTTTCGAACGTGACATTTGGCGATCCAACACCCCAGACTATCCACACCGCAATGCTCGAAAAAAAGAGCACAAGATAAAACCTGGAGAGAATTCGTAGCACACGCTTTGCCATGTGGTGTGATGTCGAAGTAGGTTTAGGCCGATCCGCATAAGAGCCGGATCTGCCATTTTCTGTCCGTATAACACGCCACTACTGTTCGTGAAGACTACGCCATGCTCGACGCTTGTTCAATGAATTGCGACGACGGGGCCATGTATCACGGGTTCTTATGCGGATCGGTGTAAGCCTCGCTTCTGATAGCGGTCGGTCATGTGCTTCTGCTTGGGGTCGAGGGTGTGTGAAAACGTAGGCCGCATCCGTACGGAACAGTTCGTTCTTGCCCATGTCACATCCTTCATTGCCCGAGTGGACGGTAGCCATTCATTCGGGAGTCGGTTGCCATGGCGATGCCGCTCGATACGTTGTATTTTCCACCATATGATCACGCTCCCCATGGTGACGAGGAGACGACGGATCTCATCGGTACAGTCCACGAGCCTGACGAGGTATACCTGATGAAGCGCTTCATTGCAGGTCAAGACCGGTCACAACGCACCCTGCTTCCGGAGTCACTTGAGGATGACATCGCCGAGGACAATCCCGTTCGTGTGGTTGACGTCTTCGTCGAGGGGCTCGACTTGGCCAAGCAGGGGTTTGATGGCGTGCAACCGGAAGCGACCGGCAGACCGTCCTACCATCCCGCTGTACTGCTCAAACTCTATATCTACGGATATCTCAATCGGATTCAATCCAGCCGGCGTCTGGAGCGCGAGTCCCAGCGCAATGTCGAGCTGATGTGGTTGCTCACTCGGTTAAGGCCTGACTTTAAGACCATTGCGGACTTCCGTAAAGATCAGGGCTCGGCGATCCGTCGCGTCTGCCGCGAATTCGTCCTGCTGTGCCGGCGGTTCAACCTGTTCTCCGACGCCCTCGTCGCCATCGACGGCAGCAAGTTCAAAGCCGTGAACAACCGCGACAAGAACTTCACCCACCGTAAGCTCCAAGCCCGTATCGAGCAACTCGAAGCCAGTATGGTCCGCTACCTCACCGAGCTGGATCGGGCCGACCGCGATCCCGCGCTGGTGCCCGAGGCCCGTGTGCATCATCTGAAGGAGAAACTGCAGACCGTCAACACGCAGATCCAGCGCCTGAATGAAATTGGTGCGCACCTGCGCGACACGCCCGATTGCCAGATGTCACGCACCGACCCCGACGCCCGCTCCATGGCCACGAGCGGCCGCGGCACCGGCCTGGTGGGTTACAACGTGCAAATCGCCGTCGACACGACACACCATCTGATCGTAACTGACGAGGTGACGAACCGCGGGCACGACCGTCAGCAGCTTTCGCCCGTGGCCCAACACGAGCCGCAGGCAACCGGCCATGCCCGCCTCACCGCGCTGGCCGACCGGGGCTATTTCAATGGCGAGCAAATCCGGGAATGCGAGCAGCAGGGGATCGCCCCCTTGGTGCCCAAGCCGCTGACCTCCAACAATCACGCAGCGGGCCTGTTCGACAAGCGCGATTTCGTCTACCTCCCCGAGCGCAACGCCTACCGCTGCCCTGCCGGGGAGCACGCGATCTATCGCATGACGAGCCTTGACCGCGGCTTGACGCAGCACCGCTACTGGTCCTCGGCCTGTCCGCGCTGCCCGCTGAAAGCGCGCTGCACCACGGGCGACTACCGGCGTATCTCGCGCTGGGAGCATGAATCTGTCCTGGAAGCCATGCAGGATCGGCTGGATCGAATGCCGAACGCAATGAAACGACGCAGGCAGACCGTGGAACACGTCTTCGGCACGCTCAAGGCGTGGATGGGGGCGACGCATTTCCTGATGAAGACGTTGCCGAAGGTCAACACGCAGATGCGTGTGCATGTGCTGGCGTACAACCTGAAGCGCACCATGCGAATCTTCGGCGTAAAACCCCTGATGGCGGCCATGACAGGGTAGCAAGCCTGGTGTATTGCGACACTGAACGGCATGTCCGCCACGCCAAGTCAAACTGAGTCGCAATGCCGCAGGTGCAAAGATTTCACTCGCTCGGCATTTCTTTTTTCACACGGCCTCGGTCGATAGCAGACATTGATTACCAGGTTGAGCCCAAACTACTACACCTCTTTCATCTTTCCCACGGCATAGTCTTTTTCACTCGCTTCACGTATCGTACGTGGCGATGGTTCGCTTGCAACAGCACGATCTTCGTTTTCCACCAGTTGATCAGGCATCCCCCGAAGGCCTCCTTGCCGTCGGCGGAGATCTCCGTCCGGAGCGGCTCCTTGAAGCGTACCGACACGGCATTTTCCCCTGGTACAACGAAGACCAACCTATCTTATGGTGGTCTCCAGATCCCCGAGCCGTGTTGTTTCCCGACAAGCTTCATGTGCCGCGCAGTCTTAAACGAAGCCTCCGCCCGAATGTGTTCACCGTCACACTCGATACCAGCTTTTGCGATGTCATGGAACAGTGTGCAGGACCACGTCCACAGTATCCAGGGGGAGGCACCTGGATCACCGGAGATATGCTCGACGCCTACACACGGCTACATGACCTCGGCTACGCTCATTCCGTCGAGACATGGCAAGATGATCAGTTGGTCGGTGGACTCTATGGCGTGGCACTCGGGGGCGCCTTCTTTGCCGAGTCCATGTTTACGAAGGTCGATGATGCGTCCAAGGTGTCGCTCGTCAGGCTGGTCAGACAGCTTCAGGCTTGGGACTTTTGTCTCATCGATTGCCAACAGTCCTCTCCCCACGTTGCTCGATTCGGCGCGGAAGAGATTCCACGCTCGGAATTCACCAGCCTTCTGAATCAAGCGCTCACCCTTCCCGACCGACAGGGGCGGTGGGAGTTCGAAGGAGATGTCTCACAGAAAGGGTAAGGAAGGGGAAAAGACGGGTTGCGACGTGCGAGATAAACTCCATTTGACAGCCTGTTTCTTGGTCGCTTATGATTTCCCATATCAATTAAGGAGAATCTCACATGAGCTTTGTCATTACGCCGAAAGAATTGAAGGCCCGGATTGATAAAGGCGATAAGTTGGTACTTTTGGATGTGCGTGAGCCTTGGGAGAACCAACTCGGCAAGCTGGAAGGATCGATCTTGATCCCGCTCGGGACCTTGCCACAATCGCTGTCGAAATTGGACCCGAACTCCGAGATTATCGCCTACTGCCACCATGGCATGCGAAGCGGAGATGCAACGGGATTTCTCCTTCAGCAAGGATTCACGAACGTCAAGAATTTGATCGGTGGGATCGACGCCTGGTCTATCCAAATCGATGGAAGCGTTCCTCGATACTGATTAGGTCGATAGTTTGGCGGTCTCTCGTCGACTCTTACGGCTGAGGTCATAACAGCCAGTCGGTGACTCAGCATGACCATCAGTCTTCCGAGCGTCTCAACGACCTGCTTTCCCCTGAAAAAATTCGACGGTCTGCTTGAGTCCTTCGGCAAGATCGACCTTCACCTCCCATCCCAACTCCTGTCTAATCTTGGAAGGGTCGATCACGCTCCTATGCTGTTCGCCGAGTTTAGCCGGTCCATGGACTTCCTTCGCCGGAGAGCCGGTCAGACCAGCGAGCATTCGGAAGAGCTCGTTCACGGATGTCTCTGTACCAGTTCCAACGTTGTAGACCCCGTGCGCATCCTGGCCCATGGCTGCTAGATTGGCTTCCGCCACGTCGTCCACGAACACAAAGTCCCGTGTTTGTCGGCCGTTTCCATTGATAATGGGCTGCTCATTATTCAACATCTTCTGGATAAAGATGGCGACCACCCCGGCTTCTCCTTCAGGATCCTGCCGTGGACCATATACGTTCGCATATCGTAGACTGACCACTGGAATCCCGCCCGTGCGTTGGAAGTAGGACAAGTAGTGCTCACCGCATAGCTTACTGATGCCATAGGGTGACAGCGGGTTATTGCCGTGGGATTCCGGAGCCGGGAACGTCTCTTGATCACCGTAGATCGCTCCCCCGGACGATGAAAATACAACCTTTCGGCATCCATACCGAACCGCCTGTTGCAATACGTTCATCGTGCCCAGGACGTTGACTTGCGCATCGAATACCGGATCCTCTACGGAATTGCGCACGCTGATCTGAGCCGCCAGATGGAGGACCACGTTGGGCCG
Source organism: Nitrospira sp. (assembly GCA_041743145.1). Lineage (GTDB taxonomy): Bacteria > Nitrospirota > Nitrospiria > Nitrospirales > Nitrospiraceae > Nitrospira_D. Next base: position 34,709 of record JBGTNJ010000108.1, on the reverse strand, counting down.
CTCGTTGCGGAACACCCGTTCCAATCGCCCGCTGGTAATGTCGGTCTTATAGAGGCTCGCCGCGCGGTTGACGTTTTTGCGCTTTCCGGTGGCCAGATTATCGACGACGACAACCTGATGCCCTTCTTCCACGAGTCGGTCCACTACATGAGACCCAATAAATCCTGCACCGCCCGTCACCAGTACTTTCATTGGCCCTCCTCAGTGAGCTGTCTACTGCAACCTTTCCTACATACCATGAAACGCGGCACGGTATTCAAGAATTGCCAATAATTCTTCATTGCCTTTTTTTTTGCCTTTGATGGGAGAAGGGATGACCCGATTCGTCTGTATTCCCATGTCGGTCGCAAACCGTAAGACTCTGTTGGCCGCCTCCTCGCGTTGCCTCTCGTCGCGCACGACGCCCCCTCGACCCACTTGCCCCTTTCCCACTTCAAACTGCGGTTTAATCAAGGCGATGAGATCGGCGTGAGGTCGTAGAAATTGAATGATAGGCCGGAGTACCTTCGTCAGCGAGATAAAGGAAACATCGATGACGACCAGATCGATCGGCTCTGGGATGGCGGAACGTGGCATGTACCGTATGTTGGTTCGCTCAATCAACACGACGCGCGGGTCTTGCCGAAGTCGCCAGTCGAATTGGCCGTAACCAACATCAACCGCATAGACCTTCGCTGCCCCTCTTTGCAACAAGCAGTCGGTGAATCCTCCCGTCGAACACCCGACATCGAGACAGACTCGTCCGTGAGGAGTAATTGATGAAACATCAAGAGCTGTCGCTAGCTTTTCACCGCCTCGGCTGACAAACGGCTGACGTTCCCCGGTTATCTCAATGACCGCATCCAAGGGAATCACCCTGGATGGTTTGTCAACAATGAGCCCGTTGCTTTTGACTTTTCCGGCCAAAATCATACGGGCTGCCGTATCTCGGCTCTGCACCAAGCCCTGAACTACCAGCACGTGATCGCAACGATCCTTCTCGACTCGTACTCTCGTACCCATGAGTGGTAAAGACAGGAGCACGTGAAAAGCCCCCTGCAATCAGATGGGGCCTCGTTAAGACTCCCCGGCGGAGTCCTTCAGGTCGATGTCCTCGGATGTGAAGGCGCGCAGCTGCTTCTTACCGTTTTTGTCCTGGACAAGAACTTCCACTTTCCGTTCCGCTTCTTCCAGCACCCTCAAACAATTCCTCGACAGTCGGATGCCTTCCTCGAAAATCTTTAATGATTCATCGAGCGGCAGATCCCCTTTCTCCAATTCACCCACGATCACTTCCAGTCTCGCCATCGCTTGTTCAAATTTCACTCCAGCCACCACGTTCTCCTTTGAGTAACAACGGGGAGTATTATATCGAAGTCTGGGAAGGCATTTATACTGACGGATCCGGAGACACTTCTTCCACCGTACAGCGTAGTTGGCCGTTCGCAAGTCGAGCCCGGATTTGTTCACCGACAGAGACTTGGTTGATATCTCGAATGGTTTGGCGGTGAGGCATCGTTTCGAGGATCCCATAGCCTCGGTCTAGTATGGCAAGTGGGCTTAGACTATTCAATCTGTCGAGATACGCGTGAGTATGCTGCCCGTTTCGCTTGAGGCCATGACTCATCGCTCCCATCAAGCGTGACCACAATTGCGGGACAATAGCTATACCGTGACGTACCCGACCATTAGGACTCGCAGACGCCAATGCTTGGCTCCATTCCTGTGTAGTTGCCGTCGCCTGTTTCAACTTGGCGCGTATGGCTTCGCGCATATCTGCCACAGCACCATCCACATGTTGCGCTTCTCTCAGAATTCGAAATCGGATATTCACCATATGGACCAACATGAGATCAAGTCGTTGATTGCGCTCAAGGCATTGCGAAGTGATCGCCTGTCGACAACGAGTCGTGAGCATATCGAGACGTTCCACGATCTCCGCCAACACCGGAGCAACCATTTCCGCCGCAGCCGAAGGCGTTGGCGCCCGCGCGTCGGCCGCAAAGTCGGCGAGAGTGACGTCCGTCTCGTGCCCAACGGCTGAAATGATCGGGGTCCGTGACGCGGCAATCGCTCGCACGACCGCTTCTTCGTTGAAACTCCACAGATCCTCCATCGAACCGCCACCCCGCCCGACAATCATCACATCGATCGAGCCGAGCTTGTTAAGTGCGTGAATGGCTGATGCAATCTGTTCGGCTGCTTCGGTTCCTTGGACCTGGACGGGTGCGATGACGATTCTCAAGATGGGGCATCGACGGTGTAAGACAGTGATCAGGTCTCGAACCGCCGCTCCGGTCGGTGAAGTTACGATTCCAACTGTCCAAGGAAACACCGGCAATGATCGTTTACGCTGTGCATTGAAGAGTCCCTCCGCTTCAAGGCGACGCTTGAGCTGTTCAAATGCTAACTGGTAAGCCCCTCTCCCTTTGGGCTCAAGATGATCAAGGATAAGCTGATACTCTCCACGTGGCTCATAGACTGAGAGCCGTCCTCGCACGATGACCTGCAGCCCATCCTCCAAACCAAATCGCAAGCGAAGCGCCGCTGAACGAAAGATGACCGTTCGGATCTGACTGGACTGATCTTTCACCGTACAATAGAGATGCCCAGATCCTGGCGCGCGTAGATTCGAAATTTCCCCTTCAAGCCAGACTTCGGCAAAGTCGGTTTCCAGAGAAGCCCGAATCATGGCGGTAAATTCAGAGACCGTGAGAATTGGCCTTGGAGGCCCATCAAACGCAGGGGGGAAAAATGACGAGGAAGAGTAGGTATTCGTGAGCCTCTCCTTCGTATTCGTTTGTGAGGGCACTGCGCGCAACCGCCTATAATGGCACGCCGCTCAGCGCCAACTTCAGCATTCCTGGCTAATCGACAAGACGAATTCGTTCAAATGCGATGGCCTTACCCAAGCGAGGATCAAGCTCGAGCAAAACCGCACAGAACACTGACGGTCCTGAAGCAACTTCAAACCGACGGGGCATTCCGGTCAAAAACTTTTCGATCGCTAATTCCTTCTTGACTCCGATGACCGAATGGAGCGGCCCCGTCATGCCGATATCCGTAATGTAGGCGGTCCCTTTCGGAAGGATCTGCTCATCGGCAGTCTGTACGTGCGTGTGTGTGCCGACGACTGCCACCACTTCTCCATCTAAGAAATGCCCCATGGCCATTTTTTCAGAGGTGGCCTCCGCGTGCATATCGACGATGATGGCAGATGTTTCCCGTTTCAGCCGTGACAATTCTCGTTTCGCCGTCTGAAACGGGCAATCGATCGTCGGCATGTACACCCGACCCATTACCTGCAGAACCGCCAGCCGCTCGCCGCCTGCAGTCTCAATGACGACACTCCCGTTTCCTGGAACTCCCGCTGGATAGTTCGCCGGTCGGAGCAAACGAGGCTCACGAGAAAAATAATCGACAGCTTCCTTCTTATCCCAAGCATGATTGCCTGTGGTGATCACCGAGACTCCCGTATCAAAGAGCTCCTCTGCCAGTTCCGGCGTGATACCGAACCCTCCCGCGACATTTTCGCCATTAGCAATCACCGCATCAATCTGACGCTGCGCGACCAGGCGAGGCACTGCCCGAGCCACAACTCGACGGCCGGGCTCTCCCATAATGTCGCCGATACAGAGCACCTTCATTTGGCGTATTCCACGTATCGACTTTCTCTGATGACGGTCACCTTGATCTGTCCCGGATAGGTCAACTCCTGTTCGATCTTTTTTGCCAGTTCACGAGAAAGCTGAAAAGACTCAGCATCGGTGATGTCTTCCTGCCTGACAATGACGCGAATTTCACGCCCGGCCTGGATGGCGTACGCCTTCTGCACACCCTTGTGTCCGGTCGCCAGCGACTCAAGTTTTTCTAGCCGCTTTACGTAGGACTCCAGCGCTTCCCGTCGTGCGCCGGGGCGTGCCGCTGACAACGCTTCGGCAGCCGCCACCAACACGCTCTCCGGACAAATTGGCTCAACCTGCTCGTGATGCGCGGCGATCGCATTGACGATTTTTGCCGATTCCCCGTATTTCTTGGCAATCTCAGCCCCCAACATGGCGTGCGGTCCTTCTTCTTCATGGCTGACCGCCTTGCCGATATCGTGGAGCAAGGCTCCGCGACGAGCCAATCTGACATCCAACCCCAGCTCCGATGCCATGATGCCGCAAATGTAGGAGGCTTCGCGGGCATGGTAGAGGTTATTCTGTCCGTAGCTCGTTCGATACTTCAGACGTCCCAACACTTTGATCAATTCCGGATGAAAATCGGAAAGCCCCAGCTCAAAGATGATCTTCTCGGCCTCTTCATACATCAGCTTGTCGATGTCCACCTTCACTTTTTCGACGATCTCCTCTATGCGAGTGGGGTGAATGCGTCCATCATGCATCAGGCGTTCCAACGACACTTTTGCGATCTCTCGGCGCAATGGATCGAATCCGGAAATGATCACCGCCTCCGGGGTTTCATCAATGATGAGATCAATACCCGTCGCCGCTTCAAGGGCACGGATGTTTCGCCCTTCCCGACCGATGATCCGGCCTTTCATGGCATCGGTGGGGATAGGAACCACTGAAATCGTAGATTCCGAGACATAGTCGCGAACAACGCGTTGAATCGAGGAAGTAATGATCTCTCGAGCCTCCCGTTCGGCATTCTCACGGGCCTCTTCGATCGTCCGTTTTACACTCCCAACGGCGTCCAGTCGAGCCTGCGATTCCATCTCCACGATCAGCTGCTTCTTGGCCTCGTCTGCCGTCATACCCGCCACACGTTCCAACGCGTCACGGTGCTCACGCTCGGCTTTCGCGCAAGCAGACTCCTTGGCCAGAAGCCCCTCTTCTCGTTTCGTAAAATCGACCTCGCGTTTGCGCGCTTCATTCTCTCGTTTTTCCAACGCGGCGACCTTTTGGTCGAACCCTTCTTCTCGCTGAATGAGGCGTTTTTCCAGCATCAACAGTTCGCCCAGCTTGGCCTTCTGTTCTTGTTCGAACTCGGATTTCGCCTTGAAGGCCAAATCCTTCGCCTCTAGTCTTGCTTCCTTGAGAACATTCTCCGCCTCCCGTTGTGCGTTCTGCACAACCTGTTTAGCCAGCCCCTCCGCCTCAGCCTGTTTGGCACCTGTCATCCGGCGACGCAGGAGCTCAAATATCCCAGCTCCGACTACGGCGCCGAAAATAACGGAAAGCATGATGTACACGACAATTGAGGTTGAAATGGAAGTCACCCCCCTCCTGAAAACCATCAGGTGGCTATGCACAACCTGATGGAGCGCCCACGCACGGACTATGCATAGTGGGCATACGTGCGATGTAAGATGAAGACAGAGGGAGGGTCTAGGAGATCGCGAGTCGTTCGACCTGGAAACACAAGAGAGCGTGGGGGTACATTTCCACAGTGAGCATGCTTCTTACCCTGTCTCTCCCTCGCCGCTGATCGCTCGTGATCAGTCGCTGGTGAGAGTCAGTTATCGAAACAGTTGTGGGTGGTAGATACTCGCCGGCTCTGGCCGGCATCTTCCTGCTATCTTTGTGTCGGACAACTGGCCGTTTCGCAGCACACCTAACCGGTTGACCAACCAAGGTTCTTACCATGAGTATCCACCGAACCAGTTCTTCGTATCCCCTCAAGGTATCTTCTCTCTTCTTTTGACTACACTCGTTTCCGGTATATGAACGATTGCGATATTATCCTTCCCTCTGGCTATCAACACACTCGCCTATCTGCACGATAACAAAGGGACTCTTTGAAAGCAAGGCGAATCTCTCTATCGAAAGAGCGATGTCGGCATCTGCTCATCGATGGACTCCATCAAGGTAGCCATTCGTTGTTCGACATCGGCCTCTCCTTGTGCTCGTTTCTTCTCAGACTCAAACAGTTGGTGGGCAAGGTTGATGGCAGTGAGCACCGCTAACTTTGACGGGGTCGTCGTTTTCATTCCTTCGGCCAGATGTTTCATGCGATCGTCGACAAAATGGGCCAGCCGCCGAATATAGGCATCATCGCCGTCTCCCGTGACTGCGTACCGTTGACCATAAATTTCGACATCAATGGTCTTAGTCAATGGCCACCTCCTTGGGATCCTCGATGCATTCAAGCACTTCGATCTCGCTCATGACTTTTTCTATTCGTGCCCTGATATCGACCCGCTCCTTCTCCCATTGGCGATTCATATCATCCTGTGCGGCCAATCGCTGGCGGGCCGTCTTGACCTCTTCTTCCAATACCGCATTTTTACGTTTGAGCTCTTGAACCAGCTGCACCAGATCGCGGATTCGGGTTTCAAGCGCATCAAGTCGATCCAACGCCATGACAGCTCCTCTTTGTTGTGCCTCTAGGAGTAGGGGGTGCACTATAAAAACTTCACAACATATTGTCAAGAAACGGTTTTTTGGATTCCAGCCAGACGAAGATATTCTCTATAGCTTCGCAACACCCGTTTAACATATTGCCTAGTCTCTTGATAGTGGATGAGCTCAACAAACTCGTCTTCACTCCGCCCACTATAAGTGGCTGCCCAATTCTTGACCACCATTGGGCCCGCATTGTACGCAGCTATGGTCTGCACCAGATTGCCGGAAAACTGCGCGAGGAGTTGTTCCACATACCGGACGCCGATGCGAATGTTCATCTCTTGATCAAATAGATCTTCCCGAGAGACTAGGGGAAGCCGATGTTGTTGAGCCACGGCTTTGGCGGTGGCAGGCATCACCTGCATTAATCCAATCGCCCCAACCCGAGAAACAGCTTTCCAATCGTACTGACTTTCCTCCCGAATAATTGCCGCCACGAGGAATGGATCCACGCCGTCGACCGCCGACATTTTAATGGTGGGAATCAATCCGGTTGGATAGGCTACTCGCCAGAGGCCATCGGCAATCTCTCCACCGGTCCTCTCCAGCTTTTCCCGAAATCGAGATCGCACCAGACGCAAGGCATGATGGTACGCACCGACTTCGTTCAACATGATCGATAAGGCCGCCAACGCCTCAGGGTCACGACCATACTGATCCGTCAAGGCTGCAAGTTCTCTGACGGCATCCTGCTCTAGGCCGAGCGCCCGTAGCTCGACCGCACGCCGATAGGCTGACTGTTGCTCGATATGCGCACGATTCTTTGCATGATTGTCCTGCATCGAAGCTCCGGTCGACTCTGCAGCCGGCTGAGCCATGCTGGTAGAAACGGGGGGATTTTCCTGCTGAGTCCGACGCTCGCTCGGCACGTCGCCCAGGTCCCCTGCTAGTTGGCAATAATAGGTGTACGGAAACTGTTGGCAAAGCCGCACATACGCCTCGCTGGATTTCGCAGCTTCTACATGGCTGTAGGAACGGGCAATCCAGTAGAGCGCTTGTGGCTCAAGCTCGCTCCCCTTCTGATCGACGATCTGCTGCCACGCGCGAATCGCCTCTCGATAGCGAGCCGTCCGGTAGAATACCCACCCTTCCCGCCACCGCGCCTCTGCGCGTTGAGATGCCGGCTCTCCCGATTTCGCCGCGCGTCGATACTTCGTGATCGCTTCGTCGAACCGTGATTGATCCTCAAGCCAAATCCCGCCAAACACATTGATTTGCCCTTTTTGTTCTGGACTTAACCTTCGCTTGGAGAGCGTCCGACAGAGCTCTAAAAGTTTGTCTCCGAGCCCCTGTCTGAGATAGACCCTCGCCAGCCAAACGGTTGCTTCATCAGCCCGAGGTCCTTGTCCTACCGCAAGCTCCTGGAAGGTGTCGCGTGCTTGGTCATAGAGTTTTAGGCGAACTTGTGCCACACCCAGTTTCAGTTTGGCATCTCTGCGATGCGGAGAAGAAGGATCGCGCGTCAAGAACTTCTTCAACTCTTCAATCGCCTCGACGTGAAGCGATTGTCCGAGAAAAGCCTGGGCCCTGGCATAATGCTCATCCGGTGACGGCGCCCAGGGCTCGCCTCCGATATTGCTCGCGAGCAGCGCCTCGGCTTCCTTTGCCTCCTTTGTATGCGGAAACTTTGCCCAGAGCTGCTCGAGCGTTTCTCTGGCTTCATTCAATTGACTTTCCCGGAGTTGACAAGAAGCCAGTCGGAACCGAGCTTGCGCAACTTGCCGCTCCCTATCGCTGAGGTCGACGGCCTTGACCAGCCAAGAAATGGCTTCTGGACATCTAGAAGCCTGATACCAAGCTTCCCCGACACGAAGTGTCGCTTGATTGAGTAAGTTGGAATCAGGAATGGCCTGAAGCACGCCTTCAAACATGGCCGCCGCTTCCTTGGGATCACCCAAATGCAACAAGGCCTCTCCGATCCAGAATCGGATATAGTCGTCGAGCGCGGGAAAGTCCCGTTGAGCAGCTCGAAGGTAGAAAATCGCTTCCGCCGGATTCTGATCGATCAAGGTCACACCGGACAGCAACCCCGATCGCTTCGCCCACATTGAAGCCGGAAACTTTTCCATCACCTTTCGGAGACGCTCAAGCTTCAACGCCGCAACGTGGTCCCTCGTCAGACTGTTACTCAGTCGTTCTTTTGAGAATGCCGCTGCGGCAAAACATTCTTCCGCTGAGGCACAGCCATCGGTGGTTGACTGTTGAGGCGTTGCCACCTGCCCCATATAGGCATCACGAGAGAACATGCCTCCAAACACGGAGGCCGTCCCGGACGCGAACGCCAGAGTGCAACCGATGATGAGGCGATACTTGGTCGAGATTGTCATAAGCGCCTGCTGACCTTCATTATATACAGGGCCGTCTGCAATGGAAGAAGTTTCGGACCTCACGATCAGGATCGCTCCATATGCGGAGGAGCTCCCGCTATGGTAGGCTCGTCATAGTCAAAAACATTTTTCCGATTTTAGCAATGTTGCCTCCAACTACACAGGCACCCCTTCTGGCTTTTACCGAATTTCAGATGGTGAAATTTGTCCGCGCCCAACGCTGGCCGGACTATCGTGCAACACAAATCATGCGCTGGCTGTACCAACGGCGGGTGCGAGCCATCACCGACATGACGGATCTTCCCTTGCACACTCGTTCCCTGTTAGCTCAGTCCACCAACGTTGGTCGTTCGCACAATCCAACCGTCATATCGTCTCAGGATGGAACGCGCAAATTGTTGTTCAACCTCGACGACGGAATGACGATTGAGTCCGTGCTAATCCCGGATGAGGAACGACTGACGCTCTGCGTGTCCACTCAGGTCGGGTGTCAGCTGGATTGCAGCTTTTGCCTGACGGGAACAATGGGGCTCAAACGAAACCTCAAGCTCCATGAAATCATCGATCAAGTCCTGACTGCGCAAGATTTGCTGAATGCCGACGAACGCATGACTAACCTCGTGTTTATGGGGATGGGAGAACCTCTGGCCAATCTGGACATGTTGAAGGCCGCGGTGGTCGGCCTAACCAATAAGCCGTGGGGTCTGGGATGGTCGCCTCGACGCATTACGGTTTCGACGGCAGGACTGGCATCCCGCCTACGTGAAGTCGCTGGCCTTGGCGTGAATCTCGCTGTCTCCCTCAATGCGACCACCGAAGAGCAACGGCGCGAGTTGATGCCTGCCGCAAGCGAACTGGCCTCCTTGAAAGTGCTCCTTGCTGCCTGTCGCCGGTATCCGCTCGCCTCTCATCAACGATTGACGTTCGAGTATGTCCTGCTGGCTGGCGTGAATGATCAGCCGAGTGATGCCCGGCGGCTGGTTCAGCTACTGAAAGGCATACGATGCAAGGCCAATTTGATTCCGTTCAACGAATTTCCAGGCAGTCGTTTTCGTCGCCCATCGGAACAGAGCGTCCTTCAGTTCCAATCCATACTGCGCGACGCCGATCTGGATGCATTCGTGAGAAAGAGCCGCGGGCGGGACGTGCTGGGTGCCTGCGGCCAACTGGGAAACCTCTCAGCTGACCCACTTCACCAACCTTGACACCCGTTGAAACTCGTTGCTAGCATGATAAGCTGTCCCATCATGATCAACGCCACTTCTCACGTGCCTTGGTATACCTGTCTTGTAGGCGCGCTTTTCCTCTCCAGCCTTTCCACTGCCTCATTTGGCGCGGAGCCGAGCGAATACATCCTCACCAACGGCATGAAGGTGCTACTCGTTGAAGTCCCCAAAGCACCGGTGGCTACGGTGCAGGTGTGGTACAAAGTCGGGTCTCGAAACGAAGTGATGGGTCGCGCCGGACTCTCGCATATGCTTGAACACATGATGTTCAAAGGCACGACGAAATACCCAAAAGGTTCATTTTCCCGGATCGTTCGGAAGAATGGCGGAATCGATAACGCCTTTACTGGGCAGGACTTCACGGCCTATTTTGAGAATGTAGCAGCCGATCGTGTCCCGCTAGCGTTGGAACTGGAAGCCGACCGTATGCAGGGGTTGACCCTCGATAATACCGAATTCCAGACCGAACGCGAGGTCGTGAAAGAAGAACGCCGGCTACGATCCGAAGACGATCCTCAAGGTGCATTGGTTGAAGCGTTGTTTGCACAAGCGTACATGAGTCATCCCTACCATTGGCCGGTTATCGGCTGGTTCGCCGATCTGGATGCGATGACTCTCGATGACTTGCAGCGACACTACGACACATTTTACTCGCCCAATAATGCGACACTGGTCGTCGTGGGCGATATCAAAGCCGACGCGTTACTTCCCACGATCAAACGTTTGTTTGAGCCGATACCGAGAGGACCATCACCCAAACAGTCTTTGCCAGCGGAACCAGAACAACGAGGCGAGCGTCGATTTCTGCTGAAGCGCGAAGCGCAGGTGCCGTTTGTCATGATGGGATTTCGCGTGCCCAACTATTCGAGTGATGATTCTTACGCGCTCGACGTCCTCGAGTCGATCCTTTCTCGCGGGAAAAGCTCCAGGCTGTACCAAAGCCTGGTGTATGAGCAGAAGAATTCGTTGGCCGTCGGTGCCGAGTACAGCTTGATCCAGACAGATTCCGGCCTGTTCTATTTCTACGCCTTGGTGAATCCTAGTGCGAAAGTCGAAACCGTGGAAGATGCCTTGCAGCATGAAATTACACGGCTTCAAAACGAACCGCCTTCCGATCAGGAACTCCAGCGGGCCAAGAATCAAATCGAGGCTTCGCGAACCTTCGAGCAGGATTCGAATTTCCGCCACGCCATGTTGCTGGGGCAAGCGGAAATGGTGGGCGCCGGGTGGCGGCGGATCGATCAATTCATTGAGCGTATTCGAGCAGTCACCGCAAAGGACATTCAACGCGTCGCCAGACAGTATCTTACCGAGGACAATCGGACTCTTGGCATTCTGGTGCCTCTGCCGCCCAAGCCTCCCGAAGAATCGAGCCCCACGGCGATACGCGAAGGAAAATCCTAGGTGACCATGGGGTGTGAGCTACACAACGCGAGGCGCCACCGTTTCAATCCGCTATCCGTTCAACAAGGCCCCGGGGCAGGCATGTGTAGGTGGCTCCTCTGTGCCAGTTTGCTATTGGCGGTGACGACGACGGGACTGGCAGCAGAAATTTCCCCGGCGAGATTTACAACTCCCAATGGCATGACTGTTCTGGTATTGGAACAACATTTTCTACCCATCGTTGAAATCCATGCTCTCGTTAAGGCCGGTTCGGTTCAAGACCCCGCCGAAAAGGCAGGCCTGGCAAACTTAGTCGTCAGTCTTTTGGACGAAGGCACAACGACGAGAACTTCTAAGCAGTTGGCTGAACAGATCGACTTTGTTGGCGGTTCGTTGGGAGCCCGCGCAGGCGAAGATTTCAGCAGCGCCTCCGTGCGTGTCCTTCAGAAAGATAGCGATCTCGGGTTTACTCTTCTTTCCGATATTCTGCAGCATCCACTTTTCCCCAAGCAGGAATTCGAACGGGTCCGTTCACAGATCCTCGGGGAAATATCTAGCGATAACGACGATCCTGGGCACGTCGCCATGAAAGCGTTCAATCAGCTGGTCTTCCAGAATCATCCCTATCGTTGGCCGGTGAATGGAACCGAGGAGTCGCTCAAAAAGATCACCTTAGCGGATGTGCAGAACTTCTACGCCAAGGAGTATCTCCCCAATCAAGTCATTCTTACGATCGTCGGCGACGTCACAGTGGAACAGGCGACGGCGCTGGTTCAGGAGCATTTCGGGTCCTGGAAGAAAGGTGCTGTACAGCCTAGGCCCGCCAAGAAACCGACCGCTATCGATAAAAAGGTCGTACAGTTCATCGAAAAGGATCTCACACAATCAACCATTATGATCGGCCATCCTGGAATCAGTCGAACGAACCCAGATTTTTACGCCGTGACCGTCATGAACCATATCCTGGGTGCCGGAGGATTTTCATCGCGTCTGATGGATTCGATTCGCGACAAGCAGGGGCTAGCCTACGGCATCTCAAGCCACTATGACACCCGAGCGATGCCCGGCTCTTTTTGGATTAACCTCCAGACTCGAACCGAAACGACCAACCAGGCCATCAGCAGCGTATTGTACGAAATGAAGGCCATTCGCGAGGCTCCAGTCACCGACCAGGAATTAGCCGAAGCCAAAGCATTCCTAATGGGCAGCTTCCCGTTACGACTGGATTCCACGGCAAAAATGGCCCAGGTCTTAGCCCAAGTGGAATTCTATGGGTTGGGGTTCGACTACTTCAGTCGGTATACAAAGTGGATCGAACGGGTGACGAAAGAAGATGTGCTGCGCGTCGCAAAACAGTATCTCGATCCTCAGCGTTACGCGCTGGTTGTGGTTGGCAATATCGCGAAGGCGAAAGTTCGTCATTAGGTAGATACGCATGCACACTCAGCAGGCATCCTTTCTCCAACAGAAGCTCGCTCGACTCCAATCCCTCCTGAGCGAAATGGGCTCTGTAGTGGTGGCCTATTCAGGGGGAATCGACAGTACGTTTGTTCTCAAAGTTGCCCACGATCAACTCCGGGAGAAGGCGGTTGGAATCACGGCCGTCTCACCGACATTCCCGTCGATAGAGCTGGAAGCTGCCGAACGGGTGGCTCGGGAGATCGGTGCGCGCCATGAAATCGCGAAGACGGATCAGCTTGCCATTGACGACTTTGTTAAGAACGACGCGAACCGTTGCTTCCACTGTAAGACTGATTTGTACCAACTTCTCGGAGGCCTGCGGAAATCACAAGCGGCGGCATATGTCGTAGACGGAACCAACCTCGATGATCTCGGTGACGACCGCCCCGGGATCAAAGCCGCGCGTGATTGGGGAGTTCGTAGCCCCCTCGTCGAGGCTGAGCTCTCGAAGGCTGATATCCGCACCCTTGCCAAGGGTCTAGGGCTTTCGAACTGGGACAAGCCCGCGGCGGCCTGTCTTTCATCACGAATCCCACGTGGGAATATGATCACGTTGGAAAAGTTGCATCGCGTCGAAGACGCGGAGGCTGTGCTGCATCGAGAAGGATTTCGTCATTTTAGGGTCCGTAACCACGGCGAGGTTGCGAGAATTGAAGTCGACAAAGAAGAACTGCCGAGGCTCATCGAATCGGATCGATGTGCCAGAATTAGCTCGAAATTGAAGGAACTGGGGTTTAGATTCGTGACCGTGGATTTAGAAGGGTATCGACCAGGTGGAGTCAGCTTTGGCTGACTCCACCCTCGCGCTACGACGCACTATCGTTGGTAGGATTTGGAAAGCGCTTCTAGCGCTTCATCCGCGAACTTTCGCTGATCGGCTTCTGTCAAACTCCGCTGCACGACCTTCTCCGCCACCATCAGCGCCAACTCCGTCGTCTGAGTCCGAATGTCTTGCACGGCCCTACGGCGTTCTTGTTCGATCTCACGCGTCGCATCGCCTTTGATTCGTTCAGCTTCTGCAGTCAATCGCTGTTCGTTTTCATCAAGAAGCCGTTGCGCGCGTTCTTTTGCAGCCGCGAGAATGGCTTCCGCTTCTTTGCCCGCCGCGTTGAGCTTGGCTTCATACTCCTTCAGCCGGCGTTCAGCCTCTGATCGATGATGCTCGGCCTGCTCAAGACTGTCCTTGATTTTCTTTTCTCGTTCTTCCAGGACGCTCAAGATACCGGGGAACGCATACTTATAGAGGATAAACAGCAGAATTCCGAAGGACACGATCTCCCAAAAGATGAGAGAAGAAAAAAAATGCGATTCAAACTGCGGCATGTGAACTCCCTAGGATAGAAGGGTACCGACGTAACAAAGACGCCTGTTTCCCCCTTGTTGTTCCCCTTACCCTTTCCGAAAGCCCATGATGATGAAGGCAATGACCAGGCCATAGAGCGCGATGGCTTCCACCAGCGCGAATCCGATCCACATGTACTTCGTGACGCGAGCCTCGGCTTCAGGCTGACGTGCCACCACTTCAATCATCTTTCCAAAGATGAACCCGATGCCAACACCGGCTCCGGCAAACCCTGCCGCAGCACATCCCATGCCGATCAACCCTGCTGCTGCTGAATCCATTATGGCTTACTCCTCTCTTGTCTAAACTCGCATGCGCTAATGCGCGTGCTCTTCATGACCGTGCAAATGAAATGCGTCCCCTAAGTAGACGCACGTCAAAATGCTGAAAATGTAGGCTTGAATGAATGCGATACCGAATTCCAACCCATAGATCGCCACTGTAAATGCAAAAGGCAGCCATCCAATCAACAATCCTCCACCTATCGTCAAGCTGAACAGGACGGCGAGCATCACATGGCCGGCCGTCATATTGGCAAATAACCGAACAGCCAGCGAAACGGGCCGTGCCACTTGGCTGATGATCTCGATCGGAATCATCAAGGGCACGAGCCACCCCGGTGTACCGGGTGGGACAAGAATCCCCAGGAACTTCACCCCATGTAACATAAACCCTAGAACCAAACTGATCCCGTAGACCACGAAGGAAAACACAGCCGTGACGATGATTTGGCTCGTTACGGTATAACTTCCCGGGATCAGCCCGATGAGATTACTGAACAGAATAAACAAGAACAGAGTGGCGATGAGGGGGAAGAAGCGCATCCCTTCCTTCCCCATCGTATCCAGGATCATGCTCCGAATGAAGTCCACCATCATCTCCGCCAGGCTCTGCATTTTCCCAGGCACTAGCTTGCGCGCAGATCCGGCCATCACCATGAGCACCGCTGCCACAGCGATGACAATCCACATGAAGACGACGGCCTTATTGATGGAGATGTCAATTCCAGCAAGGGAAATCGGAACCCAATTTTCTAGCTCAAATTGATGAAGCGGGCTCTCTTCCACGATACTCCTGTGTTTTCTCTATCGGCAGTCGTTACGTTTTCGGCCACCGTTGGGCCGACCGATACGCATTCCTCATACCTGCGGCGAGGCCTAACACCAAGCCTCCGATCATTCCCCATGGGGTAGAATCGAACAGATATGCATCACAGGCCCACCCCAATCCTCCCCCGACAATCAGCGCAGCCAGCAGATCGGTTGCCATCCGAATCGCTTGACCGAGCCCCGCGTATAAGGGATCTTGTGAGGGGGCCATTTGAGACCCATGGGAGGCGAGAGCACGTACACACAACTCTGCCGTTGATGGGCTCGCAATTTAAGCAAAACTCTGCTTGTAATGTCAAGCCGTTAGAGGCCTACCTCTCAGGAAATCTCTACGGTATAGTGGGTTCGCGCTTTTCACGAAGGACGTGACCGTCCATGCGGCTAACAACCTCCTCGTCGTTATCATTCATGCATGGGCTTCCTTCGCCTCTCATTGTGACGCGTCCCTGTCCTTCGGCGAGTCCCTTCGAGCTGTATTCAAGAATCGCTTCGGCTCGACACCCATCCTTTCTCTTTGAAAGCGGCAACGGCGGCGGAGCCATGGGGCGGTATTCCTACTTCGGCAGCGACCCCTATCAGACCTTGACCGGAACAGCCGATCAGTTCGTACAACACTCGACTCTAGGTCACACCGAATCGGGGTTAGACCCTTATCAACGTTTGATGCATCTTGTGAGCAGTCAGCGGATCGAGCGTCTTCCCGGAGGTCCACCGTTTTTTGGCGGGGCTATCGGGTATCTCAGCTATGATCTCGTCAGACAATTCGAAAAGCTCCCATCGCTGGCCCAGAATAGCCTGGCTTGCCCGGATCTGGGATTCGCATTTTTTGACGTCGTGGGAGCCGTCGATCATGACCTGGGCGATCTTGTTCTGATGTTCTGTCCTCCACTCGAACGATTCTTGGGTGAGCCTCGGGACAAACTGTTTCGAGAGGGAACGGATCGCCTTGCCGCATTCGACGCTCAATTAAGCAAGTCCGTTCGGATCGAACCTCGATATGAGGAGCTGGAACGCCTCACGTTCACACCTGAACAACAGCGGTCGTCCTACATGCAGAGCGTCCGGCGTTGCCAGGAATACATCGCGTCCGGTGACATCTACCAAGCTAACCTTTCACACCGTTTCAAAGTGAGCTGTGAGGAGCTGACTCAGGGAGAACTTCAAGCTGACTTATCCGCCTATCGCCGCCTGCGGACGCTAAACCCTTCCCCTTTCTCAGGGATACTCCGGCTCGATGCAGTTCGCCTCGTCAGTTCATCGCCCGAACGGCTTGTTCGCCTTGATGGTCGTCGCGCCGACACCAGACCGATCGCCGGAACTAGACCACGCGGGGAAACGGTTACGGCCGATCAGCAGCTTGTCACGGAACTGCACGGAAATGAAAAAGAGCGTGCCGAACACATTATGTTGGTAGACCTCGAGCGGAACGACCTCGGTCGTGTGTGTCGATATGGCAGCGTTCGGTTGGAGGAACTCATGACGTTGGAGCAATATTCCCACGTCAACCACTTGGTCTCACAGATATCAGGTACCCTACGGAACCACGTCACCGGTTTCGACCTGCTGAAATCTATGTTCCCAGGAGGAACGATTACCGGTGTCCCAAAGATTCGCTGCATGGAAATCATCGAGGAATTAGAACCAGTCCGACGCGGTCCGTACACCGGCTCGATGGGCTATCTCAGCTGGAGTGGGGACCTCGATTTCAATATTGTGATCCGCACGCTCGTGATGATAAACGGCATGGCCTCTCTTCAGGTCGGAGCAGGGATCGTGGCCGACTCTGATCCGGCGCGTGAATACGAAGAAACCATCCATAAAGCACAGGCCTTTTTCAGCGCGTTTTCATAACGAGATGTGGATCTATCTGAATGATAGGTTCGTGCAAGAACACGATGCCGTGATCTCCGTCTTCGATCATGGATTCCTCTATGGAGATGGCGTCTATGAAACGATTCGTTCCTACGGCCCCCGCCTCTTCATGCGAGATGAACATCTGTTACGGTTGTTCCGTTCCGCCGAAGCCATTGGGCTCACGATCCCGATTCCCCTTGAGGAGTGGGCGGACATCCTGCATGAAGCCATGGCACGCAACAAAGTCGGGACCGATCAACAAGATGCCTATCTGCGCATCACGGTTTCGCGAGGAGCTGGAGACATCGGTTTGAATCCGGCGCTGTGTCCCTCGCCGACCGTTGTCGTGATGGCCAAACCGCTTGTGCCTTCGGCATCGGATCTCTATGAGACTGGTGTCACTATCATCGTCGCTTTTACCAAGCGAAACTTGCCGAGCGCATTGCCGCCACAGATTAAGGCGCTGAACTTTTTGAACAACATCCTGGCAAAACGCGAGGCCCTTGCCGTAGGCGCATTCGAGAGCGTCCTGCTGAATTGGGAACAACATCTGACCGAATGCACGATCAGCAACCTGTTCTTTGTGGCTGACGGCAGACTACGAACTCCTGCCCTGGAGTGTGGCTTGCTTGATGGCATCACTAGAGGAGTTGTGATTCAGCTGGCTGGAGAACTCCACATCCCCGTCGAAGAGGGACACTTTACCGTCGACCAGTTGTATCGGGCAGACGAATGTTTTCTCACGAACACCAGCATGGAAATCATGCCCGTCTCCATGGTCGACACCAGGAAGATTCCAAGTGGAAAACCAGGCTCAGTGACTTCGAAGCTACAAGCGCGATTTCTTGAGGCACGTGAGCGATTTTTGGAACCTATCGGCTCGTCATGAACCGTCAATCTTCCTGTTTTTCTCCACGTCCAGCAGTTCTAACGGCATAAGATCTGCATTTCCTTGACAGTCTGTTAGAGACTGCTATCGTTTGACCATGCTGAAGGACAGATCTGCACTCGATTCTTCTCGCAGATGGACCGCTCTGGTAGCGCCCATGATGCTCGGTAGTAGCCTGATCACGGCGGGTCCAGGTCTCCACGCAGAAATCTATCAATACATTGATGCAAAGGGAACGATCTCCTTAACGAATGTCCCCTCTGATGCTCGGTACCGCCGAGTTGACCTCCACCCGAATCGTCTGCACCCAATCATCTCAGAAGAAGAGTTGGAACCGGTGATCAGCCGATTTTCCCGAGAACATCAACTTCACCCCGCCCTGATCCGTGCCGTCATCAAGGCCGAGTCGGACTTTGACCCGCGCGCGGTCTCTCGGGCTGGAGCTGTTGGATTAATGCAATTGATGCCGCAGACGGCAGTCCGGCTGGATGTACGAGACCTCTACAACCCCGAAGATAATATCGGAGGGGGAACCAAGTATTTGCGACAACTCCTCGATCGATTTCGAGGGAATCTGCCCCTTGCTCTCGCCGCCTACAATGCCGGAGAGCACGTGGTCGATCGCTATCGAACCCTTCCACCGATCAAGGAAACTCGCCAATATGTTCGCAAGGTCTTACGATACTATCGAACCTTTCTTGCGAACGACCTCTCCTCGACCGGTCACGTCATCCCGTCTTTGGAGGGCGCACCACGGCAACCTTCCTCGGTTTCCTCGATCTCACCTGATCGGTAACGCGTTCGCCCAGACGGAGTCGGCTGTGCAGTTTCCACCCGAGACGTGGAGATTTTGGGGAGTCGGAGCGATAGTGGGCGCCGACACTGTTCTCCCGCCAGAGCGCAGCTTCTGCTACACAGTGGGCCACTTGAACCATGTTCTTGACTTCCAGATCGATCCGCGTCGAGAAGGATTCAGAGACCATCTGTTCCCATCGGGCAAGTTGAGCGGTCGCCCGAATCAACGACTCGCGAGAACGGACCAGCCCCACTTGGCCCCACATCGTTCGACGCAACGAGCTTCGTAACTTTTCAGCGTCTTCTAATCGACCAGCTCCACTACACTTCAGCCGCTCACCGTGAAGAGTTACGTCCGGCGTCGAACAGCGTGCTGCCCAGGCTATCGCAGCAGAGCCGGCCCGCATCCCAAACACCAACCCCTCCAACAGAGAGTTACTGGCTAAGCGATTGGCGCCATGCACACCGCTGCACGCAACCTCTCCAGCCGCAAAAAGACCCGGCAGAGTCGTGGCCCCATTGATGTCGGTCGCAACTCCACCCATCATGTAATGCGCGCTTGGAGATACTGGAATCCATTCCTCAGTGATATCGATATCGTGACGCAAGCAGGTCGCATAGATAGTGGGAAACCGTCGCTTCACGAAATTCGATCCTAGATGCGTCACATCAAGATAGACGTGTCGTGCCCGTGTCGCCGCCATCTCCGTCCAAATGGCACGCGCCACAATATCTCTCGGAGCCAGGACGCCGAGCGGATGATAACGTTCCATGAACGCTTCGCCCTTATTATTGCGTAGTTGCCCTCCCTCTCCTCGCATTGCCTCAGACAACAAGAACGGGGGGCTCGACGGCAGATACAACGCCGTCGGGTGAAACTGGACAAATTCCATATCCTGGAGCTCTGCTCCTGCGCGAAACGCCATGGCCATTCCGTCGCCGGTCGCATTGGGTGGATTCGTGGTGCGAGCAAAAATCTGACCGGCTCCACCAGTTGAAAGGAGAACGGCCTTCGCGGGAATAATGAACTGTTCTCCTGAATATTCATCCAGTACCACCGCTCCGCAGCAGCGACCTGCTTCCACCACAAGATCGACGGTGAAATGGTAATCCAAACGGACAATCTGCTTCTGTCGAACAACCTGCGTCAGTAAGGCACGCACCATTTCGTTTCCCGTGGCATCGCCTCGGGCGCGGAGTATTCGGCTTCGGCTGTGTGCGGCTTCCCGCGCAAAGGCAAACTTGCCTCCGGTCTTGTCGAACTTGGCTCCCCACCGGATGAGTTCTTGAATCCGATCTGGCCCTTCTTCAACCAAAACACGCACCGCGTCACGACGACACAGTCCATGTCCAGCTTTCACCGTATCCGTCAGGTGAATCGCAACATCGTCTTCTTCGCTCATCGCCACGGCGACCCCACCTTGTGCAAAAATGGAGTTGCTCTGTAGGGGGTGGCCTTTCGTGAGGACGATCACTCGACCAACGCGGCAAAGTTCTAGTGCGGCGCGGAGCCCGGCGACTCCACTCCCGATCACGAGAAAATCTGCTTCCGGAACAGTTCGAGACATCGCTATTGTAGCGGAGTTGGCGGTGGAGGAGTCTCGGATAGCAACTGCTTCGTCTTCATTCCAAACGGCAAGTCACCCTCGACTCCTCGTAGAAGGATCGAAGGTGCCCCAGTCCATTGCAACCGTGCGTGGCCGCGCTGCCGCATACCACCGTCATTGGCATCTTTCTTCCAGTTTCCTTGCCAATTGACGAACACATCGATGTCCTCCTTTTCGATCACGACTCGCTCGATCTTGAACTCAAGAGTGATGGCATGAAACGTTTCAAAATCCATCTCAGCCTGTCGTTGAAGTTCCTCCATCTGATCCTGCGGCAACAGCAGAGAATGGAATGCGGATCGATCTTTTCGTTCATACGCGCTCCGTAAGGATTCCACCGCCTGATCAAGGCGAAGAAGACGATCGTGCTCCTCAGGATACTGAATCGTCTTGGAAGGACACCCGGCCATCACGAGGGTGAGCAACAGAAGCCACCCTATGAACGAAACCGGCGAAAGGCAGTATTTGTGAATATTCATGGGGCGTCAGTATACCATACGGATAAAAAGCGCTGTGATCTTGCATTTTCGGCCGAAAGCTTTTAAACTCTGCCCCCTTAGGAGATACCAAGTATGTCAAGCGTTCTGAAGAAGCGCCGAAAGAAAATGCGCAAGCATAAATACAAGAAGCTGCGCCAGCGACAGAAGTTTCTTCGCCGAAAAAGCTAAACTCAGCCTGTGCGGCGGGAGGAGAGGATCGTGGCCGAGGGCAAGAAAGTCCGCATCCGTGTACGGACGGTCAATTGCACCTACGTCGGAGACTTCCTGGTCCCTCCGATGCGGAATCGTGTCTCCGACGCGATCAACGAAGAAGCACGTCTCTTTATCAGCCTGACCGACGTCCTCATCAATGACAAGGATCGGTCTGATTTTGTCGCGATCAATAAGAACTTAATCGAATCGATTGCTCAACTCTAGCCCCTTCGTCTCGCCTCCCGTCGGTCCAGCATTTCCCAGTAGCACCGTGAACTGACACAGTTTTCTGGACGATCATGCCGTGTAAGCAATAATGTTGATCTTCAAGCGATTCCTTCCGTTTGTTCGACCCTACCTGACACGCCTCATGCTTGCTGGCCTGCTGGTATCAGCAGTGGCAGCCATCAATCTCGCATTGGTCCGACTGGCCGGCTCTCTCTGGGATGTTGTGACCGTCCAGCATGATACCGACAAAATGACGCAGTTGATCAACGTGTTCTTGGGATTGGTTGTGCTCCAGGGACTATGCTCCATGGGCCATAGCTATCTGACGGCCTGGGTGTCTCAGAACGTCATCGCCGATTTCCGCAACCATCTCTTCGCACACCTGCAAACGTTGACGGTCAGCTTTTTTTCTCGTCGGCGTACGGGAGAATTGCTCTCCCGATTGATGTCCGACGTAACAGTGATTCAATCCCTCGTCACAGAAACCCCCATTGACGCGGTCAAACAACTGGTGACCTTCATCGGCGGCATTACGTTCTTGCTCCTCATGAATTGGCAGCTCTGTCTCCTTATCTTGATCCTGCTTCCGTTGTTGGTCGTGGTCTCTAAGCTGTTTGGACGTAGGTTGAAATCCCTTTCGATTTCGATTCAAGACCATACAGCCGCCCTCAGCACCCTGGCCGAAGAAGTGATTTCCGGCATCCGAATCGTCAAATCGTTCGTTCAAACACAACGGGAAAAGGATCGATTCGCCAATCAGGTCAATCAGACTCTTCGTCTCACACTCAGCCGAGCGGGCATCATGGCCGTCTTCATTCCGGTGATCAGCCTCATGACATTTTCATCGGCGACCGCAGTGCTGTGGTACGGAGGCCAGCAGGTTATCGACGGTATCGTAACGCCGGGCGATCTGTTCGCGTTCGTCTTGTTCGCAGGCATTTTGATCGGACCCTTCAGCTCAGCCGCCCGTGTCTTCACGCAGATTAAAGAGGCCCAAGGAGCCACGCAACGCGTCTTTGAAATACTGGATGCGCAGCCGGACATTTTCGATCGTCCAGACGCGAAGACCCCGGTCACAGTCGAAGGCCATATGCGGATGGAGCACGTCACGTTTGGTTATGATCCTCGCCATTCTGTATTATTCAACCTCTCTTTTGAAGCCAAGCCCGGCGAACTCATTGCGTTAGTAGGACCAACCGGCGCCGGCAAGACCACAGTGATCAATCTCCTGCACCGCTTTTACGATCCGATAGAAGGTCGCCTCACCATCGACGGAAGAGACCTTCGAGACGTCACGCTTGAGAGTTGGTACCGACAGATCTCACTGGTCCCGCAGGAAACGGTCCTTTTCGGAGGCACGATTCTCGACAATATTCGTTACGGGAAGATGGAAGCAGGCGAGGCCGCTGTTCAGGAGGCCAGTAGGGCCGCTCATGCCCACGACTTCATCACGAATCTACCGGACGGTTACCAGACCTTAGTCGGTGAGAAAGGAGTCAACTTGTCGGGCGGACAGCGCCAACGAATCGCGATCGCTCGAGCCATTCTAAAAAATCCTCGCATTCTGTTACTGGATGAAGCCACCTCCTCGCTCGACACTGATTCCGAGCGCCTGGTCCAAGAAGCACTCCAACGCCTCATGAAAGGGCGCACAACCTTCGTTGTCGCCCACCGACTGTCGACGATTCAGCGTGCCGACCGCATTTTGGTTCTCGACAAAGGAACGCTCGTTGAGGAAGGCACCCATGCACAACTGCTGGAGCGCAAGGGTCTCTACCACTATCTTTATACCATCCGCCTGAACGATCCGACTGCCTGAACGTATTGCGGATTTCTAGGATCTTGGGTCTTCATCCCGTTCGGTGACCAACTTCGGTTCCCCGGCTTAACGCGCATGATTCAAGCAGAAAATCTGCGTACCCCGTCTGGGAACAGCAATCCATCGTCGGTATATTTGTTGTTTTGGACGATCGATCCTCGTCCTGATCCGGAGATCGCAAAATAGACGATCCCGTCGTTGTGCATGCCCCACTGGCGAGACTTTTCATCGACGGTGTTCCTCGCATCCTGTGTGAATGTGGAACCGATGCAGACAGGGTCGCCCCAGGAGATCGGCACTTCAGCCGAATACCTTTTCGGCACGACAATCTCGGCGGCAGAGGAGACCGGCACGCTTTCGGACCCGAGCAACGGCTGCCGACTCCCACGTCTTTCCGCTCCTGTATCTGTATCATTCTCTTCCTCCGTTTCCTTTGCTGCTGCGAGCGTGAATGAATACAACCTTGACATCACACCTACGACCGTCCTTCACCGGTGATGACTCTCGCATCGGACCATTACAAAGCGATCAACAACTGGGAACGGCCTCGCTAAAGATTGTTGTGGAGGTCCAGAGATGTGGCGCTTATGCCTGCCGTGCTGGTAACCTCAATGACCAAAAGCTGGAATGTTAGAATGATGACTGAAAAGGAGGCCCCCGTGCCTGAAGATGTCACCATCACTAAAGGGACCTGTTTCGCTCTCTTCGCCTATGATGTCGGACTCTCCATCAACTTAACGGATGCGGAACAACGGATCATCGCCGGGGCGGAGCGAGGGCGCCTGCGCCATAAAACTAGAGCGCCTCAATACTTCGAGTATAGGCCGGCTCCGCTGCGGCTCGTGCAAGAAGGGAACGTGTTCGACATCAGTCAGTATCAAGCGAGTCCTACGATCGAAGTCATGGCGTATGACTTCGGAGCCGTCACTATCACCTATCGCTTCTCTCTCGACGGGCCGTTCGATCGACTGCTGGAGTTGAGCGAGTCGCTCTACGAGAACGAACGATTGCTGACCGAGTCGCGCGCCCGCGTGGAACAGCTGGTTCAGGCGCTAGGCCCCGCCATCGAACGGACATCCATTGCAGAGGACGTGGAGGACTACATTCTGTTCTCGATCGAGTCCTTTGTACCGGAGACACCTCCGTTGTGGATGAGCCATGAGACTGACTTGGCTCAGATTCTGCGGGCCGAACGTACTCCGTTCTCGGAGCAGGAAGTAGCCGATGCAGTGTCGTGTCGAATCTCCTTCGGGCAAGAAGACGCAGCCGTCATCGACTGGCACTCCACAGTCTTGTTCGGGAAGGAAATGGACGACGTCCGTGCGGTGCTGGAATTCGCAAATGTGGAGTTACTGGAGATGCGGATACTGGATGAACAACTCGATCGGGCCTTGGATGAGGGCTACGAAGCCTTGACCCGAAAGCCGCGACGCTTGTCCCTCCCCGGCTCCCACGAAAAAGACATGACCCACATCGCCCAGCTCCAAGTCGACAGCGCCTTAATCTTCGAGCGCGTGACCAATACCCTGAAGTTGCTTGGTGATCAATATCTGGCGCGTGTGTATCGCCTCGCCTCGCAACGATTTCATCTGGAAGCATGGGATGCGAGCATCCTTCGAAAACTGCAGACCCTGGAAAGTATTTACAGCAAGATGTCGGACCGGGCCGGCACTAGGCGGATGGAAGTTCTTGAGTGGATCATTATCATTTTGATCGCGCTTTCCATCGCCGTGTCATTTCTCCCGGTGAGCCAACACTAAAGAGATATGACGTGGAGCTGTACGAAACAGATGGCCGTGAGGATCTCATGCTATCCGCCAATCTTCATGGGTCATAACTATTATTGCCGTTTCTGTTGTGTCAGGAGTGTCACATGGAGAGGTCCCATCAGGATATGCCCCACCAGCCTCCAAGCAGCTTTTTATGATCTGGACTTCCAGTGATCCAAAAGCCATTGCTGTGAATTCAAGACGGCTTCATCAGTTGCAGCATGGATTCGCTCATACGTTCCATCGGCGAGCAATCGTCTTGCCTGCACATTGTCGCGTAGCCCGACCGTGAGAATGTCATTGATGATGATCTCGCGCCAGCGAGGATGTTGCACGGGAACAAGAATTTCCACCCTGTGATCCAGGTTGCGCGGCATCAGATCAGCGCTCCCGATCAACAACTCGTTCTGTCCACCATGACGAAAATAGTAGATCCGCACGTGTTCAAGAAAACGCCCGACCACCGAGGTGACAGTGATGGTTTCGCTGATCCCGGGAAGGCCCGGTCGCAGACAACAGATACCCCGCACCTGAAGATCAATCCTGACTCCGGCTTGCGATGCGTGGTAGAGCGCCTCGATACACTGCGCATCGACCAACGCGTTCATCTTGAAGGCGATATATCCATCACCGTGCTGGCGATGGTGGCTCGTCTCGCGCTCGATCCGATCAAGCAGTTGTTGCCTCAGCATCGTCGGTGCGACAAGGAGCTTAGAATAGGAATTCTTGCGGGAGTACCCTGTCAAGGAGTTGAATAGGTCGGACACATCGTGGCTAATGGCGGGATCGCACGTGAAATAGCTCAAATCGGTATAGATACGACTGGTGACCACGTTATAGTTTCCAGTCCCAAGATGTACATAGCGACGGATTCCATCGGGTTCCCGCCGGACGATGAGACAGACTTTCGCATGCGTCTTGAGCCCACGCACACCGTACACTACATGCACACCTTCGTCTTCAAGTTTCCTGGCCCATTCAATGTTATTTTCTTCGTCGAATCGCGCTTTGAGCTCGACCAAGACCGCAACTTGCTTGCGGTTGACTCGTGCCTCCAACAGCGCATCGACAATGGGTGATTTCGGGTTGACGCGATAGAGGGTCTGCTTAATCGCGAGCACATCTGGATCGTTTGCGGCTTCTCGTAGAAATTCTACGATCGGCATGAAGCTGTCGTAGGGATGATACAAGAGGACATCCTGTTCTCGGATAGTAGCCAAGAGACTGTTCGACTTGCTCAAGCAGGACGGCACAGACGGCAAGAAGGGCGGATCCTTCATGTCGGGACGTTCAAGCGCATACAGTTCGCGAATCCCTGCCATGCCGATTGGGTTGTCCCCCGTGTAGACCAGGTACGGTGGTAACTGAAAGTTGCGCATCAGAATCTCACGGATGTGCTCCGGTGTCGTCGCATCCAATTCCAATCGAACGGCTGACGTGAAATCCCGTTGATCGAGTTGCTCCTCCATCGCCTCGATCAGATCAGACGCTTCGTCTTCCTCAATGGCTACATCCGCATCTCTTGTCACACGAAACGGGTACGATGCGACCACTTCCAAGCCGGGAAAGAGGTCGTCCAAGTTGTGCGCGATGACCTCCTCTAGCCATACAAATTGCTGAATTTTTCCCACCCCACCCAGTCCCAGTTGCTGTAGGGCGACATCTTTGTCGGTAGGAATGGGAACCAGTCTTGGAAAGACATTAGGCACTTTGACGCGTGCGAAACAATCACCATGCTCAGGGTCTTTTACCAACACAGCAAGATTAAAACTCAGACTTGAGATATGCGGGAAGGGATGGGTTGGGTCAATGGCCAGCGGAGTCAGCACTGGAAAAATGTCGCGCTGAAAGTACTGTTGAATTGCCTCCCGCTCTCTCGCCGTCAAATCCACATAATGCAGGATCCGGATACCTGCCTCCCGCAAGCTCGGTAACACATCCTGCTTCCAGCACCTATCGTATCGCCCAAACTGGACGCTCAGCTCTTGGTTGATCGCCAATATTTGCTCGGACGGTGTCATGCCGTCCGGCGTTGTTCCTCCCGTCCCAGCCGCTACCTGGCGACGGAGACCGGACACTCGAATCATGAAGAACTCATCCAGATTCGTTGCGAAAATGGTCAAAAACTTCACTCGTTCCAAGAGAGGATGCCGTTTATCCTCAGCTTCTTCGAGGACCCGGAGATTGAATCGCAACCAGCTGAGCTCACGATTCAAGAAATGACTCGATTTCTCTCCCCCCTCCGAGCCCTCGGCAACTGGATCATGCAGCTCAGCAGAATGATCCATCATGGAAGCTCCTTTCCTATTGCGAGGTTATGGCTTGATCCGCAAACCGGAAAACATGCCAAGCATCCCCCACCAGGTTCCGATTTCATATCCAATCTGTTCCGTTTCATACCACGTAGGTGGTTGATCGCGTTCGGGGGAAGCGTGCAACTGCTGTCCTGGAAAGCGCACACCGCCATACATTCCAGCAGCTCCCACAAAGATTCTGATCGACTCATCGAGCCTCAAAAACCGGGGGACTCTACGCCACCTAGGTCACAATGCTGTTGCGAGCCTGTTACAGATGTGTACCATCTCTGTCTTGTGTTCTGCCAGGAGCCGAGCCACTCTTCTCCCTTCGGACAGCACACGATATTTGCTCCAAGAGTAATTAGTGATACGAGAGCCCGCTGATTGTACTGTGCTGATTGACGATTATGGTGGTTGAGCGCAGCCATCTTAACAAGGAACTCCTGAAACTCACTCTTCTACTCAGTGCGTTTCTTGATAAGCTATGCTCAAGATATCTGATCACAGACTGGTGAGAGTAGCCAGCCACGGGTCCTCGTATGTCAATTTGTTCGGTCGATTCATGAACACATTCGGAACCCCTCTCTCCCCAGTTCGACTATGCCTCATCACCAGCCTGGCTTTGATCTGGCCCCTTCCGCACGGTGTCACCGGGGCAGAGCTCCAGTCTGAAGTGGCGCTGTGGCTGGAGTCTGGTCAAGCCGTCGCGACCAGTCAACTGAGTGGACGAAGAGAGATCCCTCTCGGCGCGCAAGAGATCGCGCTCAGCTCCGGCACGAATGGCATCAACGGAATCGTGGTGACGTCTCGTCGACTCTTAGGGTTTTCAAGCCGTGTTCTGACCTGGAGCAAGAAAGAACTGGACGTGAACGAAAAAGTTTTCGAACGGAAGATCCTTCCAACCTTCAGCCTTATCAGGACTGATCGACACCTGTACGGATTTCGCGGCGTCAATGGCCTGTGGCTTGAGGAACCGTTGGGGATGCGGGAAAAAGTCAACCGCTTCCACAGTAATGACTATGGGGCCGTCTTCATCACCAATGAGCGATTGGTGGGATTCACACCACTTCTCGGCGGTTTCGCATCGAAGCCGTTGGACGTCCATGAGCACATCCTGGGAGTGGATAACGAAAACGGTCTTATTGTGGTTTCCACCAATCGGCGCACCTTGGTCTTCGGCACTCGCTTGAGTGGGTGGGAGGAGTTTGAGTGATTGGCCTACCATTTCCATTGCTCCCGCAAATTCGCGAATCATCGAAAGAAGCCGTACAGCCTACGTCGGGCTGTCCTCGTAGACTTACCCTAAAAGTACACACCCCATCTGTAGCTCGGTAACCATAATGTGCTACCTCCGTATCTATCTTGCCTAATTGACATGAATCCCGATTCGTCATCATGACGTCGTTACCGCGATCGATCGTGAGGAAAATGTTTTTGCTGTATTGAGGAGAGAGGAACCTTATGTAAGTCACTGCCTCATTGCCGAATCGTAAATACCGTGTGACATCTCTCTCCCCTGAAAAGTTTACCGACCTGTAATGGCCACTTAACGCCGCTGCAACGGGCGCTTGGTAGCTTGAGGCCAATACAATATAAAAGGAGGATCCCATGGTGACAGTCGGCAATTTGATGCAGAAAGAAATGGTGACGGTAGACGTAGGCACCTCGGTCGTCGAGGCGGCGAAATTAATGAGAGCTTGCAATGTTGAGAGCGTACTCGTCGCGCGTCAAGCCCAGATCATCGGCATCGTGACCGAATCAGACATCGTCAAAAAGTTCGTTGGGGCGGAGAAAGCCGCGTACTTCGTGTCGGTTGAAGAAATTATGAGCAGCCCGATACCAGGCATCGAAGAGCGGCGGCCATTGACGGAAGCTGCAGACCTCATGGATAGGCATCGTACGCTCCACCTCGGTGTGACCAAAGGGGGTTCGCTCGTCGGTCTGGTGTCGGTCCGGGATTTTCTCCGACCGGTCTCTATCGACGAATTCTAGGCTCTATTCCTCCTTCCCAGTCGCCTATCCCGCAATGGACCAGCCCACGAATTCCTACCGACTCACCGGAGGTTGTAATTTCCACCTTCATGCGCTTAGAAATAAAGTCTCTCCTTCTGCTATATAGGTCCTACGATGGCTCGCCTCCTCGGAACTTCTACTCAGCAACGTTCTGCGATCTCGGCTCAAACCGAGCGTGAGCTCAAACTGGCCGTTGATTCCGACTTCCATCTTCCTCGGCTACCCGGCACCCCCCTACCTCGACGGCTACTGATCTCGACGTATTACGACACGGCCGCCTATGACTTAGCCCATGCACGGATTACCTTGCGCCATCGCATTGAGCGAGGAAAGCACGCATGGCAGCTTAAAGTTCCGTTGGGTAAAGATCGGCAGGAAGTTGAGGTGGCTGGCGACCAGTCCGATCCACCTGCCACGTTACGCGGCTTACTGGTTGTTCCCCTTGGACATCAAAAACTCTTTCCGGTCGTGACACTGCGAGTCTGGCGGACCGGCCTGCTGGTGCGCCATGGCCGAGTTGCAGTCGCTGAGATCGCCCTCGACTCGGTGTCGGTTATCAAAAACGGCCGGACCATTCAGCAGTTTCGCGAGCTCGAAATAGAACAGCGACAGGATGATGAGACATCGCTTCGTTCCCTTGAACGGCAGATGCGCGAAGCCGGGGCATCTGATCACGACGGACGGCCCAAGTTCTTTCGTGCCCTCTCCCTGCAGACTCCCGCCCCAGCACCTCAACCTGACCCGAAAGCGCCGGTGGTTGAGCATTTGAAGTGGGCACTCGCACGGCACGTCAGATGGCTCCTCGCTCATGATCCCGGCACGAGACTCGGGACTGAGAGCGAGAGTCTGCATCAGATGCGTGTCGCGACGAGACGCCTGCGGGCGTTGCTTCGCACAGCTCGTCCAGTCCTGTTGTCCGCATGGGTTGCATCATTAGACCAGGAGCTCGATTGGTTGAGCGAGGTGTTGGGAACGGCCCGCGATCTCGATGTCCAGATTGCCTACTTTCTGGAGGAATCTTCTGTATTGGACGCACGAGATCGCAAGCTGTTGGCCGACTTCATCTCCCATCTTCGATCTCAACGGGACGCCGTGCAACAGATAGTTCTGAGCGAACTCACCAGCACCCGATACCTCGATCTCATCAGGCGATTGCAACAAGCTGCAGCCGACCTTCCAGTCGTCGAGTCTCCACTGACTGTGCGCCAACTCGCTAGGCAGGCCGTCAAGAAACTGCGCAAGGCGATCAGGGGTCTGAGAGCATCCCCCTCGGACGTCGCGGTTCACAAAATCAGGATCAAGACCAAACGCGCCCGCTATGCCGCCGAATTGGCTCATGCTTCGGTAGGCAAACCAGCCGTCCGTTTCATCAGGACAGCTCGGTCAATCCAAGATCGGCTAGGCATCCACCAGGATGCTTTTCAAGCCGAACGTCACGTCAGACAGTTCCTCAAGTACTCGACCAGCGTCCGCTCTGGATTTGTCGCAGGACGCATGGTTGAACGTCAACGCCAACGACGCAAAGACGTCCGCAAGGACATGAAATCCTTGTTCAAGACGTTGCTAAAACGGGGAAAGAAGGTATGAGGATGAACGAAGTCTATTTCACTTTAGACAGCTCGGCAGGCATTCTGATCTCTTGTCCGTCTTGTAGATTGACGACGAATACCGACGTGGCGTTGGGATCGAACTGTTCATAGGCAAAGACGGCGGTGAACCGGGATCGGAAGGCCGGGCCGTTGCCTTCGTTCTTTCGTCCCCGCTCAGCTTTACCGATGTCGATCGCCTTGATGCGTTTCGACTCTTGGTGCAGCTCGATCAAGGCCCCTTCGGCGAAATACTCGTCATCGCCGCACAACTGCACCTCCATCTCCATGTTGGGCATGTCCATTACCTTCTGTATAAACTCCTCGGGCATGCGCACGTCCATCTTCCGCTTCTTTGATTCCGCCGCTTCTTGACGACCAAACGCTTCCAACCGATAATGCTTGGTGCGCAGAATGGCGCTCGCACCGCAGGGCTCTTTCTCCGGATCGGCGCCCACACGACTCGCTAAGGACGCTTGCTGCAGGACTTTCCTCACCTCTTCCGGAGAATTGGCTTTTTCCATCGGCACCCGACCAGTCTCGAGCGCCTTGTGCGCGTCTTCCGACGACAGATTGACCTCGATCGCCCAACCGGCACTCTGCCCGATCGCCAGGGCTCCGATCAGTCCAAGTACCACCCCAATCTGCTTACGAAGAGTCATGCCTTTCCTCTCGTTTCACTGCCAGACGAGCTTGTCCCCAACGTGAGAAACGAAGCGACTGGCAGGCATCGAAGCATTGTAGGGGAACAGCCTAGCCGTTGCAATCACACCGCGAAGCGATTCCAATTCGCATAAGGACGTCGCTGGTACAGCTCTTCGACACGCACGGGAACGGGATACCCGGCTAACCCAAGCAAGCGCGCCACGAGCTTGAGCGGAAGTCCCACCACAGTCGTATAGTCGCCATCGAGGCGATCCACTAGATCCCCGCCAAGCCCCTGAATCGCATAGGCCCCGGCTTTCCCCAACGATTCTTGCGATGCAAGATATCGGTCATAGAGGTGATCAAGATCGGGTTTCATTCTTACCTTCGCGGTATCACTCTCGACGAACTCCATCTCTCGCTCACGGCTGCACAGAGCCACAGCTGTATGGACATGGTGTGAGCGGCCGGCCAAGCGTGCGAGCATGACGCAAGCGTCCTGAAGATCGACTGGTTTTCCCAAGAGCTGACCGTCGAGCTCAATGACCGTATCGCTGCCTACTACCAACCCATGTAGCTCTGAGGCGGCTACAGCTCGTGCCTTTTCGAGGGCGAAGCGTCTGATCTGTTCAATAGGTGCTACCCCGGGCGTCGGGTGCTCATGGAGATCCGGGGGGACGACGTGAAAGGACAGGCCCAGCAGTGCCAGCAGCTCTTGGCGACGTGGCGAACTCGATGCCAGGGTCAGCTGCATCGTGACGTTAAGAGGCTCATTTCATCGGTGGATCCAGGTGGCGGAGACTCCTCCGTCTCTTTGTCCTGTACCCGCCCCTTGAAGTCCGCGAGCACCTGGTTCAACTCATCGACCGAGGAGACGCGCACCATTTGCGCCCGAAGCGAGGCGGCATGCGGAAAGCTTTTGCAATACCAGCCCAAATGCTTTCGCATCCGATAAAATTGGTTTTGACCAAACAGAGCCTGGAATTGCTGCGCATGGCCCACCAGAATGGCGAAGCGCTCTTCCTGCAGCACTGCCAGATCGGGATCTGTGGTTTCTCCGATCTTGAGCGATTCACCCGCCAACTGACGCACCTGTTCCTTAGAGCGAAAGAACCATGGCGCGCCCAGAGCGGCGCGGCCCACTAATACACCGTCTACTCCCGTCTCGCGGACGCGTGACACGATGTCCCATGGGCGTTGAATATCGCCGTTCCCCAGCAGTAACGTCTCGGATCCTTTTACCTGGGCAACCGCGCGCGCGATGGCCGACCAGTCCGCAGATCCTCGATACATCTGCTTGAGCGTCCGTCCGTGAAGGGAGATCACGGTCGGCTGCTCTTTCAGTAGCTCTTCAAGCCACGCTTCGACCATGACCTCGTCATAGCCAACTCTGGTTTTCACAGAGAGAGGCAACTTGCGTCGCGAAGTTGGAGTGATGCTGCCACGCTGACGATTCAGATGGTGGAATGCCTCAATGCGAGCCTGTTTAAATCCGACTTGTTGAAGTGTCTGTCCTTGTACCCAATCATCGAGGCCGCGCCTGGCCGCCTGTATGATAGAGCGAGCCAGTTCGGGGGTGCGAATCAGTCCGGCACCCGATCCGGAGAAAGCGACGCTCTTCGACGGACAACCCATGTTGATATCCAGCCCATCAAATCCCAGCTCGCATACGGCATGTGCCGCTTGGTAGAAGAGATCCGGGTCCTTTCCGTAGAGTTGGGCAACGATCGGACGCTCGGCTTCGCTGTAGAGGAGGGTCTCCAGGCGGATCTCAGGTCCACGGCAGACATCATGCACATGGGTAAATTCCGTAAAGGTGACATCCGGCTTACCCTGGTTGGCAATCACAGATCGAAAGCAGGCGTCGGTGACACCATCCATCGGCGACAGCCCGATGATTGGGCGTGGAAGGTTGAGCCAGAAATTCATCTCATTGAACCTGCACTACAACGTGTGATTCGTTGACAGATCGGTAGGCAAGCCGAAGCTCACGAGCTTCTCGGTCCGCCGTGCTCTGAAGTTCTGGAGCAACCTCGCGTACAAACTCGACAAACCGTTCAACTTTCAGCAAGAAGAAATCATACGCTTCAGAGAGAGGCTGTGGCTCACGAAACCAGAAGGTGACAAATCCATCGAGGGACACTCCTCTCTCTTTGATCCGACGACAGGACTCTACGAACATATCCTCCAACTCTCCTCCCCAATGGAGAATCTCATGGGGAAGATAGCCGTCTCGATAACGACCCAACTCTTCTCCGTACGACCAAGGTTGTTTCCATTCCGGCCCCACCGGTTCGGCCTTGCCTGTTATTACACGTACATACTGATCGTTGGCATCGCTCAGGTCCTGTCCGGTCCTTGTTGAACTCTGCTCCTCATGGAATGAGCCGGCTTCGATAGTGAACGCGCTCTGGTCGGTCGTGGGTATCCGATTGAATGCTGTTGCGTAGCGTCGCGAAAACTCGGCGAATTCCTCGACGATCAATCCAACGGGTTTCGTGTCCACTTCCAATGCGAGACCTTTCAGACCCGTGAGTCGTGGATGGTTCAAAATCTGGTCGAGCATCCCGAACAATACAGAGGGAATGCGAGCCTCATGCGCATCGACCCACGCAGGAAGTGCGTCATTGTTGATGTGGTCTGACGGAATTGAGCAGCGGGGTTCGGTTGAAACATGAGTGGCCAGGCCTGCAACATGAATTTCTACAACCCGCTCCATGGGGAATTCATCGAGAAACGCGCTCACAAATTGCACGAGCGACTGAATTCGAGATGTCCTCGAGTACCGAAAGACCGTCCAGAGATGACCGACATCCAGCACCAGTCCACATGACGCCTGTTCACTGACGATCCTATAAAATGATGGAACAGACAGAGTTCCGGCAACGAAATAGGTGAGTGGCGGCATTTCCAGCAGGACCAACGGAGTGCTGCCACTTTCCAGTTCACACTGTTGATCGAGAAGACTTTGGATCTCCCTGATATTCTCCCTCACGATCTCTGCGCTTGATCGAGTGTAGAGAGGGGGGAGATAGGTTCCAAAGTATTGGCCGGCGAGAACCTTCGTCGCACATTCGTGATTCAACCAGGGACTCTGCAAGATGTGAAGCTGCTCGACCGTTTCTCTGAGGGTCGCCTGAAAAGCCTTCGTTTCCGTCACCTCGGGTTGGGTGACCCACAACCCTTCTCCGTGATAGGCTAGTGTAGTGATTCATGCTGTTCTTGTCTTATCTAGGGCGATCCTGGCCCGATTCACTTTCGCCAAGATCTCCTGTGCCGTCTTGGTCCACACAAACGGTTTAGGCTTGGCATTGCGCTGGGTCATGTACGCGTCAATT
>JBGTNJ010000107.1:0-11295 GCA_041743145.1 Nitrospira sp. | reverse complement strand
GCCGACCTCGGCCACGTCATCATCTGTTTTGAAGAGATTTCGGAATTGGCCGCCATTCGCCTGGAGGACGAGCCGCTCTGGGACGGGCAGGCGAAATCGAGCCGCTATCAGAATTTTTCTTCGAGCCGATGGTTTGTACCGGGCCAGATTCGAGGGAGCGAAACCGAGGCGCTCTATGAAGGCGTTCTCCGCAGTCTCTCTGAAATTTATCGATTATTGCACGATCCCTTGATCGCGTATCTCTCTGAACGGGACCCACGACCGGAATCCATGAAACCGGCCGACTATCAGCGGACGATCGCTGCGCGGGCGTTCGACGTCACTCGGTACCTGCTTCCTCTTGCGGCAAAGACCAACGTGGGGCAAGTCGTCAGCATTCGGACATTGGAAAAACAAATTACGCGTCTGTTGTCTTCTCAACTACCCGAGCTCCGCGGGATCGGCGAAGATTTGAAGGAAGCCTGCCAACGCCAGCCGGTAAATCTATGGAGCGAGCTCTGCGGGCAGACCTCAGGCGTGAACGATCCTCTGGCGCCAACGCTGGCGCGGCATGCAAAGGCGAATGCCTATCAAGAGTCGGTCTACGCTGATTTGGCTCGCCATGCGAAGGAGGCATTACGAGGCACAGGGTTGGATCAGCCTGGTACGTGGGGTGCCGTGCAGGCGGTCGAGCTGATTGACCCACATCATCCGCTCGACGAAATCGTCACGACACTCCTCTATCGCGTCTTGCAAGCCCCGTACCGGAAGATACTCGACGTCGTGCGAGCGTGGTCCGAGAAGGAGAAGCACGCGACCATCGAAGTGGCCACAAGACAGCGCGGGCCATACGATGAACTCATCAAAGAGTTCCGCAGCGGGTATGCATTCAATTTCGACATCCTGATGGATATCGGTGCCTGGCGGGATATGCACCGCCACCGGCGGTGCCAGCAAGTGCAGCAAAACTTCACGACCGTTCACGGCTATGATGTCCCACCGGTGCTCGTCGATGCGCGGTTAGATCAGGAATACCGGCAAGC
The DNA here is from genome assembly GCA_041743145.1 of Nitrospira sp. GTDB lineage: Bacteria > Nitrospirota > Nitrospiria > Nitrospirales > Nitrospiraceae > Nitrospira_D. The sequence goes on along the minus strand of JBGTNJ010000107.1, from coordinate 10,273 downwards.
GATGGACGCCGTGCGTCAGGACATCGAGTTGCTCAAGAAAAAGGATCACGAAGCATCACTCTACGCCATTCCGTTTGGTTTCAAGGTGCGCTGTCTGTTTAAAATGGATTATGCCGAGGCGGAATATATCGCCAAGCTCCGTTCCGGAGTGAAAGGCCACTGGTCCTACCGAACGATTGCCTGGCAGATGAAACAACAACTGGCCAAGAAATTTCCTTTTCTCGGCGAAGGCATCCAAGCGACGCCGCCTGATGTCGAAGACGCGCTGACTCGATAAGATCCTCGCATCGCGCATGAGCACTCATCAGCAACAATGCGAAGTGGCCATCGCGGCCGGCGCCTGGGACACCGTGTACGCCGAGTCGATGGCGTGGAGTCGTGACCCGCAAGGGGCGAAGGATCCGCGTCCTCTGTTTGCGCGCAACGTCGTGTATCTCTTGCAGGGTCGGTTTGCCGATGCCTGGAAAGCCCATGCCCTCTGTCTAGAAACTCAGCAGGACATTGTAGCGGTGGGGAGTTGGGTAAACGATCTACTCGCTCGATATGTGGACTGCGGTTATGTCCACCTCATCATGGGTCTCTTTCTCGCGCAATCCGGGCAATCCGACCAGTCCGTGCGGCCATACACGGACGCTGCGCGGTTACTTCCGCAATCTGCCTACCCGCATTACTTTCTGGCGCAGATTCACGAACGTGCCGGTCATCCTGAGATGGCGATCAAAGCGTATCGCGAAGCCGTCCGGCTTGCTCCCGATTTTGCACCAGCGCGGATGAATCTGGGAGTCGCCTACCAAGACCAAGGGCGGCTGGAAATGGCGATCAAGGAATATCGTGAGGTGATCAAACTCACCCCCAACGATTCGGCGGCTCACTCCAACCTGGCTTGCGCCCTTGCGGAACAGGGCAAACTGGAACCAGCCGTGCAGTCCTACAAGACGGCTTTGAAGCTGAACCCACAGGATGCCGAGGTGCATTTCGCCCTGGGCGGACTGTACGAAACACGCGGTCGTCTGGACCTGGCGCAAAAGAGCTATCAAGATGCGCTCGGCGCCAATCCGGAATTTGGCCCCGCTCACTCCGCTCTTGGTTGGCTCGCGCTAGGCAAACATCGACTGCAAGAAGCCGCAGACATTTTCAGTCGGGCGCTCAAGTGTAATGAGGAAGACGCGCGGGCCTATCACGGCATCGCCGAAATCTACGCGATTCGCGGAAAACGCCATAGTGCAATGGAAAACTACAGCAAAGCGTTGAAGTACTATCAGGATCCCGAAAAGCGAAATCAGATCATGAATCAGCATTTTCAAGAAGGACAGGTGGGGGATTGAGAACATTCCTTCTATACTCGCTGAGCGCGCACCAAGACCATTTCGATTTCTCAATCAAGCACGTACAACAGGCAGAGGTAAACGGTTCAAAAATTTCATAACAACACCTGCTTAAGGGTACTCGAAGGTTTCTCCGGCAAGGCCCCAACGAGGAAAAGATTGGGGTGCCTTATCGTGTCTGTGTTGGAGTGTGAAGAAGAATGATTAGGCCGACTATGAACAGAACAATTCCCACCAGTACTGCGACTCCAGCCCAGTTTCTGTGGTACCCCTAACACGTGGGTCTACGAACCACCAAGCCAATGGACTAACAATGTACAGGAACGAGTTTATAACTCTCGAATAGCCCCTTGCAGGACGGTAATCTGCGTGGTGGGATCGCCCGTCGCTTTTAATTCGTTGCGGATCTGATCCTTCAGGTAGGATGAATACCCGACACGGTCGATGAGGAGGTCGAGGAAGCGTTCGGCCGGCAGCAGGCTTTGGTCCTTCAGCTCCTCAACCGTGTCGTCACTCACCGGCACATAGGTACTCCCGATGTGGAAGACCACATTGTAGTGACGTCCATTGGCGATGCGTTCAAAGCGTAAGCCCTTCACGGATTCCCTCCCAGCAAGCCGCTCATTCTAGACAAGATTTGGTCGTGAAGACAAGGGCAACCTCTCAGCTTCCTCGGTGGACAGTGATCGAGACGGACATTTATGATCATGGCATTCACGTGTCCTACGGTGCAGGTGATGCAATCGCCATGACAGCACATGAACTCATAGAAGCATGGAGTATCTCCCTTGAAGCCGAACGAGTCCGTCTGACGGAAGCGGGTCATGACGCTCCTATTCTGGCGTCACAAGGACGGCTGCTGCAAACAATAGGCGGGCTCCATCTGTATGATTTTATCGTGCCTTCCGGCGTAACCCTGTGCGGTGATCTTCCAGTGTCAGTCGTGCCAACCGATGAGCTGGAAACAACAGAGGGAATCGTTCTCCACCAGACCGGCAACAACATCCTTGTTCAGCTCGTCGATGGCCTTGGAAGCGACATTCCTTCGGTCACGCTCGTTCCAGACCTGGCAGGTCTTCGCAGCACATCTGCCGTCCGCCTGAGGGAGATGTTGGCAAAACCCGACGTCTTTCACTTTGGGCCGACTGAGCGGTTGGCTTCTCTGCTACAGATGCCAGAAGTCGACGCCCGGATGGTGCCTGCTGCCTCATCCGTCTTCGCGACTGTGTGGATGGATGACCGGTCCCAACGTCGTCAGAAGCTTGCGACTCTCGCGGTGGAACTCATTCGCGCAAACAAGCGCATCCTCTTCCTCAGTCCAAGCCATCACGAATGCGATGAAGCTGTCGGGCAGGTAGCGCGAACGATCAAAGCTGGTGGTCTGAACTACCGAATGTGGGTTACCCGGTATGAACTCTCTGTGACCACGCAAGCTAGTGGCATCTACCTTCATGAAGTGGGCTTCGAAGCGCAAATGCACCAGTTTCTTGCGAAGTCACAAGCCGACAAAGCTTCCTTAAAGGGGAAATACGATCGCTTCCGAGAGCTGGCACCACTCCTGGCTCACAAAGAAGCGAAGCAGAAAGATTTGGATGAGGTCCGCTCGCTCGAATGGCGTCTCGTAACACAGATGAGAGAACTACAAGTACGGATGGCTGATGTCCAGGCCACACTCCAGCAATTCGAGAGCCTGTCCCTGTTTCAACGCCTGTCGATGCAAGCCCTTGGGAAAAATGCGGAGTCCCTTCAACAGTACTGTGAGCTGTACCAACGGCAGATGGATCAACTCGACAAAGAAATCGATGTGACCAAGGGGCGCATCCAACAACTTGTTCCAGAAGCCGCTGTTCCCAGAGGGAAGCGCGCGGAGTTTGACGAACTGAAGGAGTACATCGCGAAACTGGGGGGTGCAAAGAAAGTCCGTGAGCTGATGGCCGCTGAGGAACATCCGAACCGCCAGGCTTTTCTCCAGAACCGACGACTGGTGGCCGCGACGCCCACTCGTGTCGCGAGCGACCCCTTATTCAGTCAGGTGCGCTTCGATGTCCTGATCATCGATGAGGCGCCGAGGATTGCGGCGCACGCGCTGCTCGCGGCGGCAGGCCTGATCCGCGAGCGCATTATTATAAGCGGGGATCCCCGGGAGATCGCGAGCGCCGGGCAATGGGCCATTCCTCAGGTAGCCACCCACATCGCAGAGTGAAAAGCTGCCCGGCGCTTGCTTGACGCGAGCGAGGAGAATTCAGGATAATCCGACTCCCCGACCGTTCATCGCATACGGGGATGTTCAAAAAGGCCGTTCAGCGAGGCCGCAGTGAACGAAAGGTTGAGGCGTACTCTTCGCCAGTACGTCGAGACCTTGAGTGAGACGAGAACGAAGCTGGCGGTTTTTTTCAACATCCCCTAGGGCCGAAGTGGCGGAACTGGCAGACGCACTAGATTCAGGGTCTAGCGCCCGCAAGGGTGTCCGGGTTCAAATCCCGGCTTCGGCACCACCGAACATTCAACTATCCTATCAATGGTTTCCATCGTTTTAAATGATCCATTCCCGATAGCTACTAACACCACTTGGATGCTGGGTTTCGGCCAAACTGGCAAGTAACTGTCAAGTGAACATACAGGTGTCCCCCACTACGAGAAGCAGGCGATAATGGTCTCACCCGGCATTTACCGACACCATAAAGGCCAAAACTATGAGGTTTTGGGAGTCGCCAGGCATTCAGAAACGGAAGAGGAGTTTGTCGTTTATCGAGCGTTGTATGGCGATCGAGGGCTCTGGATAAGGCCGGTTGCCATGTTTACTGCGAGCGTCGATAAGGGAGGCATCCCTGTTCCACGCTTTTCACGAGTAGATGAGTAGATAACGCTTGGCCGATAAGCCACGGGACGTAGCTCATGTGAACCGCTGAGTGGCCGTATTGCACAATGTGCTAACACCAGCTCTGGTGCCGCCTGAGGCTGAGTTGTCAGGACTGGCAAGTGACATGGTGAAGTCCCGGAATCCCCACACATTAGAACCGGTGATAGAGTCCACAAAATGTTTCCGGATCTGACGTTGAGCAATCCTTTTATCCTAACTGGACGGCCTTCCAGTCGGGGGGACCTTCCTCGATAAAGCGCCTGATCGCTTCAGCCGTTACACGGCACCCTTCTTGAAGTTGCTTGGTGACTTTTTGATCGCTAGAGAGTCGACCTGTATGGACCGCGCCAGAGCGCAGGCTATATAAGGTCCCCAGCGGTCTTAAAGAGACTAACGCGCTGCTGAAAGTCCTGCCGCAAATATCTCGCCATTCGTAAGCCACTGAACAGACCCCACAAGGTTGTATTGAACGGTAAAGCCCGGGCCTTACCATTTTTGGTCTGCTTCAAGCGGATAAATGCGTGCGTCATATCGATACAATCCCATGTGAGGCTCAAGAGTTCCCCGTTTCTCATGCCGGTATGGAGGGCTGTCAGCACGATTGGCTTGAGCCAGGGCTCAGAGGCTTGGTGGACCCGCTCTGCTTCAGCTTGGACCCTGTCACGACCACCGGGCCTACCACGCGGTGCATTGCTGTGGGAGTAGCGTAAAAGCGGGCAGTGGTTGTATTGTAATCGAACGTGAGGCATTCTAAGTCCCGAGTCTGCTTACGGTGCAGAAGGGTGAGGGAAACGATGAGACCTTTCCTGCTCGCAGTCGTTTTGATCTTGACCAGTGCGTCAGTTGCGGCTGATGCGAAACCGTTGAGTGGTGATTCGAAGCCGGCGATATCCCTGTCCGGGGAGCAACCGTACGATGCCTTGCAGCGTGGCGACTTCCGGGTTGCGGCGGCACTCTTTTCCCCTTTGGCGGAGAAAGGAGATGCGCGGGCGCAGTACAATCTGGGACTCCTGTATGCCAGCGGCCTCGGTGTAACGCACGACTACCAAGCTGCTTTGAAATGGCATCGCTCGGCGGCGAGACAGGGTCACGCGGGGGCCCAGAACGCCCTCGCTCAGATGTATGCCAAAGGGCATGGTATTCCACAGGACAATGTTCGTGCGCATATGTGGTACAGCGTGGCGATTGAGTCGTCCAGTAGCGGGTCGAAACAAGAACTGATGAAGGATCGTGACAATCTAGCCTCACGTATGACTCCGCCTCAGATTCAGAAAGCGCAGGAGATGGCGGAGCGTTGTCTAGAGTCGAAGTTTAAGAAGTGTGATTAGGAAGGAGGCATCCATAAATCTAACTCAGAAAAAGCAGAATTCATTCGACACCTCCATCTGACCATCTGGTCAACACCTTCCTTCCCACGCGACCCATCCCGTTGCTCCCCCTTGCCTCCTTGGTCCAAAGAAGTTCAGACTGTAGACGACGGGTGTCTCATGAAGATCCGGCCCGGCAAGAGATCGATAGGACGGCTGATTGTTCTGGGTGCCGTCTGTACGGTTCTGTTCGGCCTGCAGCTAGGCCTGGGTTCCGACACAGACGATACTGCGTTAGAGCGCCCGGGATTCTCGCTGATCACTCGGGATGGCTCAGGCGATGCCGGTCAGTACACCTCGGTCGCCATTGGCGCCGACGGCCTCGGCCTCCTCAGCTACTATGATGCCACCAATGGCGATCTGAAAGTAGCCCACTGCTCGAACCAGGCTTGCAGCTCTGCAACCATCAGTTCGCTGGACCGCAGAGGCGATGTCGGCCAATACACCTCCATCGCCATCGGGAGCGACGATCTGGGCCTGATCAGCTACTACGATACGACGAACGGCGACTTGAAAGTCGCGCACTGCACCGATATCCCTTGTACCTCGGCTGCGCTCACGACTGTTGACCGCACCGGTATTGTCGGTCACTACAGTTCCTTGACAATCGGCATCGACAAGCTGCCCCTCATCACCTACTACGATGTCACGAACGGCGATCTGAAAGCAGCTCATTGCGCTGACATCGCTTGTGAGGTTGTGACGATCACCACCCTCACGTTCCTGCAAGCCGAGGAGGACGTTGGTCAGCATACATCCGTTACGATTGTCATGGGCCAGGGCCTCATCAGCTATTACGACGCGACCGACCACTATCTGAAATCTGACCTCTGTCCGGATTTGGCCTGTACGGAACCCACCCTCACCACGACACCCGACAAGAGCGGCGATGTTGGCCAGTACAGTGCCGTGACGATCGGCACTGATCAGCGGCCCATCATCAGCTATTACGACGCCACGAACGGGGATCTTAAGGTCGTCCACTGCGAGGAGGTGGTGTGCACGTCTGCGACGCGCACCACCCTTGAGAGTGAAGGCAATGTCGGCCAGTACACTGCGGTGACGATCGGTGTCGACGGTCTGCCCGTTATCAGCTACTACGATGTGACCAACGGAGATCTGAAACTCGCTCACTGTGACGATATCGCCTGTACATCCGCCACGCTTGCAACGCCCGACAATACCGGCAACGTCGGCCAACACAGTTCCGTGGCCATCGGCACGGATGGACTTCCCCTCATCAGTTACTATGATGTGACAAACGGCGATCTAAGAGTGGCTCACTGTATCGACGTAGGCTGTACCTCTGCCACCGTCACCCCGCTGGACGGGGCAGCCATTGATGTGGGAGCGCCGTCTTCACTCATCTTGGGAGCTGACGGCAAGGGGTTTATGAGCTACTATGACGCCACGAACGGCGATCTCAAGGTGGTTCACTGTGCGGATCTTGTCTGCGCCTCGGCCACGTTGACGACTGTGCAAATTCAGGACGATGTTGGTCAGTACAGTGCCGTGACGATCGGCACCGACGGGCTTCCCCTCATCAGCTACTACGATGCGGCGAACGGGGATCTGAGAGTCGCGCACTGTGCTGATGTTGCCTGTACCACGTCAATGTCCTCTGCGTTAGATCAGGTGGGTCAGGTCGGTCAGTTCACGTCGATGACGGTCGGGACAGACGGCCGAGGCCTCATCACCTACTACGATGTCACGAACGGCGATCTGAAAGTGGCGCATTGCGACGATCTGGTCTGTAGCATGGCTCGGACCACCACCCTTGCCAGCCAGGGCAATGTCGGCCAATTCACATCAATAACCGTTGGCGCCGATGGACTCGGCCTCATCAGCTACTATGATTCCACTAACCAGGACCTCAAGGTTGCACATTGTGACGATGTGGAGTGTCGGTCGGCAACGCACAGCACCATAGATCGTCACAATCAAGTTGGTCAGTACAACTCCGTGACGATCGGGCCCGACGGTTATGGCTTGATCAGCTACTACGATGCGACCAACGGGTATCTGAAAGTCGCGCACTGCCATGATCTGGTATGTAGCACGGCTAAGGTCACAACTCTGGCCAGCCAGGACAACGTCGGCCAATATACGGCCATCACTATTGGTCGAGATAGTCACGGTCTGATCAGCTATTACGATGCGACGAACGGGGACTTACGAGTCGCCCACTGCGCTGATGTTGACTGTGAATCGGCAACCCACATCGCCGTGGAGAGTCGCGACGACGTCGGTCAGTTCACATCCATTATGATGGGCACTGATGGCCGTCCCCTGATCAGCTATTACGATGCGACGAATGGCGATCTCAAGGTAGCGCACTGTTCCAACAGCCTGTGTGTGCCGTACCACCGACGCTGAACGGAGGGCTTCCTCTGCAATCTCTGTTGGTTTTGCTGGCGCTTTTTAAGGCGAGCGAAGGTTGTTGATCTCTCTCAATGTTTTGTCGATTTTCATGGCGAGTTGGGCAGGCGTAAGGCGCAACTTGAACTTATTGGTCCCGGCACACCCGTCAAGAGGCCTCCATTCAATCGGTTAATGGGCGCCTGCGGGATGAGCGTTTGAACGTACACCAATTCACTTCGGTCGTCCGAGGCGCGAGCCCTCATCGAGGTCTGGCGGAGGGGTGACAATCACCACCGCCCGCGGTGATCATTCGGGCACCGGAATCCGAGCGAGTCTGATGCACCACGTCGGGCCAGCCTGGCTGCCAAAGACGTTGTCCGATCTCGTTAAGGACTGTTTCGTCACCGGGCCAACTTCAGCTGTCGGGAGAGTATTACGGGAGTACCTGAAATGCTAGCGCCGGTTGCTTACAGGCTTCTCAGACGAATAGCACTTACACTGTATAAAATGAAGGCCCATTCAGCCATCTTAGATCCTGTATTGTCTCTGATATACCTTGTGCAATTCTTCATGGTGCATGAACGGTTACCAATAAAGCCAGACAGATTATTCAACGATTTTCTCTTTCGGTTAAAGTCGGGGTCAGAACTTAGAGGCTCTTTACGAGCCTGTGTAACCGATAAAGAATTTGGAAAGCTCTATGTAGAGAAGAATCTCGGCCTAGAAACAACCCCTAGCACTATCGATATCTTGCGGACACCAGAGGAAATCGATGCTTATGATCCGGCTCAATACCCGTTAGTAATGAAACCGACCAACAGTAGTGGAAAAGTTTTAGTGGCACGCTCGCAAGCTGACTACGACAAAGCAAAATCCACGATGAAGCAGTGGCTGAACCAGGACTATTTTCTCAACGGTTTAGAGAAGAACTATGTCAACCTCGAGAGAAAAATAATCATAGAAGCGTACATTGAAGACTCTTTTTCGATTGAGGGGTCTGTTCATTGTCTAAGGGGGGAGCCAAGGGTCATAAGTTTAATCGAACGGAAAACAAAAGCGCGGCAATCCTTTGACATACATAAGGCGCCACTTGGAGTCAGTCTAGCGTTCCCGTTAAAGGAATTCGAGCCGGAACATTGGGACTTTTGGGCGACCCTTCTGAAAAACGCAAGCATTCTTTCGGCGGAATTCAGTTATATCAGGGTGGACTTTTACACCGATGGTAAACGGTTGCTTTTTGGAGAACTGACAAATGTACCAGCACGCGGAAGTGGAAAGTTCTTCCCTTGTGATGGAGAAGAGAGATTTTCAGCAGTATTCTTTACCTCTTCTGTGCGCTAACGAAATCCAATAGCCAGTTAACGGTTGCCATTTGCTCCCGTTCGTGCATTCCCAATATATTCTCGGCCTGGTCTAAGAGTGTCGTCTTAGAAATGGTGGAGAGACCGAAGAATATGGTCATCCACTCGGACATGTGATCCTTGTTCGTGAACACCCATTCGTGTGGTATGGTTTCCCGTTTGATATTCGTATACTCGGCAAGCGCGACCGTATCCGCGAAGGTGTCTCTGAGATAATTTCCAGAGTGCCCACTTGGAGTGTGTCTGCCCACAAAATCGTCGAGAAATCGGCTTGTGGGAGACTGGGACTTCACTTCTACCATAAGCAGCCATCCGCTCGGTCTTAGAACTCGTTTGGTCCCGAGAAGAAATTTGAACTGGTCATGATCTGTAAGATGATGGATGCCGGCCACTGATAGTACGGCGTCAAAATAGTTACTCTGTAGGCCGTTGAGCTCGTAGTCTGTTTTTATAATGTTCCAACTTTTCATGCTGTCAGAAACAACGAAATCGGCAAAGGTTATTTCCTCATGTTGTGCAATGTTCTTGATTAGATTGCCCTCGAAGGGCACATTTAAGACGCGGTTGGCTTTTACGCGATGAAGCTCATCGAAAAGATGAATAATCTCAGCTTTGCGCGGAGAGTTGTCTTTGGCATACGCATGGATGAGATCGGCATTCGCAAAACGCTTTTCGTAGCTGGTCGGTGCGTAGTCCGCGGGATCTCTGTTTTCCGGCATTCAATCTCCAATGAGATATATGAGTCCTTAGTTCCTTCTGATCGACGTATCCTAAATGGGGGTGTCCTGTCGTTACTCCCTTCTCTGGCCCTGAGCTCCATCTAGGCCCCTAACGGAGCGTGCACCTTTATCACATGTCGCTAGTGTAGTGATTCATGCTGTTCTTGTCTTATCTAGGGCGATCCTGGCCCGATTCACTTTCGCCAAGATCTCCTGTGCCGTCTTGGTCCACACAAACGGTTTAGGCTTGGCATTGCGCTGGGTCATGTACGCGTCAATT
>JBGTNJ010000106.1:0-28562 GCA_041743145.1 Nitrospira sp. | reverse complement strand
AATTGACGCGTACATGACCCAGCGCAATGCCAAGCCTAAACCGTTTGTGTGGACCAAGACGGCACAGGAGATCTTGGCGAAAGTGAATCGGGCCAGGATCGCCCTAGATAAGACAAGAACAGCATGAATCACTACACTAGGTGAGCGGAGGGACAGCGTTCGCATCTCGATACCCGCGGTATAGATAATGAAACCCGGAGGCCAGGGTGAACCCAACCATGACTACGAGAAGCGGGGTCAGAACAGAAGGATCACGCCCCCGCCAGATCAACAGGACGATCAGAACAACATAGGCCAGCTGAAACATAGTTGTTCCCTTTCCGAGGAACGTCGGCGTTACCTTAATTGGTGTGCTTGTGACGTGGGCTACTGCCGTGCCCAACAAGAGGATCAAGTCCCGGCTGACAACCAAGATGACAAGCCACGATGGAATCAGATGCAGCATCGCAAGCGAGATGAAACTTGAGGTCAGCAACACCTTGTCGGCAAGGGGATCAAGCAATGTTCCCAATCTCGTGCGCTGATTGAGTTTACGCGCAACATATCCGTCAATCGCATCCGTCAACCCTGCCGCGAGAAGGATCGTTAGTGCATACCCATATTCCCCATACGTCATAAAACCGACATACACCGGGACCAAGAGGATGCGGAGAATCGTGAGGCTATTGGGAATGTTCATACGGCGGGGTTAGACGAGTCTTCGACCTGATCCAGTTAAGGGTTGGCATCATAGTAATCGGAGCTTGTCTTGTCAACGAGTTGCAGGCACCAACGATCACCTCATATAATGCATCTGCCCTCGTCATTAACCGTTCTGAGAAGGAATGAGCAACTATGAGCACGCTGCCCCTGATGTTCAAAAAGGAAGGATTAGTGGAAAAGCATCAGGTCGAAGGAGTGGATCCAAGCGACCGATATTTCAATCGCGCAATACTGGTGAACCGGACGACAGCAGGATACTCGGCCAAGGTGATGTACGAAGCATTCGTCGTCGAAAGCCGCTCGTACTCGACTATCGCCGCAGCAGTGAAGGAACTCGTGGAGAAACTTCAGGAATCAGGATTCAGTCGCTTGAGGACACGGACCAATTTCAGAGGCACGCGTTACCTTGCTGAGAAAGAGACGTGGATCGACTACCCAGACCTCCCTTAGCTGGATCCTACAAACTCGCGATACACCAGATCGTGAATCATCGGTCGAAAGTCCCGAATGGCCTCGTTTGTTCTTGTCGGATGGACTCGATTCGAGAGAAGTACGACTTCTAATTCCTGTTCCGGATCTATCCAGATTGACGTTCCCGTATAGCCGAGATGGCCAAATGATCGAGCTGCAAAATATTGCCCCGCCGATGACGGTATCGACGGCGTATCCCAACCAAGTGCCCAACTGGCTGCGCCTGCTGGATCTTGTCGTCGAGTAAATTCCCGGACAAGGCCCTGATCGAGAATGGCTGCTCGACCATGATAGGCCTGCATCCAGATACCTGTAATAGCCAACACTGCGTCAACACTTCCGAATAATCCGGCATGACCGGCTTCGCCGCCTAGTGCGGCCGCATTCTCATCATGAACTTCTCCACAGAGGAGTCGGCCCCGCCATGAGTCAACCTCTGTCGGCGCGACGCCACCTCCATCCTGAGCCATCCTGTCACGAAAATCTTGTATCCGCTCCTGCAACACAAATTCCACATGGACTCCGGTCAAGGACTCCAGAATGTGATCTTTCAAGAAGGCATTCAGCGACTGTCGGCTGGTGTGTTCAATGATGAAACCGAGCAACATGAACCCAAGATCACTGTAAAGGCTGCGTGTGCCTCGTTCGTAGACCAGCGATTCAGCTCGAATCAAATTGAGCATGGCCTGCTTCGCGGATGCTCTTTCTTCGATCGAGGAAGGAATTGGTCCACCTACAGCGAGCCGCTCGTAATATCCTCGCCATCCAGGCAGTCCAGAAGCATGGGTCAGGAGGTGACGAAGTGTGGCCGAACCGATTGGAGTACCGCCACATTCAGGGAGATGGTCGACCACACGATCATCAAGCCGACAGTGACCGTTCTGGATCAGAATCGCAAGAGATGTGACCGTTGCCAAGGGTTTGGTCAATGAAGCCAGATCATAGGCCGCCGAAGAGGTAACAGGAATCCCTGGAGGAGACGTCGAGAGACGTCCGGCCGCGAAATGGGCAACCGGCCGGTCCCTGTGCCGCACCGCCAAGACGGCTCCAGGAAACACGTTGTCCGCAACGGCGTGGTCGAGAGCTGATTGAATACAATGCAGGTCAGGCATGGGGATGATGGCCGGCTCAACAGGCTCACGAGACCCAATTGCGGTCAGCTCATTGGCAATGCCATCGACTAGACAAGATCAACGGGCAGGCGTTGACTCACCTTCCATCTTTTCCTCTCGTATGCTGTTACGCTCTTGATAGGCTTCACTGGCCTCCACATCCAACATCCTCTCGAAGGTATTGAGCGTTGCACGCATCCGTTCGACCATGAGCAACCGCTGCTTATGCAGTACGGCAAGGTCTCGTTGCGTATCCCCCAGTTCAACGCGGGCTTGTCGAAAAAGCTCACCGGCTTTTAATTCTGCTTCTTTGACGATCAACTCCGCATCTCGTTGAGCACTTCGCTTGACGTCGTCTGCCAACGACTGTGCCGAAATCAAGGTATTGGATAACGTGGTCTCGGTCCGTTTCAATTCCGATACTTGCTGCTCCAGCGACTCAATGCGATCACGTGACATCGCATTGTCGCGATTCAACATCTCTACAGTTTGCGAAATTTCTTCAAGGAAGCGGTTGACCTCTTCGCGATCATAGCCACGAAGTTTGACTTGAAAAACCATCTGTTGAATATCGAGTGGTGTAATCTTCATGGCATCCCCCCCCCCTTTATGAACTTAATTCATGCGTAACGCGGCATCCTTAATCGACTGGACAACAGCGATCTGGAAGAACCAGATTGCCGCGATGGCAATCAATGGCGACAAGTCGATCCCCATGCCCAAGCTAAGCCGCCGTCGGATTGGAGCGAGTACAGGTTCCGTTGCACGGGTAAGGAATTGAACGATTGGATTCCACGGATCCGGATTCACCCACGATATGAGGGCCCGCGCAATGATAATCCAACTATAAAATGTCAAGATATAGTCTAGCACTGTAGCCAGACCCAACAAGGTATTTCCCATTACAAACATCAGCCTCCAAGTTCCTGAGAACGCTTCGTCGCGGTTTCTATCGCATCGATAACCACGGCTCGGAGCCTCCCCTCCTCCAGCCGATGCAGGCCGGCGATCGTCGTTCCCCCGGGAGAAGCGACCTGGTCCTTCAGTCCTGCGGGGTGTTGCCCAGTCTCTAACACCATGCGTGCTGCTCCTAAGACCGTCTGCGCCGCGAGCAGACTGGCCGTCTCCCGCGGTAAACCCATCTTCACACCACCGTCAGCCATCGCTTCGATCATAAGAAAGACGTACGCTGGCCCGCTTCCACTCAATCCCGTTACGGCATCCATCAGTCGTTCATCAATCAAGATAACCCGACCGACCGACTCGAAGATCTGGCGCGCGCAATCTACCACGTGTTCCTCAATCTTCGGGCCGATCGCCAACGCTGTGATCCCTTCACCAACCATTGCCGGCGTATTAGGCATCGCACGAATGATGCGGGTGTTGGGACCACAGGCATCCATAATTCGACTGATTTTCACACCAGCAGCTACAGAGAGGACCAGCTGCTTGGTCAATACATCGCGAATCCCTCTGAGTGCGTCAGCCATCACCTGTGGCTTCACAGCCAGAACGATGACGTCGCTCAGGCTTGCGATCTCATGGTTCGTAACACCACCCTGAACTCCATATCGGGCTTTTAAATGGTCCAGCCGACCTGCGTCTGGATCAGCCACCCGGATTTCGTCAGGTTTGTATAGCTTAGCGGAGAGCACCCCCCTAATTAATGCCTCAGCCATTCGGCCACCGCCGAGCATCCCCAACTTGTTCATGAGAGCCACCTTAGACATGGCGTGCTCCGAACAGCGCAGTGCCGACGCGGACGAGCGTCGCCCCTTCCTCTATGGCTACTTCATAGTCATTCGACATGCCCATCGAGAGTTCGTCCATGCTCACGGATGGAATCTTGAGCTCATCGATCTGGTGAGCCAGCTCGTTGAGTTTCTGAAAATACGGTCTGGCCGACCTTGGATCATCTGTCTGTGGAGGAATGGTCATCAGGCCTTTAATGCTGATATGTGGAAGCACCGCCATGGCCGATACAGATCGCACCACCTCCTCAGGATGAAACCCTGCTTTCGTCGGCTCGTTTCCAATATTGACCTCTAACAAGACGCTCTGATGGTGGCCGGCTTCTCCAGCCCGTCGATCGATTTCTTGAGCAAGTTCCACGCTATCCACCGAATGGATCACATCGAAGAGGCCACTCACTGACCGCACCTTCCTTCGTTGTAGGTGCCCGATAAAATGCCAGCATACCGGGTGCTCCGTGAGGGCAGCTCTTTTGGAAAGCGCCTCCTGAACGCGATTTTCTCCTAAGATCGTCAAGCCGGCACGCAGTCCTTCCTTCATGTGGTCAACCGCTACGGTCTTTGTAACAGCCACGAGCCGAACGCTTCCAGCAGGGCGTCCGGCCCTCTCTTCAGCTGACCGAATCTTCGACAGCACCGATTGAACACGTTCAGCGATCGTCCCTCCGATGAGCGGTTCCATCACCCTCTCTCAATCATCCCGTCCGCCCATTCAGCGAACCATCTGTATTCCAACGAACAGACCTACCACCTGGCAGAGCCCGGCTTATCCTCGCGTCAACGGCAAACCGATTGCGCTCACCATAGTGCCGTTGACTTTCCCCTCTCGCCGATAGGAGAAAAAAAGATCGTCATGACAAATCGTACAAAGATTGACGGTTGTCACCCGCTGCGGGGTGGCACCATGCATCTGCACCTGTTCTCGGATAAGGGCCTTCAGATCCAAATGTGCCCTTCCATTTCTTCTACTTCGAACCACTTTCTCCCAACGCGAGACCCCCTGGCACAGACTGTTTAACACGGGCTCATCCACTTCATAGCAGCAGACCCCTGCGGAGGGACCGATACTGATTCGGATCTGGTCTGGGCGCGAACCAAAGCGCGACTCCAACAGAGCGAGTGTCTTGGGCACGATGCCCGCCACCGCACCTCGCCAGCCAGCATGAATGGCCGCTACGACTCGGCGTTTTGGATCATGCATCAAAATGGGGACGCAGTCCGCCGTCCGCACCGCCACCATAATCCCTGGCTGATCTGTCACTAAGGCATCCCATCCTCCCGCAAATCGGTCCGTTGATGCCAGTGCGCGATCCACCACAAGCGCTTCCGTTCCATGGACCTGCTTCACGGTAAGCATCCATGAATTGGCTCCCGTCGCTGCTAAGCTCCGGCGAGGAACACCAAGTTCGAGGTCAAGCCCGATGGCGTGTTGCCGAGTCCCAAAAAAATGCCGGGTCTGATTTTTAACATCCGAAAATGCCGGCACGGTAATGACCGATGTGCTCGTCATATCAACGTTCACTATTCCATCATCTGATGACCGGTACGAAATTAGTCCGTTTGCTTGCGAAGAAATGTCGGCACATCCCACTCGTCCTCCGCTGTCAGCAAGTTCCGATCTGTCGACTCCTTCGCTTCACTCATTCGCCTCAAAAATGTCGGACGGTCGAGATCCTTCACTGGTCGCTCTGCAGCGAGGGAGGCAACCACCCCAGCCAGTACCGGTTGAATAGGTTTGGCCGATCGATTTATTCCCCGATCTGCTTCAGGTGCAACGGCTGCAGGATTCTCCTCTCGTTCAAACCCGGTTGCGATGACCGTAATGATGAGCTCTTCACCGATATCAGGGTTAATGACCTGCCCGACGATGATGTTGGCTTCGGGATCTGCTGTCTGCTGAATGATGGAGGCCGCTTCCTCGATCTCATGCAAAGACATGCTGGGACCTCCAGTAATATTGAGGAGGACTCCACGAGCTCCCTCTACACTCCCTTCCTCAAGGAGTGGGCTACACATAGCTTTTTGGGCTGCTTCGATTGCTCGATTCGGCCCGCGAGAAACACCCATCCCCATTACCGCACGTCCAGTGTGCGACATCACGGTACGAACGTCGGCGAAATCCACGTTCACATGGCCGGTGGTAGTTATGACATCGGCGATTCCCTGAATGGCTTGGCGCAGGACGTCGTCTGCCACTTTGAACGCCTCCAGAAGCGGGGTTGCTTTATCAACAATCCCTAGCAGCCGTTGGTTGGGAATCACGAGCAACGTATCAACATGGCGGCGCAGGTCCCGGATACCCTCTTCGGCATGCTTATGTCGCCGTTGGCCTTCATACTGAAATGGCTTCGTCACGACACCAACTGTCAGGATCCCCATTTCACGAGCAATGCTGGCGACAATAGGTGCAGCTCCAGTGCCGGTTCCTCCACCCATACCGGCGGTGACAAATACCATGTCTGCCCCGTCGATACATTCTCGGATAGGCTCTCGGCTCTCGAGTGCTGCATCTCGCCCGATTTCCGGTTTGGCACCCGCACCCAAGCCGCGAGTTCGATCCGGCCCGAGTTGGATTTTGTAGGACGCCAGGGACCGATCGAGTGCCTGAAGATCGGTGTTACTGGCGATAAAATCGACGCGAGCTAATCCGGAGGTGATCATGGTGTTGATCGCGTTGCATCCTGCACCACCAATTCCGATCACTTTGATACGGACCGGCGACAACACATCTTCTTGAAATGAGAACATTGAGCCACCTCCTCCGATCACCCCGCAGGACGACCACCGGCCTCCTGCCGGATCATAAAAGGTTAAAAAACCTCCAACACCTTCTTGGTCCACCCGAACATTCTAGCCCAGGTTCCTCCATTACGAAGCCCTGCCGTTTCCAATTCATCCACATGTCGCCTAGCATGCAACAATAGACCAACCCCTGTCGAATGGCTAGGATGCCTAACCTGATCTCGAAGCGCCCCGACCCCAGAAGGCACTCCTCTGCGAGCCGGTAAGTTGAGGACTTTTTCAGCAGTATCTGGCATGCCGTCCAACAGCGAGGTGCCACCGGTGATCACCACACCGGCACCCAATATCCCTTCATAGCCGGCCCGTGTGATTTCCCGCCTGACCAGTTCAAACATCTCGTCAACACGCGGCTCCAAAATCTCGGCAACATCCCGCCGAGAAAATGTGCGAGCCGGCCGGTCACCGACCGATGGCACTTCGACGACCTGATGGCCCGTCACTAATTCCGTTCGTGCGACGCCGTATTGGGTCTTGATTCTCTCCGCCTCGGTTTGTGACGTGAGCAGACCGAACGCCAAATCTTTCGTTAAATTCTGACCGCCAATGGGAAGAACCGCGGAGTGCCGGATGCTGCCGTCCAAAAAGATTGCGAGATCGGTGGTTCCTCCTCCCAAGTCGACCATCACCACGCCCAAGTCGCGCTCTTCCTGACTCAGCACCGCCTCACTGGAGGCAAGAGGCTGCAGAATGATGTCCACGACATCAAGCCCCGCTCGATTCACACATTTTACTATGTTCTGCGCGGAGGTCACAGCCCCGGTGATGACGTGCACATTGACTTCCAATCGATTCCCAGACAGGCCTAATGGCTCGCGAACCCCTTCCTGTCCATCCACCATGAATTCTCGAGGTAAGACATGAAGTATCCTCCGTTCATGAGGGATCACGGCGAGGGTGCGCGCACTTTCGATCGCCCGCTGAATATCTTCTCGAGTCACCTCCGCTCGTTTGAGTGCCACCACGCCTTTACAGTTTTCGGCAGAAATATGGCTGCCTGCGATGCCGGTGTAGACCGAATTAATTTGGACCCCCGCCAACAACTCCGCCTCTTCGACCGCTTTCTTAATGGATTCAACGGTGCTCTCGATATCGACAACGACACCTTTGCGCAGACCTCGCGAAGCGCTCGACCCGACACCAATTATATTGAGGCCGCCGGCATCCGCTACTTCCGCCACGATCGCACAGATCTTTGTCGTTCCGATGTCAAGCCCGACTAGAATGTGATCCCGTTTCGACACCGCAATCACCCCCCTTCCCGTACGATGATCCGATTCTCGTACCGGAGATCAACTTCGCTCACGCCACGCCCCTGTCCGTCAATGTTACGTGCTTTTAAGGTCGGTTTGACGCGCCGGAACCGATCCCACTGCTCTTTGAGGGCTTCATCTCCAAATTGAAATCGCATTCCCTGGACCAGAGCCACTAAATTTGAAGGGTTATCAGCAAGTACTTGCAATCGTCCCTCGAAGGATTGCCCAACAACTTTTGCGAGTTCTATACCAGACACCACCGCGTGTCTCACCGATTCAGTCCCTTGCAACAACCCCTGCAGATCGATCCCGGTGACAAGAGGCAAGGCGGCATCGTCCAGTTGACCAAGCTTACTGAGCACGTATCCGTCTTCATCGCAAAGAAAGTTCTGGGACTCAGTACGAACAATCGCCGCGGGTTTCCGTTCGCTCACCGAGATCCGCAACTCATGAAATGGAACACGAGTTACTTCGGCTGCCTTCACCCACGGATGAGCTTCAACCTGTTCCTTAATGACCGTCGTGACGATGTGATGAAGCGCTGCCCCAGGTTTTACTTTTGCGAGGTCGAGTACCTGCTGCTTATCGAGATGGTACAGGCCGTCAACGGTGATCGCCTTGATTTCCAAGAGTTGTTGGAACGCTGGTCCTGAGTAATTCGCGCCGAACACGACGAACAATGCCCCACATGTCGCACTCGTCACCACAACAGCCCAGTGAGCAAGGGAGTTTCGTCTTGCCGCTCTTACCCGGCTTGCTTGTTTCATCGCCCTCTCCCCCTGCGCGTCTCTCCATTGATTCTTTCTGGGTCCCAGAGGCTTGGCGTGGCGTTTCTTCAAGAAGAAACTCATCATGATGACTCCTATCTTACAGCGGTAGCAGATCGAGCAGCGCGATCCAGTGCCGACTGTAAAATTCGTTCAACTAAGGCGTCATACCCGATCCCGACCTGAGCGGCCGCCATGGGTAATAGACTCGTTTCCGTCATACCTGGCACCGTATTAATCTCCAACACATAGGGCCGCCCCCTCGGGGTGATTCGAAAATCTACGCGGGCAGCACCCTCACACCCCAACACCTCGTACGTCCGACTCGCGAATTCACTGACTTGCCGAAGTACTTTTGGAGGAAAGGGAGCGGGACAGAGATACTGAGTCTTGCCCTTTTGGTACTTCGCCGAAAAATCGTAAAAACCTTCCGGTGCAACGATTTCGATCGCCGGAAGCGCTTTCACCCCTTCCGCCGCCGATCCGACAAGCGACACAGCAGCTTCATGTCCCGGTATATAACTCTCCACCATCGCTTCTGGATCAAAGCGATGGGCTAGAGCAAGCGCCTCCTTCCATTGCCCGGCACGACGCACGACCGTCACTCCGATGGTAGACCCCTGGGCCACCGGTTTGACGACAATCGGCAAGTCGAGATGGGCCTCTCTAAGGATTCTTGCCAGCGAAGGTCTGTCCCCTTCCCGCACAACCGTTCCGGCTGCTACAGGAATACCATGCGAAGCGAGTAGCGTTTTGGTGACTGCCTTATGCATTCCCACCGCACTCGCTCGCACACCAGACCCGGTGTAGGGAATCCCAATCGTCTCGAGAAACCCTTGCATCGTACCGTCCTCCCCCCCAGGTCCATGCAGCGAGAGAAAGGCGATGGCCACTTTCTGGTCTACCAAATCTCGATGTAAACGATCAGTGACGTCGACGGCTACCGCATCGTACCCAAGACGGATCAGCGCCTGGTGCACGGCCTGACCTGTCTTGAGAGAGATGTCCCGTTCCGAAGATCGTCCTCCCATGAGTACACCGATTCGCGCTTCTGTGATTCGACCAGTCGGCACCATCACGTCCTTTCGCTAGGCCTGTCCTACCAGCTTCAACTCCAATTCCAACTTAATCCCTGTCTGCCGAGCGACTTGCGCGCGCACTTTTTTAACGAGGGACAGCACATCACGAGCACTGGCTTGGCCCTGATTCACGATGAAGTTTGCGTGCTTCGTCGAGACGCATGCATCGCCCACCGCAGCTCCCTTGAGCCCGGCAGCCTCGACGACGCGTCCGGCTGAATCGTTCGTTGGATTTTTGAACACACAGCCAGCACTCGGTAAGGTTAGGGGTTGGGTATCACGACGATAGCGCAAATAGTCTTTCACGATCTTTTCAATATCCGACCTCACCCCCGGCTTCAGTTGAAGCCATACGCCAACCACAATGCCTGGTGGTAGTGTCGCCTGGCGATACGAAAACTCGATGCTCTCAGCATGGCAGTCAATGAGGGTGCCGTTCGGGGATACAATACGAACTGCCTTCACTGAACTTTTCATTTCACCGAGTCTCGTCCCTGCATTCATGACCACGCACCCCGCAACACTGCCAGGAATCCCTGCAGCCCATTCCAGCCCGGCCAAAGACCTGCGGATGGCATAGCCGATAAGCGTCGGCATACCGACGCCTCCTTCGACATACAGCACAGCCCCTGGCTCCTCTTTGATCGCCCGCAGCTTTGCCAGGCTGACGACCACACCTCGGATTCCTTTGTCACGGATAAGGACATTGGTACCACCCAACACAAAGATGGGCACGCGCTGCTCGGAGGTCTGCCTGGAAAGACGGATGACGTCCTCGACATCAGCCGGCTGAACCAGCGCATCGGCAGGACCACCGATATGGAACGAGGTATATTCCTTAAGCGGTGCATGAAACTGAACCATACCCCGAAGGCCGCCTACTGCCAGTTGCAATCTGCCCTCTTTCGATGTCGCTCGTGATTTTTGCTTATGCTGCAAGCCTCGACGCATCTTCAGCCGTCACGTCGCTTTAAGCCGTGCAAGAATTCCGGTTCCCGCTTTCCAAATATCACCCGCCCCCATGGTCAGCACGAGGTCACCCGACCTCAGAAACGGCAAGACCTGGTCGGGCAACGTTTCCTTTTGTTCAATAAAGGTCACTGATGGGTGCCCCGCGGACCTGACTGTTTCAGCTAGGATGACTCCCGAAACACCAGGTATCGGGTGCTCGCCAGCCGGATAGACTTCCGTCATGAAGACAGCGTCAGCATCGTCAAAGGCATGGGCGAAATCTCCGATACAATCCCGCGTTCTGGTGTAGCGGTGAGGCTGGAAGAGAACGACTATTCGACGATTCCAACCCTGTTTTGCTGCCGCAAGAGTCGCGTTTAACACTGTAGGATGGTGGCCATAATCGTCCACCACCATGATCCCACCGGTTTCGCCACGCAGATGAAAACGCCGTTCCACACCAGTAAAGGCCGCCAGCCCTCTACGGATGAGATCGACCGGAACCTCAAGTTCGACACCGATGGCGATCGCGACGAGCGCATTCGAAACGTTGTGGATACCTGGCACCGCCAGCCGGAAGGGCCCCAAATTCTTTCCGCGGAAATACGCGCGGAATTCAGCTCCCGATTGCTTGAGAGCGATATCGGTCGCTTTGAAATCCAGCGCGGCCCCATCACGCTCTTGAAGTCCATATGTTTGATAGCGCTTCACGATGTGGGGGAACAGCGCATGGAGGCGCTCATCATCAGCGCATAAGACCGCCAACCCGTAAAATGGAATCTTATTGATAAATTCCAAGAAGCATTCGTTGATTCGTTCCATTGAACCGTAGTGATCCAGGTGCTCACGGTCTAAATTCGTCACGGCCACGATAGTTGGGGAGAGTCGGAGAAACGAGCCATCACTCTCGTCCGCCTCTGCCACAAGCAGATCGCCCCGCCCAAGCCGTGCATGGCTGCCTAAGGCGTTGACCTTGCCGCCAATCACCATCGTGGGATCCAGGCCGGCTTGGGCCAAGACGTTGGCGACCATAGAGGTGGTGGTGGTCTTGCCATGGGCGCCGGCGATGGCAACCCCGAATTTCAGTCGCATCAGCTCGGCCAGCATCTCTGCACGCGGGATCACTGGGATCTGATGAGCTTTTGCGATCATAACTTCTGGATTGCTTGCCCCCACAGCGGAGGAAATAACCACCACCTGCGCATCCCCTACGTTCGATTCCTGATGACCGATGAAAACCTTCCCACCAAGTTCTTCGAGCCGCCGCGTCGTTTCAGACGCATGGAGATCAGAACCGGTCACTTTGTACCCCATCGTGAGCAGAACTTCCGCGATACCGCTCATACCTGCCCCGCCTATTCCGACGAGATGAATCTGCTGTATCTTACGAAAAGGTGTCATAGGACCTACACATTGCCATGCGATTGGGCTCTGTGCCTCTTACCTTCCAGCTTCAACTGCGCTAGCCTCCGGCCGTTTTTTTAGATTGATTGATGTCATGCGGCACTCCCATGAGCGCATAACACTCGTTGACGATCACTTCACCAGCGTCGATTCTTCTCATCTCCAGACTCTTACTTTGCATCGCGCTCAACCGCGTTGGGTTCGATAGGATCGCGACAATCATCTCCACCAATTTCATGCCACTCAAATCAGCCTGTGGAAGAACAATGGCTCCCCCCGCGGCTTCCATTGCCCGTGCGTTCTTCACCTGATGGTCATAAATCGCTGTTGGTAACGGAATCAGGACCGCGGCTTTTCCACAGGCCGTCAGTTCTGCGATCGTCATCGCGCCGGCGCGAGCCACAACCAGATCGGCTGTGCGAAGCACGGCAGGCATATCATAGAGAAACGGAACGACTTGGGCTTGGATGCCCAGTGTGCGATACGCCGCACTGACTCGCTCAAAGTCCACTTCCCCGGTCTGATGCGTGAATGTCAGCTCAGGCAGACGTTCGCTCAGGAGAACCAATCCTTCCAACACCATGCTATTGATAGCCTTGGCACCCTGGCTCCCCCCGAAAATCAGTAGATGCTGGCCTTTGTGTTCGGTCGAGTCGGTCTCTGCTCCTGATTGGACTAAGAACTCCTGTCGAATCGGTGTCCCGACCACACGTACCTTTTGTTTGTCGAATGATGTCCCAGCCGACTCAAATGCTAAAAAAATCCGTTGCACAAACGGCGCGACAGCCTTGTTGGCCAAGCCAGGATAGGCGTTTGGCTCCAGGATCACTCGAGCAATTCTTTTCAATGCAGCTGCCACCAGCATGGTTGGACTCGTATACCCTCCCACCCCAATCACGAGATTCGCCTGGCACTGTTGCAGAATCTTCAACGACTGCCAGATTCCTATGGGCACAGACAGCACGCCTCTTAGAACGTCCAATAATCCCTTTCCCATGACTGGCTTGGCTGTGATCAGCGCCAACTCCAAGCCTTCGTGAGCCAGAACGCGAGACTCGATGCCACGCGCCGTTCCTACAAAAAGAATCCTTACGGAAGGGTCTCGCCGCACAAACTCCCGAGCCAGCGCGATCGCCGGGTACAGATGCCCGCCGGTACCTCCAGCAGCAATGACAATCGTCATCGTCGACTCGGCCAACCCCGTCTGCTTCGATATCGCACCTCCTCGCGTCCTGCCTGCCGATCTCTCGAAATACTTAACAAGATCCCTACACCGGTCAGGCTGACCACCAAGGAGGATCCGCCATAACTGACAAACGGCAATGTTAGCCCTTTCGTAGGTAACAACCCTGTCACCACACAGGCATTGATCAGCGCCTGGATGCCGATAAGCGTCGTGATGCCGATCCCAAGGTAGCGCCCAAACGGGATTCTTGCTCGAGTGGAAATCTGAAATCCGCGAATGACAAATGCCGTGAAGAAAAGAATGATGATGCCCGTCCCGACGAACCCCAGCTCCTCGCCGACGAGTGCTAACACGAAGTCGGTGTGTGGTTCGGGAAGAAAAAGCAGTTTCTGCTTTCCTTCTCCCAACCCAACTCCGAACAGACCTCCACTGCCGAAAGCCAGGAACGATTGTGTAATTTGATGCCCCGCATTCGATGGATCGCTCGACGGATCCAGGAATGCCATGAGACGTGGACGCCGGTAATCGGACGTCAGCACAAGCGCGAGACCGATCGGTATTGCACAGAGAGCCAGTATCGAAAGGTGAGACACACATGCACCTCCGACGAACAGGAGGCCACCTGTGACGAGTGCGAGGACTACCACAGTCCCCAAATCTGGCTCCCCGAGCACGAGCCCGCTGAGGACCCCGACAATGAGCAGCGGCGGAAGCAGGCCGGTAGAAAAGTGCTGTAGTCGGTCTTCCTTTCGAGCAAGGTACGCGGCCAGATAGATGACAGCAATCAACTTCGCCATTTCGGCTGGTTGAATCGAAATGGGCCCGAGCAGCAACCAACGCCGAGCGCCATTTTTCGCCACACCAATAGATGGAACCAGGACGATGATCAGCAATACGGTAATCAATCCAAGGAGTGGGAATGACAGACGTTTCCACCAGACGTAGTCGATGCGCGATATCATGTGCAGGAGCATCAAACCGAACGTGAGCCACACAAGCTGGCGCTTGAGGTAGTACCAGGAATCGTCGAATTTCTTGCCTGCCACCACGGCACTCGCACTGAACATCATCACGAGACCAACCAACGCCAGGGTAATCGTTAGAAATAATAGGATTTGGTCCATCCCCACCCGCTTCGGAGCTCGCGGTCGGTCGGTAGACCACGGCAAGGCCAGGGTCCCTGCAGATCGCCGTGACATCGTTCGGTTTCAATGCTCCTCTTTCGTAGCGCCTATCATGACGGCAACGATTGCACGAGGGCTTTAAACTGCCGCCCCCGATCCTGATAATCCACAAACATGTCGAAACTCGCGCAGGCTGGTGAGAGAAGCACCACATCTCCACTCTCAGCTCCGGATGCCGCTAATTCGACTGCCCCCTTCAGGGTTCCGACTTGCTCGATCTCCTGATAGTTTCCCATCGCATTTGCAATCAGCTGGGCCGCCTCACCGATCAAAAGAAGCCGCTTGACCCGTCGTCGGATCGAGAATGCCAACCTGGAGAAATCCCCACCTTTGTCGCGCCCACCGGCAATGAGCCAAATTGGCTGGTCGATACTCTCCAATGCTTTCAATGTCGCATCGACGTTAGTTCCTTTTGAATCGTTGACATAGCGGACACCTCGCCGTTCCCGGACAACCTCTAAGGCATGTTCAAGCCCGGGAAACACCCTGAGTACCTGACGTATGTCGGGGAGTCGGCACCCGCTTAACTGCGCATAGATGGTCGCGACCATGGCGTTTTCAATATTGTGATCGCCGAGTATTTTGATCTCACTCCGATGGCATATTTCTTGAGTCTTCCCATCGAGGGTGACCATGATGCGATCTTGATCGAGGTACGCTCCCCCGGCTACATCGGTAGGCAATGCGCGCGTCCTTGTGAAGCCCAACACACACCCCTTCGCATTCTTGCGAAGGGACGTCACTCGAGGATCGTCCAGATTGAAAAGAGCGTAGTCGGATGGAGTGAGGTTTTCGAAAATACGGTTCTTGGCGGCAATGTATTCATCAACAGACGCGTAGCGGTCCTGATGGTCGACCGTCACATTGAGGATCCCGGCGACCCACGGGTGAAACCGTTCTACTGTCTCCAACTGGAAGCTAGACACTTCCACGACCAAGAGATCGTATGGGCAAGGCTGGCCCAGCTTCATCATTTGCAGCGTGTGGAGGGCCGCTTCACTAAGCGCGGTTCCGAGGTTTCCGCCGATGAACACTCGTTTTCCACTCTGCTCCAGCATCTTGCCTATTAGTGTGACTGTCGTGCTCTTCCCGTTTGTTCCCGTTAGAGCCAGGATCGGGGCCGATAGAAACCACGACGCAAGATCGAGTTCGCTGATAACTTTTACGCCTCGCTGGCGAGCACGTTCCAGAGCGTCCATTCGATACGGAACGCCCGGACTGATGACCACCAGGTCGGCACTATCCAGAGCTGATTCGTAGCTGCTTCCTAGAGCAAGCTGGACCGTTGATCGGTCAAAAGATTCCAGCTGGCGGAGTACTTCCCCTCGCTCTTTTCGATCCGCCACCGTAACACAGGCCCCAACTTCCTGGAGTAGGCGCGAGGCGGCGATGCCGCTTCGCGCAAGTCCAACGACCGTGACTCGCATTCCAGCCAACTGCATCGTGTCAGCCCCGACCATTCAAAATTACCTTAGCTTGAGTGTACTCAGACTCAACAACGCGAGCAGAATGGCGATAATCCACAAGCGCACCACGACCTTTGGCTCTTCCCACCCTTTCATTTCAAAATGATGATGGATGGGGGCCATGAGAAAGATCCGCTTGCCTCGCGACTTGAATGACGCAACCTGAAAAATTACCGACACGGCCTCAATGACAAACACGCCGCCGACCAATAACAACAACAACTCGTGCTTGCTGATCACCGCTACTGTCCCAAGAGCAGCCCCAAGCGGGAGTGAACCCACATCGCCCATGAACACCGAGGCCGGGTAAGTGTTGAACCAGAGAAACGCAAGAGTCGATCCCAGGATTGCCGCAGTAAACACGGCTAATTCTCCCGCCCCATCGATGTGAGGAATGAGGAGATAGTCAGACATCAATCTGTGGCCAGTGACATAGGCCACGACGGTATACGCTAACGCGGCGATCATCACGGGCCCAATGGCGAGTCCATCCAATCCATCGGTGAGGTTGACTGCATTGGAACTACCGACGATCACCAGAATGGCAAAGACGACATAAAACCACCCCAAATCCGGCATGAAATTCTTGAAAAATGGCACGCTGAGTTTCGTGTCGTACCCCGGTAACGCGTATAATGTCAGCGCAATCACAAGAGCAACGGCTATTTGCGCTGTGAACTTTTGTGGTGCTGATAATCCCTTCGACCGAGCTTTAATGAATTTGAGGTAGTCATCCGCAAAACCGATGGCGCAAAACCCCAGCGTTGCCACAAGGACCAGCCAGACATGTGGCCGTGAGATATCGGCCCACAGCAGTGTCGAGAGCGTGACAGCAAAGATAATGAGAATCCCACCCATTGTGGGCGTCCCACTCTTGGCCAAATGTCGCTTTGGCCCGTCGTCCCGCACCTGTTGACCCAACTTAATTTCTTGGAGCTTTCGGATCACCCACGGCGCAAGCACAAATGCGATAAGAAATGCAGTAACAGCGGCGTAGATGATGCGAAAGCTCTGATAGCGAAAGACATTCAGAAAAGAGAATTCCGTATGGAACGGATACAGCCAGACATACAGCATAATGTGGGCGTCCTATGAAGCCTTCTTCGCTATGCGCTTGACTCCCTGGAGTGCGTCTGCCACAAGCTCTAATCGCATCCCGCGAGACGCTTTGATCAGCACAACATCACCCGGTTTGACGAGGGCCTTCACGGCGGCGACGGCAGCTTGAGCATCCGATACCTCGACGATGTGTGCACGATCCAATCCCCCTTGCTTAGCCCCCCGCGCAAGGTTTCGCCCTAAGATGCCGCAAGCGACCAATCGATCGATACCGTGACGCGCCACAAATCCGCCGACCTCCTCATGCATGTGAGCGGCATTTGATCCAAGCTCCAACATATCCCCCAGCACCGCAATCGTTCTCCGATTCTTGCCTGCCTGCGCCAAGAGCTCCACAGCCGCTTTCATAGAAGCCGGGTTCGCATTGTAACAATCGATGATCAGCTTGACGCCGTGACTGACAAGAATCTGTGATCGCATCGACGCAGGTCGGAACCGTGACAGCCCTTGAGCGATCATGGCTCCTGGCAAGCCCAGCACTGCACCGATCGCTCCCGCGGCAAGCGCATTCGTGACGTTGTGTGCCCCTTGGGCTCGAAGATGAACTATCGTGGGACGAATTTTCCCTGGAAGCTGAAGATGAAAGATCGTCCCATTTCGTCCATCGGATTTTACATTCGTCGCGCGAACGTCGGCTTTCGTTGAAAATCCAAACGACACCACTCGGCATCGAGCCCTGGCAGAAAGATAGTCATAGTACGAATCATCGATGTTGAGAATCGCCGTTCCATCCACCGGAAGGAAGTCGAGCAATTCGGCCTTGGCCTGAGCAGAGGCGTCCATGTGCCCAAAAAACTCCAGATGATCCGGCCCGATGTTCGTGATGATGCCGATGGTCGGCCGAGCGATTTCACACAGGTTGGTGGTTTGACCGAGATGGTCAACTCCCATTTCGATGACTGCTCCCTCATGCCCATTATTGAAACGGAAGAGCGTTTGCGGAACTCCCAACCTGTTGTTCAGATTACCTTCGGTCTTAATGATTTTCCAGCGCTGCGCCATAACGCTCGCGACCATTTCCTTCGTCGTCGTCTTTCCGTTACTTCCCGTGACGGCCACGACGGGAATGCGAAACTTGCTTCGGTGATACGCCGCCAACTGCTGGTAGGAGCACAAGGGATCTCGCACACCGAGAATAAACGGCACCCTTCGCTTCATGCTCCTCTTGGGAGACAGCTTGGTCACATCATATGAATCGATGACAATCGCCCCCACTGCTCCGCGCGACAGTGCCATCGCCACAAAGTCATGTCCATCGAATCGATCTCCACGTATAGCCAGAAAGAGATCACCCCGCCGAAGAGTCCTGGTATCCAGACTAATGTGACGGATAGGCTGCTTGGTCCATTCAGCCATATCACCAGCCAACACTCGAGCACTGATGACTTCCCGTAATTCTGCAACGGCAAACAACGCCATCTAATTGCTTCCCTGCACTACCTAACCCTTATATCCCTGAGTTACACCCGGGATTCCGAGTCGCTGAATCGCACTGTGTGCCACTTCACGATCGTCGAAATGGAGCTTTTCTGTCCCAACGATTTGGTAGTCCTCGTGCCCCTTGCCGGCAATCAATACCATGTCCGTACTACGCGCCTCTCTCACCGCTTCTTCAATCGCTTGCCGCCGATCAGCTATTTTTCGGTACTGCACGTGTGGCCGCTGTTGTAACGCCTCAATCACTCCACCTTCTACCTGGTCGAGAATGGCATGGGGGTCCTCGGTCCTCGGGTTGTCGGAGGTCAATATGACAACGTCACTATAGCGGACCGCCGCAGCCCCCATCTTCGGTCGCTTTCCTCGGTCACGATCTCCCCCGCACCCAAAGACCGTGATGATACGACCTGCCTTCAGAGCTTCTGCCGCAGTCAACAAGCGAACTAAGGCGTCTTCAGTATGAGCGTAGTCCACGACCACCGTAAACGATTGTCCCGCCATAACGCGCTCGAATCGACCTGGTACGTTGAGCACTTTCCCCACAGCTTGACGAATGTGGTCAGAAGTCGCTCCTTCGTGAAGGGCAACGCCAATAGCAGCTAACAAATTGTAGACATTGTGCTCACCCACAAGGTGGCTCTCGACGAAAAAGTTTCCGAAAGGAGTGGCCGCCGTAAAGGTCGTTCCTTGATTCGACAAACGCACTTCTTCGGCACAAAGATCCGCTCTGCCCTTCAACGCATAGGTCCAAACAGGAGCAGGACTACGTTCAGCAATCCGATGTCCAAACGGGTCATCAATATTAATGATCGCCCGCTTGTTCGCCTTACGTCCTCCCGCCAACCCCGTAAACAATCGTAACTTTGCTTGGAAGTACTCCTCCATTGTCTTATGAAAATCGAGGTGATCCTGGGTGAGGTTTGAAAAGACCGCCACATCGTACTCACATCCGCTTGTGCGATCCTGCGCC
Source organism: Nitrospira sp. (assembly GCA_041743145.1). GTDB lineage: Bacteria > Nitrospirota > Nitrospiria > Nitrospirales > Nitrospiraceae > Nitrospira_D. The sequence goes on along the minus strand of JBGTNJ010000106.1, from coordinate 8,908 downwards.
AAGGCATGTGAGGACACCTCCATCACCACAGTGGCACACTCGGCGGCGACCATCTGGGCAAGTAACCGCTGTAATTCGAGAGCACCGGGAGTCGTATGCGCTGCCGGCATCGCAGTCGAGCCGATTTGATAGGCCACTGTTCCAATCAATCCCACTTGCTGACCCAGGCCTTCTAAGAGCGCCTTGCAGACATAGGTTGTGGTAGTTTTACCGTTCGTCCCAGTCACGCCAATCATGTGAATCCGGCTCGACGGGTCGCCGTAATACCGACTCCCTAGCAGTCCGAGCGCCTTCCTTGAATCGTCCACCCTGACAAACGGAATGGAGAGCTCACCCACCGGTTCTTGCACGACCAGTGCACCCATGCCTCCCTTCAGTGCCGCTGAAATGAAGTGGTGTCCATCAACGCGTTCACCTTTTACAGCCACAAATAAACTTCGCGGCGAGACAGTCCGGGAATCATCGGTGATGGCAGTCAGGGAAAGCCCAAGATCTCCATGCTGCTCCAAAACTCTCACATGTCCGTCGAGCGCCTGAAGCATGGTTGCGAAGGTCATCGGCATTTACAAAGTGGGATCAAAAGTTTGGCATTGCCATCGCCAGCGTGACTGGCCTATCCGTTGATACATTTAAGTAACTTAACACCTGTTCGCCGATACTGCTAAATACCGGGGCAGCCAGACTCCCTCCCGATGCGCTCCTATCTTTAGGTCCGTCGATGATCACGATCATCGCGAGGCGCGGGTTGTCCGCCGGAACATAGCCCACAAAGGACGTTACAAACCGTGAGCTTGAATAGCGGTGAGTCTTCAGATCGATCTGTTGGGCCGTGCCAGTTTTACCCGCCACCCGAAATCCAGGAATGGCCGCCCTTGTTCCAGTGCCATGCGTGACAACACCTTCAAGAATCTGTGTGACGCTACGGGCAGTTTCTGGAGAAATGACACGTCGTTTAACCTGAGGAGCTACTCGCTTCAACAGATGGCCATCGGCATCTCGGATTTCAGACACCACGTACGGCTTCATCAATATTCCTTCGTTAGCTAGGGCTGCAAACGCGGACACCATCTGAATCGGCGTCACCCCTATTTCTTGCCCCATTGAAATCGAAGCAATGGAACGGCGTCCCCAGGCTTTTGGATTCTTGACGAGTCCCACCCCTTCCCCCGGAAGATCAATCTCGGTTCGCTGGCCGAAGCCGAATGCCTCGAGATATCGATAGAGTCGCTGCCCCCCCAATGCCATACCGGTCTTGGCCGCCCCAATGTTGCTGGACTTCTGAATGACCTGCGCAAAGGACATCCATCCCAACTTTTCATGATCGTGAATCACGGTGTTCGCGATTGTCATGCGGCCATGCTCTCCAAACACCATCGTCGTCGGCTTCATCGCCCCCTCTTCAATAGCCGCCGCTGCGATCATGGCCTTCATAGTTGAGCCTGGTTCATAGGCATCCGTGATAGCCGCGTTTTGCAAGCGCCCCTTCTTCAGAACCGATAAGGCATTCGGATCGAACGGTGGGCTGACCGCCATCGCCAACACCGCTCCACTCTGAGGGTCAAGCACAATCACTGACCCAGACTTGGCCTGAGCCTGGCTAACAGCGGCTTCCAGCTCCTTTTCCGCTATATATTGGACGACCTCATCAATCGTGAGCGCGAGTTGATGGCCAGATATCGGGCTCCTTTCCGCCAAGCTCTTTGGGAAGACCGTACGGCCCATGGCGTCTCGCTGCAACACCATCATCCGCTTCTCGCCGCGTAAGTACGATTCGTAGCGATACTCGACCCCCTCCAACCCTTCCCCATCCATTCCCGCAACCCCCAAGACATGAGCGAGAAGTGGGCCTTTCGGATAGAACCGCCGCCCTTCCATTACAACACCAATTCCGTCAAGCGACAAACGATCGAGACGACGACCCTGCTCTGGGTCCAGCTTTCGGGCCAACCACACGAAGCTCCGATCCTGGCGAAGCTTTCTCTCCAGCTCGTCGAGCTTCACAGGCAGAACGGATGACAGTTGACGAGCAGTCTTCGCCGGACTTTCCAGCGTGGTAGGGATACCAAACACGGACGGCACCTCCATGTTCATGGCCAAAACCTTGCCATGTCGGTCGACAATCGTGCCGCGCGGCCCTTCCAGCGAGACTGTCTTTTCATGCTGTCGACCCGCTCTAGCTGAAAGCTCCTCCGCCTGCAATACCTGCAACGTCGCCAGCCGGAACATCACCAGACCAAATCCAGCCAACAACACCAGCAACAACGCGTAGCGACGAAGGCGAGACCCTGAATCGGCCACTAGTCTCTCCTGCTGGGAAGATAGTTCTTGGCGACTCGCACAACAGTCGGTGCAACGTCTGCAGATGGCGTAACACTCGGCCTGGACTGAACCATGATCACTTGCCCTTGCTGAGGCAGGCTCATCCCGAGTTTTTCAGTCGCCATCTTTGCGATCCTGTTGGAAGCACTCAGCGACGAAAACTTGACCCGCAACTCATCGCGCTGACGTTCCAATACAGTTTTGTCGCGCTTTAATCGTTCGATCTGATAGCCGACCCGCACCATATCCACTCGTTCCCAAACAAATGCAAACACGAGACACACGCCGAGGAGAACCGTGAAGATCTTCATAAAAGCTCCTATCGTGGTTGACGTTCGGCGACCCGCAATTTGGCACTTCGCGACCTTGGATTCGACTCACACTCCTCTCTGGGAGGCAGAATGGGCTTCTTCGTAAGCAAGGCAAGCTTGGGTTCAATCTGTTGGGCGAGGGACTTAAACGTATGCTTGACGGCACGATCTTCAAGGGAATGAAACGAGATCGCGCAGATTTTTCCACCTCCCGACAACACTTCGACCGCATCTCGTAACGAGGGCTCCAGGCTCTCTAGCTCCTCATTGATCGCTATACGAAGGGCTTGGAAGGTCCGCGTCGCACAATGAATCCGCCCGTGGCGATGAGCAGCCGGCACAGACCGAACGACGACAGAAACGAGTTGGCCTGTGGTCTCGATTCGATGGCGCTGCCTTTCCTGCACAATGGCTCGCGCAATCCGACGCGCATATCGTTCTTCGCCATACTGGAAAATGATGTCCGCGAGCTCGTGCTCCTCACCACTGTTCACCAAATCCGCGGCAGTCGTTCCGGTCGATTGATCCATACGCATGTCCAGCGGGCCATCAAGCTGAAAACTAAATCCTCGCGTTGTGTCATTGAGCTGCGGAGAAGAAACCCCAAAATCGAAGAGCACACCGTCAACTGTTGAGACGCCTACATCCGCCAGGTACCGTTTCAAGTCGCGATGATTTCCCTGGCGTAAGACCACGTGATCTCCAAATCGGATCAACCGCTGCCGAGAGTACTCAATTGCTTGAGCGTCTCGATCCAACCCTATGACTTTCGTCCCAGCTGGACTGGATGTAAGAAGCAATTCTGCGTGTCCACCATACCCCACTGAGCAATCCAGGATCGTAATTGGCCGCTCTGAAACGAGCCAATTACAGACTTCCTTGCCAAATACCGGAACATGCAGAGATCTGTTAGCAATATTATTCACCCACTAAATTCCACTATCTCCCACTTTTTTGGGAGTATACTCTCGCCCTCTTTGTTGTCAACTGTATTTTCAGTAACTTAGAAAGGCTTCCGAACCAGCCAAGAAATTGGTAGGCACTGCTGGGGAAAGTCGTGACTTTTCAGCCGGTCCGCCCTCCAGTAGCTCCAGTAGCTATAGTCTCAACCCCCTTCGAGTACCCCTGCCGTTCCGACCTTTCCAACTCTTGGTGTTTCGTTGACTTCCAGAGATTTGAATCGGAGAATGCCTCTATGTGGAAGGCTCCTACACCCCGTTCATGCCGAAGTTTTTTTCTCGCACTCAGCGGCATACTGCTCACTCTACAAGAAGTCGGCGCGAAGGACTTCAATCCCGACAACCCACTCAATCAACCGGCACCGATCTATTGGTGCTCAGGCAAAACTTCTGACCAACAGATTTCAACAAAAAATGGCTCAGGTTGTGAGCCGCTCTACGATCAATCGGCCGCGGACGCATTCAGGGAGAAAGCCCGCCAGAAGGGTTTCGATCTTCCCGATCGCGACCTGATAAAGATCGTGGAATTGCAAAATGCAGCCTCGAAATTTTCAGGCCGTTACCGAACGTTCGTCTCGTGCTGTTTGACTGATAACGATGCCCCCGAACACATCGTTGATTTAATCGATGAGGCGAACCACGTGCTCAAAGCCGTGCAACAAAAAGGTATCTACAATTCTGCAGGATTCGGGATCGGGAGTAGGGCCGATGGGAGTCCAGGCACTGGTCCGGGCAACGGAAGTGGAAACGGTGGGTTAGGTGGCGGACCAGGGGTAGCCCCAAAACTCGGGACGTTTGCCCGCCAATATACTCTCAGCGAAATCGTAGGAACGGTCGCGCGTGCACGTGAAGACCTCTTTCGACTGCAGGAACGGTTAGACAGGTTAAGTGAGGCGCAGAAACAGATGGACCAAGTGGATTACGAAAGCAGCGGCCGGGTCAGATTGGAGATCCAAGACGAGGAAGACGCCATCAAGAAGGAGTTCAAGGCCAAGAAGCCGCCGTCATCAGCTCCGACGGGAATGGAAATTCAGGACACAACCTTGCGTTCACGGATCGGAGGAGACATTGAGGACACCAGACTGAAGGCCAACTTCGGTGCGGACATTGGAGCCTCAGTTTCCCCCTATAGCAATGTGAACGAATCGCTCCGTCCACGCAGAGGAGAGGATGTACACGACAGTCAAGTTCCCCATCGTCCAGGAACGGACATCCAAGATACCTCCATGCCCAGCAGCACCGGCTTTGAAGTCGACAACGCGCAAAATCGTGAAGGGACTTCCACCGTTCCAAAACGTGGGGTTGGTGCTGCTATCGGAGATTCCGACCTGAACAGCCAGAGACGATAACCTTCACGCCTTCCCTCCAATCGCCGGCATCGGCTCCCACGTCTCTCCTGCATTCTTGCTACGGTACAATCCGCTCCCATTCGTGCCGACATAGAAAACCTTCGGATCTGTGGCACTCTGTGCGATGGCCCTCACATTGGTCGTCGCTAATCCGCTATTGATCAGCTTCCACGTCTCACCACCATCTTCGCTCCGATGCAATCCATTCCGTCCTGTAATATAGATCACCCCTTGACGGGTTCGATCAAGCACCATTGCGATAACCATCTGATCCGTAAGCGACTCTCCGACTCGCGTCCACGCCTGGGCTGCATCGGTCGTCTTGTACAATCCGCTCAGCGTAGCGGCATAGACTGTATCGGCCGCGTATGGATCGACGAGAATCGAGGTCACATTCAATGCCCGTGATGTTTTCAACATCCCTGGTGGAACCAGGCCATTGTTCACTTTCTCCCAATGGCCGGCCTGATCAATCGACTTGTAGACACCCCCGCTGGTTCCTGCGTAGAGAATGGACGGCCTGGTCGGATCCATGGCCAGCGTCACAACCATCAGCACTTCCTTCATGCCCTCCATTTTCTTTGTCCATTGCTCGCCCCCATTTTTGGTTTCGAACACACCCATGGTTGTGGCGAGAAAAATGTGCTGTGCATCGTCGGGGTCGAATACGAACTGATTCACCACTGAAGTAATCGTCGCGTCATCGAGCCCTGAACGCATCGATACCCATCGCTGTCCTCCGTCGTGACTCTTATAGACGGCATCGCCCTTCGTTCCCGCATAAACCGTTGCAGGATATGTCGGATCGATCGCCATCGCGATGACACGGGAATGGCTCATTCCCTGTGAAAGGTTCGCCCAGGTCTGGCCTCTATCACGGGTCTTATAGATGTAGTCATTCGAGGCTACGTAGATGATATCGGGATTTTTTGGATGGAGCTGGATGAGAACGATCGGATCGCTGCGGTTACAGCCGGTAAGCGATATGGCGAAGAAGAGGAGACAAAGCAGAGTCTTCATGAGGTTGACGCACGCCACACAGACATTACCTATAGTTCGTGAACTGTAGATCAATTCCGAAATCTTTTCCCTTCAAGAATGTAATAGCCGATTGCAGCTCGTCCTTGCTCTTACCCAGCACTCGCACTTGCTCGCCTTGAATTTGCGCTTGGACTTTCAATTTCGCATCTTTGACCGCCTTGGTAATCTCTTTCGCTTTGTCTGACACCAGGCCACTCTGAATTTTGGCCACTTGCCGCACGGTTCCGCTCAACGCTGGTTCCACAGCACCGTAGTCGAAGGCTTTCAACGACACGCCGCGCTTCACGCACTTCGCCTTGATGATCTCCTGAACCGCTTTCAGCTTATAGTCGTCATCCGACACTACGACCAGCTCCTTTTCCTTCTCCTTCAGCGTGATTTCCGTCTTCGTGTCCTTGAAGTCGAAGCGTTGCTTAATTTCTTTCGTCGCCTGATCCAGCGCATTCTTCATCTCCTGCATATTCACTTCCGACACGACATCGAATGAAAATTGATCAGCCACGATTGCCTCCTTCTTTATTCTTACTCTTTACTTCTTTCGAGGAGCGGCCTCGTTGATCCTCGAGTGCGCGCATCGAACGAGCACATCGTTCACATCCAGTGCCTTAACCATAATGGGCCGATGTGCGCGTTCGGCGAGCAAGAGGACGACCAGGCTGCTCCTTTCCCCTTCACACGCGGGGCGCGAGCAAGAAAGATTAACCATGCCGCCCTCAACAACACCCCGTTCCATGCGGCAACTTGAATCCCTTCTCGTCATCACACACGATTGCTGTCTGTATCCGCATTGCTGTCTGTATCCGCCCCGCCGTTCCCCCTCCCGCCATCACGAGAACTTCGCTCGATGTAAACGGCTTCTTCAAGATCACGTAGCCATACCACTGTCTAATACTGTCGCTCAAGACAATCAGGCCCAGCACTGCCACCAATGCCACCAACACCGCATCCAGATAGAGAGCGAAGGCTTGCCCTGCCGCCAAGGTCCCTGCTTTCTTCAAGAACATCCAAAACATTTCATAAGATCCGGTCAGCGTGATGATGCCCACAAAGAGCATCGGCAGTGCGGTCACCCAGAGATAGGAGGTTTTCCACATCTTGAGCAGCACCGTGGTTCCGATGCAGAGAGCCAACATCCCAAGCAGCTGATTCGCCGCACCGAACATCGGCCAAATGGTCGAAATACTTCCCGCTCCAATCAGGTAGGCCCATGCTCCCACCACCAAGCCACTGCTCACGACGACACCCGGAATCCAGTTGATCCGGCGAAACGGCGCATAGACCCTACCCGCCATCTCTTGGATAAGGTATCGCCCCACACGTGTCCCAGTATCAATTGTTGTAAGAATGAACAGTGCCTCGAACACCAGCGCGAATTGATACCAGTAGGCCATAAGCCCGGACATGCCGGGCAACGCTGAAAAGATCGATGCCATCCCAACCGCGAGAGAGACTGCGCCGCCGGGGCGTCCTGCTACGTCCACTTCCACCATTTGAGACAGTTCTGCAATCCTTGAGGGTGCGAACCCCATGGCCGACAAGGCCTCGGCTCCCAACGTCGTATTGATCGCAAGATAATCGCCCGGAATCAGCACGGAAGCCGCAATCAATGCCATCACACCGACGAAACTTTCCAACAGCATCGCCGCATACCCCACTACCGCCTGCGATTCCTGCTCGATCATCTTGGGCGTCGTACCGGAGGAGACCAGTGAGTGGAATCCTGAGATCGCCCCGCAGGCAATCGTGATGAAGAGAAACGGAAAGAGCGTGCCGGGAATGATTGGACCGCCGCCATTGGCAAACTGCGTCACACGCGGCATCTCGATCGTCGGTGCCATGAGAATCACCCCAAGCCCAAGCAGAAGCACCACCCCAAGTTTCATAAATGTTGAAAGATACCCACGCGGTACCAGCAACATCCAGCCCGGCAACACCGAGGCAAGAAAGCCATACCCGACTAACAGCCAAACCAACGCCGGTTTATCGAATTCAAAAAGCCACGCGTAGGATGACTGCGCCACCACACGCCCGAACAGCACCGCAGCGATCAGCAGGACCACGCCGAGTATCGACACTTCTGCCACCGAACCGGGACGAAACTTCTGAAGATAGAAGCCCATGAGGAGACCAATCGGAATCGTCATCGCAATCGTGAACGTACCCCAAGCATTGTGGTAGAGCGCATTCACCACGGCGAACCCAAGTCCCGCCAGCGCTACTACCACAATAAAGAGCACCGCCACCGCCGTCGCTGTGCCGGTGACGGAGCCCAGCTCATCATGTGCAATCTCGGGAAGCGACCGACCGTTGCGCCGCATCGAGGCGACGAGAATAATGAAATCCTGCACCGCCCCAGCCAGCACCGCCCCGATCACGAGCCAGAGAAACCCCGGCACAAATCCGAATTGCGCCGCCAAAACAGGGCCGAGCAAGGGCCCCGCCCCTGCAATCGCCGCAAAGTGGTGGCCGAAGAGCACGACTTTATTGGTCGGATGAAAATTGACCCCATCGTTCAGCCGCACCGCCGGTGTCACATGCTGATTATTCAGTCCAACAACCTGCCTAGCCAGCCATCGGCCATAAAACCGATAGGCCAACACATAAATGCAGGCCGCCGCCACCACCAGCCAGAGCCCGTTTACTTTTTCATCAGGATTCACAACGCCGACCACGTGGGCCAGCGCGAGCGCACCTAGTAGGGAGAGCAGCACCCAGAGCAGATTCACCGCCACTTTCATGCGCGGCATCCTAACATAAAGCAACTCAATGACGGGTTCATGAAGAATCTTGGGGCTGGCATAGCTAAGGGCTAGTGCCTGGTTGATTTGTACCAGTACTTGAGCTGTTTGAGCAGCTGTTGGTGACTGCCGTTATTGAAGCGCCACTCGCACTCCTTCAGAAACCAGTAAAAGTTGTTTGGCGTGATGCC
>JBGTNJ010000105.1:0-20372 GCA_041743145.1 Nitrospira sp. | reverse complement strand
CTGCCGAGAACAGGATAGTGGGGGCTGCCCCCCCACAATGAGGCGCTACACCGGAGGCACCCCTCCGCCAGGCCACGTGCCACTGCCTTGAAAAACCGAAATACCAGTGGAGAATAGGGTTTTTCAGCAGACTGCTAGAGCAGAAGGCAATGGAAGGGAGGGACGGACATTTCGCATGGCCCGCACAATGCACACCACGCTTCAGGTTTTCCGTTTTACTTCTCACTTTTCATCCGCGTAATGCCGAGCTTCTTCATGCGGGCTTCGAGCGTGGTCGGGTTGAGGCCGAGGATCTTGGCCGCGCCTTTTTCACCGCTCACCCGCCAATTGGTATGTTCCAGCGTGCGTACGATATGGTCACGTTCAAGTTCCTCCAGCGTGAGGAACGTTCCCCCATTCCCCGTTTGACTGGGAGACGACAACCAGTCGACGACTGCCAGCTCAGGGCCTTCGGTCAGAATCACGGCCCGTTCAATGACATGTTCAAGCTCGCGGATGTTGCCCGGCCAGGGGTATCGCTGGAGGGCCGTCCAGAGTCGTTCAGGAATCCGGTCGATCTTCTTGCCGAAATTTGCCGCGAACCTCCGCACGAAGTATTGCGCCAACAGCGGGATATCATCTTGGCGCTCGCGCAATGCAGGCAGATGAATCGGGAATACATTGAGTCGATAGTAGAGGTCTGGCCTATAGTGCCCAGATTTCGAAAGCTGCTCCAGATTACGATTCGTTGCTGCGATCACCCGGACATTCATCTTGAATGTCTGTGTGCCTCCGACTCGTTCGAATTCACCTTCCTGCAAGATGCGGAGCAGTTTCGCTTGTAGATCCAACGGCAATTCGCCGATCTCGTCGAGGAAGATCGTCCCCTTATCTGCCACTTCGAAGCGACCCATTTTTTTCGTGAGCGCGCCGGTGAACGCGCCTTTCTCATGACCGAACAGTTCGCTTTCGATCAGGCCGGCAGGGATAGCAGCGCAATTGACCTTCACTAACGGCCTGTCTTTCCGCAGGCTCACGTTGTGAATTGCCCGTGCAATCAGCTCCTTGCCGGTGCCAGTTTCACCGGTGATCAGTACGGTCGAATTCGTCGGCGCCACACGCTCCACGTTTTTCAACACCTTTTTGAGGGAGGTAGACGAGCCGATCAACTCTTCGAAGTTATGCGTAAGCTTGATCTCTTCCTGTAAGTACACATTCTGGGCTTGGAGCCTGGCGTTCTCCTGCTCCGCCAAGACCTGCTCGGTAATGTCGAGAAACATCGTCCGGGTATAGGTGCCGCTGGGATCGGGACGAGACCACCATTTCATCCAGAGCGGCTTGCCGTTATCCTTGCGCCGGAGTTCCAGCACCACCCCGCTTGTGTCGATGCCCTTGCCAACAGACTCGAAGGCCTCTTTGAGACGCCGTTGTGCATTTGGCGTTTTGGGCACAAAATCCCTGCCGTAGAGCCCTTCGACCTGATCGGCCGTGATGCCGAGCGATTTCATCGCGGTGCGGTTAACGCGGAGCAACTTGGAATCGATCCCCTCGTAGACATACGCGATCGGCGCCTCGTCGAAGAGATCCTTAAGCCGTTCCTCGTTCTCCTTGATCTGCGTTTCCATCCGCAAGCGCTCGATTTCACCTGCCGCCCTCAAGGCAAAGATCTCAAGAACCCATGCGACTAAGTTCTCATTCGGCATGGGATTGGAATCCATGACAGCGAGATGCCCCAAGACCTGACCTGACAGACTCACGATCGGGACGCCACAATAACTTTCGACTCCGATGTCCTGAATTAATTGCACATGAGGATAGAGATCGCGAAGCCGATTTGGATGGTGTACAGGATTGCGCTTGAGAACGGTCTCGCAGGGACCTCGCACAGGGACATCGAAGAGCGGCATCGCTTGGCCTTTCCCCCAGGCGGCTTTCGCCTGAAACTTCGACCCATCAGGCCTGAGCTCAGAAATATAGGCGTATTCCACCTTGAGAGCTGTCGCCAGACTCTTCACAAGCGAGCGGAAGAATTCGTCCCCGACCTCGCTTGCCGCCCCCTCCGCAATCGCGCGGAGCGTCGCCTCACGGTCCTTCAAAGACGCCTCAATCACCTGCCGATAAATCTCAACCCCGGCCCGTTCCCCAAAGAGCTTGAACACCTCGATCTCATCCGCCGTGAGCGTCATCGGCTTGACATCCATCGCAACCAGGTGGCCCAAGACTGTGCCCTTCGGGTCTTTCAGCGGCACGGCCAGGTAACTGGCAACCCCCAATCTCACGAGCTCCTGATCTCGTGGAAAAAGTTCCTGGACGCCTTGCGCATAGTGGCAGGTCTCACCGTTGATGACCTTGGTACAAGGCGTCCCATCGAGGCTGTACTCAACTTGGTCCAGATAGCCGTCACCCTTCCAGAAGGCAAGCGTGCGGATGCGAGACTCCGGCAGCAGGTAGCCTACGAACGCGTACTGAATTCTCAATGCCCCGGCCACGTGCCGGACCAGTTCTAGTAGGAAATCCGTCCCAGTGGAGGCGATTGTGCCCTTAACGAGCGAACGGAGGAACTCATCTGCTTTGTAGCGTGCGTCCAGCTGTTGTGGATCGTTGAGCGCCGTCACATTATCCCTCATGTCGGCCGATCAACACGTAGGACACGGGAGAGGAGAACATTGAAGCGAGGAAGAGTAGCACCGGACAGGAAAGCGCTGCAACTATAGGCAGATACCTCACCTGCTGGGTCAGACCCCTATCCCCAGAAGATCACCGAAACTGAACAACCTCCATCCCGCTCTCTGTAATAGACCAACATTGAACCCCGAGTGGGTGTTAGAGTGATTAGGTCATAAAACAATTTCAAACGTGGAGGTCTTGATGCATGTGATGAAGCGTATGGCGTTCATGGGGTTAGGAATCGCATTAACCGGCTATCTGAGCGGAGCACCTGTCTTCGCAACCGATAAACCAATAGAGGATGGGTCGAAGATCGTGATTACGTCTCCCAAAGCCGGGGACAAGGTCAGCGACAGCTTTGAGCTGAAATACGAGTTGACTAAGGGTTCGCAGGCCGCCCATGCCCACGTCTTCGTGGACAACGAGTATCAGAAGGGTTTTGGCGGAACGGTTAAGGGGTTAAGCAGAGGGACGCACCAGATTACCGTGACGGGCGCCACGAAGGACCACACCCTCGTCGCAGCCAGCCAGACCATCACTGTCGAAGTGCAGTAGCACTCAAACCAGCCAGTTTCAACCCGCCAGGGTCTATTGAACAATAGGCTCTGGCGTGCGTGGCTCTATAGCCCACTTCCCCTCATTTATCACCAGCTACTGCGTTCTTGAAAACACTTCTACTTCCCTGATGGTCCCAGCTGATAGGCCAATGTCACTCTGTCGGGATCGGGCCGATGATGACTCGTAGCGGGATGGCATGGCCGTGCAGTTAGCTCCTTCCTTTGGCTGCTCTCTGGCCTATTGCTCTATCAATCAAGCCTCTTACCGCATCGGTAGTGTTCACCACTTCGAATCTTTGCATGAAAGCCAGGGGGCCAAGTTCCAAGAAAAGCTTCCCCAACACCTCATCCGCAAAGCTGCTGGAGATTACTGGGATGTCTGAAAAATCGATGAAGACCTTCTGGGTAGGACACAGGCCAGCTAGGTTTTGCAGCTTGATCTTGACCGGTCGACCTGCCACTCTGGTTCCAAATGATCCCGCTTCCTTGTTCATGACAAAGACAATTCTTGCCCCATCATCAGACTCATGTGCTGCCTCTATATAGTCCCTAACTGGAACATGGTTCTTATTTCCAAATCGCAGCGCTTCCTGCAAGACGCCACGTTTTGAATAGTCGACACATGCTACGATCAATGTTCCAGAATAGGGCACTCTTTCCAAACGGATGTGCAAGCCTTTTTGTTTATTCTGGCTAAGCCTCGCATAACCGGAATGGACCTCGAAATAACCCTCACTGACACGGCATATCTCAAAACTGCCAAACAGACCGTTTCCCATGCCAATCGTCCTGTCTCGTGTCACACCCTCCCGAATTGCCTTGTCCAGAGCGTCAGAGTCAGAAGTAATTTCAGGATGAGTCTGCCGCAGACTACTCGGAATCCCTATGCCTGCATCGCAGACAGCATATTCAACTCGATGCTGTTCTTTCTTGAATGTCGTCAGCTGAACCAACCCTCCCGTCTGAGAATTTGAGTGATTTATGACGTTGTCAGTGATTTCATTCACAGACCACTCGATTGCGGCAAGATCGCCGCGGGAAAGGTCTGTCAGTGACTTGAGCATTGCGTCCATGATTGCGTTAACAGCCTTATGCTGATCAGAAGCGGAGACAAACTGAGTCACCGGGACCTGGCTGAATCCCTTGAATCGTGAGGGTTCACGACGGGCTGGATCTATCATGTGGGCCCAATTTGTGTTGACAAATAACCTCTCCATGTTTGCCTTCTTGGGAAGAACAAGGCTTACGTCAATGCCTTTTTGACGAAGGTTGATTATTTGTGCGCAGACGGCGAGCATGGGCCCTGCAAAAGTCGCCGTGCAGTCAGAGAAGTCGAGAACAACGTCCCTATAGCCACGCTCTTGAACTCTGTCATGGATAGCAGCAAGCAGCCGATGGAAGTCTTCGACTCCGAGCTTTCCAATCACGAAGACATTCTTGTCTTCGGTCCTGATGTTCCCTTGGCCCACAGTGACCTGCCTGCTCATAATGACCGAGAGTTTAACACCTGGGCTAATTGGAATGAAGGCATGTGAGCGAAACGGGGATAGTCCCGTTTCGCGGCGCGCGACAGTTTTGTGGGTAACTTAATTTTCAGCCCAATGGGGCTTAGCTTAGAGCCACTGATGCCTAAAGGACGACCATGGCGAAGGTGACACAACTCAAGATCGAGCTGGAACAGGAGGAAGATGGTCGTCGGATTGGTGAGGTGCCAACACTGCCGGGCGTGATGGCCTATGGACAGACAAAGGCTGCCGCATTGGCCGCTGTTCAAGCCCTAGCGCTTCGTGCGATGGCTGATCGCCTTGAGCACACTGAGGCCGTCCCAGAGGAATTACGGAACGTATCGTTTATCGCGGCATGAGCCGTTGGCCATCGACCCAAGCCTCTCGCGTTCTCTCCGCACTTCTCCGCATCGGTTAGCAAATCAAACGAACAACCGGCTCCCAGAGGGTTCTCCAACGGACTGGCTGGCCTGATGTCGTCTTCGCGTTTCACGACCGCTACTAAATCGGCCCACGTATGTTGGCCCGTCTTTCGAAAGTGACAGGGCTCACACCGGAGGATCTGTAAGTCGCGAGGTATAGCGGGCTAGACCTGCCCACCTAGGGCTTCCGACTCTCCTGAATGCGGTAGCGTTGTGTGATGGCGGTCACGACTTCCTTGGCTTCTGCTTCATCAAGGCCTGCGCCGAAGCGAATGGTTCTCGCTTCGTAGTCAAAGGCGATCACTCCACCACCGATTCCCCATAATTGAAGACTGGACGAGACATCCAGTGGGTTAAATCCGACTTGCGCAACACGCAGATCTCGCATCTGCAGAAGATCGTATTCCTTGTCAAACCCGAATCCTCCAACGTCGCGCCGCCTTGTGAACGTCTGACCATGGACGGTGATAATCTCTTTCCCCACTACCTGCCACAACCAGGCATAGATGGCCAACAGCCCGCTGACCGTCCAGACGACGAACCATGCCAGCATGAAAGATTCTCCCTCCGGCGGAGCATCACCCTGTAAAAACTGGCTGGAGACCATGAATTCAGCTACCGCCCAGCCACAGATCCAAAACCCCAAAAATCCGATGATGAACCAGCTTCGGCTGCAGGGAATGACGATGCGTAGCTTCCCGGAAATATCGGTGATCGTGATTCGAGAGACAGGTGGATTGATCTTTGCCATGTGGTACTCACGCTGAAGCGGTCGGCATTATTACATGAATGACCGATGAGTCTCATCACATAAGCTGGCCGATTCAATGTGTGGTATTTCAAGTCGCGGGGTATTTGGATAGCTAGTTTCGCAATAGGTGTGGGGCCGTCTGCTCACTGAGCAGGAATGTTAGGACCGATTTTCTCCAAGATCACTTGCTTGACCTGCTTGGCAAATCGTTTGGATACTTCCACATTCTTGGAAACATGGCCTGATTCGGACACGGTGTAGGTGGCCGGCGGAACCTGGGACGTGATGGTCGCCTCAAAGACGACCGCCAGTACTTTGCTCCGCTTGCCTGTCTTTCGATCGACCCCGTAGGCTTCCCTTAATGAAACCTTCGGTGACACTTCGACGACATCCACTCGTATACGCGGCTTCAACAGACCTGACCGGTTACGATGCTCATCGGTGAGCTTAATAATAGGGTCTCCAATAAATTCACGTCGAATCTGTTCCGCCACCACCCCTTTTGACCGCTCTGCCCGCTGCATATTGTCATCCAACTCCGGTGGGGCAAGCGTCACATAGATGGGGTCGTTCGGCTGCCGTTTGGGTCCCACGCTGAGCTGCTCAAAGTGTTCAGCCCCTTTGGCACTGGTCTGGTCCACCATTTCTTGCGCGGCGGCCTGTCGTTTAGCCATCGGATCATCAGCGTCGTGTATGGTCATTTTCCCGACCTGGTCGGTCTCGTACACCAGCGTCTTGGCGCCCTGTTCATCAACGCGATAGACCTTCTTCTCACCGTTCACGTTTGCCGTATGATAGCCGCCGGAGCAGGCTCCCAGCGCCACACAGACCCCGGTGAAACAAGCAAGTCGAACTATTTTCATCGCGTAATTGGCTATGACAGTCATACGGGCACTCCTTTTCTCCTATTCAGGCCGATCTCAATCAGGAGCGAACCTCTCCAACTCCATCGTGATAAGTGTAGCAGCAGCTACCCAGATGGCCAGGCAGGGTGTGTTGCCGAGTAAGGGACTCAAGAAAAAATGAGATTTGCCGATTCTTAGAGAGAGGGCGCAGAAGCGGGTTTGGAGGAAGCATTTGACAGTTTCCCGCTCCTCAATAAGCTTGAAAACGTTCCAAATTTGGCGAAAGTAAATTCCTGATTAAGCCTACCCTCCTATCTCATCCAATGATCCGAAAGCGTGTCGTCATTATTGGGAGCGGATTTGCTGGCATGACGGTGGCGCGTTTCCTACGCGATGTCGATGTCATCTTGATCGACCGCACAAACCACCATGTCTTTCAGCCGTTGCTCTACCAAGTGGCTACCGCTGCGTTGTCTCCCAGCGATATTGCCTGGCCATTGCGCACACTCTTCCGTTCACAGCCGAACGTCCGTGTGGTCATGGATGACGTGTTGTCGATTGATCGAACCGCTCGGGTCGTCCGTCTCCGAGACAGCGCCCCAATTGCCTTTGACTCCTTAATTGTCGCCCCTGGATCGCGTCACGCCTATTTCGGGCACGATGAGTGGGAGGCGCTGGCTCCGGGACTCAAAACCATGGCTGATGCCGTTCATTTACGCGAGCGGATGTTGCTCGCCTTCGAAGTCGCAGAACGGCAACGAGCTGAGACCGGGACGCAGAATCGCCTCACCTTCGTGATCGTTGGAGGAGGGCCCACAGGGGTTGAATTAGCCGGATCGCTCATCGAGATCGGGAGAAAGGCCATGGGGCCGGATTATCCTCATTTGCGCTTGGAGGATCTTTCGATCGTCCTCGTCGAGGCGGGCCCGCGCGTGCTGCCGGGCTTCGATCCGAAGCTGTCAGCAAAAGCTCTGGCCGTACTCGAAGGCATGGGGGTCACGGTTAAACTGAATAACCCGGTCAGTGCTGTTCGTTTGGACGGAGTGATGGTTGGAAACGAATGGGTCCCGTCTGCCAATGTCATCTGGGCAGCGGGTAACAAAGCATCGCCCCTGCTGAACACGCTGGAGGCTCCCCAAGATTCATGCGGTCGGGTCAAGGTCCGACCGGATCTGACAATTCCGGATGACCCTTGGATTTTCGTCATCGGTGACGCCGCTCATTGCCTTGGTCGCGATGGGAAACCCTTGCCGGGAATCGCCCCGGTCGCCATGAAAGAGGGCCAATATGTCGCCAAGGTCATCAATGAAGACCTCCCGCCTGAGCAACGTCCACCGTTTACCTATAAGGACCGGGGCATGTTGGCGACCATCGGCCGCGCTCAAGCTGTCGCCCAGATCGGACCGTTCCACGCATCAGGAATCGTGGCGTGGACCCTCTGGTGCATCGTTCACATTTTCTTCCTGATTGGGTTCAGAAACCGAATACGAGTCATGTCGGAATGGATATGGTACTATCTCACCTTCAAGCCAGGTGCCCGACTGCTGTGTGAGCAACCGTCCCATCAGCACAGTGCTTCATCCACAGGTCCCGCGCATGAGAATGCTGTTGAGAATCGCCCCCCTGTACGTCGCGCGGCGTGATGTCCGACACTGATTCACCTGTTGGGTTCCCACCTCCCGCTCAAGTACCTTTCGATGGCTTGCGGGAAGTGGTCGAGTAGATCTCCTCTGGCACCGCTCGTGACCGTAAAGCGAGCCAGCCGGTTGTTCGATTCCTTCCCAATGGCCTTCCTCGGTTGGGGTCTGACAGCATGAAATCTCCTAGATTCGAGCTGTAGAGTGGCACTACACTGCCCGATGCCACGGAAACACTCGATACCCAGCCAGCGAGATGCGACGCAAGTAGAGCAGAATCCAATGGCACACAAGCGGGTCGTCATCATAGGAGGTGGGTTTGGAGGCCTCACCGTTGCGCGCGCTCTGCGGGAACCCGATGTCACCCTGATCGACCGTACGAACCACCACCTTTTTCAACCGTTGCTCTATCAGGTGGCCACCGCAGCCTTATCGCCGGGAGACATTGCATGGCCATTGCGGTCTCTTTTTCGGTCCCAGCCCAACGTTCGTGTCATGATGGATGAGGTGGTTTCAATTGATCGCATGGCTCGGGTCGTTCACCTGCGAAAGGGCATGCAGCTCCCCTTCAACATTCTGGTTGTCGCTCCGGGATCTCGTCACGCATATTTCGGGCATGAGGCCTGGGAATCGTGGGCCCCTGGCCTCAAGACGATGACCGATGCCGTCCAATTACGCGAACGAATGTTGCTCACATTTGAAGAGGCGGAACAGGCGAGCGGCAACACTCTTGCGCAGGACCAACTAACATACATCATCGTGGGAGGCGGTCCTACAGGAGTGGAGTTGGCCGGATCGCTGGCCGAGATCGGCAGGAGAGTCCTCGGTAAAGATTTTCCCTCCTTACCACCTGATGCTCTCTCGATCATTCTTGTTGAGGCCGGCCCTCGCATTCTGTCTGGGTTTGACCCCAAACTTTCGTCGAAGGCCGCCCATGCACTCGTTCGCATGGGCGTGACTATCAAGTTGAGCAGCCCGGTGAGTGCGATTCACGACAATGGCGTGATGGTAGGAGCAGAATGGATACCGTCGAAAAATATCATTTGGGCTGCAGGCAACAAGGCCTCCCCCCTTCTGAAGACCCTTTCAGCCCCTCAGGATCCCTACAGTCGGATCATGGTGCGACCTGATCTGACAATCCCGGACGATCCTTGGATCTTCGTCATCGGGGATGCGGCACATTGTCAGGGAAAAGACGGGAAACCATTGCCCGGAGTTGCTCCAGTGGCCATACAACAAGGACGGTACGTGGCCAACCTGATCAACCGAGGCACGGTTCCGGTGCAACGGTCACCTTTCGTTTACAAAGACCATGGCATGCTGGCCACAATAGGCCGTGCGCAGGCCGTCACTCAGTTCGGCCCACTCCATGCCTCAGGACTCCTTGCCTGGTTGATCTGGTGCTTCGTTCATATTTTCTTCCTCATCGGACTCAGGAACCGAATAAGGGTGATGCTGGAGTGGGTGTGGTACTACCTCACCTTTAAGCCAGGAGCCGCGTTGTTGTTTCCAAGGAGAAGTGCGTCTCCCGACAAACCCTCATCTACGGATAATTCACAGACATAGACGGCAATCAAAAGATCATCGTGGTGTGTTACCTCGAACAGGCTGGCTCTTACCGATCCTGGGGATAAGCGACCCGGCAATCGATCCCATGTCCAAGTGGGCCATAAGCTCAAACAACGGTGGGCTGGACGGATGTTGCTCAAGGCGGACTAACCGGTTAAGATCCGGTAGGATTTTTGAGGATGATACTTTGGTGAGACCGATCAAGTAGGTGGAGATTTCTTTGAAATGGTCAACTGCCGACTAAAATGAAACACTTCCGCACATCGATCCTCGATAGGAACGCAGTTCTAACCGGTCATCATGAATCAACCATTAAGGCAGGTGCCGTGTTTGTCGTGAGCGTAGCCATGGTCAGCATGACTGGATGCGTAGGGATGGAGTCCCGTCAACCGCTTCCTACGGTGCCCTCGGTGGATCTCAGTCGTTATGTCGGGACTTGGTATGAGATCGCTCGGCTTCCGATGTGGTTTCAACGGCATTGCATCGACTCGAAGGCCATTTATACGATTCTTCCCGATAACAAGATCGGCGTGCATAACGAATGTGTGACCGATTCGGGAAGCCTCGATCAAGTCGACGGAGTTGCGACGGTGGTGGAGCCAACGACGAATGCCAGATTGGCGGTGACATTCGACAATTTCTTCGCACGGCTTGTGGGTCCATCCCGGGAGGGCAACTATTGGATCATCGATCTTGATCCCGACTATCGCATCGCAATGGTCGGCACGCCGAACCGGCGCTATCTTTGGATGCTTTCACGGGGGCCTCACATCGACGCCCCTACTTACCAACGCTTGGTCGCCAAGGCTCAGGCGCTTGACTTTCCCATTTCAGATCTCATCAAAGTGCAACGGCCCACCGACACTTCAATAAGTTGCGGAGGGCACCTTAACTGAGCACGCAGTTCTATGACCACAATCTGATGGTTGACACTCACCTCTCCTCCACGTAGGTTTTCTCCGTCACCACACGAATAGACACCTTTGCCCAAGGCATCAGCACCGTGGACTGGTCACTGCTCATACTTCTGCTCGTCGCTCTCATCATCGGAAGCATCAGTTGGTTTTTTCTGCGCCGATTCCTCAACAATACCAGGAACGAGTTCCGAGAATATCAACCAACCCTTCGCGTGACCAACCTTTCGACGATGAACACAGGAGACGTAGTCACACTGACACCGGAAGTAGAAAATCTGGGGCCCGGAGTGGCCTTCGATTGCCTACTTCAGTTAGCTGGATGGGATGGAAGTTTTTCTGTTAAAGCTCTTCATCCGCACGGCCCTCGATATCGGAGACATTCCATCCCCATCGTTCTGGGGCCGGGCGCTCCAATCCGCATGAAGCCGATGAGTCGGTGTTTCTTACGATTATCGTATCGCGATCGCTGGGAGCATCGGTACGAATGCTGGTATCCGGTTGTCCAAGTCCAGAACGCGAACAACCGCCTCTACAACATCCGTATTGATCTCTCTCAGCCTGAGTTTACTGAGCCCCATCCATCAGTCCGTGAAATGTGGAAACTGCTGCGCCAGAGTTCCCACGACGAATATGAAGAGAGCCATGGGTGATACTGAGCAAAGTATAATCGTGTTCTCCTCAAGCCTCGATCGACGGTAGTGAAGATCACGCTAGGGAGACTCCTCCTTGCCTCAATCGTGTAGAGCAACCCCAATAGCGACCTCCCTCGACCGCGAGGGCTTGCAATCTGGGTTCGCGAGACGTACCATTTTTATGACGTACTCACGCTGAGTCGCCGTATTCACTCGAAGACCATGTAAGAATTGGTCGTGCC
Source organism: Nitrospira sp. (assembly GCA_041743145.1). GTDB lineage: Bacteria > Nitrospirota > Nitrospiria > Nitrospirales > Nitrospiraceae > Nitrospira_D. The sequence continues at coordinate 8,649 of JBGTNJ010000105.1, read as the reverse complement.
GGTCGACTGGGAACGGCTGTCCCAATGTAGAAAGGAGGGCTCAAATGCCATCTAAAATTCAGATCGACCCGATCGTCAAAATCACAAAGACCGATGAGGAATGGAAAAATCAATTGTCGGCGGCAGCATATCGCGTGTTGCGGCATGAAGATACGGAGCGTCCCTTTGTGAACCCACTGCATGACAATCACGAGTCCGGGATCTACTATTGCGCCGGCTGTGACTTGCCGTTGTTCTCATCCGAACACAAGTTCGATAGTGGGACCGGATGGCCCAGCTTTTGGCAGCCGATCGACCCTCGAGTCGTCGAGACTCGGACGGATTTCAAACTCTTCCTGCCACGAACGGAAGTTCACTGCACCCGCTGCAAGGGGCACCAGGGCCATGTGTTTAAGGATGGTCCGAAGCCGACCGGCCTCCGGTACTGCATCAATGGAGTCGCGCTGAAATTCATGGCTGGCTGATTGCCACGGCTTGTCACGGTCATGACTCGATCTCAAGAGTATCTCCATACAGTAATTCCCCGCTAGCACTTGCCGACTTGTTCGCGGTATGATCTCCTACTACGTATTATCGAATCAAGGTTGTCATGTTCCGCCGAGTGCTACCATTTTTGACACTACCCCCCCTGCTGCTTTCATGTGGAGAGTCAGGCGGCCTGTTTACGTCTACGACTAGCCCTTGTTCATTGCTGACAGTGGCTGAAACGCAACAGGCGCTGGGCGAGCCGGTCCAAGAAGGCACGCTCTCGGATCCATCGACCTGTATATTCAAGGCTCAAAGGCACGAAGGTAACACCGTCACCGTTCAAATCGATGAGTCGGTCGGTAAGGATCAGCGTGTGTGGTTCAATAAAGAGCGCCTGCGTCGTGACAGTCGGCTCATTCCCGGGCTAGGCGACGGGGCGTTTCGAATCGACCCCTCACCGACCATATCCCGTCTGACCTTCATGCATAAGGACGCGCTTGTGACGGTCATCGTCGCATCATCCAAGCAGAAGCATACGGGCGAGTCTGTGACCCTGTTGAGCCGGGCCGTCGCGAATCATTACGGGGCTACGTTGGCCACGACGCTGCCTCCTACCGCTCCCACCTCCACCCCAAGTGAAGGGGTAAGTACTCACCTCGTCTCTCGGCCAACCCCTGTGACTCTGACACAAACACTTCCTGGCCCGTCTGAGACTCAGACCGGACCACAAAAAGCACCCTCTCTGGATCCGACCGAGCTCATAGGAACCTGGCATACACGTTCAACACAGGGGACGACCCAACATGACATGCTACTCATCATCAAGCCGAATCTCGGATGGTCGCTCTCTTCGATGATGCAATTTGATGGGGTATTGAACGCGGAAGGAGGGCTGTGGTTGCTCGAACGAGCCAATACATTCAAGGGGCTTGGTTGGAAGGGAACATACCGGAAAAAAACGGCGGACTCATTTGCCAGCACCGGCAGCGTCCAGGCCACTTGGGCACGACTCACACCCGATGAAAACCCAAAACGCATTCCAACAGAACTCTGGAAACTGCGACGCGACGCAACCAGTGTACCGGTGTTCCAAATCAAAACAGTCGATCCCGATTTAGTTGGCCAGTGGGAAGGGGCTGGCACCTATGCAGGCGGCTCCGCCGCTTTCGTGTGGGCGATCAAGCCTTCTGCTGCAACAGACTTGCTGATCGTCGAGTCCCTCCGTGGGACCGTAAAAACCAAGGACGGCCTCCCGCAACTTCAACCGATCAAGAAGAAAGGCCAACGAGTCAGCGTCGTCGCCATCTATGACCATGGCTTTACGACGACCGATGGAAAAACCAACCTTCGCTGGAGCAAACTCCGCCCCGAATCGACAGAAGATCGTCAGCTGTAGCGGTGGCCCCCCAGCGCTTTCTGGTTAAAAGAGCTCCCTCTTATGCCAAATCTCCCAGAGCGCATCGGATTTGTCGGTGTCGGCCGTATGGGTGCCAATATGGCCAGGCGCTTGAAGGCACAGGGGTACTGCATCGCAGCGGTTCAAGACCGTCATGCCGGATCATCGGAGACCTTGGCACAGGAATTGGGATCGGAAAAGGCCAAGTCACCGGCGCGTGTCGCTGAAACATCGGATATCGTCTTCACTGTCGTATCCGACGACGCAGCGATGCGTGAGATTTATGCGGAACTGGACTCGGCCAGCCTGATAGCGCACGCGAAGGATCGACTCTTCATCAATTGCGCGACGCTTTCACCTAATGTTCATCGAGACATTGAACGGCTGGTCACAGAACGGGGTGGCAGGTGCCTAGAAGCATGTATGGCAGGAAGCATCACTCACGCTCGAGAAGGGACATTGTACTTGATGTGCGGTGGCAAGCCCGAGGTCTTCGCACGTGCGAAGGTCGTCCTCGAAGCACTCGGAACAAAAGTGCAATATATCGGCCAAGCCGGCGAAGCGGCACAAGTGAAGGCTTTGGTGAATATGGTGATGAACAGCAACACCGTTGCGTTGGCCGAAGGTTTAGGACTGGGAGCGGCACTTGGGATCGACCTGACTCTCCTCCGCGATGTATTCAGCCAGACTGGAGCCGCGTCGCGAGTGCTGGACACAGACGGCGAAGATATGCAGCAGCGTGCCCATGAATGCTACTTTTCCGTGGCCCATGCCGCGAAGGATTCGGCCATTGCGCTCGACCTAGCTAAGCAGGTCGGCCTCTCTCTTCCGATCGCACGTTCCACATTGGGCCAATACCGACGCTTGATTGAATTGGACAAAGGTAACTTGGATAAGTCTGCAGCCGCCGAATTGACCTTCCCGGACCGCCTCGGCTCATCACGAAGCACGTGCGATGCCGGAGAGAACTTGAAGAAGAGAAACGACAGTACTCTTCCAGGTTAGGCTTGGTCTGAAAAGAAACTCTTTACCTGATCAACTGGTACACAGCCGACTAAGAGATCACCATCGGGGGACACTATCAGAGGTACACCGCTCTGACCAGTGGCATGCCACGCCGTTTCCCATTTTTGAGCAACCACGAGATACTCGTCATCAACGTCCTCAGTGCCCTCTTCTCCTGCTAGTTGTTTCACAACTTGGAGATCGGAAATATCTTGTCCCTCGCACCAGAAGGCACGGTACGTGCGCTTCACGAGGTCCATTCCACGCTGAACATCTTGTCGCAGCAGTGCCGCTGCTTGCTTGATCGCTGGTAACGTGTTGGGCTTCCCGCTCGGCAAGGTAATCGGCAGACCGGGAGCTAATCGCTGCACGACTGCAACCTCATGTTGCAATTCAGCTCCCAAGGAACCTTGCCAGGGCCTCATTGGCCTCGGCAGATGCGGTGCATGCTGGACTCCACGCCACTCACAGAAACCCAGTAGATTCATCTCATTCAGCCGCTCATGGAGCGCGTAGCAGAACGGACAATTGAAGTCACTATACAGGAGAAAATTTTTCGAAGGCGCAGCGGTTGTCATGACGCCACTTTACCGAAGTGGCTCAAGAGAATCTACCCTGAGAGTGCCGGCGACGACCGGTAGGAACTCCACTAGTTCAGGAGTCGGCTTTGCGCATTAACTCTCGAAGATGTGTACGAAGTACCGCTAATGTCACCGGCTTGGTTAGAACCCTATCCATACCGGCTTGAAGGCACTTTTGCGTTTCCTCCTCGGAGGTGTGGCCAGTCAGGGCCATGATCGGCAATCGCTTAGACATGCCTTCTTCACGGCGACGGACTTGCCTCGTGGCTTCATATCCATCTATCTCCGGCATTTCACAATCCATCAAGACCACATCGTAGGTGGTTCGACCAATAGCCTCCACAGCTTCCCGTCCAGTTCGGGCAACCTCAACCTGGCATCCGAGCTTTTGCAGAAACTTGCAGGCAACAACTTGATTGATTTCATTGTCGTCGGCGACCAAAACACGCAGCGGTCCGAACTGCTCTCCCGAGCTACGTTGGTCCGGTCCCAAGGAAATTGTGCCCACCTCTCGGTGGATCGCCGGGAGAAGATTGGTCGTGTACGCAAACGTGCTGCCCTGCCCGATCGCACTGGCAACAGCAATAGTTCCGCCCATCAGTTCGACAAGCTGACGGCAGATCAATAGGCCAAGCCCGGTTCCACCAAATCGTCTCGCAATTGACGTGTCGGCTTGTGTGTATGCCTTGAACAAATATGCCTGCTGGTCGGGAGTTAATCCGATACCTGTATCGTGAACGCTCCACTGAAGCACCATCACGTCTGAACTATTCTGTCGGTTCGGTTTCAACGACACAGCCACCGTCACGCCTCCGCGCTCCGTAAACTTGATCGCGTTCCCCACAAGGTTAAACAGAATCTGTCGGAGCCTGATTGGGTCACCTCGAAACACCTCCGGCACATCTGAGTCAATCTTCACGGAAACAGTGAGCCCTTTTCTGGCCGCCGATTCCGCTACCAACGTCGTCACATCTCCGATCAGCGACTGCAGATCGACATCAGCGACTTCCAGGGTCATCTTACCCGCTTCAATTTTTGAAAAATCGAGAATGTCGTTCACCAACGTGAGCAACGCGTCGGCGGAGCGATGCATCGTCTCGATCAGCTCGCGCTGCTGGTCCGTCATCGATGTATCACGAAGAAGTTGTGTGCATCCCAACACCCCATTCATCGGGGTTCGAAGCTCATGACTCATGGTGGCAAGAAAGATGCCCTTCGCTCGTGCTGACTCTTCCGCCGCTTCTTTGGCCCGACGCAACGCCACGTCCGAGGTGATATCGAGCCCATATGCACGAACCAGTTCCAGCTCTTTCAGAGGGAAAAGCGACCACGCGATAACCTGATCGGCGACAGCATGCTCGACTCGAGCCAACGAGGAATCCGTTGCAAGACATTCCTGGAGCATCGCCAACAGATTCGCAGGGAACATGGCCTCTATTCCAGATTCGAGCACCCCCCACTGCTCCATCACATTGAGCATGCCAGTGTTGGCATAGAGTACCGCCCCCACAGCGTCAAATTCCACGATGGGATTCGGCGCATCCTCTGCAAGCCGTGCGGCTCGTTGGACATCACGTTGAATCTCCATGGCATTCGTCAGATCATGCACCACCACCACGCCACCAACTCGCTTGCCATGTTGCGGTCGCGGCCAGAATGATAATGATAGCTCAAATTGTGTCCCGTCCTCTCGTTTCCAAAAATGGGAAGCGACGACGACAAGTTCTCCGGTGTGCACCATTCGATTGAATGGGCACTGAGCGTCCTCGTTCTCGCCTGACGTCAGACAGCCGATAAGGTCGTGAAAGCCCTGCCCGATAACCATGCGGGTTCGGCCAACCAGCTGCTGCGCCACGGTATTCAAAGACACAATTCGACTGTCGTGGTCTATAAAGAAGATGGCCTCCGGAATGGATTCCATGAGGAGAGTCGCGTCTTCTCCCATGGGTGACCATGGCTGTTGAGATGTGGAGTGAGGCGAAGAAGTAGACGCTTTAGATAGAGACATGATGCGGGTGTAGAGGTCCTCTTATCCTCCAACAGTATCGGCAGAATTACGGCCCTCCTGAAGATTCAATGGACTCGATCTCCGAAGGACCGAGCCGGATACAGTCGGTTTTAGTTTGTTGATGAACCAGCCAATCGAGTTCCTCAAGTTCTTTCCATACCCACCGATAAAATACTCGATGGGGCGTAAAAGGTGGTCCCAAGGAGGTGGCTATGATTTCTGCCATACACACCGCACTCACGGGCCTGACTGCCTTTGGCAAGCAACTCGAGGTCGTGGCGCACAACATCGCCAATGTCAATACAGACGGATTCAAGAAGTTCCGAACGGCGTTCGTCGAAGCGCCAACAAGTGGAGTGCTGCCTGTCGTTGAGAAAGATGATTCATCCGGCCCGACAGTCCTTCGAGACACCGGCCGAAATCAATTAGAGATCGAACTCTCAAATACTGATCTGGGTGAGGAACTCGTACAACAGATGCTGGCGCAACGCATTCTCGAGGCGAATCTTCACACCATCAAAACTGGTGATGCATTACTAGGGAGTATCCTGGACCTGAAAAGGTAGAGATACTCCTGTCACAGCCCCAACATCAACACCCAATCGGAACAGTCACGTCATCGCCCACTTGTTTTGATATCTCTGCTAGGCATAGCATTCCCGTCTACCCCTATGCTATGTCGAATCCATGCGCTCACCTCGTGTTCTATTGTTGATCCCTCCACTGACACAACTCAACACCCCTTATCCGTCCACTGCGTATCTGACAGGATTCCTTGAGACACGTGGGATCCGCGCGGAACAGGTGGACTTGGGAATCGAGATGGTGCTGCGCCTATTCAGCCCCGATGGGCTAACCCATGTCTTCAGCCAGCTCCGCGCCCACGCAAATACTCTTCCCAAAGAAGCCAGCAAGATGGTGCGGGCGGAACGCTCTTACGTTCAGATGATTGAACCAGTCGTTTCGTTCTTGCAAGGACGGACCCCAGACGTCGCAACCCGATTGATTGAACCAGGAGTCTTACCCCAAGGGCCAAGATTTCGAGGTCGAAAAACCTCCCCACGCTCGGTCTCCGTCGACGACCGAGCCAAACAATGGGCAACTTTCTTTCTCGAAGACCTCGCTGATCTCGTTCAGGCTACGATCACCCCGCACTTTGCTATGAGTCGCTATGCCGAGCACATTGGACGCTCCGCTTCATCCTTTGATCAGATCGCCAATGCTCTTACAGCCCCCACTAGCCTCACTGACCAGTGGCTACTGGAATCGTTCTGGACGCACTTTGAACGGGTCAAGCCATCTCTGGTCGGTCTGTCCGTGCCGTTTCCAGGTAATTTGTATGGCGCGTTCCGCATCGCAAGAGCGATCAAACAGCGCTATCCCACTGTACCGGTAGCCCTCGGGGGAGGCTATGTAAATACCGAGCTCCGCCGAGTAGTTGATCCTCGAGTATTTGATTATGTCGACTTCATCACGCTCGACAACGGTGAACGCCCCCTCCTCTCTTTGGTCGAACATCTCTCAGGCCTACGTTCACTCCAATCGCTATGCCGCACGATGTATCGCGAAAAACACCGCGTGGTGTATGCCGACGATCCATCGTCCACCGACTTCACGATGAACGAGACCGGCTGTCCAACCTACCGAGGGCTAGCTCTGGATCAATACTTGACCATTCTGGACAGTACCAACCCGATGCATCGTCTCTGGTCGGAAGGTCATTGGAACAAATTGACCGTCGCTCATGGTTGCTATTGGAAACAATGTACGTTTTGCGATGTCGGGCTCAACTACATCAGTCGGTACGAGATGACTCCGACCGATCGGCTGATCCAGCAGATTGAACAGCTCGTCGCCGAGACCGGTCGCACCAGGTTTCACTTTGTCGATGAAGCGGCCCCGCCTGCTGCGCTGAAATCACTCGCCCTCGCGCTGTTGGAACGAAAGATCAAGATCACCTGGTGGGGCAACATTCGCTTTGAGACGGCCTTTTCACCAGATCTGTGTCGTCTCCTGTCTGCCTCCGGCTGTATCGCAGTCACCGCTGGACTCGAAGCGGCCTCAGACCGCCTCTTGGGCAACATGAAGAAGGGCATTACCGTCGATCAGACCGCCTTCGTTGCTGCAGGATTCAAAGATGCCGGCATTCTGATCCACGCGTACCTCATGTATGGATGCCCATCGGAAACCATTCAGGAAACTGTCGATTCATTGGAACGAGTCCGCCAGTTGGTGGCAGCCGATCTCATTCAATCCGCCTTTTGGCACCGCTTCACCGTCACGGCGCATAGCCCGGTCGGGCTACATCCAAACGCACACGGCCTGCGTATCCTTGGCCCTGAATTTCAAGGCTTTGCAGAAAATGACCTCTTGCATGATGATCGTTATGGAAGCACTCCAGACTGGCTCGGCGAGGGACTCCGCCGGTCACTCCTCAACTACCTCGAACGGCGAGGACTCGATCTTGATATCCGTCAGTGGTTCAATGAGGATGTTCCTCGTCCAACCGTCCCTTCCACATGGCTAAAATATCTGCTGAAGAACCTGGTGATCAAGGATCGCTCAGAGGCAGAACGGCGATGTGTCTGGTTGGGTGGAGCAGTGACGTGTGAACCAGGAGGAAGCAGATCTCGACTCATTCATGCCGGCTCGGAAAAGGAGGACGTCTTCATTCTTCCCGAGTCACAAGCCAAGTGGGTCGAGCGATTGATCGTGACATCCACCCCACGGTCGTCACCACAAGAGTATCCACACATCCACCAAGCTCGTAGCCAGTTTCCTGGAAAGATCTCAGACTTCAATGCATTTCTAGACACCTCATCATGGAAAAAGATTCGGTCCGCCGGCTTAGTGCTGGTGTAGCTCACACCAGATCTTTCCTCAGACCGGCAAGCTACCAAACAGGAAGTTTCGCAAGGCCACGACGGACAAACTCCATCGGTAAGGCATAAAGAAAGAGCCGGAGCCCACAGTGTGGATTCCGGCTCTTCTGAGAGCACTGGCCTCTCAAGCTCACGCGAGCTACTTAGTACTGCATCTGCAACGCCACGTGGAACGAATCAACTTTTTGCACAAGCTGACCTGGCGCCATGAACGAGAAGCCTCCTGGGCTGCCGTTGAGATCCCCGTACCGGTAGTAGGCCGAGATACGGGCATTGTGGCCGGCAATGATATAGTTCACACCCGTTTCC
>JBGTNJ010000104.1:0-5395 GCA_041743145.1 Nitrospira sp. | reverse complement strand
TTCGCTGATTGAACCAAGATAGAAGCTGTCCCGAGCCGCAATAAACTCAGCCTCTGCCTCGCCCAGTGGATCTCGTTCGGGTGCGCCCGCAATGTTACCCGCCTTCCCGTAATACTGTGTCTGTGCACGGCGTACTGATTCTGTAAATGTCAGATCGAGGTATTTCGTCGCCATCGTTTTCTCCAGTTCACCGGCGGTCAGGCCGAGCACCGGTGAGGTTCGACTCAGAACACGACCGTCTGCCATCCCTCTGCCACGTAACGTCGAAGGCTCAAGAGCCCAGCGGTTCCAGCCAGGGCATGGTCTTTCACTACCGGCACCCCACAGGCCTTGACACTTTCGGTCGCCCCGAAGACCTCTGCACAGCCGCAGGAAGCGCCTTGCACCACATCGCGAACGGCATTGTAGAGGCCATTGGCCGGATGCGAGAGCTTGGTCAGCTCAGCCGGCCAACGAGTTCCGGCGCCATTGAAGACGACGGCGACTTCATCGCCTTTCTGTTTACATTCAGACGCGAGCGCCAGCGCATTAAAGACTCGTCCCAGCGCTTCTTCTGAGCCACCCTTCGGATCGGACATAATGATCACGGCAGTTTTCATGGGTTCTCCTTGGATTGAATGACACGCACGATATTGTGGATGTCTTTTTGGCTCTGCTGTTTCCTACGGATCGATCACGATATCCATCCAGCATGGCAAGGCCAGTGCCACGAGTGCTACGATTATGGAAACAAGATAAAGCGCTTGAGAAACAAGCTGTTGCCTAACTATTTGCAGCAAGATGAACCAGAACGAAAGAGAGACGCCTCCACGAGATATCGTGGAGTTACGATATTTCGTGGCAGTGGGACGTTGGATTGGTTGCTATGAGGTGGAATGAGATTTCTTGATGCGCAGCTTCTGCACACGTGACCGGAGCGTGTTGGGGTGGAGGCCAAGCCGGGTGGCAGCGCCCTGCTTTCCTTCGATGACCCAGTTCGTTTCCTGAAGGATGCGGAGGATGTGCGCTCGTTCCACCTCTTCCAGGGAATCGGCTATTGGCAACAGTGGGGCGGAGTTCCCCTGCAGCGTCACATCGTCGATCTGAAGTATTGGTCCCTTCGCGAGGATTGTGGCCCGTTCGATGACATTTTCCAACTCCCGGATATTGCCGGGCCAGGAATATTTCATGAGGCGTTCCATGGTCGATTGGGACACGCCGTCGATCTTCTTGCCCATCTTGTGTGAGAACTTGTCGACAAAACGATTGACCAAGAGTGGAATATCAGACGCACGAGCGGATAGAGGCGGCACATCGATCGGAAACACATTCAGTCGGTACAGAAGATCGGCCCGGAAGGAGCCGGCCTTCACCGCTGCATGAAGATCGCGATTGGTGGCCGCAATGATGCGGACGTTCACTTTAGTAGAATGGCCGCTGCCGACCCGTTCGACCTCCCGCTCTTGTAATACCCGTAGAAGCTTGACCTGTGCGTCCAGCGGCAATTCTCCGACCTCGTCCAGGAAGATGGTCCCCCCGTCCGCCAGCTCAAATCGTCCGATGCGGCGTTGTAATGCCCCGGTAAAGGATCCCTTCTCATGCCCGAAAAGCTCGCTTTCGACCAAATTGGCGGGGATCGCTCCGCAGTTAACCTTCACCAGCGAACGAGCGCTTCGTGGGCTCAGGTTGTGAATGGCCCTCGCCATCAACTCCTTGCCCGTTCCAGTGTCTCCTCGGATGAGGACTGTCGAATCCATCGGCGCGACCTGCTCGATTTGTCGGAGCACCGTCATGATGCTCGGACTTTCACCGAGAATCTCCCCGAAATTGTGCTGAGACTTCACCTCTTCACGGAGGTAGAGGTTCTCGGCCTCAAGTCGATTCGTGAGCTTTGCCACCTCGGTAAAGAGCTGCGCGTTCTTAATCGCTATCGCCGCTTGATTGGCAAAGACCGCCAACCGCTCGAACTCTTCTGCGCTCAGAGGCCGTCGCCCGAACATCGCGATGACCCCGAGCAGCTCCTTGCGGAACTTCAGCGGGTAGCCGGCAAAAGAGCGTAGGCCGTTGTCTTTCATCCACTGTTTGTTTGGAAGGCGATCGTCGCCTAGCACATCGTTCGTCTGCATCGGCCCAAATCCTTGTGCAATCTTTCCGATCTTGAGCGCGCCCAGCGGAATACGGCGATACTCTCCGTCGAGATTGGTGAACAGCCCCGCGCTTGCCTCAAGGTGCAGGCAGCGGTCACGATTCGTACAGTCCGCAGCTTTGTAACAATCGGCGCAGAGATCGCCGGGACCTAAGAGCCAGATACGGGCAAAGGCGCCGTCGAGTTCGTCCACGAGTCCTTGCGTAATGGTGGTGAGCACTTCTTGAAGGTCGAGACTCGATGCCATCTGGAGGGTGATGCGCTCCAACGCGTCGTGAGATGGGCGGGAATGAACCGAAGAAGGGGGATTGTCCATTGTGGGATCTCCAAGCCGGGCTTTGCCCAGCGTGGAGGACGATAAGTCCATGATAGAGGATTGTCAATCTGTAGCGGCCAAGGGATGGATACTGAGGACCTTCTGTGCTCGCGCGAGCGGTCTCAGAAGACCCTCGTTGAACATGCACAATAGAGGATCAACCAGGCCACCCCTGAAAATGAAGTAGGGGATTTGAGGGGAGGCTCTCGTTCGTCGGCTAAACAAATGAGAGAAACCAGGGAAATCAGATGGACCAAATCCACGACATGCGCTGCGGCATGGTTCTGGACACCATTTCATTCATGCCTCTGACTTATTATTTGCTCAGAGCTTGTCCGATCGCTCGAAGCCAGTTTCGTATGTCATTGTTAGGATCGGACTGAGTTAGAAGTTCAGGCGTCATGCTTTCTGCGCAGACTGTGTTGAGGCGTTTCTTAGCTGCCGAGATTTTCTGGCGGCGCTTTTCTTCAGAAACATCCGCCCATGCAGGGGCATCTGGTGTCGACGAATGGATTGCCTCAGCAAACAAGAGAGGGACATCCTCAAATTCCGATCCTGTACCGCTGTATCCTGGAGCAACTGTGGCAATGACACTTGGATGAATATAGTTTTCCAATGTACGCTTTGAGGTTGCCCAAGCTGTGCATCCACGCGTCCTCCACTCCGTGAGTTGCTGGTGATACCTTGGTGGATCAGGTGGCCGGCAATCTCTATCTGTAAGATAGAATTCTTGCCGTTGCAGACCTTCCAGCGTCGTAATCCACAAGTCCATGTTACTTCCAGCAAGCGGCACAAAAACAAGTTTGCCAGTTTGTTCCATTGAACCAAGATTAGGAATGTCGTCCTCAACAGCTGCGAGAATCCGCGAGATGCGTCTCATAAAGTTAATGTCGTGTTTCCCCTCGACACCAAGGAAGGCCTTGATATCATGATCGGGTAAGACTCCCAAAGTGTCCTTGATCTTTTGCAGGGTGGAGTTATCAGTGCCTTTCTCGACTAGCGGACCTCCGTCCTGAGCTGTAATCAGGCGCAATGCGTTGTGATTCACACGTCGTGCGAGTGTAGGCGTGTGGGTGGAAACCATAATCTGGCAGCGATCTTGTGCAACCAGATCGAGAAATGCGTCCAACAACATGATTTGATGATTGGGATGCTGGCTCGTTTCTGGTTCCTCGATAGCGTAGATAATGCCTGTATCTCGCGCGCTTGAATCATCTTCGGCCTTGGCTCTGAAGAAATTGAGTAAAACCAGTCGTCTGGTACCGCTGCCGCGCTTATTAATTGGTATTTGATCATCACCAGTTAGGGTGACACTGAAGAGTGAATCCCAGCTTTTGTTCTTGATTTCAGGATGAAGTTGGTCCGCGAGATCGCGGTTCATCTCTCTGATCTTGTCAACAGTCCGAGACGCAACACTTTCTAATTCTAGTCGTACTTCGGCAATAACCCCGTTCAATTCTGTTTCACGCCGTCTTACGGCTTCTTTGATTGCAGCTTTTAAAGGGTCCTGTGCTTCAGCATCTTGATCTGTGCTGGTTCTGTCCGACTTGAACAATGCATAGACAGGGAAGTGCTTCTGCAGTTGTTCCCATACTTCCTTGCCCGATTCTTTAGTTAGGCTCACCTCACGGGTAATAAGTGAGAGATCATCTGTCTGACTCCAGATGGCCTGACGCAGTTGTGCCTTAATGGCTTGATTTGAACTTGTAAGGTCAACCTGCCGTTGCTGTGCGCGGGCTCGCAGTTCAGTGATTTTCAAACTTAGAAGGTCATCCACACCAGTGGCAGATGGGTGCAGCGCTATTGAGAGAGTATTGGAGTGCTTCCCCTTAACGGCAGCACAGTTATAGACCTTCACGATCTCTAGTTTTCCATCAGCCCGCAATAGGTGCTCGCCGTGTAATGTGGTCGGATGTTGTTCATCGATGATTAATTGTGAAGGCACACAATCGAAAACACAGGAGATCTTAATTTCCGTTTGCGTGTTTTGCACTGAGCAGTCCCCGTGTTCGATTGGAGCATCATTGAAAAAAATATCTAGGGCATCAAAGACAGATGACTTTCCCGCATCGTTGCGCCCAATTAGTATGGTAAACGGATCAAACTCTATGCGGGTTTCTTGCGCATAACTTCTGAAATTTGTCAGTACCACTTCAGCCAAGCGCATCAAGTACCTTGGCTCTCATCGGTTAACGCAGGTAAGCTTAGCCCTTCGATCTCCTGCAACGATTTTCCGGCAATGCCTTGAAGGTCGCCGTACATGCCAGCGGTCGACTCGATAACCCCTCTTATCTGCTCTTCTCGTTTAGCCCAGAGGCGCGTCATCGTTTTTCGTTCCCTCTCTAGATCGGATTGCATGTCGGTGAACTTTTCGACGATGGCTTCAATGCGGTGGCGAAAACGCGGACCTGTTAGATATTGATAGACCATCTCCGTCTTGGTCTGTTGTCCTTCACTTGCGAGGCGAGAGCCTGACAACTCGATCAAGCTCTGTCGAAGAGCAGTGGCTATGGGAATTGCACAGCGGGATTCGGTCACCCAGACTCCCTCGATCAGATCAAAGGACTCCACGCCCTTCGGGAGTGTTTGACTAACAATCACAGCGATTTCAGCCTTTGCAGCCCGTTGGTCTTCTCGAAGCTTGGCCAGCCAGCCATCGCTCCAATTTTTGGTTCGCTTGGATTCCCATAAGATCGTTCCGCAGAGCTGACCGAGCGGGCCTATGACTCGCTGTAATGCATCGCCGCCAAATTCACCTTTGGGAACAGGTTCAATCATGTCCCTCGAGAACTTTGTTCTGAGCACAGCTTCCAGCTCTAGCAGTCTGCTGAAAAACCCTATTCTCCACTGGTATTTCGGTTTTTCAAGGCAGTGGCACGTGGCCTGGCGGAGGGGTGCCTCCGGTGTAGCGCCTCATTGTGGGGGGGCAGCCCCCACTATCCTGTTCTCGGCAG
>JBGTNJ010000103.1:0-55077 GCA_041743145.1 Nitrospira sp. | reverse complement strand
CAACGTGGCACGAATGAAAACACGAATGGCCTGCTCCGTCACTACTTGCCCAAGGGCACCGACCTATCGGGCTATACCCAACAGGAGTTGAACGCCATCGCCGCTCGGCTGAACACACGCCCTCGCAAGTGTCTCAACTTTGCGACGCCCCGAGAAGTCTATGCCCACATGCGCCATCATTCACCCGTTGCACTTGGAACTTGAAACTGTCCCTTCTTTGACAAACTCGTCACTATGGCAAACCCCGCAGGCTTGCACTTTAATGCGAACGGTGTTGGGCTTGGGTTCTGGTACTGGACTGTGGACGATCTGAAACGGAGCTCTTGGCGCAGTAATCTGCACGGCCGTCATTTGTGTCATCAGAGCCTCCTCGGTTAGTAAGCTCTTTTCACTCCACGACAGTCGCTTGTTTGGGCTTAGAACAGTTATCCGCCCCCTAAGTACTGCGTGGGTGTAGGAGCAGAATGCAGAATGGCCAGCAGGTTCAGGACGGCAGTACCGCACGTGGCTAGCACCATGTGCAAGATGACGTCTTGTTTCGTCTCTCAGCGATGCGTCAACTGATCGCGCGCACAGGTTTCTTCAGCCAGCATTCGTTGACCTGCCGTGGCATCCTCGGGGATACGCGCCATGCAGGCCTCAAGCGAATCACCTTGCGTCCCAGCCGATGCACGACCACCGCTTTTTGCTATGGCTGTTCCGACCACACCTTGGCGGAGGTCTTCGTTGTCTTGACAGCTCTGCTCGGCAACCATCTTCGCTCCGTCACTGGAATCGCTTGGGATCCTTGCCAGACAGACCTTTAGCGAATCCGCGAGTGCCTCAGTACGTGTTTCGGCTGGTATCGCAGCGACCGTCTCAGTCGTGGCTGACACTGGTGAGTTTTCTGATACCGGCTGCATTGCAGCCTTTCCCGATGCGCAGCCAGCCGCTCCTAATAGGCAAACGAGGCCAATCAGCCCAGTTCCAACCTGGATCTTGTTCATAAATACGATTCCTCCTTCGGCGCAAAGAGTGAGCGAGGGGCTGTCGATGCACTTCTATATAGCGAAGTCCCCTTAATGGCGCAAGCGACATCGTGGGGAAGTCCGTCGTATCCGCGGAGTGCACTCCTGTGTTTCTTTAAGGATTTCTGCTGTTGTGGTACGCTAAGTCACCAATTGTCCCAAGCACAAGAACAACGTCGACGAGGACTATCATGAAGATGCTGCACATTGTCTGTGGGAAGAGGTTTGAGGAAGAGATCGTTGTGCTGTTTCAAAAACTTGGAATCAAAGGATACACCGTGATTTCGGGCGTGGGAGGCAGTGGTGTGACCGGGACCGTGCCTACCTCCAACCCGCCAACGAACCAGAATACCAATACGCTATTCATGGTTGCACTCGGCTATGAATCTTCTTTTTTGCCACAGATTGTGGCCGCGCTAAAGGAGATTCGAGCCAAACATGTCCAGGGACATGTCGACCGTGAAATCCCATTGAAAGTCTTTCTTCAACCCTGCGAAATTATCATTTAAAATTTCTATTCACTGTTTCGTTCGATCATCACGTTTTCGTGCCTCCAATTTGTTCCGAGAACAGTAAAAATGGCGTGCCTCTAACAGCTCTTCCGTCATAGTCTCTGCTCTTTCTCCTGCCTCACAGCCCCATATCGATCCCATGATCGATGGAACCGTCTACTGCTTTAGTAGACTGGCCCCTGCTAAACTCGTGAGGCTGCCTAGCCAAATTCCCGAGATTGGGGCAACTGACTATCTCCGGACTGATTGCGATGCCGCACCTTGAAACACATACCGTACGCCGCATTGGTTGGCTCCGTGCCGCTGTGCTAGGTGCAAATGACGGTATTGTGTCCGCAGCCAGCCTTGTCTTAGGCGTGGCCGCAGCAGGCGCAAGCTCAACGAGTATTATGACCGCGGGCGTGGCTGGTCTTGTGGCTGGAGCCATGGCGATGGCTGCTGGCGAGTATGTTTCGGTGAGTTCACAAGCCGACGCTGAACGCGCGGATCTAGATCGAGAGCGTAAGGAGTTGTCGACAGATCCTGAACAGGAACACAGGGAAATGGCCACAATCTACGTTGCGCGTGGGCTCGATGCAGAACTCGCATCCAAGGTCGCAACCCAGTTGATGACACATGATGCACTCGGTGCACATAGGCGTGACGAGCTCGGAATATCCGACACTATGACCGCACGACCAGTTCAAGCCGCCTTGGCATCAGCTGTCACGTTTTCCGTTGGTGCTGCCCTGCCTCTCCTGATAGTCCTGTTGGTGCCCGCCTCTGCACTTATGTGGGCTGTTTCTGGAAGTTCACTTTTATTTCTGGCACTTTTAGGTTCCCTGGCTGCGCTTGTCGGTGGCGCTTCTGCGATGATCGCTGCCACGCGGGTGACCGTTTGGGGCGCCTTGGCGATGGCCGTGACCGCTGGGGTTGGAGCTTTGTTTGGGGTTTCTGCCTGATCCCTGCCATTCCTAATCACTGAAACATTGAGCAAAACCATTGCCAGCAGATGACGGCGATCTGGTCTATGCGGTTGTCGCCATAAGAATTTACCGCAGAAGCTGAGTGCAACCAATGCTTCAGGCCTGGTAGGCCCTTTACGACACCTACTTGATCTTTGAGATTAGAAACCGTGCTCCCTTAGCGTCGCCCTATTGTTGGCTTCCCAACAGTTCGGCCTGTCACTTCATGCACGCCTCCTGCCACCAGATGCTGTACAAGGTTATAGAAGATGATTGGGACCATGACACGAGGATAGGCGGCAAGAACGAGTGAGGCTAAGACCAGCCCGGTCCCATTGTTATTCATCCCTAACCCATACATGAGGGAGACTCGTTCGGCCTTGTCGACCTTAAAGAGTCGACTCAAACCATAACCAGCGGAAAAGGCCGTCACACAGAGGCCCGTCCTGATGGCTAACGTGACCGCCAAGAAGTCGAAATCTCGGTCAGCGATTGCCTGAGGAAGCGATACCGATCCATTCGAGTAGTTCAACAGCAGGAGAACAACGGAATTGATCAGTTTGATGAACGGCATGATCGCCGTCAGTTGGGCTTCGGGTGCCACGAAACGCATCGCAAGGCCCAACAGGGAAGGCAGCACGATCCAGAACCCCAGGAACGCTCCCGATCCAAACGCAGCGAGACTGTGGATGACCGTCTCATATTCCTCCGTAGCCATCTCCCCGAACGTGTACAGCGCGATCGGTGTCAGAATGGGACTGAGGACGGTCGAAGCGAGTACCAATCCCAGGCTGAGCGCTAGATTGCCATTGGAGTTTTGAGCCCAGGCGGTTGAGGCCCCGGCAATCGGCATCGCCGCCACCAAGGCCAGCCCGACGAGGATGTGTTGCGCTTCGTCCGGCTCATACCACAGCCGCATGATGAGGGTGACGAGAAAGATATAGGCCATGGGGATGATGAGATTTGCGGTGAGCCCCGCAAGTAGGACTCCGGTCTTCTTGGCCAGAGCTCTCAAGTGCGAGGTCTTGACCCCCAACCCCGCGTTGAACATCAAGGTCGCCAGCAGAAGCAGGATAAGGGAAACATGCAGGGTCTCGTTAACAATTCGGAGATCGCCAAAACTGACATTCCGTATCCAGAGGCCCGCTGTCGGCCAGGTGGCGGAGAGCGTGTAGGCACCGATCAAAAACCAGAGTAGGTGATGATGGGCAAACTGGGATAGGCCGAGAAAGCTGAGGCGACGGCGATCCATATTTACTCTGAAAACACTCTCAGGCCCTCAATACGAATTCATTGGCTTTTCAGGAACGAAATCCGTCGAGCGACCTTCACCTCGGCGCTGAACACCCGCTCAGACACCCGCGTTGCCTCGTCCAACTCATGATTTCCTGAAATACTGTACTGCTACTTCTATGTTCGGGTCGTCGTGAAGGCCGACGCGGGCAGATAAAGGGCTCACCACGATCATATTTCTCAGACACGTCATCATGACCAGTATTGCGACGCCTTCATATAGCCGAACAACAAATCCCGTCTAGCCAGAATTCCGACCAGCTTATTGTTCCGTACCACCGGCACACGGGTTAGATAGCGGTCCTGGAACAGGTCGGCCACTTGGGCAAGGGTTTGATCTTCGGTCACGGCCACAGGATGGGCCGACATCATTTCCGTGGCGAGAATCTTCCGGAGATCTCGCCCCTCGAGCATGGCTTGCAGCAGATCGTATTCGGTCACGATCCCAACCAACGTCCCCTCCTCATCTACAACAGGCACGCTCCCGTAGTTTCGGTGAGTCATCAGATGGGCAATGGTCGAGGCGTCGGTGCGCGTGGTGCATCGCGTAACCGCGTCTTGCATGAGCTGTCCTACGGTCAAGCTCTTCGGGTCGCACGCCTTCATGAAGAATTCAGTTTGTCTCATACACTCCTCACTGTTGTCGTCTCCTCCCACCAGAGGCCAGATAGGTTCGCAAGACATCGCGTCTCGCAATGATGCCGATCAGCGTATCCTTCTCGTTCACGACGGGGACGCGCACCAGATCGCTCGCGCGCAGGACGTGGACCAACGTTCCGAGCGTCGTTTCAGGCCGGACTGAATAGGGGTTGGAGGTCATAATGTCCTTTGCCGAAACAACACCCAGATGGTGACCATCGTCGACGGCCGCCAAGAGATCATGTTCGCTGACGATACCGGCCAGTTTACGCCCGTTCTCCACGACCGGAACGGCCCCGAAGCCTTCGATCATGAGTGAGGCAATCACATCTCCCTTAGTCCGCATACGGACGAATTGCACTTCTTTCTCCATGACCTGGCTGACTGTCATGGAATCGAAGTCTTTGACCTTGACGACCTTTACCTTCTTCGTCTTCATCGCCCCTCCTGAATGGAAGCGCCATCTTCTTTCATCTTCAAATCACGAGACTCGCGCTCACTGACGCCAATCACCACAGTGCCATCACTACTTCTGCTGCAAAATGCCTCAACATCCTAATCGACTAAAGCGGGGACTCGACTCCTAACTCTTTGGTAGATGAGAGATTCTTCGTTTATGTTTCTCCATCCTACAGGCACATCCGATGCAGGTCTGATACCTGGAACGTTTTCCACAACATCCCATCAAGCAAGGAAGGGAATCGATCATGCGGATCTTATGTGCCATCGATGGATCGGAGTATTCACAATGGGGGCTACAAGCGCTTGAGGCCTTCGCCAGTCGTGAACCCGAACATGTGACGTTATTGCATGTGGTCGATAAACCTGCTCTTCAATCGCATACAGGCAAGAATGCCCTCGGCGAGCGCCGCGCACTAGCCGCCATGGAAAAGGCCGGCGGCATTCTTCTTCGAGATGCGGCACGATCAGCCCGCGTTGCCCTTGGCCAGGCGACTACTGCACCACGTACCAAACTCCAGACCATCTTGGCTCAGGGCCCACTTCCGAGCACGATCGTAAAACACGCGCGACGATTGAAGGCGAGTCTGATCGTTATGGGGTCGCGCGGCTTGAGCGACATTCAGGGATTCTTGTTGGGAAGCGTCTCACGGCAGGTGGCATCGATGGCTGCTTGTTCGGTTTTGGTCGTGAAACAGCCTATGCCAAACCTTCTCCATGTTGCCCTTGCGGTCGATGACTCCAAACCGTCGCGGGCGGCCGCCAAGTTTCTTCGATCCCGCATCCTTCCGGAATCCGCCACCGTCACGATTCTGACCTCGGTTGAAAGTCCCGTCACGGACTTCGCGGCACGCTACTTGTCTGAGTCACAGCTGGCCGAATTGAAACGACCAGTCATGGAACGAGCCACCGCGTTGGTCAACGGCCTGCGGGATGATTTCATCAAAGAAGGCTATCCCGTCGTCACACAGATCCAGATGAACCACGTGATCGATACCATCGTGAAATATATTGAGGCCAATAATGACCAGCTGCTGGTCATCGGCTCTCGTGATTTGACCAAGACCGAGCGGCTCCATCTGGGAAGCGTGTCGGAAAGCTTGCTGAGGCATGCTCCCTGTTCTGTCCTGATCGTGCGGGGTGCCCGTGCGTGAGTTCAGCCACCACGACATTCGCCAGCTTCCGATCGAAGATGTGCTGAAGCGGTTGGAAACCTTCCGACGAAGCTCAACGGCGAGGGGGAAAACCCGTCGAAGTGACGCGCCACGGATTGCGCCAGGCGATGTGCTGATCTATGAAGAAGGAGAGCGTGTACCAGTGGATGCGTGCCTCATCGAGGCGAAAGGAATGCGGGTGGACAATGCCGCCTTGACCGGCGAATCAAGACCAAAACGACGGATAGCCGAGGCCACACAAGACGGGCACTGGCTCGACATCCCAAACCTGGTTTTCGCCGGCACCACCATCCTATTGGGACATGGTCGCGCCGTGGTCTTTGCCACTGGGATGCGTTTGGAGTTCGACATGATCGCTGCGCTCACCACCACGATCGAAACCGAATTCAGCCCCCTTCAGCAAGAGATCATTAAGGTCACTCGTATTGTCGGCGTCATTTCTTTGGCTATGGGAGCCATGTTCTTCGCGATCGGTGTCTCAACGGGACTCGGATTCTGGATCAGTGCGATCTTCGGCATCGGCATCATCGTGGCGAACATCCCCGAGGGACTCCTCCCGACCATCACTCTCGCTCTCGCCATGAGCAGCCAACGCATGGCGAACCGCAATGCCCTGATCAAGCATCTCCCCTCCGTTGAAACCCTCGACTGCACCACGGTGGTTTGCACTGATAAGATAGGGACGTTGACGGAATATCGCATGAAGGTGGATCGATTTTTCGCCGACGGACCTGTGATCGAATCACGGTAACGAGTGCATCATGACCACTGATCCCCATGAACCCAAACCCTATGGTCCCGTGACGGAAGTCGTTCAGGGTTACACCGACGCTGCACCAGCAGATCGACAGTTCGAGTCATTACCTGAGCAGAGACGACCTACTCCAGTGACCCCGCTCCCTGCACGATCGAGACAATCTCTACTGCCCTGGTTGATCGGCATCGTGATGATCATGGTCATCGGCGGAGGGGGCATGTGGTACTGGTGGACCTCCGGCACTCCGCCCATCCAATACAAAACGACCCTGGTCGATCGAGGTCCGATCACGGCCATCGTCACGGCGACCGGCACGGTGAATCCGGTCGTCTCGGTGCAAGTCGGGAGCCAGGTTTCCGGAAAAGTGTCGCGACTCTTTGCCGATTTCAACTCCAAGGTCACGAAAGGACAGGTTCTGGCACAGATCGATCAAAAACCGTTCAAGGCCCGCTTGAGCCAAGCGCGCGCTGCGGTGAAAAGCGCCAAGGGGAACCTCGCGAAGGCCAAAGTGTTAACAACGCAGCGGAAGCGTGAATTTGATCGCATGGCAGCCCTGCGAGAACGGGCTTTTGTCCCACAGTCGGATGTGGATATTGCTGAGACTAA
The DNA here is from genome assembly GCA_041743145.1 of Nitrospira sp. Lineage (GTDB taxonomy): Bacteria > Nitrospirota > Nitrospiria > Nitrospirales > Nitrospiraceae > Nitrospira_D. Next base: position 47,685 of record JBGTNJ010000103.1, on the reverse strand, counting down.
CTATCAAGAGGCTGCAGCCAACATCGAGGTGCTGCAAGCACAGCTGGATCAGGCCCGGGCAGCGCTGGATTCTGCCGAGCTTGACCTTGGCTACACCACGATCTATTCACCGGTAGATGGGATTGTGGTATCTAGAAACGTGGATGCTGGGCAGACGCTTGCTGCCACGTTCCAAACACCGATTCTCTTCGTGATCGCCCAAGACCTGACGCAGATGCAGGTCAACGCCAATGTCAGCGAGTCAGACATCGGCGGCGTGACAGAAGGCAAGCCTGCTCACTTCCGGGTGGACGCCTATCCCAAAGAGTTTTTCGAAGGTACCGTCACTCAAGTGAGGAATGCGCCCATCAGCATTCAAAACGTGGTCACCTACGATGTCATGATCACAGTAAATAATCAGGATCTCAAATTGAAACCCGGCATGACCGCGAACGTCACAATCGTGACCGAAGAGAAAGAAAACCCTCTCCGCGTCCCGAATGAGGCGTTGCGCTTTCGGATGCCAGACGTGCCGTTCGATCGCAAGGTGACCTCGGTATGGATTCGGGACAGCGCAGGTCGAGCCCATCAGGTGCCGGTGGCGACAGGCATCGCCGATTCTCTCTACACGGAAATCGCGGAGGGGGCGTTGAATGAAGGAGATCCTGTCATCGTAGGAATTGAATTATCGGAAGAAGACCAGGCCGAGAAGAAACTGCCGCCAGGCTTTGCACCGAGCCGGAGGTGACATGGAGGACTGTAAACTGATCAGTTTTCATGAGTCAGCGGTCAGCTTTGGACCGCATGCATATGCTAAAGAGGCTTGCAGCTAGTCACTATGCCATTCCTGTGGCTTACCCTTGTTTCTGCCTTCCGCATCCTGAGACGCAATCCAATGCGAGCCGGCTTGACCATGCTCGGGATCATCATCGGCATCGGCGCCGTGATCGCCATGGTCAGCCTGGGCCAGGGTGCAACGGCCGCCGTCCAAGCTGAAATCTCAAGTCTCGGGACCAATGTGTTGATCATTGTACCGGGCGCCACGAGCGTCGGCGGCGTCCGAGGAGGGCTCGGCACTCTTTCGACCTTGACCGTCGATGATGCCGAGGATATCCAAAACAAGGTTTATGGCGTCACTACGGTAATTTATGCGACTCGGTCTGTCCTCCAGGCCATTTCGGAATACAAGAATTGGAGCACGGTGGTCCTCGGCACCACACCCGAGTTCATCGATATTCGGAGTTGGCCGATTGCCGAAGGGAATTTCTTCACGCAATCCGACATGAATTCAGCCGCGAATGTCGCGGTGCTGGGAAAGACCGCTGTCCAGAACCTCTTCGAGCCCGGCGAAGAAGTCGTCGGGTCTCAAATCCGGATCAGGAATGTTCCGCTCCGCGTCATCGGCGTCCTGACACCGAAGGGTCAATCCATCACAGGCCAGGACCAAGACGACCTCGTAGTGCTTCCGTTCTCAACTGCCGAGCGAAAAGTTCTAGGGACGCAATTCCTCGGATCCGTCGGCATCATTCTCGTGGCCGCCCGGTCGCAGATCGAGATCCCCGCCATCGTGGACGACATCAAGGATCTTTTACGAGTCAGACATCGTCTGCACGAGTCTGATGACGACGACTTTACCATCCGCACGATGGAAGAGATCGCGAACGCGATCGCTGGAACGAGCCGCACAATGATGTATATGCTTATGGGGATCGCATCCATTTCCCTGATTGTCGGCGGCATCGGCATCATGAACATTCTCTTGGTGTCAGTGACCGAACGAACAAGGGAGATTGGTTTACGCATGGCCGTCGGCGCAAAAAGAGCCCATATCCTGCTGCAATTCCTGATTGAGGCCGTCATGATGACGGCCGTTGGAGGAGCGCTTGGCGTCGGTGTCGGAATCGGCATGGCAAGCCTCATGACCACCATGATCGGCTGGCCGACCATCATCAACACCGAAGCCGTGGTGGCCTCGTTTCTGTTCTCTTTGATCGTGGGATTATTCTTCGGCCTTTATCCGGCCAACAAGGCCTCGAAGTTGAATCCGATCGAAGCGCTGAGATATGAGTGAGAAGAACCCAGGCCTGTCGGTAGATGCCCGACTAGACCACCTGCACAACCTCTACCTCACCGACTCGGCGGGCAACCCTCACCGCCACTTCGCTATCATGTCGATCGAGTACGAGATCGAGACGGGCGGTTCCGACCGAGAGGTTCTGAATCTGAACCCGCTCAAGGAACGGTGGAAGCACGGGACGGTCGAAACTGACGAGGCGACGAGTTCCATCGATTTGCAATCCCAGACAGGCTTGCAGCAGCTGGAAGCCAGCGCCGGCAGCCCAGGCCTGTGGGGAACAGGCCGTCGGATATAGCGTGGGACTTTCGCCGGGGCGTCGAGAGAATCCGCAGAATAATTCCGGCATCCGATGAAGCGCGATAAACAGACTGGCATCGAAGATTCCGGCCAAGACCTTCATGGCTCCTTGCTTGTCGCCGTAAGCTGCCATGCCGACCGCAATGATGGCGTTGTCGTGGGGCCATACCGACCCGTTATGGTAGGACATCGGGTTGTATCGCGCCTCGGAGGTCGCGATCGTTCGGATGCCCCATCCGCTAAAAAGTTCCTCACCCAAGAGTGTGTGTGCTGTCCGAAGCCCACGCTTCTGCTCGGCTATACCACCATACAGGCAATGACCCGCGTTCGAGGACCGCACACGGCATGGCTGCCCCCGCCCGTCCAACGCAAGAGCGTAAGAGCCTAGTTCCTCGCACCAAAATGCCCGCTCGAATCGTTCCTGAAGTGAGTCCGCTTCTTTCAGCAAACGATCGGCTCGATCACGATCCCCTAAAACCCGTGCCATATCCGCTGCTGCTCGCTTGGCTCGATACACGTAGGCCTGGACCTCGCACAGTGCAACCGGCCCCTCCACCGCTGACCCGTCGGCATGAAAAATGGAATCGTGTGAATCTTTCCATCCTTGATGCACGAGACCCTTGGCAGACCGTCGAGCATAGGTTGTGAAACCCATGCCCGTTGGATCACCAGCCTGATCAATCCACTCCAGTGCACGTTCAACATGCGGCCAGAGGGCGGCAAGGAACTCGCGATCGCCGCTCCGTTCATAGTAGGCGCCTGCCAGGACAATGAACAATGGGGTAGCGTCGACGCTCCCATAGTACCGACCGAATGGGATTTCCCCTAGCGCGGCCATCTCACCTTGACGAGTCTCGTGCAATATTTTGCCGATCTCCGCATCCTGCTCCGGTCGAGCTTCCGTCGCCTGCGTCGCCGCAAGAAACCCCAGGACCCCGCGCGCAATATCGGGATTCATCCATAACATTTGCAGTGCGGTGATGATGCCGTCTCGGCCGAACGGAACGCTGAACCAGGGGACTCCCGCATAGGGATAGAGTCCCTGCGGTGTGTCTGAGATCAACATGTGGAGATCGGCCAGCGACCTGTTCAACCAGTGATTGAATTGTTCATTCGACGTGTAGATGTGTGCATCCGAAGCTCTAGCTTCCCGTAATGCACCCTCTGCTTCATGCTGAGCCCGATCGTAGGTGAGAACACCTCGGCTCCGTCGCTGCGTCACCTCGCAGAAAATGGCGATCTCCCATGTCAGGTCGGTGTGCGGAGGGATGCGAGACTCAAGCCTGAACCCGTCTGCCATCACCTGTTTCGGTGCCGGCGAGCACCGCACATGGGTTCGACGGATGATCTCATCGAGCCCTTTGTACCCAAACACGAGTCCGGTCTTGGATCGAACGGTTTTGAGGCGACATCCACGGCGTGGTCGCGTTCGTCCTCTCGCCTCAAAGAGGTCGGCAAAATCGGCATCGAGTCCGATCATGATCGAGAGCGGAAGTCTTGTCGTTCCATAGTTATGAATGCGGATACGCTCGTGCCACGTCCCTTGCCAGAGAAACCGCGTGCGAGAAATATGGAGCGTCCCGCGCTGGACGTATCGTTGTCTTTCCAACATTATGTCTGAGTTGGTGAGATCTACTGTAAAGAGCGCATTGTCCTCTTTCGCGGAAGCGCTCAGCATCATCAGCCGCTGTGTCCCAAGCGACAGCTCGAATCGTGAAAGAAAGCGCGTCCCTTCATGATAAAGCCCCTGCGGACCAGGAACGACCTGGTGAATTTCGCCGTAACGATCAAACACTGCGAAGGTCTCTCCATGCTTCAAGACTTCGGTGCGGGCATCGGCCAGCGAGGATGACGCCAGGATATAATATTGATCATTCCATCGAATCACGTCTTTCATACACGATTCCCCTGACTATACGATGACGGTTACCCGACTCATCCGCGCAGCGACCAACGCTGACAGCAATAGAACCACTCCGATTCCGAGCAAGCCGATTTCTGTCCCCAGTTGCTCCGTGATCCAACCGAACGCAGAGATCCCGCCGATGGCAGCAGTCATGGCTCCGGTCCCATAGAGTCCCAGTACGCGCCCGATCATCTGGCTTGGTGCAACCTCTTGAATGATCCCCCACGCAATCGGCGTGAAGGAGCCCAACCCGCAGCCGACGACTCCCATGAGAAGACCTGCCATATACGGATCGCCTGTCCATGTCAACGCATAGAGGGCGGCGCCACTCACCGCACTCGTACCCACGATCAACCATAGACGATTTTTAACTATCCAGTTGGTCACCCATAGAAGTCCAATGGACGTGAGCAACAATCCGACGCCGAGTGCCGACCATAAATACCCGACCTCGACCGGCCCCAGTCCCAGCATTTTTGTCGCGAATACCGGGAAAAGCGCGCTCAGCGCACTACTGCCGAACGTGTGGAGAGCCGCAGTGCCGGTCAAGAGTAACAGCCCAGGTTGGGTGACCACACAATAGCGAAATCCTTCGACGAGATCCTGCAACATTGTCGGAGTTGTTGCAAGCGATGGCGTGATTGCGGCAGGCTTGCCAAAACGGACCAGCATGAGGCACGCGGCCGAAATCACGTACGTCGCTGCGTTGAGGCATAAGACTTCCTGCGATCCGTATGCGGCGATACCTAATCCACTCATCGCAGGACCAAAAATGATGCCGAGGCTCGTGGTGCCCTGGAGCAACGCGTTGGCCGCCGTGAACTGCGTTTTGGGGACGAACGTGGGTATCGAGGCGGTGAGAGCCGGCCCGAACACCGCTGAGGCAACTGCGTGCAGAAGAACCAAGACATAGAGCACCGATACTGTAAAAGACTCAACAGGAATTAGGCACGGTATCAACCCGATCAGCAAGGCGCGTAGCAAATCGCTGGTGATCAGCAATACCTTTTTCGGAAGGCGATCGACATATACCCCGATAATGGGCCCCAGCACGATCGGAGGAATGGTCTGAAGCAGCCCGATCATCGAAGTTTTGAGCGGCGATCCGGTGACGGCATAGACGAACCACAGCAGGGCTAGTTTGGAGACGCCGTCGCCGATTTGAGAGATGAGTTGTCCGGACCAGACCAGTCCGAAGTCGCGGGTCAGGAGCAGTGGGCGAGTCTCAACCGCGGTGATATCTGCTTTCTCCACTATGGTGGGAGAGCGAGAGAAGTGGCCTGAGCGGCCCTGCATCAGCTCTCACCCTCCAGCCGTACCTTTTCCGTATTCACGGCTCGCACCCCCGGTACTTGCCTGGCAGCCTCTGCAGCCTCGAGTGCAATGACCTGGAAACGAACCGTTCCATGAAGCAGGACGACGCCGTCCTCCGTCTTCACCTCGAAATTGGCCGCCTTTAATGTGGCACTCTTGGAGAACCGCTCTTTAATCAAAGAGGTGAGGGCGTCATCCTGTTTCTTCGACAATGTTTTCGCCAGATCTTTTTCCACGGTGAGCTTGTTGACGACGTCTTTGACGCCGAGAACTTTCTGCGCCACGTCCTTCGCGGCGGTCTTTTCCTCTTCAGTCGAAACACGCCCGCTGAGGGTAATCGTTTGCTCATCATCTTCCACTTCGATCTCGTAGTGGAATAACCTCGAATCTCCCATGAGCGCAAGCTTGACCGAGAGGATCAGGGAACCCAGTGTCTTTCTGAGAGTGGGCTCCTTGTCTTTCACTTCACGATCAGGCGGAAGGTCGGCCTTCATCGTAGGAGCAGCCGGTGGTGGCGGCTTCGTTTCCGGCAACGGCTTGGGGTGGCTATCGGACGCAGCCGGCGCTTGGGGTGGCCGTGGAACCGATTTTCCCGGTACAGCCTCTTTCGGCTCCGCCGACGGATCACCCTTCGGTGTAGGAGCAGCCGGCGGGTGGGGTTTCGCTTCCGGCGCAGGTTTTGGAGTCGTCGGCTGGCTGTCGGTCGTAGACTTTTTCGGCACGACCTCTTTGGGCTCCGTCGAGGCGTCACTCTTCGGCACGGGAGCGGCCGGCGGATGCGGCTTTGCTTCCGGCGCCGGTTTCGGGGCGGTCGACTGACTGTCGGACGCAGGCTTTTTCGGCACGACCTCTTTAGGCTCCGTCGCCTCTTCGCTCTTTGGCGTGGGAGCAGTTTGAGACTGTGGCTTAGTGTCCGATGCTGGTTTGGGCGGCGCAGGATGACCGTTGGATACCGCCGGGGCTTGTGACGAACCGGATACAGGTTTTTCCGATACACCCTCTTTGTGCTCTGTCGACGCATCACTCTTCGTCGCTGGCGTAGCGGACGGCTGTGGCTTGATTTCTACTTCGGGTTTGGGTGGTGCAGATTGGCCATCGGAGGTGGCCGGAGACTGGGATGCCCCTGAAGATGCAGGCTTCTCCGACCCACTTTCTTTTTCGTGGGCATCGGACGCTTCAGAGCGCATACCCATCGGCCAGACCAAGAATAGACTCAGAATCAGAACGATGAGCGTTGGTGATGACTTAGTCATCGCGCGATTCCTCCTCGTGAACGTCATACTTTGAAGGCACCCACGCATTCTAACTCGCTGTTGCTTCCCTGTCATCTGCATAGACCACCACACAGCCCCCTGTTCATCAGGGGGCTGGTCATAATTCTGTCTGACCGGTATTGGATAGGTGCTTTGGAACTATTCCCGACGAGACCGTTCGATGTGGATCTACGTCTGAGCGGGGCTGGTTTGGGGGGGAAATGGGCCACCCGCGACAACTGTTACGCCTTGTGCGTGCGATTTATAGAAGCTGAAGAGCCATGCGGTAGCGGCTGTCATCAGAAGAATAGCGCTGATACCTCCTAAGCTTGCAGCAGGTCCGATTGTATCCGCAGCCCAACCGAATCCCGCCATTCCAGCCATCGACGACGCCATCCCGCCTGTCGCAAAACTTGTAAATACTCGGCCGAGGAGATGCGCTGGCGTTAGTTCTTGAAGCATCGTCCACACCAACGGCGTGAACATGGCTGTGCTTCCTCCGATCACAGCGATCAAGATTCCCGCAGCCACAGGAGCATCGAAGAAACCGAGCGCAGCCACAGCAATACCCCCGATCGCTAGCGCGCCGGACATGAAGCGCAAGCGCCAAGGTACATCTCCTTGTGTAATCGAGGTGAGAACAAGGGAGGCCAATAGCATTCCGATGCCAAGCGCCGACCAGAGCCACCCAAGCTGGATTGGACCCACTCCAAGCACCTCTTTCGCAAAGACAGGCAACAAAAAGATGAAGGCGCTAATACCGACGCTATAGAGGGTGGCCGTCAACATAAGGAGCATGACGGTCTTTTGTTCGACAAACACGAAGCGAAAGCCTGCCAGCAAATCGCTGGTGATGCCTTCCGTCAAGCCTTTGCTCGCAAGACGAAAATGATCAAGCGTTTCACGCACTCGAATGGGGAATATGCACAGCGCGGAGATAAAGAAGGTCGCTGCATCAACATAGAGCACGTTTTGTGCTCCGATGAGCGCAATGCCGAGACCACTGAGGGCAGGGCCCACCAGGAGTCCTACGTTCGTTGTCGTTTGCATCAGAGCATTGGCGGCAACAAGGCGATCTTTGGGCACGATCAGTGGAACGGCAGAGGTCAAAGCCGGCCCAAAGACGGTCGAGAAGATTGCTGTGGCGAATACAAGGACATAGAGCCGATCGAGCGTCAAGGCATCCATGGCATAGAGTACCGGGATTAAGAGAACCATCAGAGTGCGAAGGAGATCGACCCCGATCATAACCGGCTTCTTTCGAACACGATCCAAATACACACCAATCAGTGGACCAAACAGCAGGGGTGGAAGGGTTTGAAGCAACCCGACCATCGCCATTTTGAGTGCTGATCCGGTCAAGTCGTAAACAAACCAGAGCAACGCCACTTTGTGAAGACTGTCACCGATTTGTGAGACCGTCTGGCCCGCGAACAAGAAGCCAAAGTCTCTCGTCTTGACTAATTCCCAGCCTCGCGCACGATTCGGAGTTGGGCGGGCGTCGGTCGAATCAGCAGTCGTGTCAGACATGTCGGCCTCGTCCAAAAGCTTTGTGTGGCTCGGTCTTGAAAGTCCCATTGTTGGACCGATCGAAAGCCATGCTTTGTGCGGCTTGAACTGCTCCATCTTCGAGCAGCAGACGTTCATACAGCGCCACATAGTCACGGGCCATTCGATCCGCGGTAAACCTCTCATCGAACGCAGCCCGGCACTGCTTTCGATCAATAAGTGAAACCTGGCCCACCGCATCCACCATCTCGTCAACAGTTTCACAAATAAAGCCGGTGACACCGTGATTGATGATTTCTGGAATCGAGCCACGCCGATAGGCTATCACCGGGGTTCCGCAGGCAAACGCTTCAATCAGCACCAGCCCGAACGGTTCCGGCCAGTCGTAGGGACACACGAGCGCCATCGCATTGCCGAGGAACTCGTCTTTTTCGGCATCGGAGATCTCTCCAACAAACTCAATCAAGGGGTGGTCGAGTAACGGCTCAATTTCGGCTTCAAAGTACGTCCGATCCGCACGATCCACCTTTGCCGCAATGCGAAGGGGAAGCCCAGCCCGTTTGGCGATTTCGATCGCGTGGTCCGGACGTTTTTCAGGAGCGGTCCGCCCCAAAAAAGCCAGATACCCCCCGGATTGGGGTTGAAACGTGTACATGTTACGCGGAAGTCCGTGATACACAGTGCCGGCCCAGCTGGCCCAGGGCAACGGCCGGCGTTGGGAGTCGGATATGGAGACCAACGGCATTTCAGAAAATTCGCGGTAAACCGGCTCAAGCTCCGGAAGGTCCAAGCGGCCATGCAGAGTCGTCACGACGGGAACGGGATTTCTCCGCGCCAACGGAAATCCGTTGAAATCCAAGTGCGAGTGAATAATATCGAAGTCGGTTGACGATCCAAGGCCCCGTTCCTGCAGCATCATCAGTGGAGCATCGCGGTTAAAGATACCGGTGTTCAACCGGAGAGCTTGCGGGCAGATCGCTTCAAGCCGCGCGGCCGTTTCCGAGTCGCCGCTGGCAAACAACGTCACATCATGCCCTAAGGCGACCAACTCCTCCGTAATGTACGAAACGATCCTCTCGGTTCCACCATAGAGTTTCGGCGGAACGCTTTCCCATAGCGGAGCCACTTGTGCGATTCTCATGAGTCTTCCTTTCTTCCTCTGGTAATCGATTGGGTCATTCAGACGTCAGCTTGTTTAGGCGTTAGTTAGGTTGGCCGGGTTGATCGTGACCACCCAAAAGATGGTTGAGGGTTGAACTTTGATGCGCCGTTCATGCTGCTCGCGTTTCCTCTCCTGTCGAACGTCATGCTACGCACCGCGTGTCTTTGAGCTCAACGGACAAAACCTCTCGAATCAAACCGAAATATGTCCAGTCGCAGAAACTTGACTTGCCGTTCGGCCTTACAACTGCTACCCGTCCGATAGGGGAATGATTTCTGAGTTTTCCTGGGGCCATTTGAACCTGCATCGGACAAGACCCCCTTCTTACGCAGCCATGGCGATCAAAGATGCGGAGCCCTTCGCGCGGAGCGATCTCTTACTCGCTGATCCGCGCGGCTTTTACGATTTTCTCTCCTCTGATTTGCTCCAGGAAGAGATTCGGTGGGACTGCCGGAGGAACAATCCGTACTTCCTGCCAACCTTCGTTTATTGACCCCTTACGACCCTTCTTTTCATGCACCCACTGGTCGATACTTTCCTGACTGGTGCCCTCGCTGAAGGTGACCCAAAAGAGGAACGGCTGCGTCTGAGAGTTCTGGAGAGTCTCTGCCACTTGCAATGACTGATTTGTTCTCGCAACATCTGCCTGATTCGCTAACAAGCGCTCCGGATTCGGATCAACGGCCTTCGATGCGTTCATGCTAGCCATGTGAAGCTTGGCCGTCAGGGTCTGATTACGCTCTTCCAGGCTGGCCAGCTCTCTTGATAACTTGGCATTGTCTTCGGTGAGGCTGCTGATCGCCACTTCAAGCTGCTCTTGATCCACCATTGCTCCCCTGCTGGCAGGATGGGGCGTCGTGCGATCCGTCTCAGGTTCAAGACTTTCCTGTCGCTTCTCCATCTCTTCCTTGACCATGACGACTCTGGACGCCACAGACTCGTGGCTCGACGACAGCTTCGCCATGGTTTGGTGGAGTTGCGCCATTCCTTTCACCTGAAGATCCAAGGCCTCCCCGACCTTCTCCTGCACGCGCGCAAGTTCACCCAACTGCTGCTCGAGCTTTCCCATCTCTGTAACCGAAACAGTCCGAAGAGCTTCCGGTTGTATACCAGAAGTCAACATCTGTTCCGAGCCCATCCAGGTCGCCACTCGATCGAGCACCAGTCCAACCACCATGACCGCCAACAAGGCTTGCGTGAAGGCGACGGTCCGCATACTGTGAGCAATCGCCGCATCAGGACGCCGAATCGCTAGCCTGTCGGCTACGTCGGCTAGAGTTTTCCCCATACGACTCCAGAAACTCGGTTTCGGAACAAATACTGCGTTGAGTGATCCGCCTTGCGCAGTATTGTGGACACACAGCTCGACCGCATCAGACGAAAGCTGAATGCGGCTCGTCCGATACCCATATTCAGGTGCCACTAACCCGCCTAGGAGAGTTCCGTCTTCCGTTCGGAGCTGTATCGTCTCGATGTGATCGAGGCTCTTGACGTGTAAAGTCGCATCCATCCCGGCGCCCTCAAGCTCACCAACACGCCGCTCATTAACATAAACCTGTATAGGCTCCAATACGCCAGAGACCGAGCGGCTGGGTGGGCTGCTCAATGATTGAAGGAGTTGCGATCGATATGCTTCCAAATCCTCTTCGTAACTCATATCAGCCTCCTGACTTCCTTTCTCTGCATCTTCATGTCTCTATCTTCATGCCAGCCACTGCTTATGCCAGATACTTGCCTAGGGCCGTACCAACAATTCCAGACGTGGTTTTTCTTCGGTCAACGACCCATTGGAACCCAATCCCCAAGCGGTTTGCATACAGTCTAGGCACAACGCGAGATGCCAAATTCGGTAATCGCACCCGTAGCCTTGAGTGAACATTTCTCTCCATTGTGAACGCGAAAGACAGGGATAATGATCCGGCTCACTTTTTCGGTAATGTGCCTGGGCAACCCTGATCAGGCGTTCTGCTTCGCCATTGAATCGCTGACGCTGACGTTGTTGTTGGCTGGTCAATTCCGCCAGCTCTGTTTTCGTGAGACCGATCTCATCCATCGTTCGTTGCCATCCGCTCTCACGCCATCGCCGAAAATTCTTATAGATACGCTGGCTTTCCAGCCCATTGAGCCCAGTCACCGCAATCACTTCCCCGGCTCCCCACCCATAAGAGTGGCGATACAACGCAATCAACGCATCACGGCTGACCACTGCTCTTGCCACCAGCCCATCGAGAAACCTCCCAAGCGGTCTCAAGAGGTCCGGATGATAACAAAACGGCTCCGGCTTACTGTGCTGCTTGGCGACCAACGAGTCGAACAGAAACAATGGCCGACATGGAACTTCGCTGCGTCCACAGACCAGGAACCGCTCAAGATATTCGGATCCCCAACGGAGCGCAAATTTCTCATGCTCGATATCGTCATTCCACTGGCCGGTTTCCCGTAAAAACCGCTTGGTATAGCCCGTGGCCCGGTCCAATAGAACCGGCAAGGCCTGTGCGACGACTCGATCGAACTCATCCGACGTCGAGACAACCTCTTCAAGGCGACTCACCGTGACCGTCTGATCAGCCATCACCTGGCTCTTGCTGACTGTATTCTGCATTGCCTTTAGTTATATCGTCAGGTTATTGTGCCTTCGGCGATATCTGAAGAGCATTGGACAAATATCCCACCTTGCCATCTAGTTTTGTCCGTTGTTTCGAACGTCACGTCCCTGGTAAGATTTCATCGATTGTCTATCTTCCTGGTCGAAATCTCCTCTACAAGGTTCATCCATACAGTTAGCCGCATTCAATTCAATTTATCTATGCGTGTTTCTTCTATTAAGGAGAGAAAACCTCGTCGGCAAAAGCACCTAATCCAATCATTATCACTTAACCAGAATAGACCCAGCAATTGCTAGTGGTTTGACGCGTTATTTTGTTTCCTTCGCAGGACCGTGGCCTAGTCTGACGACGATCTTCTGGTCAAACTTCTTCCGCGCTATCAGATTCGGTGACCACATCGACATATCCTATATGGGGCACATGGACTCTCACAGCCCAACATACTGTAGATGACGACCCTCCTCAGCTTTCTGATTCATGGCCGGCTGTAGCATCAAAAGCTCTCACCCATCCACGGAAATCTGGATAACTAGATCTGGCAAGTGGCAAGGTTTCGACGAATGCGGGGAGCCCACACTCTGTAAAGCTCACGTGGAGGAAGAGAGAGCTAGGTCGGAGACCACCGTCACGCTCCTGCCGAGACAGGCGTGCTCACCATTGGTCTCGAAAAAAAAGGAAATACCCAATGGCAACCGCGATCGCCTGGAACAGGACCAACCAACGCATGAGACCCCATTTGGTCTCGGACTGGGTATCCTTCATTCTCCGAAGCAGAGAAGGCTGCGTCAGGAGAAAGTTTGCGATCATTTCCCTCGCCTCTTCCCGGCTATGGTTGCTCTCAAGCATAACCTGTTTGATCGCTTCGTCTCGATCGCCTTGCACCAGCGCTTCCACTGCCTTCTGGGGAAGACTGTATTGAAGTGTTTCTTCCGTCATAGCGAGAGGAGAGTGTACCAGAAACGACCTGCTCACGTCTTCCTGATTTCCAGGGTTCACCTCCGACAGGCTTGGTCTCCCAAAACGTGATGCCTCAGAAGAGGGGATGGTGCGGAGCTGATGCGAAGGGGACGCCAGTTGGGACCTCTCCGGCATTACCGAGGAATCGCCAAACACCGTCTTCGTTCACCAGATAGTGAACCTCGCGAAACCAGCTGTCGAGTGTGATGCGATTCCCCGTGCGTTCGTCGGTACCATACAACCCACCCGTACAGGTCACTTCCAGGCGAAGTTCACTATTCACCGGTACGACCTTGATGTCGGAGAACAGATGGAGGGACTCTAGAGCCTTGTAATGCTCGAACACTTCACCCCACACCCGCCCCACATCGGTTTCTTTCAATCCATGGTAGTCATAGGTCGACGCATAAAATTTCATGAGGGCATCTCTATCTTCCTTGCGCAATGCCGTTTCGGCGCGTTCGAACGAGGCAAGCAGCTCTTTCACAACCGGATGGCCAAGCAGGCGTTTTTGACCGGTGAGCTTCTTACCCTCCACCAACAACGTCGTCTCCGGCAACACTTGCACCTTGGCCGACACCACCCCAACCCCCAACACCGAGCACAAGACCAGGCCAAGACCAATACGCACATTCACCTTACCATATCGCTGCATCGGCACCTCCATCAACGAAGCACATAACTCGCCATGCAATGATGCGAGCAATGTTATTAGCACTATTGTCTTTCCCGATTGTTTGAAGGGTTAGGAGCGAAATGGCTGGACATCACCCGACTTGCGCAGCATCTTGTTCACCTCGTCAAGGTGCAGCTCTTCGCCAACGATCATTTCTCGTGCAAATTCTTCCAACAGGACGGACTTTCCTTCAGCGATCTTCAGCAGTTCGTAATACGCGTCGATGGCGCCCTTCTCGTGCTCCAAGCTTTCCCGCAGAATATCCCCCACGTCATGCCTCTCGGTTTCCAAGAGCGTCCCAATTTTTAGCGATGGGTGGCCACCAAGTAAGGTGACCAGTTCTCCTGCTTTATGCGCATGGGCAAGGCTTTCGTCGGCGTTGCTCTTCAGCCAAGACACGATAGGAATGCGGTTATAGCCGTAGATCATGAGTGAGTAATGCATATAGCGCACGACTCCCGCTAACTCGTGCTCCATAATCCGGTTGAGAATACCTACTGCACGTTGTGTGTCTTGATCGTTCATCAGATGCCTCCAATTACGCACCACCGTCTCGCCTGAGGAAGCGCGAAGAGTACTGCGCCTTTGATGTTTACCAAGGCCGAGCTTCATACCACGGCCATTTTCCTCTTAACCATTGTAAATGAGTCAGTGTGCTGCACGTCACCAGATAATCGACACCGCTTCCTCCCCATGACTCATCGGGGAACAGCCGAGTGCAACGATGTTTTGCGCGCAGAGCATGCGGAAGTCAGGACGGAAACACTGTCACGTGCACGGTTCGTTCGCGCGGACCGTCCAGTTCGACCAACATCACGGATTGCCAAGTGCCGAGTACCAGCTTGCCGACTGACACCGGAATCGTGAGGGACGGGCCCAGAATCGACGAAGCCATGTGGGACCAGGCATGCGAAGGATCATGGGCGTGTCGAAACTGAATGCGCGGAATCATCTGCTCCACCACTTGAAGAAAATCCTGCTCCGTCCCCTCCCCGATCTCCCCGGTCGTCAAGGCGGCAGTCGTGTGGGTGATGAAGAGCGCGCAGAGCCCCTCCTGCATCTTCGCCTTCCGGATCACCGCCTCAACCCGCTCCGCCAGATCCACGACCTGTTTGCGAGCGGTGGTACTGACGTGCAGGACTTCAGCCATAATGCACCCCGGCTCTCTCTCACGGAGACAAATCGAACAAGCTCAGACCACTTGTATCTTCACCCAACACTCAACTTGATAAAAGACCAGCCACGAACCCGACCCCATTCCTTTGCACCATTGCGCCCGTGGCCGAGCCATCAAGCCGAAGGGGCATTCAATAGTACGAACCATGCCTCTACGCTCAACATTTTGAGTGTCGCTGTATGCGGATTCATGGACTTTGCATCACAAGATACGCAATCCCAGCAGCCAGCACCAGTATACCGACCAGCCAACGGATGAATCGCTGTTGCGCCGTGGCTAGCACCTGGTCCATCTTCTTCTTGAGCGCCGGCTGGGAGGCGAGATAGGTCTCCACCACCCCTTTCGCCTCTGTCAGACCGATACTCCGTTCTTGACGAACAACCTTGATCGCCTCGATCAAGTTCCCATGTCGCAACGCCTCAATCGCTGCTTTGGGAAGATCGGGAGAACGCTTTGGTTTGTTTAACATAAACGAAAGAGCGGAACAGAATGTCTCATGTACCTTTCATAGTTATAGCCATTGCTACTACAAGAGAGCAACGTTCCTGCCAAATGCCAAGAGCGAAAGAATCCATCTCCCTGGATAGCGAGATCCTTTGACCCAGTTGTATCTGTCTCGAAAAGAGAGGCATGATTCATTCCGGTACTTCAACCACTATGCCGCTTTCTCTTCAGATTTTTATCGCGATCTTCGTCATTGGTGCCTTCCTTCGATCCCGCGCTGTCCTGACCAAAAGCCATACAGAACGGTTGGCGAGGTTCGTGTTTTCGGTCAGTCTGCCGGCAACGATTCTCGTCTCGCTGGATCCTGTCCCACTCGCAGCTACAGTCTGGAAAATCCCGTTGGCCGCCTGCCTCATCACCCTTCCAATGGTGGTCTGCTCCTGGTTCCTTGCCCATCTGCTGCAGCTTCCCCGCAAAACGCAAGGCGGGTTCCTGTTGGCCACCGGTTCGATCAATTCTGTGTACTTCGCCTTTCCCGTTATCCTCGCGACGTTCGGCAACGAAGGATTGACTCAAGCCGTGCTCTTCGACCTCGGACAAACCACGCTGACCCTCACAGTCCTCTACGGCTTAGCCGTCTGGCATGGCGCACACTCTGTCACACCAAAATCGGCCGCAATCCGCTTCCTTTCTTCTCCCCCTCTCTGGGCGCTGACCTGCATCCTCATGGTGAAATTATCTGGGTATCACCTGCCTCTCTGGCTGCTTGAGATACTCAGGCCCCTTCATTTCACCACCACTCCACTCGCCAGTTTGGTGCTGGGACTGTCGATCAATTTCCCCGCAATCCGCCAGACTGCGTGGCTTGGAACATTAGGTGTTGCGATGCGAATGGGTGGTGGGCTACTGCTTGGATTGGGCGCGATTCGCTGCCTGGATTTGACGGGACTGGAACGAGCGGTCGTCATTCTTGTGGCAGGGATGCCATCGGCGGTCAGCTCCGTCATCTTCGCCGCAGAAACAGGCCTCGATGAGGAGCTGGTCGCGTCGATCGTTGCTCTGTCCATTTGCCTAGGTGTGGTAATACTCCCCTGGTTGCCTGAGCTGGTCACCCTGCTGATAGAGTGAGTGCCACGGTCCGGCTAGGCCTTAGCGAGAAATCTAGGCCGATCCCTGATGGAGACCATTTTCACCAAGTCCCGTATAGAGAGCACCCCGACGATCTTGCCGCTTTCCGTCACGGCCAAGTGACGTACACTCTGTTCGGCCATCGCTTTACTGGCATCGCGTATGGTGCGATTGACATCGATGCCCAGTAGAGGGGAACTCATCACAGCACTCACGTGAGTGCTGTCTGGATCTCGGTTGCAAGCGAGCCCTTTCCAGACCAAATCGCGCTCGGTTACGATGCCGACGATCTCGCCGGCCTCGATTGTCAGCAATGACCCGATCCGCTTCTCTCGCATCAACTCAGCCGATGAGAAAAGAGACGCGTCGCTCTGAATCGTTGCGAGTGAGGTCGCCATCAGGACGCTTAGCGGTCGGTACACCTGGTCAAGGTCACGGACGGGGCCGCTCTCCACATCCACGAACGATCGCACCAGGTCACGCACCGAAACGATTCCGACAATCTCACCGGCCTCCTCCACACAGAGGTGACGCACATGATTAGTTTCCATCACCTGACTGGCATTCAACATGGGGCGGTCTCCTGCGATCGTCAAAATCGGGCTGACCATCACACGGTCCACCGTCGTGACTGTGGGGTCCAATCGCTTCGCGAGTACTTTCCGTACAAGATCCGCCTCCGTGATAATCCCAACCGGTCCCCGTTCGGAATCGTCCGACTCCACCAACAGACAGCCGATCCGCCGGACAGCCATCCGCTCGGCTGCGGCTGTAACCGTCGAGTCCTGTGGAACTACCTCCAAGTAGCGATGCATAAAATCTTTAACAGCTCCACCCGCATGCTTATCCATCACAACTCCTTGTTCCATAGACAGACTGCTCATTCGCTCAATGAATCGTCACAGACCACTTCAACCCTAGTCCTTGGCGACCACTATACCCGATAGTGACGGAACACGCACGGGCACCATTACGTCGATCCGAATACAGTGGCCCAGGTGGAAGGGCCGTTCCTGTTTGAATTATTACTAACCCTTGTTCTCCCAGGCCATCAAGCTAGGGTTTTACCTAGTATCATTATGAAACACTAACCTCTGAACCCTTCACCTCCTACAGGTTTACCAACTACTCTGGTATCCGCACTTCTTATTGTCACCGACACGGCTCTTGACGGTAACTCGTTACAATTACGTACAAACCTGCTGAATGGGGTGGATCATCGTGACGTGTTTCTTGGACCCTTCCCTCACTTGGCACTCAACTTGCCTTTCCGAATTGAAGGCAGTGTTGGATACCTAACAAGGGGAAAATATGGAACACACAACAAACCCCATCAGTGTTCGGATTGACTGGTGCCGTCGCCAATCTGCACAAGCCCGTACAGATCAAGAGGCAGACGGGTGGCGCGCAGAGGAGGACGGGTTGCGCGATGCCCTGATAAGTGATGACCACAGTCATGCCTATCGGCTATGCCATCCAAAGATCCAGGAGCGGTATTCCCGTGGCTTCCAAGACGGAACGGTGTTGCTAAACGCCGCGCGGATGGGGCGCACAATGCATGCGCCTGGAACCCCGGACCCGGCTCCTCAGGTTGAAAGGGACGGCCCTCTAGGAGATGAACGATGAATTGCCTACGATGCAACGGCCTTGCCGTCAGTGATGACAGTATCGCGGTTGAGATTGGGTCGTCGTCGGACTTTCATGGTTGGCGCTGCGTCAATTGTGGAATGATCGTCGACGATGTGATCCACAATAATCGGCGTGCCTCCCAGCGGTCGAGGGGATCCGGAGACACTGAACGGCGCTGTGAGGCGGCCTGATCGGCGTTACCCATGCCACCCGGTTCCACGTTCGCTCATGCTTAACCCTACGTCGGGGCTCAGGGGGAAGCAGCGACTGCCGAAGCCGTCTGGTCACGTCCCGTATCAGAGATTCCGACCTGCATCCGACGATAATCGGGATGCACGTATGCCCGACTATCTGTCGTTACCGATTCAGGGTAATCTGAGCGAAGACGCCGCTATGGTCTGATACCGACGGTTCAGTTGGATTGATCGGACCAGTTGCACCATTGCCTGGATTGAAGACCACGCTACTGGTCGTCACAGTATCCGTACCCGACATGAAGAGGTAATCAATTCGTTGCGGCTTGGGTAACGCTGCGCCGGTTCGGCTGTCGAACAGTCCTTGGACGGGAGTTGTTCCAATCGTGCAGTGGACGTCCGCTACACCCTGCCGGCAGAGTGCTTCAGGTGCCTCGCCGAATTGGGTTCGGCGATAACCCGCGTAGATATCTCGAAGGCCAGCTCTCGTCATGGTCTCGTACACGACCTGCGCTGGTAATCCCGTTGCGAGGTCCAGATTGAAGTCTCCCCCGAGGATAAGATGATTCCCGGAGGACTTCCCCTCCACCTGCTGCATGAACGCCAAGAGCGCATCGACTTGTTGTTGGAGCGCCTCAGTTGCGCAAGCCGAGCAGAGATGCGTGTTGTAGATATTGAGATTCCCATATCCCGGGATATTCAATTGGGCCACTTGCACATTGCGGGTGATCTTGAGTGTGACTCCCTCAAAAACCTCCTCCGACTCGATCGGCAAGAACGCGGCAAAGTGGCGCGTGATGTTGCAACGACTCAGCATCGCATTGGCCGTGGACAAGACGAACGGGACGCCGCTTTCCCAGGCGACGCGTAGGTTCGTAGGGCTCGGCACTGCGCTCGTTCAGGATCCGCTGAAAGTCCCGGGCGCTATCGGAGGTTCCCAACAACTCTTGTATTCGATCGACATCGGTCAACACCGCTTCCTGCAACATGAGCACATGAACATTGTTCGCCACAGCGAACTGCGCGATGTCGGTCCAGCGCTTGGCCCAAATAGCGGCCGGAGCATCGTATAGACCATTCAATGTGAGGATGTTGAGCCGACCGGTTTCGGCAATGTCAGGACAGTCAGCGGAAAGGGGTTGCTCTCGCGGCGTGGCGCAGCCGGGGGCAACCAATGCCAAAGTTACCAATCCCATGCTGAGATGACGTCGATCCATACGCATCATCTGTTCCCTCTCTATGTATTCAATCGTTCTATCTACTTTGTGACGAGAAGCATCGCGCTACCCTCTGATCGAGCAACTCCTGCCTTCCCCTGAGGTCATGCCAAATAGTCACCATTGCGGATGTCTCATGAGGACCTTCCAAGGGTACGGGTTCCGCAATCTTCGACTCGCCCCGACCAAGCCTCCTCAACTGGACGACGAGACTTCATCCCTCCGTGGCCTGGACACCTGGCTGATACGTTGCGTACACGTATATCGGAACAGACAAGTGGCCGAGATGTTTTTCAATCAACGGCTTCACATCCTCCCAGTCGAGGCCGCCGACACCTGTGGCTAAACGAGGAAGCGCGAGGCTTTTGACCTTCTCGCTCTCAACCAGCGTGGAAAGGGCCTTGAGACAGTGATTGACGTTCCCTAACGTGGCTTTTCCTGGTTTGGCCCCATGGCGGGGAGCTGGTTCCTGCGTGAACAGACTCACAATTCGTACCCCACCGGCGCCCGCCCAGGCCCACAATTCACCCGTCTTGGGAGTGAACGTTTGGCAATAATGCCTGAAATCTTTGTACATGGCAGGCCACTGTTGCCTCAGGGACAACGCCAAACCGTTCGTGTAACCATCGTTAGGAGCCACGCCATGCGCCACCATTGCTGCCCTTGTGTGTAAAATATCTCCTGCCACTTCTTTCAGCATAGAACCTCCATTAAGTATCCGATTGCAATAGATAGTTATGGGGCGACGCGGGATGCCCCGTCTCACATCTGTCAATGTCGAGTCAATCGTCCTTGCGAATCCCGTCTCCTTCCGCTATGAAATGCAAAGCTCTTCACGAACCCAGGATCTCTGTCGTGGTTCATGTCAGACCGGCAACCGAGGTAGATTTTCCTGCACTCCTCCAGGTGCAGCGGGAGGCCTTCGGAGAATATGCGGGCATCTACACTCTCAGCGGTTGGACAACGGAAACCCTCGAAAGTCTGAAAGAAGATGCGAGAGAGAAGCATATTTTCCTGGCCGAGGCGGAAGGAGAGATCGTTGGCTCCGTGCGCTTTTGGACGGTGGCTGGCGTATGCGTGATCAGACTGCTCTCCGTGAGTCCCGCGTACCAGTCTCGAGGGGTCGGTAAGGCGCTGATCCGTGAGATCGAACGAGCAACGACCGATGCCCATAAGTTTTACGCCTGTACCATGCTGCGCACGGCCAGAAACATTCAGTTCTTCCTGAACCTCGGCTACAAAGCCGAAACCATTCTCCCTGACCATTATGACCATCTCGACTTGATCTGCTTTGCCAAATATCGCTGAGTCAAACTCTAAAGGCACACACTGGTCGCCCGTCAATCCCACAGGCTAGTGCTACGGTGTCTTCGCGCAGCGGAACCCATATCCGAACTGCTGGCCGGATGGATCGGCATTGAAACGGAACGAGGTGCGCAGAAATTCAGGAACATAGAGCCACGACCCGCCACGCACCACCTTCGTATCGCCCTTTGCCGGCCCGATTGGGTTCTTTTCCGGACCTTTCATGTAAAACTCATGGCCGTACCAATCGAAGACCCGTTCCCAGGCATTGCCGGCCATATCATAGATGCCATAAGGACTTTTCCCCGCTTCGAACGACCCAACGGGGGTTAAGGCCTGATGGTTGTCCCAATCATTTCTTCCGTAATTCGCGTGAAGGCGAGTTGGTGCTTCGTTTCCCCAGGGATAGATCCGTCGATCCGTGCCGCGTGCTGCCTTCTCCCACTCCGCCTCCGTCGGTAGGCGCTGGCCCATTTGCAGTAATTGACCGCATCTTCCCAATTCACGTTGACGACCGGGCGTCTTTGATGTTGAGGTTGATTCATGATGTTCCAATCCGGTGGCTCCTCCATGTCCGTCACCTCCAGGTACCTGGCATACCGTCCCACCGTCACCTCATACTTGTCCATGTAGAAGGCATTGAGGTAGATGCTCTCATGGACCCCCCCTCAAATTGTGTCCCCTCGGGATACGCGATCTCACCAGCCTGAAAAACTAAGAACCCTGAACATGTCCGGTTCGCTTACCCGGCAACACGTACAAGATTAATGCCTAACCTTCCATGTAATGAACACTCGGACGGCCGCAACTAATCCTCCTCCCCAACACTTTCATTCGAATTGGGAGAGCTGTATCGTCAACCCCTGACCGCGCGCATGGAACGATCTTTCCCTAACAACAGCGCGCCTTCCTTTCTCAACTCCACCTGTTCAAAATGTTGTTATGTTATCTGCGCATCATGGCGCCATAGAAATGCTTCACCTTTCCAACTGCTCTCCCTCACTCCCATTCAGGCGCCTCCTCTTTTCCCACCTCACGCCCACCAAACACGCTATAGAGTGCTGGCAGCACCACCAGCGTCAAGGCCGTCGAGGTAAAGAGCCCGCCGATCACGACCGTCGCGAGCGGCCGCTGCACCTCAGCCCCGATCCCTTGCGCCAGCACCAGCGGCAGGAGGCCCAGCAATGTCGTCATCATGGTCATTACGACTGGACGAAGACGCAGGCTGCAACCAGTCAGAATCGCCTCGTCCATCTGCTTCCCTTCGTGGCGCAACTGGTTGATATACGAAACGAGCACGATTCCGTTCGCTACCGCGAGTCCGAATAGCGCGATGAACCCGATGGAGGACGGCACGCTCAAGTACTGCCCGCTCAACCATAGAGAGACCACACCACCGAGCAATGCGAAGGGGAGATTGAGGATGATCAACGTGGCATAGCGCAAAGAATGGAACGCCCAAAACAGCAGGAAGAGGACGAGTCCCAGCGTGACGGGCACCACGATCATGAGTCGTGCGTTAGCCCGTTCCATGTTCTCGAATGCTCCACCCCACAGGACGCTGTACCCCACCGGCAGATGGATCTGCGTCGCCAGCTTCTTTCTGCCTTCATCCACGACGCAGCCGATGTCCCGCCCGACGACATTGAAGCCGATGTAGATGCGGCGCTTCACCTGCTCGCGGCTGATGCGGGCCGGGCCCTCGTGCATTTCGATCGTGGCGAGATCGCTCATCGGGATCAGTGCGCCGGAAGCTGATTTCACCCGAATCTCCCCGATGGTGCCGATGCTGTTGCGTTGCGGTTCCGGAAACCGAAGCGTCAATTGAAACCGCCGCTCGCCTTCGTACACATGAGTCGCCACCTTGCCCCCGACGGCGGTGGCGATAATCTCCTGCACGTCGGCCACATTGATACCGTAGCGGGCGATCTTTTGCCGATCGATGTCGATGATGAGATAGGGCTGGCCGGCGATCTGTTCGACCTTGATATCCTTCACGCCCTTGATCTGCTGCATCAAAGCGGCAATCTCCTCCGCCTTTTCATGGAGCACATCGAGATCGTCCCCGAACAACTTGATGGCACATTCGGTCTTGATGCCGGAAATCAGCTCATCGACTCGCTCCTGTATAGGCTGACTCATGAGGATGGAAATGCCGGGAATCTCCGCCAGCTTCCGGCGGATGGCATCGGTCAATCCCGATTGAGTCTTCGCCGTCTTCCAGCTACTTCGGTCGTGTAATGACACGATCGGATCGCTCTCATACAGTTCTTCCGGATGGTACGGAATTTCGGCCCGCCCGATCCGGCTCACTGCCATCTTCACTTCCGGAAATTCCAACATAACCTTCTGGGCTTGCTTCTCCAACTCGATGGACTCGGCGAGCGACACGCTCGGAAGCCTCACGACCTGGGGGGTCAGGGCCCCTTCTTCAAGGAGCGGAATGAATTCCCGCCCCACGAATGGAATGAGGGCGAGGCTGCACAACACGATCACCACGGAACCGGATAGAACAAGGCTTCGGTGCCGGAGCGTCCATTGCAACACCGGCAGATAGCGCCGCCTCATCCAGAGCGTCAAGCGCGTCTCTTGCAGGTGATCTCCGCGGAGGAAGAGCGACGCGAGCACCGGTGAGAGGATCAGCGTCACCGCCACCGAAGCAAGAAGCGCGATCACCAGCGTATAGGCCAACGGCGCAAACATCTTTCCTTCCATTCCATGCAAGGTCATCAGCGGCAGGAACACGACGCTGATGATCAAAATGCCGAAGAGAATGGGACGGCCCACTTCTCCGGTTGCGCGCAGAATCACGTCGATTTTTCTCATTCCAGTCTCGCGGTTGCTCTGCGCGAGATGACGATAGACGTTTTCGACCACGACCACCGACCCGTCCCAATCACGCTGATGGCGATGGCCAGCCCGCCCAGCGTCATCAAGTTGGCCGATAGCCCTAGCCATTCCATCATGATAAAGGTCATGAGCGGAATGACGATCAACGCGACCGTCACGACGAGGGCACTGCGCACATGCCCCAGGAAGAAAAAGAAGACAAAGACCACCAGCACGACACCTTCAATCATCGCGTCACGTATCGTGTGAACGGCGGCATTCACCAGCTCGATGCGGTCATAGAAAGGGATCAGTTTTGTACCGGCCGGGAGGATATTGCTCTGCTGCAGCTCATCCACCCTAGCCTTAACGGCTTCGACCACTTGACGGGCATTGCCTCCTCGAAGCATGAGCACCGTGCCTATCACCACCTCCCGCTCTCCATTTAGAACTACCGCCCCATGGCGTACGGCGTGGCCGATGCGGACTTCGGCGACATCTCGCACGAACACCGGTGTGCCGCCGACCTCCTTCACGATGATGGACTCGATATCGCCTACGGTCTTGATCAAGCCAAGCCCACGAACGATCGCGCGATCGGCATGCCGTTCCAACACATTGCCCCCGACGTTGGCGTTGTTCTTCACCACCGCCTCGTAGATCTGGTGAAGCGTCAGATCGAACTTGCGCAGCTTGGCCGGATCGACCAGGACTTGGTACTGCTTCACGAACCCGCCCATGCCGTTCACATCGATCACTCCAGGCACGCTCTTGAGCAGAGGCCGCAGGACCCATTCCTGCATCGTGCGCTGATCCGTCAATTCCCTCTCGACGACCTGAGGATCGGTCGCCCCGGCATCCGGCCCTTCCACATAATATTGATAGACTTCGCCCAGCCCCGTGGTGACGGGGGCCATCACCGGATCGAGCCCCTCCGGTAACTGCTCTCTTGCCGCCATGATCCGTTCGAGGACCAACTGGCGGGCGAAGTAGATGTCAATATCGTCCCGGAACACGACGGTGATCTGGGACAGGGCAAATTTCGACAGGGATCGGATTTCCTCCATGCCCGGCAGACCCGTTAACTGGAGTTCGAGGGGATAGGTGATGAACCGCTCCACTTCGATCGGCGACAGCCCCGACGCTTCGGTCAACACCTGCACCTGGATGTTTGTCACATCGGGGTAGGCGTCAATCGGGATCGATTGGAAGGCAAAGATCCCGACGACAGACAACAGACAGGCCAGGCCCAGGACCAGAATTCGTTGCCGCAGTGAAAATTCAAGAAGCGAGGCGATCATAGCGTCGGCTCGATCTTATGCCGTTCCATTTGGGACTTAAGGGCAAAGGAGCCCTTCGTCACAACCTGCTCGCCCGCCTTGACCCCCTCCAGTACCCTGACCACATCTCCCTCTTCGTTCCCCAACGTGACCGCCCGCCTCTCGAAGACACCAAGCTCCCGTCGAACAAACACCATCTTGCCGACAGGCCCGTCTTGGATGGCCGCAAGCGGTAGGCTCAGCGCGTCCGGGCTTGATGCCGTATATACACGAACGATGGCGAACATTTCCGGTTTCAACAGGCGATCCGGGTTCGGCACTGTCACCCGCAGGGTCATGGTGCGAGTGGCCGGATCAAGCATATCGCCAATGTAGGTGATGGTCCCGGTGAAGATCGCGTGCGGATAAGCCGCCAGGATCACATCGACTTTCCGGTCCTTGCGGATGAATCGCACGTCCTTCTCCGGCACGTTGCCGATCACCCAGACATCCGTAAGATTTGCTACGGTAAAGAGCTTTTGCTCGGTTTCGACCACTTCCCCCTGCGTGAGGTTGCGTGTGATGACCCGTCCGTCGAACGGTGCGCGCAAAGAGACGTCGGCTTTGATCGTATGTTCCCGGTTCAGTCTAGAGATCTCCTCTCGAGGGACACCGAGTAGTTCGAGCCGGTTCTGTGCCTCACGCACTTCCGCTCGCGCGGTCTTCATGACAGCCTCGCGGCGTTGGAGTTCCGCCAGACTCACCGCCTTGTTGTCGTACAGTTCCTTGGCCCGCCCGTAGGATCGTTCCGCCTCCTCCAGTCTGGCCTTAGCCTTCAAATATTCTCCCTCAGCCACGCCAAGGCCCACGCTGTGGAGCGTCGCCAACAGGGCCTCTTTTTTCACGTCCTGCCCGACATCGACATGGACCTTCACAACCCGGCCACGGATCAGAGTGGTGACCTCGGCCAGTTCGTTTTGGTTGGCTTGGACGGTTGCAGGAAACTGACGATGTGAGAGAATCTGTCCCTGCGCTACCGGCGCCAGTTCCAGCTGTATCCGGGATAGTTCTTCCGGTGTCAGACGCAACAACCCCGGTGGTGTGGTAGGTGGGTCAGGTTTGGCGGCGGAAGTATCCGCCGGTTTGTTCTCACAGGCAATGCTCAGTGCTACGATCGTGCACGCGGCGAGACACTGCATGGCCCGAGCGAGGAGTCTGGTTGAGTTCTGAGTCAGCCAGCTATCATTCACAAATCACAACTTTTGGCGTTAGTCTTTACGCTCAATATCTGCACCCTGCTGTTGACCTCCTCGCACGGGGCATGCCCCAAGAAATATGCTGTTTTCGTCGTGCAAATCTGAGTATTCGTTGCCTTTTGCTACGGTGTGGACTTGACACCGTAGCGAAATGCGACAGTTCTGCACTTGGACTCCCTAACACCGTCATTCGTTGATATGAGATACTGATTCCGAAAGGAATCGGTCCCGTATGGCGATTCAGGCTCAGTTTCCAGACGAACAATCACCAACCGGTGAGTTTAAGCGCCAGCCGGATGCGTTCCGGGAATGGGTCACCGCCAACGGTAGCTCAGGCTATCCTTCCGCAGCTGGCCGCTATCATCTCTACGTCTCGTGGGCTTGCCCTTGGGCCCATCGCACGATCATCGTGCGCAAGCTCAAGAAGCTCGAAGACATCGTCGGTATGACGGTCGTGGATCCCCTTCGTGACGAGCAAGGATGGGCGTTCGGCGAAGGCCCGGGGCATTCGCTCGACTCCGTCAATGGGTTTCAGTTCCTCCGTGAAGCCTATACCGCCACCGACCCGAACTATGTCGGACGCATAACAGTCCCAGTGCTATGGGATTGTGTCACCAAACACATCGTCACCAATTCCGACGATGATCTCATGAGAATCTTCAACGGTGAATTCAACCGATTCACTGAGAGTCCGATCGATTTGTACCCGGACGGACTGCGGCAAGAGATCGATGAGCTCAATAGCTTCATCTATGAGAACGTGAACGATGGTGTCTATCGAGCAGGGTTCGCCACATCCCAACGTACGTATGAACGGGCGGCACGGCGATTGTTTGCAGCGCTGGATCAACTCGATGCACGCCTTGCCACCCACCGTTACCTGTTCGGGCCGGAGTTCGTTGAAACCGACTGGCGGCTCTTTGTCACGCTGGTTCGGTTTGACGTGGTGTACTACGGTCATTTTAAGTGCAACTTAAGGCGAATCATCGATTACCCGAACCTCTTCGGGTATCTCAAAGACCTCTACCAAACCGACGGCATCGCTGATACCGTGAATTTCGACCACATCAAGCGCCATTACTACATGACGCACGACGACATCAATCCGACTCGTATCGTCCCAATCGGTCCCGACCAAGACTTGTCTACACCCCATGGGCGTGACCGTTTAGCCTAACCATTACGCTGAGAGAATGTGCGCATTGATAGTTTCTTCTATTTGTGTGTCCAAACAAATAGACGGTCTTGAGGATATTTTCCCCATCTCTCCAAATCCATCTGACATAGGCAAAGCTGGATGCGTCTTTTTCTGCAGAGTTTAGAGGCGGTCTGCTTAGCGCGAGTCGAGCACGGGAGTTGCTCCAGTCATATGACAGGTGTTCACGTGCGTCATTATGAAAGGAGCCGTTATGGATACGATGTGGCTGTTCGCATTGGTGATGGGGGCACTCCTAGTCGGTGGGATAGTTGTTTACAAGAAGAGTGCGTAATTACCGTCGAGGGATCAGGTGTGCCTCTTGTGGGTAGGTTTCATCTCGCCGAGAGGTCAGCTTGTGATGAAGCCGACATGCCTTTATGGGCAAGAGACTTTCTTGATGGCGGTTGCACTTCACTTCGCCTAGCTTTCTCCAGCTGAGTCCTTGCTCGCCTCTCACGAGGCGAGCAAGGACTCGGCCTGAAAGAATGCCCTGCGTTCAAGGGTTACCGGTTTACCTGACGACCAGAACGGAGGAGGCGCTTTGCTGTGCGAGCTTTGTTGACACGCTGCCCTGAAGAAAGCGCGCGATGGCACCTCGTCCTTTGGCTCCGGTGACGATCAGATCCGGCTGCTCGCGGGTGGCAACCTTCATAATTTCTTCAGCGGCTGGCCCCACGCATGGAAACTGCCTGACACGATACCCGACTTTCTCAAGTTTGGCAGCCTCTTGCGCAAGCAATTTTTCCCCAGCTTCCTTCACCACTGTATAGCGAAGGAACGGCATCACATGCACCAGCAGAATGATAGGTGGCTCGGCCTTTGGCCCAACCTTGAACTGCTTGGTGAGGAACCGAAGGGCTTTGGTGGAGAAGGGAGACCCGTCCGTCGCCAACAAAATCCGCCGAAGGGGCTGTGGTGGTTCCTTGACAATCAAGACCGGAGAATGAGCATGAAGCGTAACTGTCGTGGATACGCTCCCCAGCATGATCCGGTCGATTGCGTCCAAGCCGCGACTGCCTACCACGATCAAGGCAGTGCTTCCCGCATGCTTCAGCAACACCTGCGCAATTTGCCCCTTCTTCTCCACGAGCACTGAGCCTTTCAAACCCAGTTTTGCCAGACGCTGCTTTGTTTCTGTTTCCACCTGCTTGGCCCGAGTCTCCAAGAAATGAATGGCCTCGCCGACATCCGGCTCATACCCACTGACGGTTGGATGCGTAATAAACGACGCCCGAGCAGAATTGAAATCAATGACATGAATTGCAGTCACTCGAGGCACGGAGCGCAGGGGAATCTTTCCCAGCCATCCTAGCGCCCACTCTGAATATTTTGATACATCGACTCCAATCACGGCCTTCATAGTCATTGTATTCCTCCCCCTGTTCGATCATTCCGTCAATTACCTCAAAAGATGATGACCTATTCTCAGCATGGAATCACTGAATTCACAGCGGTCAACTGCCTGAGATTCCCAAACGTGGGAAAGGAACTTTACATTCCATGCACGCCAAGAAGCTTGTTTTTCAATCATGTTCCTCTCAAGACAGGGAAACAATCATGGTGTTCACAGCAACTGCTTTCCTATCACTATTAGGCGTCGGGAGATCTCCTGATGCGCAGATATACAATTTCACCTCCCCTAACCCCCTGTCGATACATGGGAAAAGCAAGCAATGGTAATGCCATGTTTTTACGAAAACCTCGATGTGTATCGGTATAGCCCTTGAAACAAAAAACACAGAAATTAATGATTGGCGGGTGACTCGACTTTTGCTACAGTGCGTGACCGCGTTGTTGCCGCGTGTTAGCTTATTCCTAGGAGGGTCACGCCAAGGATGGGGATAATGACTGGTTGTAGGCCGGCCCGGTCGATTGAGAGTACGTATGGAATCGTACTCGCTGTTGTTTTGATATTGCTTTCCGGTTGTGCCGTTCAAAAAAGCTCGACAGGTTCGTTGACTTCCCATGTCGAGCAAAACGTTCCACCAATTCTTATTGCTGATGCCTCTCCTCACACTCCCGTGACGGAAGCGTCGAGGGATGCATCCTCAGATGAGCCGTTCGATCCTTTTTCCAAACAGAGTGAAGAGGCGTTTGAAGAGTATGACCCGTGGGAGCCGTTGAATTCCAAGATCTTCGAATTCAATCGACAATTCGATCGCCGGCTCCTAAAACCAGTGGCGAAAGGCTATGACTTCATCGTCCCCAACATGATCCAGGTTGGCATCAGCAACTTTTTCCACAATATTCATGTGACTCCACGTTTCATGAATAATATTTTCCAGGGAAAGTTTAAGGGGGCCGGTATAGAAGCAGGACGATTTCTCATCAACACAACGGCTGGGGTTGGAGGCTTGTTCGATGTGGCCCAGCATTTCAATCTGACTACCCCAGAGGAAGACATGGGACAGACGCTGGGATTCTATGGGGTCAAACCAGGCCCCTATATCGTGCTGCCGTTTCTGCAACCCTATACGGTTCGAGACCTTGCCGGCTACGTTGGAGACATCGCCCTAAATCCTGTCTATTGGTTGATGTTCCCGATTATCGAGATCGATGCGATTCCCTCCCTCATCCCGCATAGGAATCGAGTCACGAGTTCTCTGATACTCCTCACTGCCCGTGGGATTGAAATTGTGAATCATCGCTCATTGAACTTGGAGAAGTTTGAGGGGGTGGAGGAGTCCACCCTGGATCTCTATGCTGCGGTCCGGAATGCCTACCTTCAAACACGAGCCAAGGCAATCCGAGAATAAATTGATCGACGTTCTCCGATCTCTCCCGTCACTTTCTGAGCCATTATCACAAATCAAAGCAGGGTTGAGCGCTGTTTAAACGCTCTTGTTGTAGATGATAATGCCGACGATGAAGATCACAAGCATCACGGCCGCAAACATTAAGAAGGTACTATCCATGGTTACTCCGCTCGCCTGGACTCACCAGCAGCGAACCTGAAGAAAACTCCAAAGGACGACACCCCAAAATCTGATGTCAAACAACAACTCGGCCCCGTGGACAGTAGAAACCACGATCTTCCAAAACTTATTCCGCAGAAAACATACTGTCAAGTAACTTGGATGGAATGCCCAGGGCAAAGTGATCGGTGCAGGATGCGAGGTCGCCGTGAGGTTGCTAGCGTTCTTACAGATAAACAAAGACCGATGACAGGATCATGACTACTCCGTGACCGTGAGCAGTAGGCTCACCCACCAGTGAAGCAATACAGATGGTGGAAAGAGGCAAGCTGCGAAATCTTATGAAGATTGTGTATCTTTGTCGAACGAACCCGGTGGGAAGCTGAGAAGAAAGTTGCTAGATAGCCGTCTGAACGCGACCGTGTCTCGAAGAAACCTTTGAAGGCTCATCTGCGAGCGGATAGACTTGAACCGAGTAGGTCCTGTCTGGATCTAGTGTAACGCGAACCTTGCCTGTCTTGCTGAGGTAATCGATGGCCAAATACACTTGATTCCAAGTCAGGTCAGGACACAGGCCAACGACCTCTTCCATTGAACAGCGATCTCCAAACTCCTCCAGAGCACGATGAACACGGTCTATAATCGCTGAAACCCGCATAAGACCCTTCATCCACAGGTGAAGTGTGGAGTAAAGAACTATAATGATAACGAATCATAATGGTTAGTACTGCACTTGTGAACTAGTGATGTCACTAGTAAGAAGAAGGCATATTACTAGTTGCTTGATGCCGTACTTGTTATAAGATTTAGCCTCTATCAAGCACATGACTCGGGAGCATCCCTACGTCGACACGCTCACCAGGCCTTCAGCGATTGCATACTTGATTAGCTCGGCGGTGGAATGCAGATCGAGCTCACCCATGATGCGAAACTTATGGAATTCCACGGTCTTCACAGAAATGTTCAAAATGGAGGCAATCGCCTTGGTGCCTTTTCCTTCGGCGACAAGCTGGAGCACCTCACGTTGCCGTTGCGTCAAAGACGCCACCAACGGCTTGCTTGGCTGCCCATCCGGAGATTGGAGCGTCGCCGCCAAAACATCCTTCGTGATCAGCGGAGTCATGTAGTGTTGACCCCGCATGACTGCCTGGATGGCTTGCTTGAGTTCCACCGCCGCTGACCGTTTTATCAGATAACCAGCGGCCCCAGCCTTAAAGGCTTCGGTGGCATAGGTGGGTGTGGCATGCATAGTCAGAAAGATGAGCTTGGTTTCCGGCACCAACTTAGTCAACTGACGTGCCGCATCCAGCCCGTTGAGCAGCGGCATGGAAATATCGAGCAATACGATGTCCGGACGTAGCTGCTGCGCCATTTCTACCAGTGTCCGCCCATCTTCCACCATCCCAACCACCTCGCCCTCGGATTCGACCAGCTTTCGCAGCCCGGCCAGAACAATGGCGTGATCATCTGCCATCAAAATACGCGGCTTTTTCATGTGACCTCCACCTCATAGGGAACCCAAGCACAGACCTTCGTCCCCTGGGACGGTCTCGACCGAATTCGGAAGAAGCCATGCAATTGCCGCAACCGTTCCTCCATACTGCTCAACCCCAGACCGTGTTCATGGGTGCTCTGGTCATGCAGGTTAAATCCATTTCCATTATCTGTGACGGACAGACTGAACCCTTTGGAAGATCCACGGAGCTGGACGGTCACCAGCGTTGCATGCGCATGTTTCACCACGTTCTGGACGCTCTCCTGCATCACCCGGAAAAGACAGGTGGCGTGATCGAGGGGAACAGCAGTCGGAACCCCAACAATTTTCAGACGGATCGGCAGGCCCGTGCGCCGGGAAACCTGCTGGACATGGTCTTCGACAGCCGGGCGCAGTCCGGCATGCTCCAAGAGCGAGGGATGAAGACGGTACGCGAGGCTGTGCACATCATCAGAAACCTGTTCCAACCCTTGGCGCAGAGTGGTCAGCGCTTGCGCAAGTTCAGCAGGTACGACGGAGAGATGGTTCTCGACCGAGGCGACTTCCAGAACGATGGCTGCCAGTCGCTGGCTCACGTCGTCATGCAGATCCCGAGCGATTCGTCGCCGCTCCTCTTCTTGCGCCGTCAGGAGCTTGGAGGTCAGCTCTTCCAACTGCGCCTGCTGTTGACTCAGCTCCGTCTGATTGCGATGAATCGCCTCTTCCGCCTGCTTGCGTTCGGTAATGTCGACCGCAACACCACCCAACAACGCGGGCGATCCTTTGTGATCGACGATGGGAAACTTGCTGACAAGAGCATGCCGAATCTCTCCATTTTGCAGGAACGGCGCCACCGCGTGCAGAGGCATCCGAGTCTCCCACACTTCCTTATCGTTGATCTCGTACTGCTCGGCGATCTCCTCCGGCCATAACTCACGGGCGGTCTTGTCTTTCCAATCTAATCCTGCCAATAGGGATTCTTGGAAGAGTCGATTGACGTAAAGGTAGCGTCCTTGAGGGTCTTTGATCCACGCAAAGCCATGCAAATTATCCATAAAGGATGCGAATCGGCGCTCGCTTATTTTCAGGGCCTCTTCAGCATGTTTGCGTTTCGTGATGTCGAACATTGCTCCCAAGGTGCGTGTGGGGCGACGCTCAGTTCCTTCGTTGTCGAATAACATCCATGCCCGCAAGCTCAGCCAGCGGATGTTGCCGTCAGGCTGCACCACGCGGTGCTCCATCAAGTTCAGATCGTCACCCACGGAATTATTGGCAAGCTTCATCGCTGTCACGACCGCTTCGCGATCATCCGGGTGGATTAGCTTGATGTACCCCTCTACAGAGGCCGGCTCGCTGGATCCCACTCCATAGATTTCTCTCATCACCGGTGACCAGTAGACGTTCCCGGTGCGATGGTCGTGATCAAAAATGCCAAAGTTCGCCAGGCGAATGACCTGATCCGATCGTTCCTCGCTCTCATGGAGTGCGCGCTTTGCTTCTACGCGAGCCGTCACATCTTCTGTGGCAACCACAATACCGCCTACCTCATCCCCGTTATACCAGGGACGAACATTCCATGTGATCCACTGCACGGAACTATCGGAACGGACGAACTGGTCTTCATCTTCGTTGAGAATTTCTCCTGCCAGACCCCGACGATGGACATCCTTCCATCGAGCTGGAATGTCGGGAAACAGGTCATAGTGCGCCCGCCCGAGAATTTCTCCTTTCAGGTGATACTCTTCCATCCAGCGGCGGCTCGCTGCAAGATAACGCATGTCATGGTCGAACATCGCGATCGCGGCTGGGGCATGCTCAATAAATAACCGGAAACGCTCCTCGCCTTCGCGCCGTGCTTCGTTCGCCAATTTTTGGCTGGAAACGTCAACAAAGTATCCGATGAGCTCGAGTGGCTCACCACCATCATCGCGAAGAAGACGCACCTCATCGCGAAGCCAGCGATAGGTCCCGTCCTTATGGCGGAACCGGTACTCATGTATATGACGACCGTGTTCAAAGGTTCTCACGAGACCGGCCAGCACATACGCACGATCATCGGGATGAATATGACTGATCCTAAAATCTGAGTGGTCGGTGAAGTCCCGCGGGCTGTACCCGAGCTGCTCCACCACATTCTCACTGACGAATGTCGCGCCACAATCCCCGCTTGCCCTACAGGCGTAGAGCACCACCGGGGTGGACGTCAACAAGAGTTGCTGTCTCGCCTGCACAGTTCTCAATGCCGTCGTGCGTTCTTCGACGCGCTGTTCGAGTGTCTCGTTGAACAGGCGAAGTGCGTCCTCCGCCTGCTTGCGCTCTGTGATGTCATTGCCGATTGTGAGTATGCAGGGCTTCCCGTTGAGCGTGATTACGTTCGTGGTAATAAGGAACTTCCGGAGTTCTCCGTTCCGCATCCGCATGGATACCTCAAGATTCCTGACCACCCCTTCTGATCGAAGTCGATCGATCAATCTCGCACGCTCCTGGGGATCAGGCCAGATCCCCAACATCAACGTGGTCTTTCCGATGACTTCGTCCCGCTTAAAGCCGAAGATCTCTAGGCATGCGTCGTTGATCTCGAGACAGAGCCCGGTCTCGAGTTCCGTGATACCGATCGGGTGAGGACTCAGGCGGAAGGCTTCGGCAAAGAAGTCGTCCCTTGCCGATTGGACGGCGTTTTCTTGCCGATCTCCGGTGTGAAGTACAGGTGAAAGCGGTCGTGCCCTCACCCAACGCTTTTTCTTGGTGGCCTTGGGTGTCATGGGGAGAGAAATTAATTCTAGTCCACTTACAGGGACCCCGCAAGACCAAATTCCCCGCAAGGTTGATGGCGCGATCCTGAACCAGTATGCCGCAGATCAGATTATTCCCTTTACTACCATGGTAGTGGTCGAAAGCCAGGTTGTCATTCCCGCGGTGGGCAACCCCTTCCGTGCTCGGCTTGTTCGTTCCTTTATGCCTGGATTAGAATGTTGTTTTTCGAGGTGGTTATGCCTCAGATTCTCCATCCCGGCCTTCTTCTCGGTGTTCTGCTCGCGCTGGCGTCGTGTGGAGACTCCAGCTACCAACTCCGTCAACCCCTGGGCGATGGCGTGATGCCTCCTGGAGAAACCTGGGTAGCCGTTGACAGCGCCTATCAATCCCCGGCACGTAACATGGTGTACTACGATCCAACGACGATTCGCCGAAACGGAGCTCTTGTCACGCTGTGGCAGTTGACCGACTATAGGTGGATGCAAGGGAACGCGCCATTCGGGCAGTTCATGATGGGTCCCCACCGGTTTTTCTCAACGAAGTCGCACAAGGAATTTGACTGCGTCAACAAACATGTTCGGTTGTTGGCGTCCTCTGAGCACTCTCAGCACATGGGCACCGGCGTCCAAAATGCGGTGGCGGTTGCCCAGGGCTCCGGACTTCCCATTGAACCAGGTAGTATCAACGAGGCACTGTGGAACGTAGCCTGTGGCAAGACAGGAGAAGGTATCGATTAATCCTCATGAGGCGCTCTCGATGGGCATGCCCTGTCCGCGACATGTGTCCTCTTGCTACAGATCACAGTTGCTCCTTGTAGCAGAGTTCCCCAATTCTTTCCTCCTTCATTTCTCCCATCCCGTCTAACTCTCTGAGATATGACTCAAATGCAACGCTACCAAAGCGACATCTCATGGCGCCGGCCTTGCTGAAGGCTTGCTCATGGATTCGAATCAGAGATTGATGCGCCATCAACCGCGCACATGCGCATGACAGGAAGGGAGGAGTTCTATGTCCGTTGCCAAAATCATCGAGATCAGCACCGAATCACCCAATAATTTCGAAGATGCCATCGTCCAAGGAATAGCCAAAGCATCCAGGTCCGTCCATGGCATCAAATCAGCTTGGGTAAAGGAGCAACATGTCGTGGTCGAAAACGGGAAGGTCACCACGTATCGTGTGGATCTGAAGGTGACGTTTGTGTTGGATTGATGAATAGCGCAAAGAGCACGTTCCCGTGTCAGGAGGTGGGAGGGTGAGTTTGTGGGCTGCCGTGAGTCGGCGACAGATCCTTCACGATGCAGTGGGAAGCGCGCTTGGGACTCGCAACCGTCTTAGCGGGAACGCCTCT
Organism: Nitrospira sp.; assembly: GCA_041743145.1. Classification (GTDB taxonomy): domain Bacteria; phylum Nitrospirota; class Nitrospiria; order Nitrospirales; family Nitrospiraceae; genus Nitrospira_D. The sequence goes on along the minus strand of JBGTNJ010000103.1, from coordinate 11,822 downwards.
GTACTTCATCTGGCAACGGTTCGGTGACACCCGCAACTTCTGAATTTGGTGTCACGAGGAGAGAGAATTAAAAGTTCAGGCGCCGGTGGCAATGGTACGGAGATGGACGACATATGGCCCCTCTCCCGCAGCGCGACACTGTCGCCAGAATGGCGGATCACCCCTCTGCTAGCCGCGAACCTCGAAAGGATTGACCCCGCGACAAGGCTCTAGAATCGTCATCAGGATGATCCCGCGTCGCATGGTACGCGTGTTCGCATCCATGCGGAATGTCCGGGATATGTGAGGGTGTCTTGCCGTGAATGCTTCCGTGGCACGCCGCGCCAGGCCCGGTTGTTCGCTCGGACCACGTGGCTCACGTACCGGGGTCCGCTTGCTCTCCTGGAGGCGGGTGATCACTTCCCTGTCCACTTCCTCCTCCTTCTGTTCAAGCCCTCGTTGTTTCCACACACGCATGAGCTGCGCTACCAGGGCCAGGACCAGGAACACAGGGACTACCAGTTGCTCCCATGTCATCGGCGCTCCTCCTCCTTCGGACCGCCCGGCGGTTCCTCGCCCGTCCCCGCGATCGAGTCGCGCATGGAGGTGTCCGCTTGCACGTTCTTCATGCGGTAGTAATCCATGATGCCCAGGTTCCCTTGGCGAAACGCCTCGGCCATGGCCTTCGGCACTTCGGCTTCGGCCTCCACCACCTTCGCGCGCATTTCTTGTTCCAGCGCCACCGCCATGGCGCGCCGTTGCTCGGCTCTGGCCTGGGCGATCTGCTTGTCGGCGTCAGCCTGATCGATCTGCAGTTTGGCGCCAATGTTCTCACCGACATCGATGTCCGCGATATCGATCGACAAGATTTCAAACGCTGTTCCCGCATCGAGCCCTTTGCTCAGCACGTGCTTCGAGATGTGATCGGGATTTTCCAGCACATTTTTGTGTGTCTCCGCCGAGCCGATCGTGCTCACGATCCCTTCGCCGACCCGGGCAAGCACGGTCTCCTCTCCCGCTCCGCCTACGAGCCGGTCAAGATTCGTGCGCACCGTCACACGGCAAATGGAATGGAGCTGAATGCCGTCTTTCGCAACCGCGGCAATGCGGGGTGTCTCGATCACTTTGGGGAGCACCGACATCTTGACCGCCCCCAACACGTCCCTCCCGGCCAAATCGATGGCCGCGGCTCGTTTGAACGGCATCGCGATATTCGCTTTGTCGGCGGAGATCATTGCGAGGACGACGTTCACGACGTTGCCACCGGCCAGATAGTGGGCCTCCAGATCATTGAGCGGGATGGTGAGTCCGGCCTTCACCGCGCTAATGCGCGCGGTGACCACCGTGTCCGGAGGAACACGGCGAAGACGCATCCCGATCAGCGTCACCAATCCCGTATAGGCACCGGAGGCCCAGGCTGCGATCCACAAACGCAGGGGAATCAGGTACAGTAGAAGTGTGCCGCCGACAATCACCAAGATCGTCGTGGCGATGAATCCCAACAGACCGGTTTCCATTTGGTTCATGACGCACTCCTTTCAGGGTTCGGTTGGACGGGCCGAACGACGATGCGATTGCCATCCACTCGAATGACCTCAATGGCCTCACCGGTTTCGATAAATTCGCCTTCCGTCACCACGTCCACTCGCTCATGGTCGAAGTGAGCGATTCCGGCCGGCCGCAGCGTTGAGGCGGCGGTCCCTCGTTTGCCGAGCCAATGTCGATCCGATTCCGGGGCAGAGGCATAGCCCGACTCAGCCGTCAATCCGGTCTCCAGCACCAATGGTCGGCCGAAGGGCAGACGCGGAGCAAATCGCAGAAACGCGAGCGCCACCGCGATGGCTATCAGCAAGGCAAGCAACACTTGTCCTAGGGCAAACAGAATCACGCCCCACGTGGCCCCGGCTCCCACAAGGCTCAGACCAAGCCCGCTGAGTAATGCCGCAATGCCGAGCCCCCCGAAGATGCCGAACCCGGGAACTATAAACACTTCGATTGCCAGCAAGATCAGTCCGATCCCGATCAGGATGAATTCTTCCCACCCGGCGAGACGGACCAGCCAGTGGCCCCATAAAAAAAGGGCCATGCTGATGAGACCGATCGAGCCGGGCACGCCAAAACCAGGAGATTGAATTTCCACCAGGATCCCGAGCGTCCCGACCGCGATCAGGACCCCACTCACGATCGGGTGCGTCAAGACCCGGACCAGCGATTCCGCCCAAGTTTCCTCCGCGAGACGGACCTCGGCATTCTCTAGGTTCAACAGGTTCAGCACGCCGTCGAGTCGGTCGGCTCGGGACTCGGCCAGTTGGTGTTTCAGGGCTTCGTCAGTCGTTAACGTGAGCAGTTTCCCCTTCTCGATCACGCCGGGGATCTCAACGTCCGCATCCACCATCGCTTCAGCAAGTGATGGCGGCCGCTTACGGGCTTCCGCTGTCGCGCGAAATTCCTTCCGCATATAGGAGACCGTCTTTTCCTCGACCGGCTGGGCAGTGGCCCCCGGCAGACCGATCTGGACGGGTGTCGCCGCCCCGATCGTGCCCCCCTCCGCCATGACGATGTGTTCTGCGGCTAGGCTGATCAGGGCCCCAGCCGAGATGGCTCGTTTGTTGATGAACGCGACAGTCTTCACCTTTGATCGCAGTAAGGCATCGCGGATCAGCACCGCGGCATCCACGCGTCCGCCGAAGGTGTCGATTTCGAGAATCACCGCGGCGGCACCGCTCACAATGGCTTCGTCCAAACTCCGTTCCACGAAAGGCGCCAGACCAAGATCGATCACCCCTTTGATCGGCACGAGGTAGACGACCGGGCGTGCCTGCTGAGCAGACGACAGGTGCACCAGCACGACAGCCGACAAGCCTACAACAGAAGCAAGCACACAGCCCCAACGCAAAACACGCCCTCTCCTGACGCTTGTCACGTATGTCGCTCCCGTCGGTGTCATCTATCCTGCTCCGTGCTGAGGATACGCGTCTTCGCCTGATCAACTCCCTCAGTCCACTCCGCAACGTCAATGCCAGAGAAAATGCTTCTCCACTTCGAGCGCAACCTGTTGGAAACACATACGGTTCATGCCGACATGACGACTGAACCGATCCGAATCTGTCGCCACAGTGGGGAGTTGAAGGCCGGAGATCATGCCGAAGCTGTCGCGTAATGCCCCAGAAGGGATCTGCAGTCCGGAATTTTAGCGTGCGGTGAACCACGCTCCCGCACCAACCATGTTGAACGGCCTTGGCAAGGCGTATGCGATTCACTGTTGAACGTCGAGCGTGATGAGGACATGCCCCAGTCCTCCCACCAATTCTGCCATCGCCTGGTAGTCCAGCCGTTCGGGAAGATCCGACGCGCGGTGATAATGGGGATTCCGAAACAAGGCCGTGTCGGTCAGCATGACCGCGGGATAGTCCTCGTTCCAGAACGACCCATGGTCGGACCAGTCGACACCGGGGATCCACCATGTAGCTTCGTGGGCCAATGGTCACGGCCAGCGCTTGCACCAACTTTTGGAGTTCAGCACCCACCGTACCCTCATCCCAAACACCAACTGGGCGATCCATAGCCTCCAACCATCCTCCAGTTACCACCAGGAACGCAATGACGCCTGCAATGGCGAGTCGGACGAAAAGGCGAGTGATATAGCGGCGAGCCCTCGCTTTCGCCTCGACACATTTTGAGACTGTACTGTTGATCTGAACGAGCGGACAGCACGGGTCCATGGGCACATCGTTTTGTTCTCGCTGCACACAGAAGTTCCCTGATGCTTATCCAGCCATCGAGCCGGTGCCAGTTTCCCGGATAGGCTGTCACCGGACGACTCTCTGTTAACGCGCTTCAGCACCAGGAGCATCCGTCGGTTGCTTTTCGATAGTCCCGACGGCGCGACGCAATTGCCACGTGAAACTGCTCCTATTGAAGGCCCAGAATGGTGAGACCGGCAAGCCAGCTTCACGCAATGCCTGCGCCGCATACTGATGACAGGTATGAAACAGATGGTACGAAGGCCCCGCGAGATAAAAGGCGGATTGTCCGAACGAGGCCACTGGCTCTTTGCTCAACAGGGTTTCTTGCAGGTGCCGGCGCAAGCTTTGATAGCCCTCTTCGGTCAGACGAAATGTGAAGAGGTCGGATGGCGGTTGCGGCGTGCGTTCCGCCCATACCCGATCATAGTGTCCGACTTCCACAACGCCTTCGGTCGGCCAGAACAGTGCTCGCACAACACCACTTACTCCCGTCTTTCCCTCCAGATACCAGGCACGCTCCGCATAGCCCCACTCCTCATAGGAGCGCTGCGAACCGAGTGCTGAATCCTCAGTCTCATTGTTCTGTGGAAAGGCGATCATCGCATGCCAGGTGTCGAGCGACACCACGATGGTCTGAGTGTTGGAGTCCGGAGGTGGCGGCCACAGGCCTTCGACCGGCGAAGCGCAACCCGAGAGCAGAGCGAATAGGAGTACCGCACCTCTGAAACAAATCGTCCGCGCAATGGTATTCCTCCCCAATTCGGTTCGGCTCCAGATCGGAAGGCTACGAGCGGGACGTGAGGCATGGTTGTCGTTCATGTCGGCTCGGTGGGAAGCTGAATGACATCTTGTCTAAAGCGGTAAGATTGCCGGCGAAGACGAACTTCTGGTCACCTCCTTCATTGCAAACGGCTGGGGCGTATGGGGCGGGTGTCGGGGACGACAACCGACCGTTGCAAGTAAGGCAATAGCCATGAGCCACAGCAGGAGATGACGATTCATTTATACCTCCACGCCAAGTTTGCCACGTGCGTTCCTCTGTCCCGTTTCGCTTCTCCCGAGCACGATCGCGAATTCTATCTGGGCCCTTCGGCACCAGGGCTGAGAATCAACGGAACATTCAGCTTTTCTGGCACGATGATGGTCTTGGAATTAGGGCTCTCATACAACTTGAACCGCAAATAGTCCGGCGTCAGCGTTTTGGTGATGATGTCTTGCGCCTGCGACTGCCCCACGGCCCGGATCCTCAGGCTGTCGGCTTCGCCTTCCGCGCGAATCTTTAACGAATCACCCTCGCCTTTGGCTTGAATCCGGGCAATGTCGGCATTGCGCTGCGCAATGACCACCTCGAAGTCTTTCTGCTCCTTCTCCTGCTCCTTTGCCTGCTTCTGTTCAATGGCCCGCAACACCATCTGGGAGAACTCCATTTCCGAGAGTGCCACGTTGTAGACGTCCAGATGACGCCCCTTCAACGCTTCAACCACCACAGCTTCGATCTTGTTCCCGATTTCGCTGCTGCGCTCCGGAAGCGTAACCATCGAGTAGTTGGCGACGACACCGCGCACAGCCGACAAGAGTTGTGGTTGAACCAACTGCTTGTACCAGTCTGGTCCCACTTCCTGGGCGAGAAAATAGACCTCCTCCGGGATTGGGCGCATGGTAATCGCGGCATACACGGTGACCGGCAGATCGTCCGCAGTCAGCGCATCGACCTTTTCTTTGAAACTCTTCCATCTTGTGTCATACACAAAGACGTCATTCCAGGGCGCCCGCCAGTAGAACCCTTCTTTGAGCGGTTTCTCGATCAGTCCGGAGGTGAGGGGGTACCAACGTAGTCCTCGACTTCCCGGATTAACCGTACTACTACAGCCCTCGAGGACCATCAGTATCGGAATCAGAAAAAGAAGTAGCCGGACAGTCCAAGTATGTTGCATAGATTCCTCCTCTTCCTTGCGTCGTGTATTCCCATGAACCTGCATGATTACGGGACAATTGGGGGCCGTTGTCCGGTCCGATCCACGGCTGCATGCGCTTCGGCTACACGTTCGAGTTCCTTTGCGGTTTGTTCGTAGTAATCGGCCAACAGCCGCGCACCGGAGACCAGGTCGTCATCAGGACCAAAGAGCCCTTCGTAGCGAGCCGCCGCGGTGATTTGTGCATTGGCTTTCTCACGCATCACATTGGCCTGATTTCGGTAGTAGCCGGCAATCGCCTGCTGATCATGGGCTGAATCATAGGAGATCATCTCCATCGATTGAGGAGAGGCACAGCCGCTACTGCCCAGTATGATTCCTACGAACAGCAGGCTTCGGCCCATCGAGGCAATTGCATGGTCGCCATGACTCACCCTCTTTTCACATCTATGGACGGATGTATCGCTCATTGGTATCGGAGTTTTCCATCAGGTTTCACAGCCGAATGAACCTTCCATAACTTACTACACGGAATACTCACAACAACTGGGCATGCGAGGATAATGTTAGCAACACGAATCTTGTCATAGCTTGATGGACAACGGCTGGCCGTTTCTCATTGACGATCGACATCAGCCGAAGGTGTATCATTGAAATCTTGGTTTTCCATCATCGAGCCAACCACCGGATATACAGTAGAACGTGCTCCTTCTCTTTCTCCGATAACGCCCATTTCCAGGACCCCATGGCAGTGCCACGCTCACCTTCATGAATGGTCTGTGTCAGGTCAGCATTCGACTTCTTTTGCACAGCGGAACTGGTGAGATCGGCCGGTGGAGGAGTCACGTCATACGCCTTTCCTTTCCCCTGGTCTCCATGGCAGAACCGGCAATGTTGCTCATAGAGCCGCTTGCCCTCCTGAAGATCGTAGTGTTCGCGCAGCGCCTGTCCGCTACTGTTCTTCTGCTCCGAAGCCGCATGCGCAACCAACTCGCCTGACAGAACCAGCAGAACCGACAAGGCTATGAATCGTGAAGTCATGGTGCCATCCCTCAAACTGACCACCTCTCGCATTTTAGAGCGCAATCATTGTGCCATCGCAGGAAGCCCGACCCTTTCCTCTGCTAACGCTGAAGCCCCTGGAAATAGGAAGACTTCGCAGGGTCTACAATGCCGCCCTCCCAATTATCGGGAAAAACTCCACGGAGCGCTCTCTGTCAATTGTCGCGGAATGCTACAGATAGGTTGGAACGGTCAAACGTGGGCGGTACGGGATGAACGAACGTGACGACGATGATCAAGAGTGGCTGAGGGCTGGAACAATTCCAATGAGCAGCGTCTTGACTCCCCCTGATTAACAGATTCGTGGCAGCTGCTCCCCCGATAGCAGATCGAGTACGCGATGGGTGCCAACCACAGTCCGCAGGACAACCATCGAAGCATCGCGATCTGTGACCATACCGATGTGAGCAGCCCGGCTCGCTGCTTCGTGCTGACGCATCACGGCGAGTGCGGCCTCGGCTTGTCGAGCAGGCACGATCGCCACGAAGCGTCCTTCATTCGCCACATAGAGGGGGTCGAGACCTAAGAGCTCACAGGCTCCACGCACCGGCTCGCTCACTGGAATGGCAGATTCTTCCACCGTCATCCCGACTTTCGCTGTCGTAGCCAATTCGTTCAGCACACTGGCCAGCCCGCCACGAGTGAGGTCACGCAGACAATGGACCTCGATGCCGCTCTCGATCAGATCCGCGACGATGCGATGCAACGGCGCCGAATCGCTTTCGACATGACCGTCAAACGTCAGTCCTTCCCGTACACTGAGCACCGCTACACCATGGGACCCAAGATCGCCACTCACGAGAAGCGCATCACCCGGCTGGATCAACATCGGCAACACACGAATACCGGTCGGAACCAGACCAACGCCGGACGTATTGATGAAAATCTCGTCGCCCTTACCGCGGTCCACCACCTTGGTATCACCGGTCACAATCGGCACACCTGCCGCCCTCGCAGCCTCGGCCATCGAGTTCACGACTCGCCGTAGCACCTCCATGCTGAGCCCCTCTTCCAAAATGAATCCCGCGCTGAGATAGAGGGGCTTGGCGCCGCACATGGCCAGATCGTTGATCGTGCCGTTCACCGCCAAACTCCCAATATCGCCGCCGGGGAAAAACAGCGGACGGACCACATAGGAATCGGTGGTGAAGGCGAGCGTGCCTTTCTCCACGGGCCAGGTTGCGCCGTCGTGCAAAGAGGTTAACATGGGATTGTGAAAGGCCCGCACGAAGACATCTTGAATCAACTCCTGCATCAGCCGACCACCCCCACCATGCGCAAGCTGCACGGTGTTCTTTGTTGAGATCGGCAAGGGACAGGCCGGCTCAAAGGATTTGTTGTTTTTCAAAGTCATTCTTTTGCGCTCAGCATCTAGGCTCTGGCTGTGCCATGTGTGCGGTACCGATAATACGCGGCGCAGGCCCCTTCGCTCGACACCATCGGCGCGCCCAACGGCTGTTCAGGTGTGCAACGGGTCCCGAAGGCCGGACAGTCCATCGGCTTGAGCAAACCTTGGAGGACTAACCCACTCTGGCATTCTGGATCTTCAGTGCCTTCTGTGAGCTGCACAAGTTCCCGTTGAAACTTCAGCTCGGCGTCGTAGGCATTGTAGGCAGACTTGAGGCGTAGACCGCTTGCCGGAATTTCACCGATGCCGCGCCAGGCCCGCGATACCGGTTCAAAGACTTCGTCGACGATGGTCCTCGCTGGTCGGTTCCCTTCCCGGCTCACCGACCGTACATACTGGTTCTCGACCTCGGCCCGCCCCTCTTCTAACTGACTGACCAACATCGCGACGCCCTCGAGCACATCGAGCGGTTCAAACCCAGTCACGACGATGGGGACTCGATACCGCTGCGCGAGAGCTTCGTATTCCTCATAGCCCATCACGGTGCAAACATGACCTGCAGCCAGAAACCCTTGAATCCGATTCTGAGACGACGACAGGATCGCTTCCATCGCCGGGGGTACCAGCACATGGGCGATCAGCAGGCTGAAGTTCGTGATCCCCGACTGCTTCGCCTGCGCGACTGCCATGGCCCAAGCCGGGGCTGTGGTTTCAAATCCGACGGCGAAACAGACGACCTCACGATCAGGGTTTTTGCGAGCCAGTTCGAGCGCATCCAAGGGCGAATAGATGATCCGGACATCTCCGCCGACCGACTTCACCTCGAACAAATTTCCGTGGGAACCAGGAACGCGAAGCATGTCGCCGAACGAGCAAAAGATTACTCCAGGCAACGACGCGATGCAGACCGCTTGGTCGATGAGGGACACCGATGTCACACAAACCGGACAGCCTGGGCCATGAACGAGTTCAAGGTTCTTTGGCAACAGGCTGTCGAGCCCGAACCGTACGATCGCATGGGTCTGCCCCCCGCAGACCTCCATGATCGTCCAAGGGCGACGCACCGTCTTCTTGATCCGCTCCGCCAACGCCGCAGCCACTGCGCGATCGCGAAATTCATCCACGTACTTCATAACTTGGATACCCAGGGACTCCGTAGCTCGGCATCATTCACGCGATTTACTGAGCGCCAATTGGTGTCTTCGTGGAGGCTGACGATCTCTAAGAAGTGGCAAAGGACTAATGCTTCACGCTGTGAATCCTGGGCAGTCGGGTGCGTGCCCGTGTTAGCCAGCATCCACCCTTCGTGTTCGAATCGGCCACTTAAGCGACATGCTCTCCAGTGCTGCCGAGGCGGCAGCAAAATCGTTTAAGCAAAACGGGAACGACAGCGTATACCCCTCTCCGTACCTTTCGTCATCAGTCGACCGAGGAGGAGAACATTCTTGAGAGAATGCGACCAAGAGCTGGTCCCCGTCGGACGTCTCTACATGTTCGAACCGAAGACTTGGCTCAGTGAAGCAAAGTTCTCGCTCAGGCCCACCAACTCGAACGTCGCGCAACCAAGCAGCGAGTGCCTGAACTTCGAAAGTGCAAAGGCAGGCGTCACGGAACTTCCAGCGACCTCTCGCACATGATACCAGTCCCGAAATAATCAACCATTCAGAGTCCCATTCGTCGTCCTTGGTTTCCGAAAATTGGTATCCCAGTACCTCAAGATGTAGCTCTTCCCCTTCCTTACCAACCAGCCTCATGTCTTCCTCGTATCAGATCCCAATAGGGGTCAGAGCAAAAGTTTAGTGAGGCGATCAACCGTTTCGGACGCCGCTACGTTTCGCCGGTCAGGAACATAATTGTTCTCTGGTCCCTACTGATCATACTACACGGCCAGCGCGGAGGAGGTTTACCACGGCATCAACAACCTGCTTCAATGATTGCGATTTCAGTGTGGCAACCTCGGAAATAATAAGATCCCGATTGGCGGTGAAGAGTTTGCTGGGACGGGCATAGCTCAGGACTCGCAGCGATCCGGCGGAGAAGCTGTTGTCTTCCAGCATAATTGCCCGAGTGTCGCCGTAAGGCTTGCTTGTCACCTGGCAGAGCAGTCTCCACGATCGGCGTCAGCAAGCACCACAGCCGGACGTAGTTTGGTCTGTGACAAGTCAGAGAAGGGAAATCGAACGAGGACTACTGCACCTGCTGTAGGTGTGACCATGCCTCGTCCTCTTCCGGCCGGTTCCAATCCTCGGCCAGCGCCGCTTCACTGAGCAACGCACTTTCGTGCACCCCGGCTACCGGCTGTTCCTCCAAGATCATAACCAATGCTCGCCGGACTGCAGGAAGATGGATGGGCTCGAGCAATCGCACATTCCCGTGCTCATCGATCACGGCTTCGACGGTTCGGATCATCATTTCGCCCTCCCTCTGGGAGTATACCTAAAGCCAGCCATGCATGGCCAACTTGGCGGTGGGTGAGCGCCCTGGAGGTGGATGCGAGCCAGAAAGGCCCCAAAGGGCTTCAGGGCCAGACGTGCCGCTTCTCCTCTACAACATGGCACTGAAGGTTCCGAGCATAGGGCCATAATCGTTGGCGTTTCAATGAGATACGGTCAGAAATTAGCATAGGGGTAAGTTTGCAATTTCAGAGGATCGATCAGCCTGTTTCGGACGCCCCGCGTTTCTCCACACTAGCTGCTCTTTCAGCCCACCACCCTGTTGGGGAATGACACCTCCAGAACAACACACCCGACATCGGTCTTAAACGGACCATGACGTTCTCCGGGAGGGCGGCTTGCGTAATTTCCCGCTTCAAGCCAGCAATCGAACGCCTGGTCGTACAGCCGCCCGCTGACAATAAATACCTCCTCAGGGTATGCATGGGTCTTTCCCACGAACACCGACGTATCAGCGCCCGGCAGGAAGCGGGTCAGCCTGGTGTATTCGCCCGTAAGCGGATCAATACTCAGCGTGATCTCCTCGGCCATGCCCTCCAGACCTTTGATGGGAGTCCAGCGGCTCCGTTGGTCGGGAGCTAACGGGTTCCAGTAGGTGGTGGTCGATTTCGACATTCCCGTCTCGCCACAATGTGCGGCTCAGTTGCTGGGTACGCCGGGGGATCGTCTCCGCTGGGCCTTCCGGAACTCCCATGGGGGGATCGGCTCAGGATCTGCCCAGAGCCCCTTTTTCGCCTCTCTTGCTTCCAGCTCAAGCCGTTCCAGTTCAGCGTTGTCCGGTGCAGACCTCCGAGACCACCAGCATCGGCCCTCCTTCACCAAGGCGTGACTCACGTTGGTCCCGTCCGCAAGCAGCACGTCGGCCATGATTCGCCCGTACTTGTCCTTCCCATAGGGCTCGACCGTGACTTGCATGGCAAAGACGAGGTCCGAGATCGCTTGTTTCACGTCGTCGCCGTAGGGTTGGCCCTTCTCAGGACAGTCGAGGCCATGCAAGTGGATGCGTTGCGTCTTCCCGAGACGCACGACTTCGATGGTGCTTCCCTCAAGGACCCCGACCACTTCGCTGCTGAAGGGAAATGCTTCGGCTGAGCTCAAGAGAAAAAGCAGAACCAGGGTAAGAATCCGTAGCGTCATGAGGCGTGCCACCCTAATGGTGAGAGGTTTATGGTGCTTCTATAGCTAGGGAAGGTCTGATTTATTCTTCGCTCGGGATGTGCTAGAGGGAACGCCACACTCGCTGATGAGGAGGCACGCCCATGGCGCAACAGACATTTGCCGAGGTGACGTTCGCACAGTATCGCAAATCCACCCGCCGAGA
>JBGTNJ010000102.1:0-9446 GCA_041743145.1 Nitrospira sp. | reverse complement strand
TAACTGCACCGAGTATCTTCCTAAGGTTCCAAATCCGACTAACCGTGAGGACGGGTACGGAATTATGAACCTACTTACCTTTCGTTTCCGCCAGTCTCAAGCCGTGGACTTTTACTGGAGCCTCGAGTTGGCCAAGCGGGGGATTCTACGCGAATTCAAGGTCCATCCCAACATTGTCATTTACGAGTCAGCTTTCGACCTCCTGAACCCGATTCAAGTCGCACACGCCTTGTCCCTGGCCAAGGCCTTGGTGCTTGACAAGCGAGCCGAGGTCTTTTCGGGAAACACGTCGTTGATCATGGTTGATGTCCGTGATGTGTTGCAGTGCTATCAGCAGTCGATGCAGGTCGACGACCATCATGCTCATTGTTGGTTCAAGATCCGGCTCACCTTTGACCTGACCGTGACACGATTCGAGGTGGAGCCCGACGAGTCGGCGAAGTCGTTCGTGTTCCCGTGTCGACGTGCGGCTTCTTACGCGTATGGAATTCACTACGAGCACCCGGGGACGGTCTACGACCAGCTGGACTCGGCCTTGTGGCGTGCCGGCACACGTTGGTGTCCGCGGCTTGCGGATCTCACAGAAATAAAGCTCATTAACGTGGAGTCGCAAATTAAAAGATGACGACCCACAGGGGTATGCAGGCGGAGCCTTTCTTCGCTGAGCCGGTGGATAAACACAAGAGAAGTTCTTTTATGACTCTCGCTTGATCGTGCCGGTGGCTGTTCGAGTGTAGTCACAGAGAGGACTCTCGGGACTTTTTCCATTCCTCGGACAGGGCTTGTCGCAGCCGGCATCGCACTCCAGACCAAGGCGTTCAAGACCGCCACAACTGCCGCCGATCGGACGGCGGCCAACCAATACACCCACCGCCATAGCCAGTATGGCAATGCCCATGACGACAAAGGTCACCAGGAAAATTGTCATGATATCTCCTGTTTACGGTAACGTTGGAAGGCGCAGCAGACGCGCTCCTCAAATTTTCCATCACGTTCGATGACGAAGAGGACTGGAAGACTGAGCCGTTCGGCTATGGACATGCCACGCTCAGGCCCCAACACCTGAAAAGCGGTGGCCCAGGCATCGGCTCGCATGCTGGTATCTGCCAGCACCGTTACCGAGACCAGATGATGATCGACCGGCCAGCCGGTGGTTGGATCGATGGTATGGGAATAGCGTCGACCGGCGATTTCGAAAAAGTTGCGATAATCGCCCGAGGTGGCGAGTGCGATGTCGCTGAGTGCCAGCATCGTTTGCACCGAGCGTTCGCCCGACAACGGTTTCTCAATCGCGATCCGCCAGGGTGTATCGTGCTCCTTGAGACCGCGTACCCGTACCTCGCCACCTATCTCAACCATATAATGTTCAATGCCGTGCGCGGTCATGAGTTCAGCAACCCGGTCCACACCGTACCCTTTGGCTATCCCGGAAAGATCCAGGAATAGATCAGGGCGGTGCTTGCGTATCGCTGGTTGAGTCTCATGTAGTGTCACTTTATCGAGCCCGCTGCGCGCGCGCGCAGCGGCGATGTCGGTTTCAAGCGGGATGCGGTCTGGATGAAACTCGGGACCGAAGCCCCACAGATTGACCAGGGGGCCAATCGTGATGTCGAACGCGCCTTCGCTCTGGGCTCCGATCTCGATCGCTGCTTTGAGCACGGCAAGTAGCGAAGCGGATGCGGAAACCCAGTCGGTGGTGCGCATACGGTTAAAGCGCGACAGTTCAGATTCCGGGTCGTAGGTGGACATGGTGTGATTGATCTCGGTCAGCAATGCGTCAACTTCTATCTGCATAGCCTTTAGCGACGGAGTGTCCTGGACGGGGCGGTACTTCACACTATAGGTGGTGCCCATGGTGCGACCACTCATGTGCAGCTCTGCGACGTGCGATTCTGGGCGCAGCAGGCTGAAGATGGTCCCTGCAACCATCAGGACGATCAAGGCAATGAGAGCACGGGGGCGCGGAATGGAAGGATGCATAAATGGTCATCCCCCGAAGTCGTCGAGCATGATGTTTTCACGCTCAACACCCTGATCCAACAACATCTTGATCACCGCGGCATTCATCATCGGCGGTCCGCATAGATAGTACTCACAGTCCTCGGGCGCCGGATGGGTCTTCAGATACTCATTATACAGAACGCTATGGATAAAGCCGGTGTAGCCGCCCCAATCGTCCTCGGGGAGTGGGTCGGACAGGGCGATATGCCACTCGAAGTTGTCGTGCGCTGCAGCCAGCTTGTCGAAATCTTCGGCATAGAACATCTCGCGCCTCGATCGAGCACCGTACCAGAAGGAGATCTTGCGGTGGCTCTTGAGGCGACCTAGCTGATCGAAAATATGCGAACGCATGGGCGCCATCCCTGCACCACCGCCGATGAAAATCATCTCGTTGTTGGTATCGCGGGCAAAGAAGTCGCCGAAAGGCCCGGAGATGGTGACCTTGTCGCCCGGTTTCAATCCGAACAGGTAGGATGACATTTTACCCGGCGGCACATTTGTGGTGCGCGGTGGGGGAGTGGCAATCCGAATATTGAGCAAAATGATGCCACGCTCCTCAGGGTAATTGGCCATTGAGTAGGCGCGCTCTATCGGCTCATTCACCTTGGAAACAAGTTCCCAGAGGTTCAGCCGGTCCCAATCGTTGCGAAATCGTTCTGCGATGTCAAAATCCTTAAACGATTGCTCATACGGAGGGCATAGAATCTGAATGTACCCTCCGGCACGAAAATCGACATATTTATCCTGGGGAAGCTCCAGTACCAATTCTTTGATGAAGGTCGCCACGTTGTGGTTGGAGCGCACGGTACATTCCCATTTCTTGACACCGAACACCTCATCTGGAATCACAATCTTCATGTCCTGCTTGACCGCCACCTGACAGGACAGACGGTAGCCCTCGCGAGCTTCACGCTTGGTGATATGCGAGGTTTCTGTCGGCAAAATGGCCCCACCTCCTTCGAATACCTTCACCCGGCACACACCGCAGGTACCGCCGCCGCCGCAGGCGGAACTGACAAAAATCTTGGCGTCGCCAAGCGCACCGAGCAGCTTGCCGCCAATCGGAGTCTCGATAAGTTTGTTATCGTTGATCGTAATCGTGACATTGCCACTTGCCACCAGTTTCGAGCGCGCCGCCAGAATCAGGCCTACCAGAATGAGGACGATCCCGGTAAAAAAACTGACTCCCAGTATGATCTCGATCATACGCGGCCCCTCGTCAGACTCAGAGTTGAATTCCGGAAAAGGCCATGAACCCGAGGGCCATCAATCCGGCGCTGATGAATGCGATACCCAGTCCCTGCAAGCCATCGGGTATGTCGGAATACTTGAGCTTCTCACGCACCCCCGCCATCGCAGCGATCGCGACCGCCCACCCGACACCCGAGCCCAGACCATAGGTGAGACTCTCGCTAAAGGTATAGTCACGCTCGACCATAAAGAGACTGCCTCCGAGAATGGCGCAGTTGACGGTAATGAGCGGCAAAAAGATCCCCAGCGAGTTGTATAGCCTCGGGACGTGTCGATCGAGAAACATTTCCAGCACCTGTACGATCGCCGCAATGACACTGATGTAGCTGATGAGCCCAAGGAAACTCAGATTCATATCAGATAGCCCCATCCATGCCAGCGCGCCATCACGGATAAGAAACTGGTAGATCAGATTGTTGATCGGGACGGTCAGGGCCTGGACGACGACCACCGCGATTCCGAGTCCGATCGCCGTGCTGATTTGTTTCGATACGGCCAGAAAAGTGCACATTCCGAGAAAAAACGTCAGCGCAAGATTCTCGACGAAAACCGCTGTGATAAACAGATTGACCAGCTCCGTCATGAGGTCACCTCGGGACGATGCGCGTGATAGATCTGGTATTCAGGCTCCTCGACTTGTGCCGGCTTCCAGGAGCGCACCACCCAAATGATCATGCCGATCAGGAAAAACGCGCTCGGGGGCAGTAGCAACAGGCCGTTTGGCACATACCACCCGCCATCCCTTTCAAGAAGGAGTACCGGATACCCGAACAGGGAACCGGACCCCAAGAGCTCGCGTATGGTACCGACTACCAGTAACAGTGCGCTATAGCCCAGGCCGTTGCCGAGGCCATCGAGGAGGCTCGGGAGAGGCGGATGTTTCATCGCATAGGCTTCAGCACGTCCCATGACGATACAATTGGTGATAATCAACCCGACGAATACCGACAGTTCCTTGCTGATTGCAAACGCATAGGCTTTGAGGAACTGATCGGTGACGATGACCAGCGAAGAAATAATCGTCATCTGCACAATGATGCGGACGCTGCTCGGGATGTGGTTGCGGATCACACTGATGGCGGCATTGGAGAGGGCGGTCACGGCCGTCAGCGCGATGCACATGGTGATCGTGGTTGAGAGCTTCGATGTCACTGCCAGTGCCGAGCAAATCCCCAGGACCTGCAGGATGATCGGGTTATTGTCAACGATCGGGTCGAAAAGAATTTTGCGGTGCTGGTACGACATGATAGTCAGCTCCTTTCGTGACGCAAACGAGAAAGGTAAGGCCCGTACCCTTTGTCGCTCAGCCAGAATTTCAGCAAATTCTCCACACCTCGCGAGGTGATGGTGGCGCCGGCGAGTGCGTCGATCTGGTGTTGGGCTTCGGGTGTGGAATTGTCGATCGAGCTCTTCGTCACTTCAACCTGAACCCTCCATTCATCGTCGAATAGGACTTTGCCCGCCCATTGTGCTCGCCACTTGGGATTGTCGATCTCTCCTCCTAGTCCCGGGGTCTCGCCATGCTGATAGAATCGAAGGCCCTGAACCGTTCGCAAATCTCCCTCAAGCGCAAGAAACCCGTACATCGTGGACCATAGCCCGTACCCGTACACCGGCAGAATCAGTTTCTTCAAGTCGCCTTTGGCGCCGACAATCCGATAGACCGGCAGATAGCGCGGTTCGCGCCTGATCTGCGCTACATCCTCTTGTCGGGCGAGTGCGGTGGATATCGTGGGATCCTTTCCGGCTCTGACAATATTAAAGGTTTCAGGGTCCATCCCCTCCACCTCGTCACCGGTTGCCAGTTCGACCATTCGCGCGTCAATCCGTTCAAGCGCTTGTGCTTCCGTCAGCCCCTCCTTCAGGAGGCCGGAAACCTCAATGATATTTCGTATGAGATCGGTTTTCTGATTCGATTCCTGAATCGGTCGAAGGAGCACCGCCGCGCTGGCGACCACAATCGAGCAGACCAGACAGACGACAAAGGTAACCAGCAGCGTCCTGCTCCCACTCTCTACTGACGCAATGGATGCGGCGGAATCGGGCTCAGGAACGGACATGGCGGCGTAGCCTCCGTCGGATGTTCAGCTGGACCACCGCATGATCTATCAATGGCGCGAAAACATTGGCAAACAAAATCGTCAGCATTATGCCTTCTGGAAACGCTGGGTTCGCCACGCGGATGAGCACTGTCATGGCCCCGATCAGAATGCCGAAGACCCAGCGCCCGGCACTCGTCATGGCGGCTGACACCGGGTCAGTAGCCATGAAAACCATGCCGAAGGCAAAGCCGCCCAGAACCAGGTGCCAGTACCAGGGCATCGCCACCATTGGATTGGTGTCGCTGCCGACCACATTGAAAAGGAGCGAGGCCCCGACCATACCCAGAAAGACCCCGAGGATAATGCGCCAGGAACCGACCCCAGTATAGATCAGGAACGCCGCGCCGATCAGGCAGGCGAGGGTAGATGTTTCTCCCAGGGAGCCCGGCATCAGGCCGATAAAGGCATTCCACCAAGTATAGCCCCCACTGATGATCCCCTCTACTCCGCCAACTTTACCAAGGCTGAGCGCGGTCGCGCCGGAATACCCATCCACCGCCACCCACACCCGATCACCGGACATTTCGGCGGGATAGGCGAAAAAAAGAAACGCCCGGGCGGTCAGGGCTGGATTGAGAAAATTCTTGCCGGTCCCGCCGAAGATCTCTTTGCCGAGCACCACGCCGAAGCTAATCCCGATTGCGACCATCCAGAGAGGCATATCTGGTGGCAGCGTCAGCGTAAATAGCATGGATGTGACCAGAAAGCCTTCATTGATCTCTTTCTGACGCACCGTGGCGAACAGCGTTTCCCATACACCGCCTACTATTAAGGTAATCAGATATAGCGGCAGAAAATACAAGAAGCCATGTGCCGTATTGGCAAGAATACTGCCGGCATCAAAACCGATATTGAGCGCCGCTAGCAGTTCATGGCGCCAGCCAGCCTTGGCCGTGCCCATCGTTGCGAGCGCCAGATTGGCCTGATAGCCGGTGTTAAACCAGCTCCACAGGATACAGGGAATAAGCGCCACAACCACGTACATCATCAATCGCTTCAGATCGATTCCATCCCGCACATGAGGCGCGGTGCGAGTGGCATCAGGAGGTGAATACAGAAACACATCGACCATTTCGAATACGGCATAGTACTTTTCAAACCGGCCGCCCTTGGTAAACAGGGGTCTGAGACGATCAAGATAGCGTTTCATGCCTGCCATCAGCCTTCTCTCTCAATCTGGCTCAGCACCTTCCGCAGCACCGGACCGTAGTCGTTCTTACCCACGCACACGAAGGAACACAAGGCGAGGTCTTCCTCGTCCAGTTCCATGCAGCCCAGCTTTTGCGCCATGTCGGTGTCACCCACAACCAGATAGCGCAGCAGTTGCGTCGGCAGGATGTCCAGAGGCATGACATCCTCGAAGTTGCCGAATGGCACCATGGCGCGCAGACTTCCGTTCAGACCGGTAGTCAACTCAAACTCCTCCCTGCGGTGACGGAATAGACTCGACAGCATGACGTTGCTCTGGGAGAATTTTCGCCGCCCGGGTGCGAACCAGCCCATGAACTTTCGTTCTTCCCCTTCCTTGAGCACGCACACCTGCAGATGATGGCGCCCCAGATAGGACGACCAGTCGGCTGCGTGACGCCCTGACCAGACCGAGCCGGAAATGACGCGGTTATCACCGGCCTGCAGCTCACCCTCGATCAACTCCTCGATGCAGGCGCCGAGCCTGGTACGCAACAGGCGTGGCTGTTTGACCTGGGGCCCGCCTAGCGCGACGATGCGTCCGGTCCATAACCGGCCGCTGGTAAACAGCTTGCCGATAGCAATCACCTCTTGGTAGTTGAGGTGCCAGACAACCTTGCCTACGTCTACCGGTTCGATGAAATGAATGTGCGTCCCCGGCAGACCGGCTGGGTGGGGGCCTTCGAAACTTGCCTGGTGCAGTTGGTTCAGACCCGGTGGAAGCGGCAGTTCGGCTTCGGTTGACTTGCACACCCAAAGAGGCATGGGGCCAAGCCGCGAGAGCACAGTCAGACCATGGCCGAACGACTCAGCCTCTGCAACAATAATCGGAACGGGATCGGCGGCCAGCGGGTTGCTGTCCATAGCCGTCACGAAGATTGCGGCCGGACGGGTGGCCGGATCTGGTATCTTGCTATAGGGCCGGGTGCGTAATGTAACCCACAGACCCGATGCCAAAAGATTTTCCACAACCTGCGCTTCAGTCAGGTCGGCTAGTTGGTCGGCACCATACGCAGTGAACGGCTCCTTGTCTTCGGTTTCGTCAAGCCGGATGATGACTGACTGGAGCATACGTTGAGCTCCACGATGGATGGCAATCACCTTGCCTGCACCAGGGGCAGTGAAGCGCACGCCGGGTAGCTTCTTGTGCTCGAACAGCGCTTGACCGAGTTTGACCTTGTCCCCTTCGACTACCAGCATGGCGGGTTTGAGATCTATGTGATCCACGCCCAGAACGGCAACGTGGCGGACAGCTTTAGCGGCATGAACACGCTGCTCCGGTTTCCCGCTGATCGGCAAATCCAAACCTTTTTTTATTCTAAAAATCATAGAAGTTGTAATTGAGTTAATGCTGTCGTGATGCATCGATTTAATCAACCGTATTTGAACAGTCAGATTTCATGATCTGAGTTGGTGCAAAACGGCGAGGTTGGAGATGAAAACACCTCTTGTCTGAGATGCTTCCCGCACGAAGACCCTGAACGACTAGACCCTCTGTCTTCCTTGATGATGTTGCGCTTCTGCGCAAGTGCTTCTGCCTGCACCACGTTCTTGCAATGGTAGCAGAGCCAGTGGCCATACAACAGGGCTGGTCTTTCATTTACGCAGATCAAACAATCACTCGGCTGATCGCATGGCAGGATCTCCCCGGTCGTTTCTTCTGATGTCATGCCTGTGTTGTCCTTTGCCTTCATCCTGATGCCTTTCTCGTCCACAACACGCCACGCCAGACCTCCCTCTCTCCCTATATGTCTTTCTACTGGATGAACATCATTCAAGGTCCTGCTGGCTCGTCGCTCGAAATTCGCTCGCGTGAAGAGCCTTTTGTCTGTAAGTTTCGACTGCCTTTCATCAGGACCCATCTTTGTTTTGGGTTGATCTCCACGGACAACCGCCGGGGATGACAGGATAGCTACCGCAGTCCGCCTCACACCTCACGCGTTCCTTCTCTTTTTTCCTATCGTCTCAACATGTCAAGAGGTGATGTATTTTTCAAGATGCTGGATGAGCGTTTCCTTTTGGTCGATCATGAGCTCCGCCACATCGCGCAAGGAAGCGGTGCCAACGAACTCGTCCCCTTCAAAGACCAATAGGTGGAGACATCGATGTTCCTTCATGAGATCCAAGCAGGCACCGGCGGTGTCGTTGGGGCTGACTTTGATGTGGTCGCGAGTTATCACATCCTTGATCAGAACCTTTTTCGGGTCCTTCCCCTTTCCGACCACGTTCATCATCACCTCACGCTCCGTGAGCAACCCGCAAATGCCGGAAGCATCGGTAACGACCACGGACCCGATGAGTTCCTTAGTCATAAGTTGAGCTGCATCCGAAACGAATTTGTTTTCATCGATGGTAACTACTCGCTTTACAACTTTCGATGCGATTATCATGGTTGCATTTCCTCCTGTTACAATCCTCTCAGTCGTCGTAAGATCGAGACATAGATCGCCGTCGACGGAACCCCACGTTGCATCGAGATCGACACACCCAATCGCATCATAATCTCCGGTCAGCACATCAGCACCATGGCGGGCTCCGAGTCCACCGCCACTTGTTCGAACAGCTCCGTCACCACGACGACGTGATAGTGCCACGTCTTATCGGGCTGGTCGCTGGTCAACAACACTTCCGTATCAGGATGCCGCCGCCAGACATCGAACCGTTCCCGAAAGAGCAGATCGTGCGGCGTCTTGACCCCATGCAGAATCTTCACGCTTCCATACTGGTTGCGCCGACGGAAGATGTATTCGATGGCGTCGAGCGGCCAGCCTTACCCGAACGGCCCGTGAATGCCCAGCTCATCACCCAGTTGCAATCGCGCAATTGATTTCGTCACCCGCCCCACGGCGCGAATCGTGTGATCCAAGAGTTCCGGCTCATCTGGGTCCGAGACGATTGAAATCG